>NZ_JBHSBA010000007.1:571450-882091 GCF_042650365.1 Nocardia rhizosphaerae
TGTCGACACCGGGCGCGGCGTCGGTGACGATCGTGTCCGCGCCGAGCACGCCCGCGCCGCCCTTCTTCCGGCGACCCGAACGCAAGCGCTTCTCGATCCGGGTGGCCAGGAAACTCAAGGCGATATTCAGCGAGATCATCAGCAGCGCGACGACGATCAGCGCGGGGACGGGGTTGCCCAGCGCCGCGCCCACCTGTGCGCCGGAGCGGACCAGCTCCACATAGGTGATCTGGTAGCCCAGTGCCGTGTCCTTGAGCACCACGACCATCTGGGACACCAGCGCGGGCAGCATCGCGGTGACGGCCTGCGGCAGCAGGATCAGTCGCATCAGCTGGTTCTTGCGCAGACCCAGCGCGACCGCCGCCTCGGTCTGCCCCTTCGGGAGCGAGAGGATTCCCGCCCGCACGATCTCGGCGATGACCGAGGAGTTGTAGATGATGAGCGCGATGACCACCGCCGCCAGCGCCAGCTGATCGGACGGGAAAACCTTGTAATCGGCGAAGAACGAGAACAGGAAGATCATCAGGATCAGCACCGGGATGGCCCTGGCGAGTTCGACGATCGTGCCCGCCGTCCAGCGCACCCACGCATGATCCGACAGCCGCAGGATACCGAAGATCATGCCGAAGATCACCGAGCCGACGATCGAGATCGCGGCGGCGGTGATCGTGCCCTCCAGGCCGGGCAGGATGTAGGTCTCCCAGACCTGGGAGTCCAGAAACGGCTCCCACTTGGCCGCGGTGAACTGGCCCTTCGCGGCGAACGCGGTGTAGAGCCACCAGCCGGCGCCGATGAGAGCAAGGACGACGAGAACCGAATACAGGTGGTGACGCAGCCGCGCGCGGGGGCCGGGAGCGTCGAAGAGAACCGAAGCACCGCTCACCGTGCCACCTCGTATCGCTTGGCCAGCCAGCCGAAGATCAACCCGGTCGGCAGGGTGAGGACGACGAAGCCGAGCGCGAAGATCGCACCGATCGTGAGAATCGCGGCCTCGTTCTCGATCATCGACTTCATCAGCAACGCCGCTTCGGCGACGCCGATCACCGACGCCACGGTCGAATTCTTGGTCAACGCGATCAGCACGCTGCCCAGGGGCGCGATGACGGCGCGAAACGCCTGGGGGAGCACGATCAGCCGGAGATTCTGGGCGAACCCGAAGCCCAGCGAACGCCCCGCTTCGGACTGACCGAGCGCCACGGTGTTGATGCCGGCGCGCAGTGACTCGCATACGAACGCTGCCGTGTACACACTGAGGCCGATGATCGCCCAGCGATAGTTGATGTCCTGGATGTCGTCACTGGCGAGGGTCCACCCGAGCTGGGTGTACAGGCCGATCGAGGTGAAGACCAGGATCAGGGTGAGCGGCGTATTGCGGACTACGGTCACGAAGGCCGCGCCGACCCAGCGCGCGACCGGAATCGGGGATACGCGCATGGCCGCGACGAGGGTGCCGAGGACCAGGGCGCCGATCGCCGAGAAGAACGTTAGCTGCACGGTCACCCAGAATGCTTCGAGGATGTTGTACCTCGAGATCAGGTCGAACACGGACTCGCGTCCTCCGATCGATGGAAAAGGGCGAACAGGACATCACCGCCGCGGCGGCCAAGGGGCGCGCCGCGGCGGTGGCGATCATCAGTAGCGGTCGACGGCGGGCGGCTCGGGAACCGCGAAACCGGTACCGGCGAAGGACTTCTCCAGCGCGGCCTGCCACGCGCCGTCGGCGAACATGGCCTCGAGCGCGTCGTTGATCTGGTCGCGGGTCTCCTGATCGCCCTTCTTCACACCGATGCCGTAGTTCTCGGTGGTGAAGGTCTCGTTCACCAGCTTGAAGGTGCCAGGCGACTGCGCGGCGTAGCCGGCGAGGATGACGTTGTCGGTGGTGACCGCGTCGATGGCGCCACTGCGCAGCGCCTCGATGCACAGCGAGTACGTGTCGTAGGTCTGCAACTGCGCCTGCGGGTAGTTCTTCTGGATGTTCTGCGCGGGCGTCGAACCGCTCACCGAGCACACCTTCTTGCCCGCGAGCGAGTCGGGTCCGGTGATGTCGGTGTTGTCGGCGCGGACCAGCAGGTCCTGACCGGCCACGTAGTACGGGCCCGCGAAATCGACCTTCTCCTTGCGGGAGTCGGTGATCGAGTAGGTGGCGACGATGAAGTCGACCTGCCCGTTCTCGATCAGCGTCTCGCGCTGCGCCGACGGGGACTCCTTGAAGGTGATGTCCTCCGGCTTCACCCCCAGCTTGTCGCCCACGTACTTCGCGACCTCGACATCGAGGCCGCTGTAGGTGCCGTCGGTGTTGCGCAGGCCCAGGCCCGGCTGGTCGAACTTGATGCCGACGGTCAGCTTGCCCTCTTCGGCGTGGTCGAGGGCCGTGCCCTCGTCACCGCCGCCACAGGCGGTGAGCGTGGCCGCAAGGGCTACCGCGGCGGCACCGATGCCGACGCGCATCGCACGATTGATCCTCATCGAGTTTCCTTCTCCCTCTTGATGTGTGGACGGGCGTCAGTGGCTCAGAATTTTGCCGAGGAAATCCTTGGCGCGGTCGGACGTGGGCGCGGTGAAGAACGTCTCGGGGACGGTGTCCTCCACGATCTCCCCGTCGGCCATGAACAGCACCCGGTCGCCGGCCCGGCGGGCGAAGCCCATCTCGTGGGTGACCACCAGCATGGTCATGCCCTCCTTGGCGAGCGAGACCATCACCTCGAGCACCTCGTTGACCATCTCCGGGTCCAGCGCCGAGGTGGGCTCGTCGAACAGCATCACCTTCGGGTCCATCGCCAGCGAGCGCGCGATGGCCACCCGCTGCTGCTGACCGCCGGACAGCTGTGCGGGGTACTTGTCGGCCTGGTTGGCGATGCCGACCCGATCGAGCAGGGCGAGCGCGCTGGTGCGTGCCGCGTCCTTCTTCAGCCCACGCACCTTCAGCGGCGCCAGCATGACGTTCTCCAGAATCGTCTTGTGCGCGAAGAGATTGAACGACTGGAACACCATGCCGACCTCGGCGCGCAACGCCGCGAGCGCCTTGCCCTCGGCGGGCAGCGCGACGCCGTCGATGGCGATGGCGCCGGAATCGATCGGTTCGAGCCGGTTGATGGTGCGGCACAGTGTGGACTTCCCCGAGCCCGAAGGGCCGAGGACGATCACGACCTGCCCGCGCGGCACGTCCAGGTTGATATCGCGCAGCACGTGGAGGTCGCCGAAGTGTTTGTCCACGTTGCGCATCGAGATCATCGGCGGCGCGCCTGCGGAGGCGGCGGCGTTCCCGGTCGCGGGTGCGGCGTCGTCGGTCATGGTCAGAAACCTTAGGCGTTCTTCGGAGATTTGCCCCGCTTTCGGTGACTCGCCGGAACGGCACGCCGAGACGACACCTGCCGGTAACCTGGCCGGACCCGACCGCGACGCAGGCCACAGGGCCCGTGGCCGTAGCATGGACCGGTGGATTCGAACGGACAGAACGCGACGGAGCGGGCGCGCAGCTACGAGGTCCGCACCTTCGGCTGCCAGATGAACGTGCACGACTCCGAGCGCTTGTCCGGCCTGCTCGAGGATGCCGGATATGTGAAGGCCACGGCGGCCGAGACCCCCGATCTGGTGGTCTTCAACACCTGCGCGGTGCGCGAGAACGCCGACAACAAGCTCTACGGCACCCTCGGCCATCTGGCACCGATCAAGCAGGGCAGGCCGGGCATGCAGATCGCGGTCGGTGGCTGCCTGGCGCAGAAGGACCGCGAGACCGTCGTGCGCAAGGCGCCGTGGGTCGACGTGGTCTTCGGTACCCACAACATCGGGTCGCTGCCGGTGCTGCTGGAGCGGGCACGGCACAACGAGCGGGCCCAGGTGGAGATCCTCGAGTCGCTCGACGCCTTCCCGTCGACGCTGCCCGCTCGGCGGGAGTCCGCCTACGCGGGCTGGGTGTCGATCTCGGTGGGCTGCAACAACACCTGCACCTTCTGCATCGTGCCCTCGCTGCGCGGCAAGGAAGTCGACCGCCGCCCCGGTGACGTGCTCGCCGAGGTGCAGGCCCTGGTGGACCAAGGCGTGCTCGAGGTGACCCTGCTCGGGCAGAACGTGAACTCCTACGGCGTGAACTTCGTCGATCCCGAGCAGCCGCGCGATCGCGGTGCCTTCGCCCAGCTGCTGCGCGCGGCCGGGCGGATCGAGGGACTGGAGCGGGTCCGGTTCACCTCCCCGCATCCGGCCGAGTTCACCGACGACGTGATCGAGGCGATGGCGCAGACCCCCAACGTGTGCCCGCAGCTGCACATGCCGCTGCAATCCGGCTCGGACCGGGTGCTCAAGGCCATGCGCCGCTCCTACCGCAAGGAGCGCTTCCTCGGCATCATCGACAAGGTCAGGGCCGCGATGCCGGATGCCGCGATCACCACCGACATCATCGTCGGTTTCCCAGGGGAGACCGAGGAGGATTTCGCGGAGACCCTGGACGTGGTCCGCCGCGCGCGCTTCACCAGCGCCTTCACCTTCCAGTACTCCAAGCGGCCCGGCACGCCCGCCGCGGAGCTGCCCGACCAGCTGCCCAAGGCGGTCGTGCAGGAGCGCTACGACCGGCTGATCGCGTTGCAGGAGCAGGTGTCGCTGGAGGCGAACCAGGAACTGATCGGTACCGAGGTGGAACTGCTCGTCGCCGAGGGCGCCGGCAAGAAGAACGCCGCCACCGCCAGGATGAGCGGGCGGGCCCGCGACGGCAGGCTCGTGCACTTCCGGCCCGGCACCGATGCGGGGATCCGGCCCGGCGACATCGTCACCGTCGACATCACCGCCGCCGCACCGCACCACCTCATCGCCGACGGTGTGGTCAAGTCCCACCGGCGCACCAGGGCGGGCGACGCGCACGAGCGCGGTGTGACTCCCAAGACCGCGCCCGTCGGTGTCGGTCTCGGGCTGCCCCCGATCGGCGCACCGAGGGTGGCCGAGCCCGCGGACAGCGGTTGCTCGACAGGTTGCTCGGCGTGAGCTCGCCCGAACCGGATCCCGAATCTACTACCGGCGGTAGTGGGTCGGCCGCGGGTGGTGTTCGCGGTGATGGCACAGTGGAGCCCGGCGCGAACGAGCCCAGCAACGACGAGCCTGCCGACAGGAGCGACAACGCGGTGAACCGGGTGGACGAGGACAAGCAATTCGAACAGTTCCGCGGCGAACTCGACGCGGTGGAACGCCGCATCGCCGGTGAGATCGATCCAGGCGCCCGCGCGCTGGTGGTGGCGGGCGCGGTGTTCGCCCTGCTGATCTCGCTGGTGCTGCCGACCGCGGGGACCGCACGCGGCTTCGACGTGCTGCTGAACACCGACGCGGCAGGCGTCGAGCACATCGGTCTGCCGTCGCGGATCTTCGTGTGGCTGGTCATCGTGTTCGGAGTCGGCTTCTCGTTGCTCGCGCTCACCACCCGTCGTTGGGTGCTGGCCTGGCTGGCCTGCGCGGGGTCGGCCGTCGGCAGCGTCTTCGGCGTGCTCTCGATCTGGCACCGCCAGACGCCCGGCCTCGGCAACTACGAAGGCGCCGGTCCCGGGATCGGCCTGATCCTCGGCACGCTCGCGATCATGGTGCTCACCTTCCACTGGGTGCGGGTGGTGTGGAGCCGCACGGCGGTCCAGCTGGCCGCCGAGGAGCAGCGCCGCAATGCCGCCCGCGAGGCCGAGGAGCGCGACCGCAAGCGCCTCACCGGCGAGTAGGCTAGCCCGCCTCCCGCGACTGTTGCCGGTCGTTTTGGGAGGGCGGCCGGACTCGCGGGGGTGCGCTGATCGTTGTGCGTCCCCGGCGAGCTACCCGTGTTCGTGCGAAATCAGCTGCCGATGCTGTGTACGCCTCAGCGATTGCTGACCGCGCCCTCGGCGGCCTCGGCCCATTCGCGCCACTGCTTGGCTTGTTCGAGCGCCTTCTCGGCGTCGCGCTTCTTGCCCGCCGCGGTGGCCTTGGCCGCCTGCTCCTCGAACTGGGCGACCCGCTCGCGGAACTGCGCGGCGCGGGCGACGGCCTCCGGGTCGGTGCGGCGCCACTGCTGGTCGGCGGCGTCGCGCACGCGCTTCTCCACCGCGCGCAGCTTGCCCTCGAGCTCCTGCATGCGCTCGCGCGGCACCTTGCCGATCGCGTCCCACTTGTCCTGCAGCTCGCGCAGCGCGGCGCGGGCGGCGTCTAGCCCGGCGGCCGGGTCGATGTGGGCGTAGGCGCGCAGCAGCTCCTCTTTGGCGGTGGCGTTGTGCTCGAACTCCGCGTCGCGCTCGGAGGCCGCCGCGTTGCGCGCGGCGAAGAACACGTCCTGGGCGCTCTTGAACCGGCGCCACAGCGCTTCGTCGGCTTCCCTCGGCGCCCGGCCCGCTGCCTTCCACTCGGTGAGCAGATCGCGGAACACCGCGGCGGTGCCGGTCCAGTCGGTGGAGTCCGACAGCTCCTCGGCACGCACGCACAGCTCTTCCTTGCGGGTCTTGGCCGAGGCCCGTTCCCGATCGAGCTCGGCGAAGTGGGCGCCGCGGCGCCGGTTGAACGCCTCCCTTGCCTTGGAATAGCGCTTCCACAGCGCGTCGTCGACCTTGCGGTCGACGCCGCGAATGGTCTTCCACTCGTCGAGGATCTCGCGCAACCGGTCGCCCGCGGCCTTCCACTGGGTGGACTCGGCGGCGATCTGCTCGGCCTCGGCCGCGAGCGCTTCCTTGCGCTCGGTGTGCTCGTGCCTGGCCCGCTCCTTCTCCTCCTTGGCGTGCGCGGCGACTTCCTCGGAATGCTCGGTGATCGCCTGCAGCCGGGCGGCGAGGCCGTCGATATCGCCGATGACCGCCGCGGTCGGCAGCGACTCGGCCAGGGCGAGCGCCGCGGCCTTGGTCTTGCGGGCGTCGGTGCCCGCGGCCAGTCTCGCCTCCAGCAGGGCGACCTCGGTGGCGAGATCGTCGAAGCGGCGGCCGAAGTGGGCGAGGCCCTCGGCCGCGTCACCGGCCTGCCAGGAGCCGATCATCCGTTCACCGTCGGCGGTCTTCACCCAGGCGCTGCCGTCCTCGTCGACGCGGCCCCACTTGCTCGGGTCGGTGACGGTCGGCACGACGACGGGATGTGGGTGCGGTTGGTCGGGGCCCGGCGCGGGTTTCACCGCGTGCGGTTTCGGCGGGCGCGCGGGCTTGCCGCCGGGCTTGGGGATACCGGACGGTCGCGGGCCCGGCCCTGGGGTGGGCTTCGCGGTTCCGTTGCTGTCGGTCATTGCTCTCCGTCCCTGCCGCGCGTCACGGCTGCCTGGTTACGCCCTAGCACATCCCATTGAACCCGGTCCGAGCCGAGGAAACCATCGATCCGGGCGATCGGATGCCGGATTTCCTGGGATTTCGTCCCGGACGACGGGGGTGGTCGCCACTGAAAACACTAGCAATCCCGGCGCGCATCACCGCGCCGGACACTCGCGCGCCGCACCGTGGCCGGGATGTGGTGGCTGCCCGGCCCCATCGGCCCTCCGGCTACGGTTACGGCGTGTTCTCGATAGCGGCCCTGGTCCCGTCGCCGCCGATGCTGGTGCCCGAACTGTGTGGGCGGCCGGGCGCGCCGGGCGACGATCCCGACGACCCGATCGCGCAGCTGCGCGCCGCTGCCGTCGCCGCCGCGGCCCGGCTGGCCGCGTCCGCCCCGCGCTGGACCGTTCTCGGCGTCGGCACCGGCGACCAGAACTTCCCGTCCACGACCAGAGGGACCTTCCGCGGCTTCGGTGCCGACGTGGTCGTCGGACTCGGTCCAGCCGGCCCCGACCCGCTCCCGGCAGACGCTCAGCTTCCGCTGCCGGTGCTGATCGCCGGCTGGTTGCGGGAGCGGGCCGCGCCGGGGATCGAGGTGACGGCGCGACTGGTCGCCGCCGACACCACACCGGCGGACTGCGTGCGGGTGGGTGCCGCCCTGCGGGCCGAGCTGGACACGGACCCGCAGCCGCGGGCGGTGCTCGTCGTCGCCGACGGCGCGGCGACCCTCACCGTCGAGTCCCCCGGCTATCTGGACGATCGCTCGGCACCCGTGCAGGCGGCCGTCGATGCCGCGTTGCGGGCCGGATCGCGCGCCGGACTCGCCGATCTCGACCCGCAGCTGTGTGCCGAGCTGCTGGTCGACGGACGCGCGGCCTATCAGGTGCTGGCCGGTCTGTTCGCCGCCGATCCGGGCGATCCCCGGGTGCGTACCCTCTATCAGGGCGCACCCTATGGTGTCGGCTACGACGTGAGCGTGTGGGAACCGAGCGGGCAGGAAGGGATCGACGGGTGACGAGCCGGCTGTGGCGTCCGATCGCGGTGGTCGGCCCGACGGCCACCGGGAAATCCGAGCTCGCGCTCGACCTGGCCCAGCGCCTGGACGGCGAGATCGTCAACATCGACGCGATGCAGCTCTACCGCGGCATGGACGTCGGCACCGCGAAGCTGCCGCCCGAGCAGCGCCGCGGCATCCCGCATCATCTGCTCGACGTGCTCGACGTCACCGAGACCGCGACGGTCGCCGCCTATCAGAGCACCGCGAGCGCGGTGGTCACCGACATCATGGCCCGCGGCCGCACGCCGGTGATCGTCGGCGGATCGATGATGTATGTGCAGGCGCTGCTGGACAAGTGGGACTTCCCCGCCACCGACCCCGAGGTCAGAGCCCGCTGGGAGGCGGTGCTCGCCGAGGGCGGCGTTGCCGCGGTGCACGCCGCGCTGCGCCGGGCCGACCCGGTCGCCGCCGACACCATCCTGCCCACCGACGGCAGGCGGATGGTGCGCGCGCTCGAGGTCGTCGAACTGACCGGACAGCCCTTCGCCGCGTCGGCGCCGACGATCGGCGCCCCGCGCTGGGACACCGTGATCCTCGGAGTCGACCGGGAGACCGCCGCGCTGGATGCCCGGATCGAGGCACGCACCGCCCTGATGTTCGACTCCGGTCTGGTCGAGGAGGTGCGCGGGTTGATCGAGGTGGGCCTGCGCGAAGGTCAGACCGCCCAGCGCGCGATCGGCTATGCCCAGGTGCTCGCCCATTTCGACGGCGAGTACGACCTCGCAGGCGCCAGGGAACGCACCCTCATCGGCACCCGGCGGTATGTGCGCAGGCAGCGGTCGTGGTTCCGCCGCGATCCCCGGGTGCGCTGGGTCGACGGCGCCGATCCCGACCTCGCCGCGACCGCACTGACCCGGCTCTCCCCGATCGATCAGACAGGACGGACAGCGCAGTGACGCGACGAGTGAGCACCCGCAACGCCTCGGTGCAGGTGTGGCAGGCCTACCTGAGCAACCGGACCAAACGTCATCGTGACGGCCGGTTCCTCGTGCAGGGGGTGCGTCCGATCACCCAGGCGCTGGCCAACGACTGGCCGCTGGAAACGCTGCTCTATCGGCTGGGCACTCCCGAACTGTCGGGCTGGGCCCGCGAGATCCTCGACACCGCCGACGTACCGCAGGTGGGCCTCGTGCCCGAACTCATGGCCGAGCTGGGGGAGAAGTCGGCCGGTGTCCCGGAGATCGTCGCGGTCGCGGAATCCCGCCAGCCCGAGCTGACCGGGTACGAACCCGGCGAACCCGGCGAGGAGCCGCCGGTCGTCGTGGTGTTCGACCGCCCGAACTCACCGGGCAATCTGGGCACGCTGATCCGTTCGGCCGATGCGTTCGGCGCATCCGGGGTGATCGTCACCGGGCACGGCGCCGACCAGTTCGACCCCCAGGCGGTGCGTGCCTCCACCGGCTCGCTGTTCGCGGTGCCGGTGCTGCGCGCCGCCGGGCCTGCGCAGGTGCTCGAGTTCCGCGATCGCCAGGTGGCGCGCGGGATCCCCACTCGCGTCGTCGGCACCGACGAGGACGCGCCGAGCACGATCTACGACTACGACTTCACCGAGGCCACGATCCTGGTCGTCGGCAACGAGAGCGCCGGCATGAGCACCGCGTGGGCGCAGGCCTGCGACGACCTGGTGACCATCCCGATGGGCGGCACCGCGAGCTCACTCGGCGCGCCGTCGGCCGGTGCGATCGGGCTGTACGAGATCTCCCGGCAGCGCCGGAGTTTCGCCCGGTAGCGAGCGGGCCGATGACGAGGAGGACAATGGGCGGCGTGTCCGACATCGAATTCAGCAAGGGCCACGGCACCCAGAACGATTTCGTCGTGCTGCCCGACCCGCAGGTCCAGCTCGAGCTGCACGCCGACCGCGTCGCCGCGCTGTGCGACCGGCAGCGCGGCCTCGGCGCCGACGGTGTGCTGCGCGTCGCCACCGCCGGTGCCCTGTGCGACGCGGGCGTTCTCGACACGCTGCCGCCCGGGGTCGGCGCGCGGGACTGGTTCATGGACTACCGCAACGCCGACGGCTCGATCGCCGAGATGTGCGGCAACGGGGTCAGGGTCTTCGCGCACTATCTCGCCGCCACCGGCCTCGAGGAGCGGACCGAGTTCGTGGTCGGCAGCCGCGCGGGCGCCCGGCCGGTCGTCGTGCATGCCGCTGGCCCGGTCGACGGGGAGGTGACCGTCGACATGGGGACGGTCCGCGAGCTCGGCCCGTCCACGGCGACCCTCGGCGGCTGGGCGCTGCCCGGCCTCGGGATCGATGTCGGTAATCCGCACCTGGCGTGCGTCGACGACACCCTCACCGCCGACGCGCTGGCCAAGCTCGATCTCACCGCGGCGCCCGGCTTCGACCCCGATCTGTTCCCGCACGGCGTCAATGTCGAGATCCTGACCGCGCTCGACGCGGGCAACGCCGTCGACATGCGCGTCTACGAGCGCGGTGTCGGCGAAACCCGCTCCTGCGGAACGGGAACCGTCGCCGCCGCGGCCGCCGCGCTCACCGCGGCCGGGGTGTCCGTCGCCACCGGGACCGGAGAAGTGACGGTCCGGGTGCCCGGCGGGCAGGTGCGGGTGCGCATCGACGCCGGACACGCCAGGCTGCGTGGGCCGTCGGTGCTGCTGGCCACCGGCACCCTGTCGCGGGTGTGGTGGGACGCGCGGTAACCGGATAACCGGATGCGTGCTGTCACCACGACGTGGCAGCATAGAAGGCGTATGACGACATCGAACATTCCCACAGAGCCCCCCTCGGCCGAGCACACCACCCCGGCCGAGTCCGACGTGGCCGCCGACCGCGGTGACGTCGACGCCGCGCTCGCCCGCCACGCCGCGCGCATGCAGCGTCCCGGCTGGTCGGCCGAACCCACCGTCGGCGAGATGCAGCTCGACGAGCGCTCCTCGCTGCGCCGCGTCGCCGGGCTGTCCACCGAACTCACCGACATCACCGAGGTCGAATACCGGCAGCTGCGCCTGGAACGGGTCGTGCTCGTCGGGGTGTGGACAGCGGGCAGCGCCGCCAAGGCCGAGGCCAGCATGGTCGAGCTGGCCGCGCTCGCCGAGACCGCGGGCTCGGAGGTCCTCGAAGGCCTGATCCAGCGTCGCGACAAGCCCGACTCGGCCACCTACATCGGTTCCGGCAAAGCCGAGGAGCTGCGCTCGATCGTGCTCGAGACCGGCGCCGACACCGTGATCTGCGACGGCGAGCTCACCCCGGCGCAGCTGACCGCACTGGAGAAGGTCGTCAAGGTGAAGGTCATCGACCGCACCGCGCTGATCCTCGACATCTTCGCCCAGCATGCCACCTCTCGTGAGGGCAAGGCCCAGGTCGCGCTCGCGCAGATGGAATACATGCTGCCGCGCCTGCGTGGTTGGGGTGAGTCCATGTCCAGGCAGGCGGGCGGTCGCGCGGGCAGCAACGGCGGTGTCGGTCTGCGTGGTCCCGGTGAGACCAAGATCGAAACCGACCGCCGGCGCATCCGCGAGCGCATGGCGAAGCTGCGCCGCGAGATCCGCGAGATGAAAACCGCCCGCGACACCATGCGCGCCAGGCGCGCGGGCAGCGGCGTGCCGTCGGTGGCTATCGTCGGCTACACCAACGCGGGCAAGTCCAGCCTGATGAACCGGCTCACCGGGGCGGGGCTGCTGGTCCAGGACGCGCTGTTCGCCACTCTCGACCCGACCACCCGCAGGGCCGCGCTCGACGACGGCCGCGAGATGGTGTTCACCGATACCGTCGGTTTCGTCCGGCATCTGCCGACCCAGCTCGTCGAGGCGTTCCGCTCGACTCTGGAAGAGGTCACCGGCGCCGATCTGCTGCTGCATGTGGTCGACGGCTCCGATCCGCTGCCGTTGGAGCAGATCAAGGCGGTGCGCGAAGTGATCACCGACGTGATCAAGGAGCAGGGCACCGCGGCGCCGCCGGAACTGCTGGTGGTCAACAAGATCGACGCGGCCGATCCCAACGAGCTCACCCGGCTGCGCGGGCTGCTGCCCGACGCGGCCTTCGTCTCCGCGCACACCGGAGCCGGGGTGGAGCAGTTGCGCGAGCGGCTCTCGGAGGTGCTCGGCGGGCTCGACGTCGAGATCAGTGTGCTGCTGCCCTACAGCCGGGGTGACCTGCTCGCCCGCATCCACGCCGACGGCCGGATCATCTCCGCCGACCACGAGGAAGGCGGAACCAGGATCCGCGCGCGGGTGCCGCACCCGCTGGCCGCCGCACTGTCGGAGTACGCCCACTCCGGGCCCGCGGAGGCCGTGCCGAGCTGATCCGGTTCGCCGGGTGGTTGCCGGTCGACGTCGATGCGACACGGTCATTTCGGGCCGCTATGGTCGATGGTCGACAGCAGGAGGGTGTTATGTCGAACGACCAGCGGGGGACGGGAACTGTGAGTGTGACCAACGGGGGATCGGTCGAGCAGGGCGACCGGATCCTCTCCGACGACGCGCCATTGCGTCCGGCGCCGACCGAATGGGAGATGCGCGCGTTCGAGGCGGTGTTCGCGCCGGTGCGGGCGTGGGCGAGTCCGCGGTTCTTCGGGCTGGAGAACATCCCGGAGCAGGGCCCGGTGCTCATCGTGGCCAATCACAATCTGCTCGGCGGGATCGACGCGCCGCTGCTGATGCCGGAGATTCTGCGCGCCCGCGGCAGGCTGGTCCGCGGCCTGGCCGAGCACGTGCTGATGGTGCCGGGGGTCCGGCACATCCTGCACCGTTTCGGCGCGGTGCGCGGCACCCGCGCGAACTGCCTCGCGCTGCTGGAGCGCGGCGAGGCCGTCGTGGTGTTCCCCGGCGGCGGCCGCGAGGCGATCCGCCGCAAAGGCGAGAAGTACGTGCTCAAGTGGGAGGGCCGGACCGGGTTCGCGCGGATGGCGATCCAGGCCGGTGCCCCGATCGTGCCGCTGGCGATGATCGGCATCGACGACGCGTTCGACATCGTCTTCGACGGTCAGCATCCGGTGATGCGCCCGCTGCGCTGGACCTGCAGCCTGCTCGGTATCAACCCCGAGCTGAACCCGCCGATGGTCAAGGGCATCGGGCCGACTCCGCTGCCCCGACCGGAACGGTTCTACTTCTCCGCGGGTGCTCCGATCGACCCGACGCCGTGGCTGGAAGCCGATGACCTCGACACCGCCGCGGCCGACCTGCGCGACGTGGTCCACAAGAGTCTCGAGGAGGAACTGCGGTTCCTGTTCGCCGAGCGCGAGCGGGATGCCGGCCGCACCCTGTTCGGCAGGCTGCGCGGCGCGCTGCCGTTCTGAGCGCGTCCGTCGCGTGAGGGTCATCGCCCGGCCGGTTGCCCGGCCAGGCGTGTCGTCCTCTCGGTCCGGACGCGCGCCGCCGCGGTCAGATCTTGCGGATGACGGTGACGACCTTGCCCAGGATCTGCGCGTCGTTGCCGGGGATCGGTTCGAAGTGCGGGTTGTGCGGCATCAGCCACACGTCCTTGCCGCTGCGTTTGAACGTCTTGACCGTCGCCTCGCCGTCGATCATCGCGGCCACGATATCGCCGCCCTCGGCCACGTTCTGCTGGCGCACCACCACCCAGTCGCCGTCGCAGATGGCCGCGTCGACCATCGACTGGCCGACGACCTTCAGCAGGAACAGCGACCCGTCGCCCACCAGCTCGCGCGGCAGCGGGAACACGTCTTCCACGGCCTGTTCGGCCAGGATCGGTCCACCGGCCGCGATCCGGCCGAGTACCGGGACGAAGGTGGGAGTCGGCCGCTCCTGCCCGGTCTCGTCGACCTGTTCCACCGGGAGCGCGGTCACCGAGCGCACCGCCTCGTCGAGGCCGCGCACATTCACCGCGCGCGGGCGGTTCGGGTCGCGCCGCAGATAGCCTTTGCGCTCTAGTGCGCGGAGCTGATGCGCCACCGAGGAGGTGGAGGTGAGGCCGACCGCATCGCCGATCTCGCGGATGCTGGGCGGGTAGCCGCGCTCGGTGACCGAGGTGCGGATGACCTCGAGGACCGTGCGCTGACGCACGGTGAGATCCGCCCCGGATCCCGATGTGACGGTGCCGGTAGCGCTTTCGTCACCCGTGTCGTCTGTGTGGGTCACCGTGTCCCGCCCTTCCGCTTGTCGAATTCGCTGTTCCGAGGTTAGTCGCGCCACGCCGAAGTATCAAACATCTGTTCGAGCATGTCGGGCGTTTCGCGCTGACATCGACCCCGTGGCGTGGTAGAAATCGAACATCAGTTCGTCGCACAGATGTTCGAATGGCACACCACCCCGGAGGTTCTTCCGATGAGCACAGCGACCAGCGCCCTGCCGTCCTACGACCACGCCGCCGCCGTCGAGCCCGTTGTCCGGCGCCGTCGCGCCGCCCGAGGGCGGCGACCGTTCTCGCTGGTCCGCGGGGCGGGCGCGGCCAGGCCGCCGCGGCCTGTCGCGGCTGTTTCCGCCTCGCCGTCCTCGCCTGCCCCGGAGCGTCCGCGCCCCACGGTGTCACGCGGACCGGCCGCCGAGGTGTTCGCCGTCTACGGCACCCGTGGTCCGGCGGCGGCGCGGGCGGTGCTGGCTGCGGCCGCGACGCGACCTGTCGACGGGGCGCTCGATCAGGCCTTCGCCACGGTGCCGCGCACGGATGTGCCGCGTCGCCGCGTCGCCCGTCCGGCTCCCGCCGAGCGCGGCCCGCGCGCGCGTGGTCCACGTGCTGACGCGGCGCTCTACGTCCGGGTCGCCGGTGTCGGCCCGGCCCGTGGCGCGCATCCGGTGCGCCGGGTCGAGCAGGCGCAGGCCGGGTTCGCCGCGCTCGCGGTGGTGGCGCTGGCGACCGCCCTGATCGTGGTGGCCTTCCTCGGGTTGGCGCACCTTCGGGCCGGGAGTTTCGGTGAGCGGGTGGAGCCAGCGGTGCCGGTGGTCTCGGAGTCGGCGGGCGCCGGTGCAACTGAACTGTCCGGGACAGTTCGGTGAGGCGAAAACTCCTGTACAGCAGGTATTTCGGTGGTCTAATCGCTGCGCGGTTCGCGATCGGCATGATCGAAAATCGCCCATGGAACTAGAACGCGTTGCTACGGTGACGGGCATCGTCGAGCCGGGACGGACAGTGACCCGGCCGAACCGGATGCGAGGTCACGGTGCGCCGCTGCTCGATCGCCCTGTTGCTCAGCCTGGTCCTCGGCGCGCTGCTCGCGCCCCCTGCCCGCGCGGTCCCCGCCTACGTGGCGTATCTGGACCTGCCCGCCCGCAACGGAGACGGGGAATACGGCGGCGGCCTGCATCCCGATCTCCCGCTCGCCGCGCCCCCGCTGCTGGCCGCGCTCACCGAAGCCAGAGCCGACGGCATCTCCCCGGCCAGATACGCGACGTTGCTGCACCAATACTGGCTCGTCGTCGCGACCGACAACGCCGCCATCGACCTGGCCGCCTGGGAGCCCTATCGCGGCGTCGCCGCCAACGCGGCCACCTTCCCCCAGGTGTATGTGAACTACTTCCGGATCGCCGCCGCCGACCCCGACCTGTATTGGGCCGGCCTGGCCGGCCTCGCGGGCGGGTCCTTCGCCTCCGGGTTCTTCGATGTCGGCGACATCGCCACGGTGCTCTCGGTCGACGGCATCCATCAGCTCGGGACCGCGGTGGCCGATCTGCTGCGGGCGACCCCACCGGAACTGGTCGCCGCGGTGCCCGCCGACATCGCCGGCCTCGCGACCCTCGGCCCGCGCCTGACCGCGGCCGATCTGGCCTGGTACCAGACCCGGCTGATGATCATGCAGAAGCACATCTTCATCGATCTGGTGCCCATGCACGAGGCCTACCTCGCCGAGGGCATGACCGCGATCGACGAGCTGGCGGCCGCGGGCGTGATCGACGCCGACATGCGCGCCGCCTGGGCGGGGATCGACGGCGGCACCCCGGCGGGCCTGGCCGACGCGCTGGTCCGGATGGCCGACCGCGAACAGAACCGCATCATCGCCGACCAGTGGGACGTGACCGCGGCGGGCCGCGACGGCATGGGCCGGGTGCTGACCTACGTGACCACCGTGGCGGGCAAACCCGCGGTGCCGGGCACCAGGGCGCCCGGCCGGTACGACCCGGTGACGGTACGCGCAGGCGGTCTCGGCCTGCGGATTCCGCTGCCCGACTTCAACTGGGCCGACCGGCATCCGCGCTGGGACTACATCACCGACGACCTGCTGCCCCGCCACCACGACCTGGCCGCGAACCCGGCGCAGGCGGTGGCGGTGTATCGGGAACCGTTCCCGGCCAAGCTGGCCAGGGGTCGGATGTTGGCCCGGTTGCCGGAGCTGATCACCGACCTCACCACGCAGTGGCAGGTGGTGCAGTAGTGACAGGTATTCTGTCAAGTGCCATGGAGTAGCGTCGCATCGACGAAGGAACCCCCGGATGCATTGCCCGTATTGCCGACACCCGGACTCGCGAGTCGTCGACTCGCGGGAAGTCGAGGAGGGCACGGCGATCCGCCGCAGGCGGTCGTGTCCGTCGTGCGGTCGCCGGTTCACCACCGTCGAGACCGCCGTGCTGTCGGTGGTCAAGCGCAGCGGCGTCACCGAGCCGTTCAGCCGGGAGAAGGTGATCGTCGGGGTGCGGCGGGCCTGCCAGGGCCGCGAGGTCGACGACGACGCCCTGAACCTGCTCGCCCAGCAGGTCGAGGACGCGGTGCGCGCCAAGGGTTCCCCCGAGGTGCCGAGTCACGAGGTGGGACTGGCCATCCTCGGCCCGCTGCGTGACCTGGACGAGGTGGCGTACCTGCGGTTTGCCTCGGTGTACCGGTCCTTCACCAGCGCAGCCGATTTCGAACGCGAGATCACCGAGATGCGCAAGGCGCGCGCGGTAGCGGCCGGCACCGACTGAGCTCTCGGCGGGAACCCGGATGCGATGACCGACAGCGGATTCGGCCTGCCCGGGCGTTCCGGCGGCACAGCAGACATCAGCGGCGGATCGCGCTGATCGCCTTCTCGATCCGCTTGGCCGAGACCGGGTACGGCGTGCCGAGCTTCTGCGCGAACAGGCTCACCCGCAGTTCCTCGATCATCCACCAGATCTCGGTGACATCGCGGGCATTGCGGCGGCCTTCCGGCAGGCCGCGGACCAGCTTGTCGTAGGCGGCGAGCATGCGGTCGACCTCGGCCATGCCCTGGCGATCGCGCACGGCCGAACCGGGCAGTGACTCGAGGCGCTGCGCGGCGGCCTGCAGGTAGCGGGGGAGTTCGCGGAGCCGGGCGCGGCCCCATTCGGCAACGAAACCGGGGAACAACAGGTCGTCGAGCTGCTGGCGGACATCATCGGCGATGTCGGATTCGGTGCTGTCGGCGAGCGCGGAGCGCGCCTGGTTGGCGGCCGACAGCACCGGGACCACGGTGCGGATCAGGTCGGCGACCGCGCCGGTCAGCTGCGGTCGCACGGTGGCGACCAGACGATCGAACTCCGCTGGCGTGCGCACCGGTCCGCCCGCGGCGGCGATGAGTGCGTCGGCGGCCGCGATCCGGCAGTCCTGTACCAGGGCGTCGAGCGAGCCGTCGGGGTTCTGGCTCAGCGACAGCCGATCGGCCGGGCGCAAACTCGCGGTGACCGCCTTGGTGGACGTGGGGACCGCGGCGAGCAGCAGGGTACGCACGCCCGCGCGCATCGCGGCCGCCTGCTCGGCCGGTGTGCTCAGGACCCGCACCGCCACCCCGTCGCCCTCGGGGACCAGTGCCGGATACCCGGTCACCGTCTGCCCGGCGACCTCGCGGCGCACCGTCGGCGCCACCGAGCCGAGGGACTCCGAGGTCCACACCGTGGCCGGTGCCCGCTCGGCGCCCGCGGTGGCGCGGGCGACCGAGGCCGAGACCTGCTCGGCGAGCTGAGCTTTCAGTTGCGCGAGGTTCTTGCTCTTGGCCATGACCTCGCCGCGCCGGTCGACGGCGGCGAAGGTCATCCGCAGGTGATCCGGGAGCGCGGTGGGCGAGAGGTCGTCGGCGCCGATGGTGACCGAGCCGAGCCGGGACAGCTCCCTGGCCAGACCGGTGCGCAGCGGCTCCGAGCGCGGAACCAGCTCGCGCAGGGCCGCCGCGGCGAAGTCGGGAGCGGGAACGACAGTGCGGCGCAAGGTCTTCGGCAGGGTCTTGATGTACGCGGAGGCCAGCTCCTCCCGCATGCCTGGCACCAGCCAGTCGAAGCCGACCGCCCGCACATGCGCGAGTTGTTCGACCGGGATGCGCACGGTCACGCCGTCGTCGTCGCGGCCCGGCTCGAACTGGTAGGTGAGCGGGAAGCTCAGCTCGCCCTGGCGCCAGGCATCGGGGAAGTCGGTCGGGTCGAGGGTGGCGGCACCGGCGTTGACGACGGTGTCGGTGGAGAAGTCGAGCAGGGTGGGATCGTCGCGCTCGGCCTTGCGCCACCAGCTGTCGAAATGGCGCACCGAGACGATCTCGGCCGGAACGCGCTGGTCGTAGAACTCGAACAGCACCTCGTCGTCGACGAGGATGTCGCGGCGCCGCGCGCGGTGCTCGAGATCGGCGACGTCGTCGACGAGGGCGCGGTTGCGGGTGAAGAAGCCGTGCCTGGTCTGCCATTCGCCCTGGACCAGCGCGTGCCGCAGGAACAGTTCGCGCGAGAGCTCACCGTCGATGCGCCCGAAGTCGACCGGGCGGCCGGTCACCAACGGGACTCCGTAGAGCGTGGCCCGCTCGTAGGCCCGCGCGGCACCCCGCTTGGCCGACCAATGTGGTTCGGAGTAGGTGCGTTTCACCAGATCGCCCGCGAGCCGTTCGGCCCACTCCGGCTCGATCTTCGCGGCGATGCGCCCCCACAGCCGCGAGGTCTCCACCAGCTCCGCCGCCATCACCCAGCGCGGTGGCTTCTTCGCCAGCGACGATCCGGGGAAGATCATGAACTTGGCATTGCGCGCGCCGAGGAACTCCCGCGACTCCGCCTCCCGCACCCCGATGTGCGACAGCATGCCGGCCAGCAGCGCCTGATGGATCTGTGCGCTCGGCCACGGCATCGTGTCCTCGGCGGCATCGGTGGCGCCCTTCTGGCGGCCGGTACGGCCGTCGCCGGACTGCGCGCCCTGGCGGCTGTTTCCCGTGGCTGGTCCGGCCGAATCCGACAGGGCACGTTGGGAACCCGAGCGACCGCGCCGGGACCGGCGCCCTCGGCCGTCCCCGGATGCCTCCTCGCCCGGCGCGTCGCCCGCGGCACCGACGAGATTCCAGCCGAGTCCGCGGGTGATGGTGCGCAGCTGGCCGTGCAGGTCCTGCCATTCCCTGATCCGCAGGTAGTGCAGGAATTCGTCGCGGCACATGCGGCGGAAGCGGTTGGCCGACAACGACTTGCGCTGCTCGGTCAGGTAGTCCCACAGGCGCAGGTAAGCCAGGAAGTCCGAGCCGTCGACGGTGAACCGCGCGTGCTGGGTGTCGGCTGCCTGCTGATGTTCGACGGGGCGTTCGCGGACGTCCTGGATCGACAGGGCCGCCACGATCACCAGCACCTCGTCGAGACAGCCGTTGCGGTGCGCCTCGACCAGCATGCGCGCCATCCGCGGATCCACCGGCAGCTGTGCCATCTCCCGGCCGATCGCGGTGAGCGTGAGATGTCCCCGCGACTGGTCCTGGCCGTCGATCGTCTTCGTGCTGCCGTGGGCCAGCGCGCCGAGTTCCTCCAGCAGTCCGATGCCGTCGCGGATGGCACGGCGGTCGGGGGCCTCGACGAACGGGAAGCTCTCGATGTCGCCGAGCCCGAGCGCGGTCATCTGCAAGATGACCGCCGCCAGGTTGGTGCGCAGGATCTCCGGTTCGGTGAACGCGGGCCGCGCCTCGAAATCGTCCTCGGAGTAGAGCCGGATGCAGATGCCGTCGGCCACGCGGCCACACCGCCCGGAGCGCTGCCGCGCCGAGGCCTGCGACACCGGCTCGATCGGCAGCCGCTGCACCTTGGTACGCATCGAATAGCGGGAGATGCGGGCGGTGCCGGGGTCGATCACATAGCGGATGCCAGGCACGGTCAGCGAGGTCTCGGCGACATTGGTGGCCAGCACGACCCTTCGCCCGGTATGCGGGGCGAACACCTTGTGCTGCTCGGCGGCCGACAGTCGCGCGTAGAGCGGCACGATCTCGGTGCGGGGGAGTTTCAGGTCGCGCAGCGTGTCGGCGGTGTCGCGGATTTCGCGTTCACCGGACAGGAAAACCAGTACGTCACCGTCGCCCTCGGCGAACAGTTCGGTGACCGCGTCGGCGATGGCGTCGGTGGGGTCACGGTCGACGACGCGGACATCCTCGTCGTCTTCGTCCTCGTTCCCCGGCAGCTCCAGCGACAGGGGGCGATAGCGCAATTCGACCGGATACGACCGGCCGGAGACCTCCACGATGGGGGCGGGGGTGCCGTCGGGACCGGCGAAGTGCCGGGCGAACAACTCGGGATCGATGGTGGCCGAGGTGATGATCACCTTCAGATCGGGGCGCTTGGGCAGCAGCTGCTTCAGGTATCCGAGCAGGAAGTCGATATTGAGGCTGCGCTCGTGCGCTTCGTCGATGATGATCGTGTCGTAGCGGCGCAGCAGCCGGTCCCGCTGGATCTCGGCGAGCAGGATGCCGTCGGTCATCAACTTGACCAGGGTGCGGTCCGATGCCTGGTCGGTGAAGCGGACGGTGTAGCCGACGACATCGCCCAGTTCGGTGCCCAGCTCCTCGGCGATGCGTTCGGCGACCGTGCGCGCGGCGAGCCTGCGCGGCTGGGTGTGGCCGATGGTGCCGCGGATCCCGCGCCCGAGTTCCAGGCAGATCTTGGGGATCTGGGTGGTCTTGCCGGACCCGGTCTCACCGGCGACGATCACCACCTGATCGGCCGCGATGGCGGCGGCGATGTCGTCGCGGCGGGCCGAGACCGGCAGCTGCTCCGGGTAGCGGATGGCCGGAACCGCCGCGCGGCGATTCGCGACGCGAGCCTCGGCGGCGGCGATCTCGGCGTCGAGTGCGGGCAGGTCCTCGGCGCGCGCCCGGTCGAGCTTGCGCCGGAGCCGGTGTTCGTCGCGCAGCGAGACCTCCGCCAGGCGGGTGCGCAGCGCGCGGGTTCCGGTGATAGCTGTCCTGGTCATTGCGTCTCCCAGCGTAGCGAAGCCCGCTACCGGTTTTCCGGCCGCGCCGACGCCCGGCCGGGCGGTGGAGAGCTACGACACACCGTGCTGCGTGCTGCGCGGCCGTGGCGAGTCGGCGATTTCGTCGTGACGCGGCGCTCGGATCGGGGTGGTTTCGGCGATCGACGTGCGATGATCCGGCGATGAACGCAGCGACGGGGACGGCGTGGTGGATCAGGGTTCTGCGGCTGGGATTCGGCGTGCTCGGGGCGGTGGCGTTGCTGTGGATTCCGATCCGCAATATCGGTTCGGACACGTTCTCTCTCGCCAACTACTTCAGCTACTTCACCGTCCAATCGAACATTCTCGGGGTGATCGTCCTGCTCGTCGGCGGCCTGTTCGCCCCGGAGAGCCGTCGTTGGCAGCTGTTCCGCGGCGCGGCCACGCTGTACATGCTCATCACGATGGTGGTCTACGCGGTGTTGCTGGCGCACCTGGACGTGATGCTCAACGACAAGTGGATCAACGACACCATGCACCGGTACGTGCCCCTGGTCCTGGTACTGGACTGGGTGCTGGTGGCCATGCCGCACCGTCTGCGGCCGAGTCCGGCGCTGATCGGGCAGTGGCTGCTGTACCCGCTGGCCTACGGCGTGTACAGCCTGATCCGCGGGCCGATCGTCGACTGGTATCCCTACCCCTTCCTCGATCCGCGGGAGCAGGGCTACCTGTCGATGACGCTCGGGCTCGTCGTGCTGACGCTGGTGTTCGCGGTGCTGGCGGTCGCCATGGCGTCGCTGGCGGATCTGCCGTCGTGGTGGCGGGAACGCCGGTCCGCGGAGTGAGACATCGGTGGGTCCGGCGAGCGTGGTGCGGCCCGGTCGGGTAAGTGTGGACCCATGAATGCGCTCTGGCATGGATTCGCCGATATGGGTGCCGTCACGCGTGACGGCGCGTTCGTCGTCGCCCGTGGTGACGGTGCCTACGTCTACGACATCGCGGGCACCCGGTACCTCGACGCCACCGCGGGCCTGTGGTTCGCCAATGTCGGGCACGGCAGGGCCGAGATCGCCGACGCGGTCGCCGCCCAGCTGCGCACCATCGCGCACTACTCCAACTTCGGTGATCTCACCGAACCACCCACCCAGGAACTGGCGGAGAAGCTGTCGGCCATCGCCCCGGTGCCGGGCAGCAAGATCTTCTTCACCTCGGGCGGCTCGGACTCGGTGGAGACCGCGGCCAAGCTGGCCCGCCGCTACTGGCACGAACTCGGCCGCACGTCGAAGAAGATCCTGGTCGGCCGCAGGCTGGCCTATCACGGTATGCACTACGCGGGCACCTCGATCGGCGGCCTGGCGGGCAACCGGGAGGGCTACGGCGAACTCGTCGCCGACACCAGGACCGTGGAATGGAACGACGCGAAATCCTTGCTGGCACTGATCGAGGAGATCGGTGCCGACCAGATCGCGGCGTTCTTCTGCGAACCGATCATCGGTGCGGGCGGGGTGTATCTGCCGCCCGAGGGCTATCTGGCCGAGGTCCGCCAGATCTGCCGCGACCACGACATCCTGTTCGTCGCCGACGAGGTGGTCACCGGATTCGGGCGCATCGGCGGCTCCTGGTTCGCCTCCACCAGGTTCGGCCTCGAACCCGACCTCGTCACCACCGCCAAGGGCCTGACCTCGGGCTACGTGCCGATGGGCGCGGTGTTCATCGCTCCGCACCTGGCCGAGCCGTTCTACGCGGGTGGCACCTGGTGGCGGCACGGCTACACCTACGGCGGGCACGCGGGCGCGGCCGCCGCGGCCCTGGCCAACCTCGCCATCGTCGAACGGGAGGGTCTGCTGGAAGAGGCCGCCCGCCTGGAGAATTCCCTGCACGTGGCGCTGGCGCCGCTGGCCGGGCACCCACGGGTGGCCGAGGTCCGCAGTGGTCTCGGCGCGGTGGCCGCGGTTCAGCTCGCCGATCCCTCCGAAGGGCCCGCCCTGGTGAAAACCCTACGTGCGCATGGCATCTCGGGCCGTGCCGCCGGTCAGGGTGCGATGCAGATCTCACCGGCGTTCGTGATGACCGACGCGCAGGTCGCCGAGCTCGTCGAGGGCTTCACCCAGGCCCTGGGCTGACCCGACCGGGATCAGCCCGACTGTCGATCCCGATCGAGCCGCCGGACCCGCTCGTTGAGATACCGCTGTTCGGGCACGCTCGCGGTGAGCTGGGCCGCACGCGCGTACCCGGCGCGAGCCGACGTGGTGTCGCCGGTCAGTTCCATCAGGTGCGCCCACACGGCGTGGGTGCGGTGATGCCGGGCCATCGCCGGGTCGTCGAGCAGCTCGGTGATCATGGCTGGCCCGCGCTCGGGGCCATCGGCCATCCCGACCGCGACCGCCCGGTTGAGGGTGACGATCGGGCCGGGCGCCACCCGTTCCAGCATCTCGTAGAGCACCGCGATCTGCGAGAGGCGGCGCAGGCTCGGATGACAGCACACCAGTAGCAGCCGCAGGGTGTCGTCGCTGTCGGTGCCCTCCTGGTCGGCGGGCCGGGCGACCAGGTCGGACCGGGACACCGCGACCGCCTCCTCCCTGCCCGTGCGCGCCCGGTCGGCCCTGACCGGTCGATCAGCCGCCGCGAGGCGACCGTGATCAGCCGACCGCGCGGGCTATCGGGCCACTCCGGTTACGCCCCATTGCGCTGTTGCCGCCTCGGCCGCTTCCTGCGCGGCGTCCTCGCAGTCGCCGAGATCTCCATGCCTGCGCATCAGGGCGGCCAGGACGTACGGCGACTCTCGCCGCCACACGTCCGCGACCACCCGCGCCGTCACTGGTCCTCGGCTCCCGGCCACATCACCGGCCGCAGTTCCACCGTCTCGCCCGGCCCGGCGAACCGTTCGACGATCTCCTCGGCCCTGACCTGGCTCGCCACGTCGATGAGGAAGAACCCGGCCAGGTAGTCACTGGTCGGGTGCCCCAGGGCTGTGGGTTGGAGTGGATCACGATCACGTACTTCATGACGGCTCCCTTCGTCATCGCGGGATGGTCGCCTCGACCATCCTCACCCGGAACGTCGGAGCAGCGGTCGTGATGTCGACATCGTCATGCCCGATCGAGCGCAAGGGTGAAGAACTGGCTGTACGGATCGAGGACATAGCCGGCGAACGGGCCGCATTCGGTGAAGCCGTGCCGCAGGTACAGGCGCCGGGCGGGGGCGAAGAAGTCGTCGGAGCCGGTCTCGAGGCTCAGCCGGAGGTAGCCGCGCGTACGCGCTTCGGTGACGATCGCGTCGAGGACCGCGGCCGCGATTCCCCGGCCGGTGAATCCGTCGGCCGTGCGCATCGACTTGACCTCCCCGTGCCGGGGGTCCAGCTGTTTGAGCGCACCGCACCCGGCCAGCTCCGCACCCGCCCAGGCACTCCACACGGTGACCGCGGGATCGCGCAAGGCGGTCAGATCCAGGGCGTGCATGCTGCACGCGGGCGAGTTGGCGGCCATCTCGCTGTGGTGGCCGGTCAGCAGGGCACGGATCGCGGCGCCGTCGAGATCGTCGACGACGACGCGCACCGCCGAGGCGGTGGCGGCGGGGACATCGGGCATCGTTCCATGATCCTGCACCCGGATCCGGCACGCCCGACCGGGGGAAACACGCACGCGAAGGCCACCGGTTTGCGAGCATGGTTGCGGTGGGTGGGCGAGTCGAAGGTGGTGGGGTGTGGCCGAATTCGTCGAGCAGTACACGCTGGTGCGCTGGCCGGTGGTCGCCGCGTTCGTCCTGGCGCTCGGCATCGTGGCGGTCCGGCTGACCCGGCCTGCCCGCGGTCCCCGCCAGGACGACACGGCCACCGACGGCGCGCATCTGCTCATGTGCCTGGTGATGCTGGCGATGCTGATCTTCCCGGCCGACACCCATCCGCACGCGGTGCGGGGAGTGCTCACCGCGCTCATCGTGGCGTTCGCGCTGCTGCTGGCCGAGCGGGTGGTAGGCCGTCGCGCAGGCACGAGGATCGATGGCGCCGCGGCGATGGGGTATCACCTCGTGGCCGCGCTGGCCATGCTGTACGCGATGGGTGGGCACGGCGCGGGCGGGCATACGGCCGCCGGGCCGAGCTGGCCTGCCGCGGTGCTGGCCGTGCTGTTCAGCCTCGACGCGCTCGTCGCCGCCGCCACCGCCCGGCGTGGCGGCGGCTGGCACCGCTTCGCCCACCCCGCCGGCGCCCATCCGCTGACCTCGGCTCTCGTGCCGCACATCGTGATGGATATCGGCACCGTGTTCATGCTGATCGCCGCGATCGGCCGGTGACTACCGATCCACGACCGCGCGCGCTGCGAATTGCCCTTGTGCGGACAGGAATTCGACGATGAACCGGCACCGCCGTCCCGGGCGGGCGCCGGGGCCGGATCCTGAGCCGTCGTCCGGCCCCGAAGACCGCGACGCGGTGCGCGCGCTGTACCGGGCCACCGGGGCCGCCGCCTTCGGGCTAGCCCTGCGGGTGCTGCATCGTCGTGGCTCCGCCGAAGACGTTGTCCGGGAGGCCTATCGGCGGCTGTGGGTAGCCCCCTGGCGGATCGGTGCCCCGGTCGGCAGGCAGGCCATGCCGTCGCCACCGCCCGATCTGGGGACACCGTGGGGCCGGGCGGCCTTCGCCGCCGGACTGGCCAGCACCGCGGGCGACGACGCGGTGGGCACCCTGCCGGGTGGATCCCTCGCCGGCACCGAACAGAGCAGACTGCTGGCCCAGGTCCACCGGCTCGCGGTGCGGCGCCTGCGGCTGGACCGCCACGACGGCGACGACCTGCCCTGGCTGGCGGCCTCGGCGCGGCTCGGATTCGCCGATCCGCTCGACCGGCACTGCGAGGTGTTCGTCCTGGCCTACTACGGTGGCCGCACCTATCGGGCGATCGGCAGGGAGCTCGGCCTGCGGGTCCCCACGGTCACCCGGCTGCTCGCCGAGGGCATCGAACGGCTCGCCGAAACCAGGATCCCCGGGCTGGCCGCCGCACAACCGCCCGCCGCACCGGGATCGCCGCTCGCCCTCGCCGACGCCTACGCGCTGGACGCGGTCGCCGAACTCGAACACCATCACATCGAGAACAAACTGGCCGCGGTCACCCCGCGCAGCCTCGACCGGTTCGCCGCCAGAGTCACCGGTGTGCACGAGGTACTCGCCCGGCTGGCGGCCGACGACCAGCGCACTCCGCCCCGGCAGCTGGAGGCCAGGATCCTCGCCGACCTCGGTGCCGGCGCCGCAGCACGCAGGGCGGGTAAGCCGCCATGGTTGCGCCGCCGCGGCGGACCGGACTGCTGAGCGGCTACAGCACCACCGTGTGGTCGGCGACGACCCGCCCGCCCAGCCGGACCCAGCCGTCGGAATCCCATTCGGTGTAGAGCTGGGACCCCTGCCCCTGGGTCACCACCAGGCCGCGGCGCAGCTGCGCGGTGAGCGCGACCGCGGCCGCACCGGTGGCCTCGTCCTCGGCGATGCCCATGGCGGGCGCGAACATTCGCGAGCGCAGCGCGCCGCGGGTCTCGTCGGTCCAGGTCCAGAAATAGTGCTGGCCCTCGGTGAGGTCGTCGGGTCGCAGCAGGGCGAGTTCCTCGGCGGTCTCGAGCTGATGAAAGGTGAACTCCGGTGCCCATTCGGCACGCGCGGTGATCCAGGTGATGCCGTCGGTCTGGTCCACCGCCACCGGGCCCGCCTGCACCCGCAGCGTGTGGACCGGCGTTCCCTGCACCGCCAGCCACCACGCGGTGCCGACGCTCGGGTGACCCGCGAAGGGCAGCTCGACGGCGGGGGTGTAGATGCGCAGCGCGGCGGTCCCGTCGGCGGGCTCGTCCACCACGGTGGTCTCGCTGAACCCGAGCCGGGCGGCCAGTTCCTGCTTGTCGAGCGCGACCACATCGCCCGCCCTGGCGATGCCGAGCGCGTTGCCCAGCTCGCCTGCCGGGTCGGTGAACACCCGGACCACCTCGACCTGGACATCTGGGGCTTCCGGCACGTCGTGTGCGTTCATGCGCCCGAGCCTACCGGCCGCGACATCGGCCGGGCGGCAACGAAATGGGCCCCGACCGGTGACGGTCGGGGCCCACGACGTGGCACCGGTCAGACGCCGGCGGTGGTCAGGGCCTCGGTGGCCTGCACGGCCTGACCGACACCGGCGACGATCGCCGCTGCCCGCAGCGACTCGAAGATCACCTCGCGTGAGATACCGGCCTCACGCAGGGTCTTCTCATGTGCCTCCAGGCAGTGCGCGCAGCCGTTGATCGAGGACACCGCGAACGACCACAGCTCGAAATCGGCCTTGTCGACGCCCGGGTTGCCGATGATGTTCATCCGCAGGCCCGCGCGCAAGTCGTCGTAGCGGCCGTCCAGGAACGCCTTGCCGCGGTAGAACACATTGTTCATCCCCATGATCGACGCCGCGCCCAGCGCCGCGGAGTAGGCCTCGGCGGCGAGCGTGTCGGCGGCTTCCTCGGCGATCTCGCGCAGCGTGGTGGCCGAGCGGGTGGCCGCGGCCGACGCGAGCAGCGTGCCCCACAGCTGCTGCTCGTTCAGCACCGTGGTGCGCGCGAGCGAGGACAGGTTGAGCTTGAGGTCCTTGGCGTACTCGGGCAGCGAGTTCTTCAGGTTCTCGATGCTCATGGGGGACTACCTCCGGGGATCTGGGATGTGGTGGGGGAGTGCGGAACCGGCTCAGACGCTGGCGGAGAGCAGCTCGCCTGCGTCGATGGTCGGGTCGCCCTTCTTCCAGTTGCACGCGCACAGCTCGTCGGACTGCAGGGCGTCGAGCACGCGCAGCACCTCGTCGACGTTGCGGCCGACCGAACCGGCGGTCACGGAGACGAACTGCACCTCGTTGTTCGGGTCGACGATGAAGGTCGCGCGGTCGGCGACGCCGTCGGCGTTGAGCACGCCGGTGGCGGTGGCCAGCTCACGCTTGAGGTCCGACAGCATCGGGAAGGGGAGGGTCTTGAGATCCTCGTGCTGGGCGCGCCACTGGAAGTGCACGAACTCGTTGTCCACCGAGGCACCGAGGACCTGGGTGTCGCGGTCGGCGAACTCGTCGTTCAGCTTGCCGAACGCCGCGATCTCGGTGGGGCACACGAAGGTGAAGTCCTTGGGCCAGAAGAACACCACGCGCCACTTGCCCGCGTAGTCGTCACTGGTGATCTGGGTGAAGTAGTCGTCGGGCTGCTGCGCGTCGACCTTCGACAGGTCACCTCCGATGACGGCCTTGAGGTTGTATGCCGGGAACTGGTCGCCGATGGTCAGCAGAGCCATTACGCGTCTCCTCATTCGTGGTGTTGGCGCTCATCGTGTGAGCTCGGGGGGGAATCTTGCCGAAAGCGTACTTAAAGGTAAAGCCGATCGCTCGTCGTACACTGATAGGCGTGACTGATCATACTTATCAGCCAACCCTGTCGCAGCTGCGTGCGTTCGTCGCCGTCGCCGAATACCGGCATTTCGGCACCGCCGCAGCGCGTTTGACTGTGAGCCAACCCACGCTATCGCAGGCACTGGCATCACTGGAGAACGGCCTCGGGCTGCAGCTGATCGAGCGCAGCACCCGGCGCGTGCTCGTCACCGCCGCCGGGATGCGGCTGCTGCCGCAGGCCAAGGCGACCCTCGAGGCGGCCGACCGCTTCGTGGCCTCGGCGACCGGCGACGGCCTCGGCGGGGTGCTGCGCCTCGGCATCATTCCCACGATCGCGCCCTACGTGCTACCCGAGCTGCTACCCGAGCTACGCCGCAAGCTGCCCGGTCTGGTGCCGCAGATCGTCGAGGACCAGACCTCGCGGCTGCTGGACGGATTGCGAACCGGTGTCCTCGACATCGCCATGCTCGCCCTGCCCGCCGAGACCCCGGGCCTGGTCGAGATCCCGCTCTACCCCGAGGAATTCGTGCTGGTCACCCCGCGCGGGCACGAGCTGGCCGGACGGGCCGACCTGGCCGCGTCCGCCCTGGCCGACCTACCGTTGCTGCTGCTGGACGAGGGGCACTGCCTGCGCGATCAGACCCTGGAGATGTGCCGCACCGCCGAGGTGCATCCCGGCGCGGTCGGCGATACCCGCGCCGCCTCGCTGACCACCGTCGTGCACTGTGTGGCAGGCGGGCTCGGGGTCACCCTGGTGCCGGAGATGGCGGTGGCCAGCGAGACCGCGCGCGGCACTCTCGACACCGCGCGCTTCGCCGAACCTGCGCCGGGCCGCACGGTCGGGCTCGCCTACCGGGCTTCTTCGGGGCGGGCCGAGGAATACGAGTATCTCGCCGCGATCATCCGCTCGAAGCGCCCGTTCTAGATTTCATCTGTTCGCATGACGCCATTCCTGTGCCCTGGTGCTTTCGTGAATACGGTGACGATCTCGTCATGGGACCGGCACCTCGAAAGTCAGTCTGTTGTTAGGAATGGCCATGTACAAGATTCGTTCTACCATCGCGGTGCTCGCCTGTGCACCGTTGATCGCTCTCGGTGCCGGCGTAGCCGGCGCAGCACCCGCGGCGGACCCCGTCCCCGTCCCCGTCGCACCGGTGCCCGTTCAGGTAGAGCCGGCGGTGTTGTCACCGTTCATCACGATCCCCGGTGCTCTGCTGACCTGTGTTCCGCTGCTGGTGACCCTGCCCATTCTCTACCCGCTGTGCGTCGTCTGAGCGGGTGAGATGACAACGACAAGGAGTAATCGAGGCACTCCCGCACTCGTGTGCGAGGGTGCCTCGAAGGCGTGGTCGCGCGGCTGGATCGCCGTCGCGGCCCTGCTGCTGATCTGGACCACCGCCGGCACCGCCGGTGCCGCGGCGCCCGTACCGCTCGGTGGTGGATCGGGCATCGTCTTCGACGACGGCTCGACCTGCACACTCACCACCATCGGCTACGACGGCGCAGGTCAGCTCGTCGGCTTCACCGCGGGACACTGCGCCGTGGCCGGCGCGGGCGTGGCCGCCGAGGCCGATCAGGGGGCCGGCACCCTCGGCACGGTCGCGTTCGTGAACAGCGAGCTCGACTATGCCGTCATCGGTTTCGACGCGGGTCTGGTCCATCCGGTGAACCGGGTCGGCGCGACCTCGATCACCGGCGTCGGGCTGCCCGCGCAGTTCCCGGCCATCGCCTGCAAGGAGGGGCGGACGACCGGGCAGACCTGCGGCCTGGTCTACGGCGACGTCTTCGGTGGTGCCACCTGGACGATGACCCAGATCTGCGTGCTCACCGGAGATTCCGGCGGGCCGGTCGTGGTCGGCTCGACCCTGGTCGCGGTCGTCACCGGCTACCTCGCGGTGCCGTGCCTCGGCCCGCATGTCGGCATCAATTTCAGTAGAATTCTCGACGACGTGAATGCGCGTGGCGGAATCGGAACCGGATTCGGTCCGATCTGATTCGATAGGTCACGGTGCGGAAACGGCGGTGGTCAACAACAATCGCACCAATTCGGCCTGCCGGTGCGTTTTCGTTTTAGCGAAAATATGTTGCAGATGGGTGCGGGCCGTGAATACCGACACCGAGAGCTGATCGGCGACCGCCGGTAACCCGTCGCCGCGAAGTACTCCCAGCGCGACGAGCGTTTCGGCCTCGGTGAGTCCGTACAGGTCGTGTAGTGCTTCCGGTTGTGGCTCCGGGTCGTGCTCGGGGTCGACCAGGAGCAGCAGGACCGCCCGATGCCACGGGCCGTCGCCGGACAGGCCGTCCAGCGGCGAGACCCGCACGATCAGTGGCCGCGCTCCGGACGGGCGCGCGATCGCGACATTGCCGCCGCCGTCGGCATCGGCCGCGGCGAGGTCGATCAAGCGGCGCAGCCGGGTGTGCGCGGCCGAGCCTCTGGCGCGTAGGCGGCCCGAAGGGTCGACCGCGAGTCCGTCGCCGCGCGCGGTGATCCGTTCGGCCATGGAATTGGCGAACACCAGCGCCGCGTCGGCGGTGACGATGAGGATTCCGTAGTGCGCCTTCTCCAGCGTCGCCAGGGCGAACGCGCGCTCCCGCGACAACTCCACCAGGCGTGACTGGGTACGCAGGGCGCCGCGCAAGTGGGGGACGAGGGCGCGCAGCAGCGCAAGCCCCGCCGGGTGGCCGGTGATTGCGGCGTGATCGGGCATGGTCAGGCAGATCCACGACGCGGGCCGGTCGTCGCTGAGCCGGGCCAGGAAGCTGTTGGCCAGGCCGTCGGCGTGCTCGCCCAGGAGGTCGTCGCTGGTGACGGCGGTGCCGGTGGGGAGCTGGTGCACCCGGTCGGCGACGGGATCCAGTGGCGTCGGCAGGGCCGCGGCGCCCGCGGTGGTGACCGCCAAGCGGTGGGTGGTGGGATCGGTGACCACGAGGAAACCGTGGACCGCGCCGAAGGTGTCGGTGATCTCCCGGATCACTCCGTTCCAGCGATCCGGGTCGCTGCCCGCACCGTAGATTGCGGCGATCAAGTTCGAAAAACGTTGTAGCGCTATCGACATGACGGCCCTTCCCCGGCCACGGAGGTTGGCGGGCGCGCCGTGCTGCGGCCGCCGCCGAACAATAGCTCCCAACCTATGAATCCTAGTCGATCTCCGGGAGCTCGCCACCTGCTATCTTGAACGTCGTTCAAGTCAGTGTGGAGGATGTCTGCCGTGCCCCAAGTCGAGAAGTCTCCGAGCCGCGCGGCCGGATTCGCCGCGCGCGACCTGGCGCAGATCGCGGTGTTCGCCGCGCTGATCGCCGCGCTGGGACTGCCGGGGGCGATCACTGTCGGGTTCAGCGGGGTGCCCATCACGCTGCAGACGCTCGGTGTGATCCTGACCGGTGCGATCCTCGGCGCGCGCAAGGGCACCGCGGCCGTCGCGGTGTTCATCGCGCTCACCATGATCGGTCTGCCGCTGCTGTCGGGCGGACGCACCGGCCTGACCGCGCTCGCTTCGCCGACCGCGGGCTATCTGATCGGCTGGCTCCCGGCAACGGTGGTGATCGGCTGGCTCACCGCGGCCCTCCTGCCCAGGTATCCGTTCGTAGCCGGCCTGCTGGTCAACGCGCTCGGTGGGATCGTGGTCATCTACCTGTTCGGTATCGCGGGACTGCTGGTGCGCACCGATCTCGGCCTGTGGGCCGCGGTGTCGTCGAACTTCGCCTTCGTCCCCGGTGACCTGGCCAAGGTCGTCATCGCCACCGCCGTGGCCAAGAGTGTGCACCGCGCCTATCCCGGTCTGATCCGTGGCTGAGCGCGCGGCGCGATGAGTGAATTCCGGTTCGACGCGGTCGGGCACCGCTTCGGCGAACGCGTGGTGCTGCGCGATATCGACCTACGGATCACCGAGCGCCGGGTCGGGCTCATCGGCGCCAACGGGTCGGGCAAGTCCACCATGGCGCGCATGCTCAACGGGCTGCTGAAGCCCGACACCGGCACCGTCACCGTCGACGGGCTCGACGCCGCCCGCAAGGGCGCGCAGGTACGCCGTAAGGTCGGCTTCGTCTTCACCGACCCCGACACCCAGATCGTGATGCCGACCGTCGCCGAGGATCTGGCGTTCTCGCTGCGGCGCAGCGGCCTGGACAAGGCCGCGATCGCGGGCCGGGTGGCCGGGATGCTCGACCGGTTCGGACTGGCCGCGCACGCCGACCATCCGGCGCACCTGCTCTCGGGCGGGCAGAAGCAGCTTCTCGCCATCGGGTCGGCGCTGATCAGGCAGCCGGAGGTGATCGTCGCCGACGAGCCGACCACCCTGCTCGATCTGCGCAACGCCCGCCGGGTGAGCGAGGCGCTGAACTCGCTGGACCAGCAGGTGATCGTGGTGACCCATCAGCTGGCCCTGCTCGACGGCTTCGACCGGGTGGTGGTGCTCGACGACGGCTGTGTGGCCTTCGACGGCACGCCCGCCGAGGCGGTCGGCGCCTACCGGCGACTGGTCGAATGATCGGTCTGTACCTGCCGGGCGATTCGCCGCTGCACCGGATGCCCGCGGGGATGAAGCTGGTGTTGCTGGTCGGCGCGATCGTCGCCATGACCGTGTCGGTGCGCGGGCCGATCGGGATCGGCTGCGCGGTGCTCGTGGTCGCCTGCCTGTTCGCCGTGGCGCGGATCCCGTGGCGGGTGGCGGTGGCGCAGGTGCGCCCGGTGCTCTGGATGACCGCGCTCATCGGTGTGTTCCAGCTGCTCACCACCTCGCCGGTACGCGCGCTGGTGGTGTGCGGCGTGCTGCTGGTGTCGGTGGCGCTGGCGGCGCTGGTGACCGTGACGACCAGGGTCACCGATCTGCTCGATGCCCTGCTGCGCGGGCTCGGCCCGCTGCGCCGTGCCGGGGTGAACCCCGAACGGGTGGGGCTGCTGCTCGCCCTGGCCATTCGCTGTGTGCCGCTGCTGGCCCAGATCGTGCACGAGGTGGCCGAGGCACGTCGCGCGCGCGGGATGGAGTGGTCGGCCGCAGCGCTGGTCACGCCGGTTCTGGTGCGGGCGTTGCGGACCGCGGACGCGATGGGGGAGGCACTGGCGGCCCGCGGAGTCGACGACTGACCGTTGAGGGGTTGCCATTCCAAGACGACCGGTCGTATAGTCGTCGCATGGCACGACCACGGCGAAGCGACGACACCCGCGCGCTGCTCATCGAGGAGGGCGCGGCGGGGCTGTTGTTCAACGGCTACCACGGGACCGGCATCAAGCAGGTGCTCGACAAGGTCGGCGTGCCCAAGGGGTCGTTCTACAACTACTTCGACAGCAAGGAGAGCTTCGCGCAGGCGGTGATCGAGCATCACTCGCTGTGCGTGCAGCGCAACCTGGCCGAAGCGTTCGTTGGTGCCCCCGACGCGCTCACCGGGTTGCGCCGCTTCTTCGCCCGGCTGACCGACGATTTCGTGGCCGCCGAGTACACCGGAGGGTGCCTGATCGCGAACCTCGGTGGCGAACTCGAGGGCAGTGAGGTGTTGCGTGGCGCGTTGTCGGACGCGTGGGCGACCTGGCGCGACGGGGTGGCCGCCGCGTTGCGCACCGCGCAGGCCGAGGGGGCCGTTCGCGCCGATATCGACGCTGCCGACCTGGCCGATCTGCTGCTCGAGTCCTGGGAGGGCGCGGTGATCAGGATGAAACTCGACCGCACTGTCGCGCCGCTGGACAAGTGCCTGCGGCGTTTGCTCGACGACTACTTCCGCCCCGACCGCGCCTCGGTCGCTGTCTGACCCGGCCGGCGCTGTCCGTGCCGGCACTTCGGTCGCTCAGTTTGAGACGACCGGTCGTATACCTATGAGAGGATCTGACATGGCATCAACGCGAACGGTCGTTGTCACCGGTGCGTCCAGTGGAATCGGGCGTGACGTCGCGCGCGCCTTCGTCGCCCGCGGTGACGCGGTCGTGCTCGGCGGGCGCGACACGGCCAAGCTCGCCGAAGTCGCTGCCGAGCTGGCCGCCCCCGACCGGGTCGCCACCGTGCCCGGCGACATCGGTGACCCCGCCACCGGCGCCGCCTACGTGCGGACCGCCCTCGACCGCTTCGGCCGCGTCGACGTGCTGGTCAACAGCGCGGGCGAGTTCGGTGCGACGCCCTTCGTCGAGGTCACCGAGGCCGAACTCGACCGCTATCTGGCGGGCAACCTCAAGGGCACCTACTTCACCACGCAGGCCGTCGTGCGGCAGCTGCTCGCCCAGGGGTCCGGCGGCGCGGTCGTCAATATCGGCACCGTGCTCATCGACCATGCGATGACCGGCCTGCCCGCCTCGGCGGCGCTGATCAGCAAGGGCGGCGTGCACGCGCTCACCACCAGCCTGGCCGCCGAGCTGGCCCCGGCCGGGATCCGGGTGAACGCGGTGGCGGCGGGCATCATCCGCACGCCACTGTTCGGTGCAGGCGACGAGCGCGCCGCCGCGGGCGCGGCCCTGCTCGGCCGGATCGGCGAGGTCGCCGACACCACCGCGGCTGTGCTGTACCTGGCCGAGGCCGGCTTCGTGACCGGCCACATTCTGCCCGTCGACGGCGGGTTCATCTCAGGGAGAGCGGCGTAGAAAGGAAACCATCATGCCGTATGTCAATATCAAGGTCACCGACGAAGGGGTCACCCCCGAACAGAAGACCCAGCTGATCAAGGGGGTCACCGATCTGCTGTTCGACGTGCTCGGCAAGGCGCCGGAGAGCACCTACGTGGTGATCGACGAAGTGCCGCTCACGGATTGGGGTGTCGGCGGCATGAACGTCGCCGACTATCGCGCCGCGCGTGGCTGAGTGATCCGGTGTGCCGGGCACGGGAAACCGGGTCCGGCACACCGTGGTTCAGCCTGGTCCGTCGAACGGGACCGTCGCGTCGAGGGCGAACCAGCCCATCGGGATTCGCCTCGTCGCGGTCGTGAACCAGCTCGGCCCGAGCCACAGATCCGGTTCGATCTCGCGCAGCTCGTCGTAGACGTGCCGGGCAGGCCTGCGCGAACCCACCCGTGGATCGTCGTAGTCGAACAGCACCGCCGCTCGTCCGTCGAGCACCGATGGGCCCACCGCCGCAACGAAATTCAGCGCGCGCATGCCGCCGAGTAGCCGGAAGACATTGTGTCCCACCGCGATACCGCCGCCTACGTGGCGCAGCGACTTCGCGATCCAGAAGTACGAGGGCCGCGCCATCAACGGCGCGAGCACCCGCTGCGCCGACCCGGGGAACGACCGCATCGTCACATCGCCGTCGAGGCGGGCGAAGTCGGCGGGCGTCGGTGGGGGCGCTGCGGCGAACAGGGCGCCGAACGCGCCGAGTCCCGCCGCGGACAGCGCGTCCAGCCTGGGCCGTTCGTCGGACGGTCTGCTGACCGGCATCAGGCCGTCGGCGGACAGTGGTGTCTGCGTCATGGGCGACTCGATTCTCTCTACGCCCTTCGCATCATGCCGATACTCGGGGTGCCGAGGCACCGGAATCGCCGCGACGACAGCGCCGGTGATCCGGAAATCCGGATCACCGGCGCTGGGTTCGGACCGGGGCCGAGTTCAGCCGCGCAGGGCGTAGGGCTCGATCGCGCCGCGCTCGAGCGCGCGGGCATCGATGGTCTCGGCGCGGTAGGGCAGCAGCGCCAGCCGGTCGGCCATGCCGCGCACCGGGTCGTCGATCTGCTCGTTCAGGCCGAACAGGAAGGTCCACTCGTGCTCGTCGCTGCCGTAGGGGACCACGGTGGCGAACTGCTCGTTGAACCGGCTCCACGACCGCTTGAGGGTCTCGTTGCGCCACATGGTCGCGCAGCCCGCCTGGGCCGACAGCACGCCACCTGGAGCGAGCAGCGCCTTGCAGCGGGACAGGAACTCCGACTCGTAGAGCCGGTTGTGCTGGGCGTCCTCGACCCGCTCGTCGGGCAGATCGATGACGATCACGTCGTAGCGGGTGCCCGCCTGCTGCGCCTCGGCCAGGAAATCCCAGCCGTCGGCGTAGTGCACGTGGACCGGGCCATCGCCGGAGACGGCGGCGGCCAGCTCGGCGCTGGTGTAGCCGTAGGGCAGGTGCTCGGCGCACAGCTCGACCTCGCGCTGGTCGATGTCCACATGGTCGACGTGGCTGGCGCCCGCGGCCACCGACATCTGCGAGGCCACGCCCTCCCCGGACCCGATGACGAGTACCCGGTCGAGCTTCTCGGCCAGCACGAACGCCGGGACCATCATGGCCTCGTGGTAGGTGAGCTGGGAGAACTCGGTGGACTGGCGGTCGTCGTCGGAGAACAGGGAGATGCCCTGATCGGTCCGCGCGATCACCATGTGCTGGAACGGGGTGTTGGTGTCGACGATCACCTCGTGCAGATCCCAGATCCGGGTCAGGCCGTTGCCCACCGGCTCGTAGATCTTCTCGGCGCCGTGGCCGCGCTGTACGACCTCGGTCCGCACTGTCGTCGGAGACAGCTTGTCCCGCAACAACTCGACCGCCTTCGTCGCGCCCGCACCGATGCTGCCGCAGGTGAACACGTCGACGAAGATGTCGCCGGACTCCGGATAGGTGTGAATCGAGGCGTGGGACTCCGACAACAGCGCGAGGACGGTCACCCCCTGCGGTTCGAACTTCTTGTGAACGACATCGCAGATGGTGACGCCCGCCGCGATCAGCGACTCACGCAACGCCGATTCGAGTCGTTCGAGATCGTCACACAGGTCTGTGTCGACACCACCGAACTCGGCCAGCACATGCCAGCCGGTGAATTCCGCCGTCATGGGCAAACTCACTCTCGCTCAGCGCCCGAGACATGAACGGTCAAGGGCGGAAAACCATTGAAGGACACCGACGAATAGCTCGCGGTATAGGCGCCGGTGTCGAGAATCTGGATCTGATCACCGGCTCGCAACGTGGTCGGCAGAAGGACCTTCGTGCGTTGATACAGTACATCGTCGCCGTCGCAGGTCGGACCCGCGACCACCGCCTCGCCGACCGGATCGCCATCGCGATCGGTGACGAATCGGTAGGCGATGTACTCGTTCTCGGTCTCGGCCATGCCGTTGTAGCGGCCGATGTCGAGATACACCCAGCGCCGGCCGTCCGGCGCGATGCGCACGCCGACGACCTCGGCGTGAATGGTGCCCGCGTTACCCACCAGCGCGCGGCCCGGCTCGACCACCAGGCCGGTGGACCCGGGCAGGAACTCGGCCGCGGCCTGGGTTATCGCGGCCGCGAACGCGTCGAGGCCGGGGGCGGCGTCGGCGTAGGAGATCGGCAGCCCGCCGCCCACGTTGACCGTGGCGACGTGAATGTCCTTGTCCGCCAACGCCGAGACGATCTCCCCGGCCTGCTGGATACCGATCCGCCATGCGGCCGGGTCCAGCTGCTGGGAGCCGACGTGGAAGTACGGGCCGCCCACGGTCAGACCCAGATCGCGGGCCCGCACCAGCAGGTGCAGGGCCTCGCCCGGCGCGCAGCCGAACTTGGTGCCGAACGGGGTGCGTGACTGTGGCGCCGAGGACAGGAACCGGCACTCGACCTCGGAGCCGGGCGCGTGCTCGGCGATTCGCAGCAGGTCGTCCTCGGTGTCGAAGGCGTAGCGGCGTACGCCGAGGGCGAAGGCCCGCGCGATGTGGGCGCTCTTCTTGATCGGGTTGCCATAGCAGAGCTTGTCCGCGTCGATGCGTAGGCGCAGCGCCTGCTCGATCTCGCCGAGACTCGCCACGTCGAACTCCGCGCCCTCGGCGTCGAGCAGCGTGAGCAACTCGTCGACCGGTGCCGCCTTCACCGCGTACCTGATCCGGGTGCCCCGGCCCGCCGCGACGGCACCGGTGAGGGCTCGGTAGTTGGCACGTACCCGTTCGGGGTAGATGACAAGGTACGGGGATTCGGGCATTCTCGATCTTTCGGTCGGCGGCCGGGAGAGACTATCAGCGGCTCCTACCCAATAACGAATCCGTCAAACATTCGTCATAGTCACCCGGCGGTGACGGTGACCTCGTCGAACACGACTTCGCCCGCGGCATCGGATTCGGCCAGGTCGACGATGGCCGTGAGCGCCCAGCCATGATTGCCCGCCGGGTCGTCGAGCACCTGGCGGACGTGCCAGAACCCGGGCCGCCGCTCCACCTGGAACAGCTGCGGGCCGCGCGCGTCCGGGCCGGTGCCGATCCCGGCGTACTCCGCGAAGTACGGCTCCAGCTCCTGTTCCCACTCCGGGCCGGTGCCGAGCTCGTCCAGCTCGTCCCAGCGCCGCCTGGCCGCCAGCTCGACCCGGCGGAACATCGCGTTGCGCACCAGCACCTTGAAGGCGCGTTCATTGGCCGAGATGGGCCGCACCGCCTCGGCGCCGAAGGCGATCTGCTCGGCGTCGGTCTCGGCGCCGGGGTTGGTGAGCTGCTCCCACTCGTCGAGCAGGCTCGAGTCGACCTGGCGGATCAGCTCGCCCAGCCACTCGGTGAGGTCGTCGAGTTCCTCGGTGCGCGCGGCATCGGGCACGGTGCGCCGCAGCGCGCGGTAGGCGTCGGCCAGATAGCGCAGCACCACGCCCTCCGAGCGGGCCAGCTCGTAGAACGAGATCAGCTCGGCGAAGGTCATCGCCCGCTCGATCATGTCGCGGACCACCGATTTGGGGGAGGGCGCGAACTCCGAGACCCAGGGGTGCCCGGCCCGGTAGGTATCGAAGGCGGGCTCGATCAGCTCGGCCAGCGGCTTGGGCCAGGTGACCTCTTCCAGGAGCTCCATCCGCTCCTCGTAGTCGATGCCGTCGGCTTTCATCTCGGCCACCGCGGCACCGCGCGCCTTGTGCTGCTGCGCCATCAGCAGCTGGCGCGGGTCCTCCAGGGTGGCCTCGATCAGCGACACCACATCCAGGGTGTAGGTGGGACTTTCGCGGTCGAGCAGCTCGAAGGCGGCCAGCGCGAACGGCGACAGCGGTTGGTCGAGGGCGAAATCCCGTTGCAGGTCGACGGTGAGGCGCGCCATCCGTCCCGTGCTGTCCGGTTCGGTGAGCTGCTGCACCACACCGGCATCGCGCAGAGCGCGATAGAGCCGGATCGCGCGCAGGATGTGCCTGCGCTGGGCCGGTCGTGGCTCGTGGTTGTCCTCGAGCAGATGCCGCATGGCGTCGAAACAGTTGCCGGGGCGGGCGATCACATTGAGCAGCAGGGCGTTCGTGACGCTGAAGCGGGACACCATCGGCTCGGGCTGCGCGGCGACGAGCCGGTCGAAGGTCTCCGCGCTCCAGGACACGAAACCCTCGGGGGGCTTGCGGCGCTGCACCTTTCGCTGCTTCTTCGGATCGTCGCCCGCCTTGGCCAGCAGCCGCGCGTTCTCCACCTCGTGCTCGGGGGCCTGCACGACCACCGTGCCCATGGTGTCGAACCCGGCGCGCCCGGCCCGCCCGGCGATCTGATGGAACTCGCGCGCCTTGAGCCTGCGGGTGCGCACCCCGTCGAACTTGGTGAGCCCGGTCAACAGCACGGTGCGGATCGGCACATTGATACCGACCCCGAGGGTGTCGGTGCCGCACACCACCTTCAGCAGCCCGTCCTGGGCGAGCTTCTCCACCAGTCTGCGATATTTGGGCAGCATGCCCGCGTGGTGCACGCCGATGCCGTGCCGGATCAGCCGCGAGAGGGTCTTGCCGAAACCGGACGCGAAGCGGAACTCGCCGATGGCGGCGGCGATCGCGTCCTTCTCGGCCCGGCTGGCGAAGTTCACGCTGGTCAGCGCCTGCGCCCGCTCCAGCGCCGCGGCCTGGGTGAAGTGCACGACATAGACCGGCGCCTGATGGGTGGTGACCAGTTCCTCGATGGTCTCGGTGATCGGTGTGCGTACATACGAGAACGTCAGCGGGACAGGACGTTCAGTGCCCGCGACCACCGCGGTGGCCCGGCCGGTGCGGCGCTCGAGATCGGTGGCGAAGAAGTCGACCTCGCCCAGGGTGGCCGACATCAGCAGGAACTGCGCGCGCGGCAGTTCGAGGATCGGCACCTGCCAGGCCCAGCCGCGATCGGGATCGGCGTAGAAATGGAACTCGTCCATCACCACCTGGCCGATATCGGCGTCGGCACCTTCGCGCAGCGCCAGGTTTGCCAGGATCTCCGCGGTGGCGCAGATGATCGGCGCGTCGGCGTTGACGGCCGCGTCCCCGGTGACCATGCCGACGTTCTCTGCGCCGAACACCTCGCACAGCGCGAAGAACTTCTCGCTCACCAGCGCCTTGATCGGCGCGGTGTAGTAGCTGCGCTGCCCGTTGGCCATCGCGAACAGGTGCGCGCCCACCGCGACCAGCGACTTGCCGGACCCGGTCGGCGTGGCCAGGATGACGTTGGATTCCGAGGCCAGCTCCATCAGCGCCTCGTCCTGCGCCGGATACAGCGACGTACCCTGCTCGGCGGCCCACGCCGCGAACGACTCGTAGAGCGCGTCGGCGTCGGTCCCTGGTATTTCCAGCAGGTCGGTCAGATCCACTCCGACCACCCTAGTGGGTGGCCGGATCAGGTTCGGTCGTCACCGGGGGTGTCGTCGTAACCGCCCTGTTCGGCCAGGAAACGCTCGAACTCGGCACCGAGCTCCTCGCCGCTGGGCAGTTCGCCGTCGCCGGCCAGCAGGCTGGACTGGCGTTCCTGGGCGGTGACGAAACTGTCGTACTGGCGTTCCAGCGCGGTCACGACCGTCTCCACCTCCTCGTTGCCTGCGATGTGCTCGGCCACCTGCTCGCGCACCCGCGCCGCCGCCTCGCCGAGCGCGGCCAGCGGCAGTTCGAGGCCGGCGTTGTCGGCTACGTTCTCCAGCAGCGTCTGCGCCGCCTCCGGGTAGTCGGTCTGGGCCAGGTAGTGCGGCACGTGCACCGAGAAACCGAGCGACTCGTGCCCGTGCTGGGCCATCCGGAACTCGAGCAGCGAGGACGCGCTGCCCGGCACCTGCAACTCACCCGGCCAGCGCTGATGGTCACCGATCAGTGAACGGTCCGAGGAGTGCGCGGTGACCCCGAGCGGGCGGGTGTGCGGGATGGCCATCGGGATCGCCGAGAGCCCGATCGTACGGCGCACGCCGAGCTGCTCGGCGAGCAGCCGCACCGCGGTGGTGAACTTCTCCCAGCGCAGATCCGGCTCCAGTCCGGCCAGCAGCAGGAACGGGGTGCCCGCGGTGTCGCGCAGCGCCCACAGGTTCAGCTCGGGCTCGGAGTACTCCGAGAAGTGATCGGTCTTGAACGTCATCAGCGGACGGCGCGAACGATAGTCGAGCAACTCGTCCACGTCGAAGGAGGCGACCAGTTCCGATTCCAGGCTCTCGCGCAGGTGGGTGGTCGCCAGGCGCACGGCGTGACCGGCATCGGTGAAACCCTCGAGCCCGTGCACCAGCACCGGGCCCGCGCCGTCGTCGGCCGACAGCTGCGGTGCCGGGAACTCCAGCTCGTACATGTGCGACTGATCGTCCATCGCGTACTCCTTCCTGCGCGGTCCACCGACGCTCGAGGGCGGGGGAGGCCTTTCCATTGTCCCCCACGCGAGCAGACTCGTCGCACACGGCCGGAGGACGGCTCGTCATGGTGGGACAACCACTCCGCCTGCCTCGGCATTCCCCGGCGGCGTGGCGCTGCGGCCCGGCCCCGCGCCGGTGCGGCACAGTGGGTGGGGTGAACGTGGCCGAAACGACGCGGGCCGGTGCACTGGCCCTGGTGCTCGCAGGCACGGCGGTGGCGCTGACCGGCTGTGGCGAGCGGATCAGCGGGACGCCGGTCGCCCAGAGTGCGACGGCGGCGCGGCACGTGGCGGGCGCACTGGCTGATCTGCTGCCCACCCCGCAGCGCTTCCCCGCCCGCTATCCGGCGGTCGTGCTCACGCCGCAGGCGGCGGCCGCGGCGGCGGGGGATCTGGACGGGGTCGGGGCGGGTGCGAGCGTGCAGCCGGTGTCGTGTACACCCCCTGAGCCCGATCCCGACGGCGAGCCCGCCGCGGTGGCGGTCGGCAGCGACGACGTGCGGCGCGCGACCCTGACCGTCGAGTTGTCGCGCACCACCGAACAGCTCGCCGGGGTTCGTGACCGGCTGGCCGGATGCGAACGGATCCGGGTCGGCCGGGCCGGCGCCGTCGCGACGGTCACCACCGCCGTCGACGCGACGGTTCCGGTCGGCGCAGATGACGCGATATCGTTGCGGCGCACTGTGATTCCCGATGTCGGTGGCGCCGGGCTGACTCAGACCATGCAGACCTCGATCGGCCAGATCGGCGATGTCAGGATCACGGTGACCTCGATGACCTTCGGCGGGGGCAGCCCCGACCAGGCCGCCGTCGACGAGATGTTCGCGACCGCGGTGCGCGGCGTCCGCGGGGGCTGAACGGCCGATACCACGCGGCGGTGACAAGGTCGGGCCCCGCTGCGCCCCGCGACCGGCGCCGCTCCACAGGCCGGACACTGTCAACAGGGCGAGAGAAAGCCCAGGTCGCGGTGGCGTGCCCGAGCGGGGCGGCGAGCACTGTTGAGGCATGACACCTTCGACGAACACCACTCGCCGCGCCGGCTCGCCCACCCCCTTCCGCCGCGCCCTCACCTGCGCCGAAGCGGCTCCCGGCTATCCCGGCCGTCGGCCGCCACCGCCGCTGCGGGTCGACGATCCGGGCGCGCTGATCGCCGCGCTGCCCGCCATGCTCGGCTTCGTCCCGGAGCGCTCGCTCGTGGTAGCGATTCTGCACGAGCCCGCGCGCACCGGCCCGAGCGCGATCGAGGCGGTGGTGCGGTTCGATCTGGACGGGCTCACCGATCCGTCGCGCGCCGAGCAGCTCACCGCGTGTGTGGCCTCGATCTGTCTGCGGGAACAGACCGAGGCGGTGCTCGCGGTGCTCGTCGACGACCGTGCCGGGTCGCGGGCCGCGGCGGCGGGACGGGCGGCCGCGTTGGTCGAGGCGTTCGGCGGCGCCGGGATCGCGGTGCGCGGGGCCTGGTCGGTGCCCGCGATCACGGCGGGCGCGCGCTATCACAGCCTGTTCGAGCGAGCGGGCGGGCTCGTCGGCGACCCGGAGTCCTCCCCGGTCGCGCTGTCGCACGTGCTCGACGGACGCCAGATCCGCGCCTCCCGAGGCGACCTCACGGCGCTGGTCGTGCCCGACACCGCGCGCTGCGCCAGGGTGGTGACCTGGCTCGGGCCCGCGGTGGCCCGGTATCGCGGCGGGCTCACCGCCGCGACGAGGACCGGCGCGGCCGTGGCTTACCAGCGCCGCGCGCTGGAATGGGTGCTGTGGCAGATCGCGGGCACCGAGTCCGGCGAACCGCGCGCCGACCGCGAACTCGCCCGGCTCGCCGCGGTCCTGCGGGACCGGCCGATCCGCGACGCGATGTACGGACTGGCGCTCGGCGATCACGCCGAAGCCGCCGAGCAGCTGTGGGCGCAACTCGCGCGCGCCACCCCGGGATCGGACCGCGCCGAAGCCGCGGCGCTACTGGGATTCAGCGCCTACCTGCGCGGCGACGGCCCGTTCGCCGGCGTCGCGCTCGCCGCTGCGGTGGACGCGGACGCCGACCATCCGATGGCGGTGCTGCTGGAGACCTCGCTGCAGAGCGGTCTGCGCCCGGAACGACTGCGCACTCTGGCGCACTGCGGTCGGCAGGTCGCCGCCGACCTCGGCGTCGACCTCGGCCCGATCGGGCCGTGACCGCCGCCGGTCAGCGGGCGCTGTGGGCCTTGTCGCCGAGCGAACGCAGGAAATCCCAGGCGTCGGTGACGATCTCGTCGAGATCGTTGTGCTCGGGCCGCCACCCGAGCTCGGCGATCGCGCGATCACTGGAGGCGATGAGCACCGCCGGATCTCCGGCGCGGCGCGGCGCGTCGATCGCCTCGATCGGCAACCCGGTGACCCGCTCGCACGCCGAGATCACCTCGCGCACCGAAAACCCGGTGCCCGAACCGAGATTCAGGATCCGGTGGCTGCCGGGCTGCGCCGACGACAGCGCGAGCAGATGCGCCTGCGCCAGATCGCGGATGTGGATGTAGTCGCGCACACAGGTACCGTCCGGCGTCGGCCAGTCGGTGCCGTAGACGGAGATGGCCTTGCGGTGGCCGAGTGCCACCTGCAACACGAGGGGGATCAAATGCGTTTCCACCACGCGGTTCTCGCCGAGACCGGCGTAGGCACCCGCCACATTGAAGTAGCGCAGGCTTGTCGCGGCCAGACCGTGCGCGACCGCGTAGGAGGTGATCGCGTGATCGATCGCCAGCTTGCTCGCACCGTAGGGATTGGTGGGTCGGGTGGGCGCGTCCTCGGTGATCGGCACCTGCTCGGGCTCGCCGTACACCGCCGCGGTGGAGGAGAACACCAGGCGTGGCGTCGCGGTCTCGCGGATCGCCTCCAGCAGGGTCAGCGTCTTGACCACATTGCCCTGCCAGTACTTCTCCGGCTGCTCCACCGACTCGCCGACCAGCGACTGTGCCGCGAAATGCAGGACGCCGTCGAAGGATTCGGCGCGCAGCAGCTCCGGCGCCGCCGACGCGATGTCACCGTCGACGAAACGGGCACCGGCGGGGACGCCGTCGGCGTTCCCGGTCGAGAGGTCGTCGACGACGACCACCTCGTGGCCCTGATCGAGCAGAACGGCGGCGCAGCCGCCGCCCACGTAGCCGGCGCCGCCGGTGACCAGAAGTTTCACGACTCAGACCAGCCTCACCTGGACGGCGTGCGCCATCTCCTCGGACAATTCGTACCCGGAGTGCCCTGGCACCGTGATCAGCACCGCGCCCGGCTTGGTCTCCACGGTGACGCGCGCATCGGGCACCACGCCCGCTTCCCGCAGCCGCCCGATCACCTCCGGGTCGGTCTGGATGTGTTCGGCCAGGCGCCGCACCACCACGGCGTGCAGGGCGCCGTTGGGCAGGTCGGACAGCCGCACCAGGGTCTCCTCGGCGGCGGAGATCTCACCGATGCCCAGTTCGTCGAGGCCGGGTATGGGGTTGCCGTAGGGCGAGGTCGTCGGATGGTTGAGCACCTCGATCAGGCGCCGCTCGACCTCCTCGCTCATCACGTGCTCCCAGCGACACGCCTCGGCATGCACGTTCTGCCAGTCGAGGCCGATGATGTCGACCAGCAATCGCTCGGCGAGCCGGTGCTTGCGCATCACCGCGACCGCCATGGCGCGGCCCTTGTCGGTGAGCTCGAGGTGGCGGTCGCCCGCGACGAGCAGCAGGCCGTCGCGTTCCATCCGCGCGACCGTCTGGCTCACCGTCGGACCACTCTGCTCGAGCCGCTCGGCGATGCGCGCACGCAGCGGCACGACGCCCTCTTCCTCGAGGTCGTAGATGGTACGGAGATACATCTCCGTGGTGTCGACCAGATCCTTCACCTGTTACCCCTTCGTCGGCATGAATTCTACCCACGCGCGAACGCCGGTCCGCCCGTCGGACCAGCGGACCTATTTCTACTGCATGTCAACGCCACACGGGGTTCGCAGCTTCCGGCTAGCGTGGCGATCATGCTCACGTCGCCGCGCAGTACCGAGCCGGGCACCGTCGTGTGGACCGAGCGATTCCTCGGCTACACCTGGACACCGGAGCACCCGATGAAACCGGCGCGACTGCAGTTCACCATGTCGCTGGCCGAAAGTCTGGGAGTCCTCGACGGTGTCGAGCCACTCGCTCCCGGCGCGGCCACCGAGACCGATCTGTTGCGGGTGCACAGCAGCGCCTACATCGAGGCGGTCCGCCGGGCGGGCGAGGGACCACCGATGCCGGAGGACACCGCCTACGGCCTGGGCACCGCCGACAATCCGGTCTTCCCGCGCATGCACGAGGCGGCCTCGGTGATCGTCGGCGGCACCATGGCCGCGGCCGGGGAGATCGCCGCGGGGCGGACCAGGCGGGCGGTGAGCATCGGCGGCGGAATGCACCACGCCATGCCGGATTCGGCAGCGGGGTTCTGCGTGTACAACGATGCCGCGATCGCGATCTCGTGGCTGCTCGACCACGGCTTCGACCGCATCGCCTACATCGACGTCGACGTCCACCACGGTGACGGCGTGCAGCGCGCCTTCTACGCCGATCCGCGTGTGCTCACGATCTCGCTGCACCAGCATCCGGCGACGCTGTGGCCCAACACCGGGTGGCCGACCGAGACCGGGCTCGGCGCGGCGGAGGGCACCTCGGTCAACCTGCCGTTGCTGCCGGGCACCCGGGATGCTCAGTGGCTGCGCGCCTTCCACGCGGTGGTGCCTGGTGCGGTGGCGGCGTTCCGGCCGCAGATCGTCGTCAGCCAGTGCGGGGTCGACACCCATCGGGAGGATCCGCTCGCCGATCTGGAGCTGACCGTCGACGGGCAGCGGGCGGCGTTCCTGGCCATGCGCGATCTCGCCGACCGGTATGCCGAGGGCCGGTGGCTGGCGGTCGGCGGCGGTGGCTACGGAGTGGTCCGGGTCGTGCCACGGGCCTGGACCCACCTGCTCGCCGCGGCGCTCGACCGGCCGCTGCCCCCGCCGACCCCGGTACCCGCCGACTGGATCGAGCAGGTGCGCGCCGCCGCACCACGCGTGCAGCCACCGGCGAGCATGAGCGACGGTGGCGACACCGACTACCGGCCGTGGGACGGACCCGGCGGCACGCCCGATATCGGTGACGCGGCCCAGATCCGCGCCCAGCGGGCGGTCGACACCGCCATCACGGCCACCCGGCGGGCGAGTTTCGCCCTGCTCGGCCTCGACCCGGAGGATCCCCGTGACTGAGCCGCTGCTGCCGGACACCCCCGACACCCCGGCAAATCCGCCTGTGCCGCCGCAGCAGTGGAACGCCGACGTGCTCGCCGCCGACGGCGGCGTGGTCCGGGTGCGCCCGATCATGCCCACCGACGCGCCGGCACTGGCGGCCTTCCACGCGGGGCTGTCCGAGCGCACCCGATATCTGCGCTACTTCGGCCCGTATCCGCAGATCTCGGCCAAGGACATGTATCGCACCACGCACGTCGACCACCGCGACCGGGTTGGGCTGGTCGCGCTGCTCGGTGACGCGATCATCGGCGTCGCCAGGTACGAGCTGCTCACCCGGCCGGGACCGCGCGCGGCCGAGGTCGCCTTCGTGGTGGCCGACGAGCATCAGGGCCGCGGGCTCGGCTCGGTGTTGCTCGAACACCTCGCCGGTGCGGCGGCCGAGAACGCGGTGGTGGCGTTCGTGGCCGAGGTACTCGCCGAGAACGAGGCGATGATCACGGTGTTCCGCGAGGCCGGCTATCAGCTGCAGCGCAGCCGCGACGGCGCCGAGGTACATCTCGAATTCGCCATCGACCCCACCGAGGCGCTGCGCACCGTGCGGGATTCGCGGGAGGCGGCCTCGGAGGCGCGCAGCGTCGGCAACCTGCTCGCGCCCGGCTCCGTCGCGGTGATCGGGGCGTCGCCGGAGCACACCAGAGTCGGTGGCGCCGTACTGGCGAATCTGCTGGCCGGTGGGTTCAGCGGGCCCGTCTTCCCGGTGAACCCGAACCGGCGGTCGGTGCGCGGCGTGCGCGCCTACGCCACCGTGCGCGAGATCCCCGACGAGGTCGACTTGGCGGTGGTGGCGGTACCGCCCGCCGCGATCGGATCGGTGCTCGACGACTGCATGGCCAAGGGCGTCAAGGGGCTGGTCGTGCTGACGGCCGGTTTCGGGGAGACCGGGCCCGCCGGGCTGGCCGCCGAGCACGATCTGGTGGCCGCGGCGCGCGGACACGGCATGCGGGTGGTCGGTCCGAGCGCGCTCGGCATCGCCAACACCGATCCGGCGGTCGGGTTGAACGCCACGCTGGCGCCGGTCCTGCCCGGCCGTGGGCGGATCGGCTTCTTCTGCCAGTCCGGTCCGCTCGGCGCGGCGATTCTCGGTGAGGCCGCCGCCCGCAACCTCGGTCTGTCGACCTTCGTCTCGGCGGGCAATCGCGCCGATGTCTCCGGCAACGATCTGCTGCAGTACTGGGATACCGCCGCCGATACCGAGGTGATCCTGCTGTACCTGGAGAGCTTCGGTAACCCGCGCAAGTTCTCCCGGCTGGCGCGGCGGGTGGCGCGCGGCAAGCCGATCGTGGCGGTGAGCAGCGGCAGACTCGCCGCGGGTGCCGACATGGATCGCACCGTGGTGCGCGACCTGTTCACCCAGGCCGGGGTGGTCCAGGTGGACTCCATCTCCGAATTGTTCGACTGCGCCGCGCTGCTGGCCTGTCAGCCACTGCCGCGCGGGCCGCGCGTCGCGGTGGTCGGCAACAGCGCCGCGCTGAATTGGCTGGCCATCGACGCCGCCAACGGTGAAGGGCTGCGGGTGTACCGGCCCGCGACCGCCGTCGATCGCGGGCCGGGCGCGCGCCCGACCGAGCGGGGTTCGGCGAGTGCGGGCGTAGCCGGGCCGGTGGATCTGGGGCCCGAGGCCACCCCTGCCGACTACCGCGAGTCGGTGCTCGCGGCGCTGCGCAGCGACGAGGTCGACGCCGTGATCGTCGTCGTCGCCCCGCCGGTGCCGGTGCCGATGGCCGGGTTCGCCGACGCGCTGCGGGCCGCGGCGGCCGCCGCCCCCGATCGGGACAAGCCGGTACTCACCACCTTCGTCGCCGAATCGGGCATCCCCGAGCTGCTCGCGGTCCGCTCGACCGGCGGCGCGCCTGCACGCGGTTCGATCCCGTCCTACCCCGACCCCGAACGCGCGGCCAGGGCGCTGGCCAGGGTCGAGCGCTACGCGCGCTGGCGGGACCGGCCGCTGTCCCCGGTCGTTCGTCCGCCCGGCATAGATACCGCGGCCGCCGCGGCGCTGGTCGACGGCTGGCTCGCCGAATCGGGCGGGCGCTGGCTGACCGACGAGGAGGCGGTTCGGCTGCTCGGCTGCTACGGCATCGAGGTGGTGGAATTCCGCGCGGTGCGCGATGCCGAGCAGGCGGTGGCGGCCGCCGCGGAACTCGGCTATCCGGTCGCCGCCAAGGCGACCGGCGAGCTGTGGCGGCGTCGCCCCGACCTCATCGGAGTTCGGCTGGACCTGTGGGGCCCGGAGGCCGTCCGGCAGGCCTACACCGATCTGGTGGCGATCTGTGGCGACCCGCTGCTGCATGTGCAGAAGATGGCGACCAAGGGCGTCGGCTGTGTGCTGCGGGTGACCGACGACCCGTCGTTCGGTTCGGTGATCGAGTTCGGCCTGTCCGGTCTGATCATCGACCTGCTCGGGGATCGCGCCTACCGGGCACTGCCGCTCACCGAAGCCGAGGCCGCCGCCCTGATCGACGCGCCGCGCGCCGCGCCGCTGCTGTCCGGTGGTCCGGCGGGGCCCGCGGTGGACAAGGCCGCGCTCGCCGAGCTGGCGCAGCGCATTTCGGCACTGTTCGACGACATCCCGCAACTGCGGGAACTGTCCTGTGACCCGGTGCTCGCCGCGCCGTCGTCGGCGGAGATCATCTACGCCAGGGTGCGGATCGGGCCGGAACCGAGCCGTTTCGACACCGGGCCCCGGCGGCTGGCCTGACCGGGTGCCGATCCGCGGGCCGGTCCCCGGCGACGGACAACGCCGACCGGCTCGCGGCCCCGGAGGGGTGGAGTCGCGGACACCGGTCGGCGTTTCGGAGGACGACCCCGCCAAGGGCCGTCGGGTTTCGGGAGGGTCAGCTGGCGTAGGCGCGCAGCCGGTCGGCGCGCTCACCCTTGCGCAGTTTGGACATGACCTCGCGTTCGATCTGGCGGACCCGCTCGCGGGACAGGCCGAACAGCTTGCCGATCTGGTCGAGAGTTCGCGGCTGGCCGTCGTCGAGGCCGAAGCGCAGGCGGATCACCTGCTGCTCGCGCTCGTCGAGCGTGGCAAGGACGCTGCGCACGTCGTGGTGCAGCAGGCCGGCGATCACCGCGCTCTCGGCGGAGGTGGCCTCGGAGTCCTCGATGAAATCGCCGAGCGGTGCTTCCTCGTCGTTGCCGACGGGCATGTCCAGGCTCACCGGGTCGCGGCTGTGGTCGAGCAGGTCGGCGATCTTCTCCTCCGGAATACCGGATTCGAGGGAGAGTTCGGCGTCGGTGGCCTCACGGCCGAGCTGCTGGTGCAGTTCCCGCTTGATCCTCGCGAGCTTGTTGACCTGCTCGACCAGGTGCACGGGCAGCCGGATGGTGCGGCTCTGGTCGGCCATGCCGCGGGTGATGGCCTGCCGGATCCACCAGGTGGCGTAGGTGGAGAACTTGAAGCCCTTGGCGTAGTCGAACTTCTCCATCGCGCGGATGAGTCCGAGATTGCCCTCCTGGATCAGGTCGAGCAGCGGCATGCCGCGGCCGGTGTAGCGCTTGGCCAGCGATACGACCAGCCGCAGGTTGGCTTCGAGCAGGTGCGAGCGGGCGGCCTGCCCCTCGCGGACCAGGATCGCCAGATCACGCTTGCGAGTGGCCGATAGCCGCTTACCGGTCTCGAGCAGGTGCTGGGCATACAGGCCCGCCTCGATACGCTTGGCCAGTTCGACCTCGTCGGCCGCCGTGAGCAGTGCCGTGCGGCCGATTCCGTTCAGGTACACGCGTACCAGGTCGGCGGCGGGGCTCTGGGCGTCGATATCGGACTCGCTGGGGCGCACACGAGTAGTGGCGGGGCTTGTCATGACTTGCCTCCTGTCGGTGGTGTCTCACTCCGATCAACGGACCCGACTTAAAGAAAGTTCCCGATCCGGTCGGCGATAAACAGCTCTGAGCTGCAGGTTCCCACCCCTACGGCTGAGAAGTTCCTGAGAAGCGCGCCGCCGCGGAACCGAGCCCACTCGAGCGATGCGTTTACACCGGCCGTACCAGTCCGTGGCGCACCAACCCGGCAACGACGCGCACGGCCTCGGCGGCGAACTCGGGCGTCACCTGCTCGGCGCCGTCGGCGAGAGCCAGCAGTTCGAGCAGCTCGTATAACGGAAGACCGTCCGGTCGCATTCCCGCGACCAGGGCCACCGTCGCGTCGTCGACCTCGTGCTGCCAGCGGGGGCCGTCGCCGCGATGCAGCCGGGCCACCTGTTCGGTCCAGCCGTCCTCGCCGGGCAGGTACACCCGTTCCAGCGCGGTGGCGGGACTCGGCGCGAATCGGGAGGTCAGCGCGAGATTCTCGTCGGCGGCGACAGCGCGCAGCCAGGCCGACCGCGCGAAATAGGACGCGACCTCCCCGCCGAGCGGATCGTCGAAGCCGTGGGTGAGGTCCTCGGCCAGCAGTTCGGTGGGGCCATCGATGGCGTGCAGGTAGACGAAACCGAAGCCGATGCCGTCGACATCGGCGGCCTCGAAGGCGGCCAGCCACTGTTCGGCGCGCTTCTGCGCGGCCGGATCGCGCGGATCCAGGCCCGCGTCGCGCAGCCAGGTGCCGACATAGAGGCCGGGGTCGGCCACGTCGCGTTGCACGACCCACGCGTCGACGCCGTGTGCAGGCAGCCACGACGACACCCGCTGCCGCCAGTCCTGCCCGTCGACATGCGCCCACGCCGCGAGCATCGCCGCGGTGCCGCCGGGGGCGAGCAAATCCGGCGCCTGTCCGATGACCAGTTCGCTGGCGCCGTCGAGTGCGAGCCCGGAGTCCCGATAGGTGTGCTCGATCCGGGCCGGGCCGACCACGAACGGCGGATTGGCCACGATCTGATCGAAGCGCCGCCCGGCGACCGGCTCGAACCAGGAGCCCTCCAGCAGGTCGATGTCGAGGTCGTTGAGTGCGGCCGTCGCCTCGGCCAGCCACAGGGCTCGCCCGTTGACGTCGGTGGCGGTCACCCGGCCCGCGTAGCTCGCCGCGTGCACGGCTTGCACACCGCAGCCGGTACCGAGGTCGAGCACGGTGCCGACCGGTTCGGTGGGGGTGGCCCGCAGCAGTGACAGCGACGCGTGGCCGACGCCGAGCACGTGGTCCTCGGTGAGGGTGCGCCTGCGCATCGAATCGTCGAGGTCGGACAGGATCCAGCGCGTGCCGGCGCCGGTGTCGAGCGGTCGCAGGTCCAGTGCCGCCATCACCTCGTCACCGGCGCGGACCAGCAGGCCCGCCGCGACCGCGGCATCGATCCGCACCGGTGCCAGCGCCGCCGCCACCGCGCGCTCCGGCAGCGCGTCACCGAGCAGCAGCAGCCGGATGAGCGTGCCCAGCTCACCAGCAGCCCGCGCGGCCCGCCGCACCGGGACCGGCTCCGAGCGACCGAGCGCCGCGTGCACATCGGGCCCGAGCACGTCGAGCAGCGTGTCGGCGTCGTACCCGACCCGGACCAGCGCGGTGCGCAGATCGGGGCACAGCGCGGTGAGCAGGGAACCGGTGGCAGTGTGGTTGGTCGTCACACGCTCACTCTGCCAGCAACACGCGCGGCCCCCGACCGCCCGCTGCTCCGCGTCGCGAAGGTGCCGCGTGGCGCGGTCTCCGGTGACGTCGGCCGGTCACCGAATCGGCGGCGGATCTCTCCCTGTGCGGTGCGTTCGCGGCTCCGCGGCGGAGGTGGTCCGGTCAGTGAGTGGGGAGCAAGCCGGTGTCGGGGTCGCGGCCGGTGACGCAGTACGTGGTGCCGCTCGGATCGCGCAGCACGATCCACCCCGATCCGTCGGCGACATGGGTCGCGCCGAGAGATTCGTGCCAGGCCGCGGTGGCTGCGATGTCGGTGCTGGCCAGGTCGACGTGGGCGCCTGCCGGGCGCGGGGTGTCGAGGCGCTGCAGGAGGAACTGCAGTGGTCCGTCCCCGCCACGTAGCCGGGCGAACTCCGGACGGCGGCCCGGCGACAGCGGCCAATCGGTGAGCTCCTGCCAGAACACGGTGTCGACGGTGAGGTCGGCGGCGGACAGATCGAGGCAGATCTGGTCGAGGCGGGTGCGGGTACCGTCCGGCGCGGTGACGACGGCGGTGAGCGCTGGGGCCTCGCGGCGATACGGCGTGCAGCAGAAGGTCTGCCCGGCTGGCGATGTCAGCACCGTGTAGTCCGGTTCGACGGTGCGGACGGTCGCGCCGAGCCGGGTCGCCACGGAGACCGCGGCCGCGACATCGTCGACATCCAGATCCAGGTGGATCCCACCCCCGTCACCCACCGCCTGCATCTTCACCCACGCCTGTCCCCGCTCGGGCAGCAGTGTCACGAACTCGCCGCGCTCGCCACGTGGTGCCGACACCGTCGACCCGGTGACGGTGGCCCAGAAGCGCACGCACTCGTCGAAGGACTCGGCAGGCCGATCCAGAAACGCCCACATCCACCGAATCACCAGTGCCTCCTCGAACGCCGATGCCGGAGCACACCACACGGCCACCCGGTCGAAATCGCTACAGGGAAAGCGTATCCGGACGCCGCCGGGCCGCGAGCCGACCCGGCCCGTGGCACCGGGACGCGAAAGCTGGACACCTGGATCGCCGGACGCCGGAAAACGGTGGCGAGACCCCGAACCTGGCCACGACCCCGGCCGCGGGGTCGAGGCAAGCTGCGGAGAGGAAGGCCAGGCCGCGAGTGGTCGTCCGCGAGGAGGGTCGCTGGGGGCTGGTGTGCGTGATGGCTGGGCGCGGGCCCGGACGCCTGCGGCAGAAGCGGGACCCGGCCGCCGGACGCGGGAGCGCCCAGCGACTCTCCTCGCGGCCGGGCCGGGACCGAGGCCGGACGCGGGGAGTGTGGCCGGAGGTCGGGCGCTGGATGCCGACCGATGGCAGAATATTGTCGAAAGCTGACATTCCGGCCACTCGTTCGCGACGTTCCGATCCGCCACGATTCCCGGGTGACCGATCTCCGCGACCAGCTGACCTCCCCTGGCGACGATCCCACCGATCCGCCGACGACATCGGCCGCCCGCGCTGCCGCGCCGGTGCCGCCCGGCGGCCCGGCCGCCGGCACCGCATCGGACGACGCCGTCGGTGTGGCGGCGCGGAGTCGATGGACCGCACTGCACCCGGCCTGGATCGTGGCGGGCGTCGGCTTCGTCGCGCTGCTCGGTGCCGCCGCGTTCCGCTCGGTGCCGAGCGTCCTGATCGACCCGCTGCACGCGGAGTTCGGCTGGTCACACGCCACCATCTCGGCGGCCGTGTCGTTGAACATGCTGCTGTACGGCCTGATCTCGCCGTTCGCGGCGGCACTGATGGATCGCTTCGGCATCCGCAGGGTGGTGTGTGCCGCGCTGGTGCTGATCGCGGCGGGCAGCGGGCTGACGGTGTTCATGACCCAGGCCTGGCAGCTTGTGGCGACCTGGGGGCTGCTGGTCGGGGTCGGCGTCGGGTCGATGTCGATGCCGTTCGTCGCCACCATCACCGGCCGCTGGTTCGTGCGCAGCCGTGGGCTGGTGACGGGCGTTCTCACCGCGGCGGGCGCGGCGGGCCAGCTGATCTTCCTGCCGATGGTGGCGACGCTGGCGCATTCGCACGGCTGGCGGATGCCCGCGCTGATCGTTGCCGCTGTGGCCCTGGCGGTGGTGCCACTGGTGTGGTGGTTCGTCCGTGACTATCCCAGCGACCTGGGTGTGTGGGCCTACGGTGCCCCCGCCGGATCGGCGGTCGGGATGCGGGTACGGAGCACCGGCGGCGCGGGCCGGGCACTGCGGGTGCTGGCCCGCGCGGCCCGCAGACCGGGATTCTGGCTGCTGGCAGGCGGTTTCGCGATCTGCGGAGCCTCGACGAACGGGCTGGTCGGCACGCATTTCGTGAGCGCGGCCCACGACCACGGCATGCCGCCGACCACCGCGGCCGGGCTGCTGGCTCTGATCGGGATCTTCGACGTGGCGGGCACGATCGCCTCGGGTTGGCTGTCGGACCGGGTCGATCCCAGGTACCTGCTGCTCGGCTACTACTCGTTGCGCGGGCTCTCGCTGCTGGTACTGCCGTCGCTGCTCGCCCCGCAGGTGCAGCCGAGCATGTGGGTGTTCATCGTCTTCTACGGCCTGGACTGGATCGCCACCGTGCCGCCGACGGTGCTGCTGTGCCGGGAACTGTTCGGCGCGGACGGCCCGATCGCGTTCGGCTGGGTCTTCGCCGCCCACCAGGTGGGCGCCGCGCTCGCGGCCACCACCGCCGGATTCATCCGCGACCTGCACGGCTCCTATGACCTGGCCTGGTATCTCGCCGGCGGGCTGTGCGGGCTCGCGGCGGTGATGTCGATGCTGGTGCGCAGGCCCGCGGCCTCAGCCGTCGATGGCCTTGTTCGGGCGTGAGTCGAGGGCGAGCTGGTTGCGGCGCCCGTCCCAGCGGCTCGGCTCGTCCTTGGTGCGCGGTGGCCGGTCGTTGGCGATGAGCACCGCGATCCACGGCAGCGGCACCGAGGCGACGATGATCAGGATCGACAACAGCGGATTCTCGAACATGCTGTAGGCGATGGCGGCGAGCACCAGGCAGGGGATGCGGAACGCCATGATGATCGTGTACCGGCGGACCCTGGCCCGGTGCTGCTCGTCGAGCGAGGGCGCGGCCTCGGTGATCAGCGCGGGATGTTTGGTGTCGGCACCGGGGAAGTAGCCGCGCGAGGTGGGTGCGGCGGGCGTGCTCACCTCGGGGTCCGGTGTCGGTTCGTCGGCGCCGGAGGTGTCGCCGTAGGACTGCATACCCCGAGTCTCCCACTCGGCGCTGCCGAATGCACACGCGGCTGGTCAGCGGCATCGGCACCGGATGCGGCATCATGGAAGGCGTGAGTACAGACACTCTGGTACGCCCGGACACCACGACCGACGAGACGACCGGCGACGACGTCCCCAAGTTCTTCCACTACGTGAAGAAGGACCGGATCGCCGAGAGTGCCGTGATGGGCACCATGGTCGTCGCGCTGTGCGGCGAGGTCTTCCCGGTGACACGCTCGCCCAAGCCCGGCTCGCCGGTCTGCCCGGACTGCAAAAAGATCTACGAAGGTTTGCGCAAGGGCGACTGAGCGGGCTCGGCCTCCGGCGCCGCTGCGGTGGCGCCGGTCGGCTCGGCACGCTCGTCGTCCCCGCGGACCTGACTGCTCAGCCACTCCCGCACCTGTTCGATCCTGGTCGCCCTGGCGGGCCAGAACTCCTGCACCGCCGCGTTGAAGTGCGCGCCGAGGATCACCGCGAAGCCGAGGAAATAGGTGAACAGCAGGAACGCGATCGGCGTCGCCAGCGCGCCGTAGGTGACGCCGGTGGCCGAGATCCAGGACAGATACCGGCGCAGCAGCTCGCTGGCGGCCATGAAGAACACCCCGGCCACCAGCGCGCCGCCGAAGAGCCGATGCCACGGCAGCGACTTGTGCAGCGCCAGCTTGTACAGCGTGGTGAGCCCGACGATCAGCAGCAGCCCGACGATCGGGTAGTAGAAGGTGTCGATCAGACGTAGCCCGGGTTCGCGCCAGGTGTCGGGCAGTACCTGACCGATCAGGGCGGGCCCCAGCGCGATCACCGGCAGGATCAGCACCGCCGCCACCAGGAACTGCACGTACAGCAGCAGCGCGAAGATCCGCTGCCACACCGGGTGCCGCGCGTCCTGCTGATGGTGGGCCTCGGTGATCGCGTCGACGAAGGTCGCCATCGCCGAGGAACCCGCCCACAGCGACAGCACGAATCCGAACGACACCACGGCGCCGCGGCCGCGCCCGAGCACGTCGTCGACCGTCGGTGCGATGAGATCGTTCACCACCGACGGGCTGAAGAAATCCCGGCTGAACGCGATGATCTTGGCTTCGACGACGTCGACGGTGTCCGGCCCGAACAGCCCGCCCACGTAGCCGAGACTACCGAGCAGCCCGAGCAGCAGCGGTGCCAGCGACAGCGTCTGCCAGAACGCGGCCGCCGCGGACTTGGCGAAGATCGAATCGTCCCAGCTCTTGACGGCCACCCTGGCGATCAGCCGCCATATCGCGTGGAGCGGGCGCCGGAGTTCGCGGAGACGTTGCCCGGCGCTCCGGGAGGCGGCCGCGGGCGCGGCGGGACGCCCGCCGGGCTGATGCGCCCGCGGTGGGTGTGCCGCGTCGGCTGCCCGGAACTGGTCCTCGCTCATCTCCCGTCCAGCATCCCGCACGAAACCCGTCGGTGGGTGCGGAGCGGGCGTCGTGTCGGCGGGTAACAGGTAAATGGCCGGTGACCTCGGACACCGTTGTGATGCCGGTCGCTGACTCCGCGTCGGTTTGGCGACACGCCGGACCGGGCGGCTAGGGTCTTCTGCGTGACTGGGTCGGGTGGCGCCGCTGCGGCGAAGGATGCGGGTACACCGGGCGAGACCGCCGCCGGGGGTGTGTCGGGGGGAACCCTGCGTGCCTGGCAGCGCCGCGCCCTGACGAAATACCTGGCCACCAAGCCGCGCGACTTCCTCGCCGTCGCCACCCCCGGCGCGGGCAAGACGACCTTCGCTCTGCGTGTTGCCGCGGAATTGCTGGCCGACCGGACTGTCGACCAGGTCACCGTCGTCGCGCCGACCGAGCATCTCAAGCATCAGTGGGCCGCCTCGGCCGCGCGCTCCGGCATCCAGCTCGACTCGCGCTTCTCCAACTCCACCGGTGGCACCTCCGGCGACTACCACGGCGTAGTGGTGACCTACGCCCAGGTCGCGGCTCACCCGACGCGCCATCGGGTGCGCACCGAGAACCGCCGCACCCTGGTGATCCTGGACGAGATCCACCACGCCGGCGACGCCAAGAGCTGGGGCGAGGCCACCGAGGAGGCCTTCGGCGACGCCACCCGCCGCCTCGCCCTCACCGGAACCCCGTTCCGCAGCGATGATTCCAAGATCCCGTTCGTCACCTACGAGCCCGACGAGGCGGGCTTCCCGCGCTCGCGCGCCGACCACTCCTACGGCTACGCCGATGCGCTCGCCGACGGGGTCGTGCGCCCGGTGGTCTTCCTCGCCTACTCCGGTGACGCGCACTGGCGCGACAGCGCGGGCGAGGAGCACACCGCTCGCCTCGGCGAACCGCTCGACGCCGAGCAGACCGCCCGCGCCTGGCGCACCGCGCTCGACCCGGCGGGCGACTGGATCTCGGCGGTGCTGCGGGCCGCCGACACCCGGCTTCGGCAGCTGCGCGCCACCGGCATTCCCGACGCGGGTGGCCTGGTGATCGCCACCGATCAGGAACGTGCCCGCGACTACGCCGAACTGCTGGAACACATCTCGGGCGAGCGCCCGGCCGTGGTGCTGTCCGACGATCCGCAGTCGTCGAGCCGGATCGGGGAGTTCGCCGAGGGCACCCAGCCGTGGATGGTGGCGGTGCGCATGGTGTCCGAGGGTGTCGACGTGCCCCGCCTCGCGGTCGGTGTGTACGCCACCAGCGCGTCGACGCCGTTGTACTTCGCCCAGGCCATCGGCCGGTTCGTGCGTGCGCGCAGGCCGGGCGAGACCGCGAGTGTGTTCCTGCCCTCGGTGCCGGTGCTGCTGGATCTGGCCGCGCAGCTGGAGGTGCAGCGCGACCACGTCATCGGCAAGCCGCACCGGGAGAAGAACGCGCTCGACGACGAGCTGCTGATCGAGGCGAACAAGACCAAGGACGAGCCGGGCGAGGAGGAGAAGTCCTTCGTCGCGCTGGCCGCCGACGCCGAACTCGACCAGGTGATCTACGACGGTTCCTCGTTCGGCACCGCGACCTTCGCCGGCAGCGACGAGGAGGCCGACTACCTGGGTATCCCCGGGCTGCTCGACGCCGATCAGATGCGCGCGCTGCTGCGTGACCGGCAGACCAAGCAGCTGGCCGAGCGCAGCGTCGCCGAGCCCGCCCCAGCGCCCGCGGTGGTCGCCGAGCGCATCGCCACCTCCGACAAGCTGGGTGAACTGCGTCGCGAGCTCAACAGCCTGGTCGCCATGCATCACCACCGCACCGGCAAGCCGCACGGCGTGATCCATGGCGAGCTGCGCCGGGAATGCGGCGGTCCGCCCACCGCGCTGGCGACCGCCGACCAGCTCACCGAGCGCATCGCGCTGCTACGCCGCCGGTAGGACGCCGACGGCGGGGTGGCTCACCGTTCGGTGCGGCCCCTGCCGCGCGGCTGGGCTCTCAGCCGGTCCGCGCCGCGGCGAGCACCGTGAGCGCGCTGTCGACGGCGGCCCTCAGTTCGGCGGATCCGACACCATCTCTGGCCTGGATCGACAGGCCATAGAGCACGGTGCTGTACAGCGCGGCCAGCGCCGCGGTATCCGTGTCAGGTTTCAGGTCGCCGTCGCGGACGCCGCGGTCGAGGCGGGCGCGGATATCCGCGGTGGTCCGGCGACGTGCCTCGACGAGGAATTCCCGGACCGGAGCTGTGCGGGGGGTGTAGGTGGCCCCGGCCAGGACCACCATGCAGCCGTGCGGCAGGCACGGATCGGTGTAGGTGACGACGTTGCCGCGCAGCATGGCCGCGATCGCGGCGTAGGCGGTGGGTTCCTCGCGCAGGGCGCGCGCGGTGTGCGAACCCTCGGTGCGGCCGTAGAGCTCGACAGCGGCACGGAACAGGGCTTCCTTGTCGCCGAACGCGGCGTAGAGGCTGGGTGAATTGATGCCCATCGCGGCGGTGAGGTCGCTCATCGACGCGCCGTCGTAGCCACGCTCCCAGAACACCTCCATGGCGCGGCGCAGGGCCGCGTCGCGGTCGAAGCCCCGTGGGCGCCCGCGTTCTGCCATGTCCCGCCTTTCCGTGCCGGTCGTTCAACATACCCCGGCCGCTGTGGCATGCACTATTTCTGTGTCGATTGATACGAAACTCTTGACGCGTGGGGCGCCGGTGCGCTTGGCTCTTTCTGTATCAATCAATACAGAAATGGAGTGACCCCGGATGACGAACATGACCGTGGCCCTGGTGACCGGCGGCAGCAGGGGGATCGGTGCCGCCATCGCGCGCAGGCTGGCTGCCGCAGGCACCGATGTGGCCTTCACCTACCAGCGTGACGACACCGCCGCCGCGGCGGTGGCCGCCGATATCACGGCGCTCGGCAGGCGCGCGCTGGCGATCCGGGCCGACAGCGCCGACGCCGCCCAGATCGGGTCCGCCGTCGACCGGGCAGCGCGCGAACTGGGGCGCCTGGACATCCTGGTGAACAACGCCGGTATCTTCCCGGCCAAGCCCTATGCGGAGTTCGAGCTCGCCGAGATCGATCGTGCGCTCAACATCCACGCGCGTGCGCCGTTCGTCGCCGGGCAGGCCGCGCTCGCCCACCTCGGCGACGGTGGCCGGATCATCTCGATCGGCTCGAATCTGACCGACCGCGCGCTCTTCGGCGGACTCGCGCTGTACAACTTGAGCAAGTCGGCGCTCAACGGCTACACCAAGGCGCTGGCCAGGGAACTCGGGCCGCGCGGGATCACCGTCAACCTCGTGCAGCCTGGCCCGACCGACACCGAGATGAATCCCGCCGCCGGTGACCACGCGCCCACCCAGCGTGCGTTCAACGCGCTCGGGCGTTTCGGCGCGCCAGAGGACGTGGCCGAGCTGGTCGCGTTCCTGGCCGGGCCGTCGGGCCGCACGATGACCGGCGCGATCATCACCGTCGACGGCGGCACCAACGCGTGACGCGTGCGGACCGTGTTCCGCGGTTCCCGCGCAGGCCGACCCGGCTCCACCTCAGCGCGCGCGGTCGAAGAAGCGGCCGGGGTCGAGAGTGTTGATCCTGATCCAGCGTGGTTCCGTGGCATCGGCGCCTGGGGCGGGTGCGTCGAAGTAGCCCTGTAGTTCCAGTGCGAGCCTTGGGTTCTCGTCGACTCGCCGGGCGATCGTGTACAGCACGGCGAGCAGGTGGACACACCGTTGGGTCCGCGCCGAACACGAGCAGTCGGTGCTCGCCAGAGTCGGCGCGGGGGAGTATCCGGCATCGCGGAGCGCCCGGTGCGTCTCGTCGGTGACCACGGTCGGGTCGGCGATCACCCGCGCGATCGTGGTCACCGCCGCGTGCGGCAGGGGCGCCACCTCCACGTGCGCGACCGAGGCCTGGCCGCCACGGTGCAGGTGCGCGCGGACCGTGCGCGCCTCGATCACGAGGCGCACTCCGTCGTTGCGGGCGATGCTGCGAGCGCGGGGGAGCAGTGGTTCGGGGCGGGTCTGGCGCAGCGGTTCGGCCAGTCGTACCCAGTCCCTGCCCCACGGGGTATAGCCGAATTCGTTGTCGGGCATCAGTTCTCCCGCTTACGTCGGAGGATGTCGACCAGGGCGTCGTCGTCGAGCCTGGCCAGTGCGGCGACGCCTGCGGTGTCGGTGAGATCGGTCAGCGCCGACTTTCGGGCGTGCATGGCCGCGATGTGTTCCTCGACGGTGGTCGCGCTGGTGAGCGTGGTGACGGTGACCGTGCGGGTCTGCCCGATCCGGTGCGCGCGGTCCGAGGCCTGCGCCTCGACGGCCGGGTTCCACCAGCGATCGAAATGGATCACATCGGCGGCTCTGGTGAGGGTGAGTCCGGTGCCCGCCGCCCGCAGGCTCAGCACGAGCACCGGTGGGCCATCGGGTGCTTGGAACGTGGTGACGATCTCGCTGCGCCGCGTTGTGTCGAGCCCGCCGTGGAAGAACGGCGTCTCGATCCCGAACTGCTCGGCGAGATGGCGCACCAGCAGCTCGCCGGTGCGGCGGTACTGGGTGAAGACCAGGGTGGGGTCGCCGGTGTCGAGATTGGTGCCGACGATATCGGTGCACAGATCGAGTTTGCCGGAGCGGCCCGCCAGTTCGCTCAGCTCGCCGGAGATCAGGCCGGGGTGGTTGCACACCTGTTTGAGCTGGGTGAGCGCGGCGAGCACGCGGCTCTGCCGCTGCAGGCCGGTCCCGAAACCCTCGTCGAGCGCGTCGGCAAGGACCGCGTCGTAGACCCGTTCCTGCTCGGCGGTCAGATCGCAGAGCAGATCGCTGTGGATCTTGGCCGGCAGCGCGGCGGCCACCTGGGTCTTCTTGCGGTCCAGGACGACCGGTTCGATCGCGGCGCGCAACCGGGCCGCCGCGGCGGTCGAGCCCTCCTCGATCGGGCGCACGAACCGGCGCCGGAACTGGGTGCGGTGCGCGAACATTCGCGGCACGGTGAGATGCAGCAGGGCGAACAGTTCGTCGAGGTGGTTCTCCACCGGTGTGCCGGTGAGCGCCACTTTCGCCGGTGCCGTGAGGGCCCTTGCCGCCTTCGACACCTGGGTGCGCGGATTCTTCAAGGCCTGTGCTTCGTCGAATATCACACCGGCCCAGGTGATCTCGGTCAGCGCCGCACCGTGCAGGCGCAGCGCCGGATAGCCGGTGACCACGACGGTCCCCGGCGCGGCGGGTACCTGGCCGCCACGCCAGGACAGCACGGTGAGGCCGGGCGCGAACCGGGTGATCTCGTTGACCCAGTTGCCCACCAGCGAGGTCGGGCACACCACCAGCTGTGGACCTTCGGCCCGTCCGGCCAGGAACCCGATGGTCTGTACGGTCTTGCCCAGCCCCATTTCGTCGGCCAGCACCGCGCCGCCGTAGGCCGCCACCGTCTCCCGCAGCCACCCGACACCCCGCACCTGATACGGCCGGAGCTCGGCGTCGAGCACCTCGGCCAATTCGGCGCCGACGGCCTCGGTCTCGCACAGCACACGCACCGCCCGCTCGCCGGAGACGATCGCCTCGCCGACCGCGTCCGGCACCGCGTGCGCCGCGATCGGCAGCGTCTCGGCGGCCGTCGGCGGGTCCACGGTGTCGTCGGGGTCGGCGCAGGTGAGCAGGGCCTGCCAGGCCAGCGCGGACGCGGCGAGCGCGTGCGGCGGCAGCGTCATCAGCTCGGCGGGGGTGACGACTGCGGCCGGGACTTCGGCGAGCTCGATGGACCCGCGCTCACCGACCGGCAGGGCCAGGGGCAGGAGTTCGGGATCGCCGATGTCGGTCGGCGCGTGGCCGGGGGTGTGCCCGGTCCAGGTCCACAGGGCGAACAGGTGACGGTCGGGGAGGTAGGTGGCCTGGGTGGCGGGCAGGGTGTTCTCCTCGGCGGGGCGGCACGGACGAATCAATAACGTACACTGTACTGAGTTTGTTCCCGACTGCCAGTGAAGGACGGCCGGTGCCCACCGACAGCGATGCCAAGACCACCGAGCAGGCCGCCAGGATCCTCGAGCTCCTGTGGCGGCACGCGCTCCCGGCCAAGGTGGGTGGGCGTGGCCCGAAGCCGGGCCTGTCCGTGGATGCGGTGGTGGCCGCGGGCATCGCCCTGGCCGACCGAGACGGCATCGGGAAGCTGACCATCCGCGCCGTCGCCGCCGAGCTCGGCTTGCGCGCGATGAGCCTCTACACCTACGTCCCCAGCAAGGAGGCGCTGCTGGTGCTCATGGTCGACGCGGTCGCCGCCGGTGATCCGCCGATCCCGGTCGGCCTGCCGGTCCGGGAGCGGTTGATCGCGATCGCCACCAGGATCAGGGACGAACTGCTAGCCCATCCGTGGTTGCTCGAGGTCTCTCCGTGGCGTCAGGTCCTCGGTCCGGCCCGGATGCGCCGCTACGAACGCCAGCTCACGGCGATCGACGGCATCGGCCTGTCCGACCTCGCCATGGACCGAGCCATCGCGGTGCTCACCGACTTCGCCACCGGAAACGCCCGGCTGGCGATCGCGGCGCGGGGTGCCGCCGCGCAGCTCAGTGACGCCGACTGGTGGCAGGTGCACGGCCCGCTGCTGACCAGGGTGATGCCTGCCGAGGAGTTCCCGCTAGCAGGCCGGGTCGGTACCGCCGTCGGCGAGCACTATCAGGCGCCCGCCGACCCCGACGGCGCCTTCGCCTACGGCGTCGCCGTCCTGGTCGACGGCCTGCTCGCCGATCCGGGCGCCTGATCCGCCGGACGACGACAGCGGGCGCCGGAATCCGGTCGCCCGCTGTCGGGTGTTCTGTTGTCGGATGCTGTTGTTTCGGACGCGAGGAGTGGTCAGAGCGCGGGAGCGGAGTCCGTGTCGATCACGGCTTCCAGCTCGCGCAAACGGTCCATGTGTTCATTCGCGTGGTGCTGGCAGAAGAGCAACTCGCCACCCGCGGGAAGAACGGCACGCACTCGGGCAGCCGCCCCGCAACGATCGCAACGATCGACCGCGGTCAGTGGGGTGCTGGTCAGTGTTCCTGGCATGACTCCTCCGTCCCGGCTCCCGGCGCTGCGTGGCCGTTCGCCTAGGTGTGGGCCCCGTGGTCACTCCACGTGGCTCGCTCCGCTACTTCCCAGCAGTGGTACGACTACTTTGTCAGACGATCGGGGTTCAGGCTTTGTTCCCGGAAGTGAATCTTTGTGTTTTCGATAACACGACCTGCGGTTTCGCGGAGAGCGAACAATCGCTGGTCACCGTCTCGAGCACCCGCCGATCACCCACGGTGCCGTCTGTGCCACCTCCTACCTCGTTCCCGCCACTCATCGAGATGATCGCTCGCTGCGGTGTTGCCCGTTACGCGTGTGGCAGGGTCTCCTCGTCCGAACCTGTTGTCTACCCGGAGATTACCCGTGACATCCGACACCCACACGCTTGTTCACCTGTGTTCTTCCGAAGAATGGGCGCAGGCTCGCAGAGCCGGGGAACGCAGGCCGCCGTCGCTGGCCGAGAGCGGCTTCGTGCACCTGTCCACGCCTGCTCAGGCCCACCTGCCCGCCAACCGCCTGTTCGCAGGGCGCACCGACCTGCTCGTGCTGTGGCTCGACCCGGCCCGGTTCACCGGCGAGGTGAAATGGGAGCCGGGCGTGCCCGGCGATCCGGCGGCGATGCTGTTCCCGCACCTGTACGCCCCGCTGCCGGTGGCCGCGGTGCTCGCGGCCGTCCCGTATCGGCCCGGCCCCGGTGGCGAGTTCGGTCCACCCCGACGCCACGATGTGGCGTAGGCCACATTCGACCGCCTCGCGCGGCTACTGTGGAAGGCGTGAACGTCGACGTCACAGCGCTACCGGGGATCGGAGTGCGCAAGGATTTCGAGGTCAGGTCCGGCCGCCGGGTCGGGGTGATCGCCCATCGTGACGGCGATCTCGACCTGATCGTGTCCAAATCCGACGACCCGGACGCGATCGCCGCCCAGGTGCCGCTGTCCACCGACGAGGCGTCGGTGCTGGCCAACCTGCTCGGCGCACCGCAACTGGTCGCCAAACTCAACGACGACCATCGCGACCTCCCCGGGATCACCACCCGCCAGCTCGCCGTCGGTGACGATTCCCCGTACGCGGGCCGCACGCTCGGCGAGACCGCGATGCGCACCCGCACCAAGACCTCGATCGTCGCGGTGATGCGCGCCGGTCAGCTCCACCCGTCGCCGGGCCCGGACTTCACCTTCACCGAAGGTGATCTGCTCGTGGTCGTCGGCACTCCGGACGGCCTCGACGCGGCCGCGAAGATTCTCGCGCACGGCTGACGGCCGTGACCGCGCAGGCCCTGGCGCTGCTCGAACTCGGCGCGATCCTGTTCGCGCTCGGGGTCTGCGGGCGGATCGCAGGCCGGTTCGGTATGTCACCGATTCCGCTGTATCTGCTGGGTGGGCTGGCGTTCGGGCGCGGCGGGTTCTTCGAGCTGGAAGCGGCCGTCGAATTCGGTCATCTGGCCGCCGAGATCGGTGTCGTGCTGCTGCTGTTGCTGCTCGGGCTCGAATACACCGCGCCCGAGCTGATGACGGGGCTGCGGCGCTCCTGGGCCGCCGGTGTGCTCGACCTGGTGGCCAACGCGCTGCCGGGGGCCGCGGTCGCGCTGATCCTCGGCTGGGGTGTGCTCGGTGCGGTCGTGCTCGGCGGTGTCACCTACATCTCGTCCTCGGGGATCGTCGCCAAGGTACTCGACGATCTGGGCCGTCTCGGTAACCGCGAGACCCCGGTCGTGCTGTCGATCCTGGTGCTGGAGGACCTGGCCATGGCGGTGTATCTGCCGATCCTGACGATGATGCTGGCCGGGCTGAGTCTGCTCAGCGGGCTGGTGTCGCTGGCGATCGCGCTGGCAACCATCTCGGTGGTGCTGGTGGTGGCGCTGCGCTTCGGCCGGGTGGTCTCGGCCGTGCTCGACAGCGCCGACCGCGAGGTGTTCCTGTTGCAGTTGCTCGGCTCGGCGTTGCTGGTGGCGGGCGCCGCGTCGGCGCTGAACGTCTCGGCGGCGGTCGGGGCGTTCCTGCTCGGCATCGCGATCTCCGGGTCCACCGCGCACGAGGCCGCCAAGCTGCTCGCGCCGCTGCGGGATCTGTTCGCCGCGATATTCTTCGTCGCCTTCGGCCTGTCCATCGATCCGGCCGCGGTGCCGCCGGTGTTCGGCTGGGCGGTGCTGCTTGCGGTGATCACCACCTGCACCAAGATCGCCGTCGGCTGGTGGGCGGCGAGCAGGCAGGAGATCCGGCGGATGGGGCGGGCAAGGGCCGGTGCCGCGCTGGTGGCGCGCGGCGAATTCTCCATCGTCATCGCCGGACTCGCCGTCGCCTACGGCAAGGCCGATGTGCGTCTCGCCGCGCTCGCCTCGGCCTATGTCCTGCTGATGGCGATCCTGGGGCCGATCGCGGCCAGGATCGTGGAGCCGGTGGTCGAGTTCACCAGGGGCCGACCGGGTCTGGCGACGGGTTGAGACTCAGTCGACGATCCGGCGCGGCCAGTTCCCGGCACCGTCGTAGGCGAGTTCCTCGGTGCGGTACTCGATGTGCTGTGCCGGGGCGGGGCCGGGCGGCGCGGGCAGCGGGAGCCGTGCCGGTGCGGTGCGCGGCGTGGGCCGGTGCCGGGAGGTCAGCCACATCCGGGGCAGCGCCTCCTCGTTCTCGATCTCGGTGAGGCTCACGGCGATCAGGACCAGCATGGTGACGATACTGCTCACCCCGATCAGCGGCGCGATCAGCTCCATCGCCGCCGAACCAGATGGCGGCGCCGCGTGGTGGTCGGTGTGCGCGTGCATGGCGGCCATGCCGGTGTAGTGCATGCCGCACACGGCCACCCCCATGATGAGCGCGGCGCCGACGGTGGCCAGAAAACCCTTGACCCGCAAGGTGAACCACAGCGCCACGACCGAGGCGGCCACCGCGATCACCATCGAGAGCGCCACCAGCCCCGCGTCGTAGCTGACAGTCGCTGTCGTTCGCATCGCGTACATGCCGGTGTAGTGCATGGTGCCGACCCCGGTCCCGGTGATCGCGCCTGCGGCCAGCAGCGAACGCAGCGTCGGCTGCGGTTTGTTCACCATGAACAGCCCGATGCCGACGACCACCATCGCGGTGATCGCGCTGAACAGGGTCAGCGGAATGTCGTAGCGGATCTCCGTGCCGCGGATGCTGAATCCGAGCATCGCGATGAAGTGCATGACCCAGATCCCGGTCCCGCCGATGGCGATCGCGGCGCCGATCAGCCACCCGACCCTGCCCTCGGTGGCGTTGCGGCCGCGGGCGGCGCACTGCAGGCCGAGCAGGCATCCGGTGACGGACATGAAATACGCGAGAACAGGGGTGATCCAGCCGTAGCTGAAGTGATAGATGTCGAGCACGCCGCGAAACCCTCAATGCCGAATACCGCAGCCGGGCGGCGGTAGAACGAAAAACTGGAAGCGACGATACGGTGTAGAACCCGAATTCGGAGTGTTCGCAGCGTGGTTCGGCGGCGTGTTCTTGATCACGAAACGGTTACCGAGTCCGGTTTATTGGGAATACCAACCGACTGGAATTTTTATTCGGAATCAAATCCGACCCGTGCGCGACATGCGAAAGGCCCGCGCCGTCCGGGAGGGGACGGCGCGGGCCCTCATGCGCTCGGATCAGTCCAGGTAGTCGCGCAGCACCTGCGAACGGCTCGGATGCCGCAGCTTGCTCATCGTCTTCGACTCGATCTGGCGGATGCGCTCCCTGGTGACGCCGTAGACCTGACCGATCTCGTCGAGCGTGCGCGGCTGACCGTCGGTCAGGCCGAACCGCAGCCGGACCACGCCCGCCTCGCGCTCGGACAGCGTCTCCAGCACCGACTGCAGCTGATCCTGCAGCAGCGTGAAGCTCACCGCGTCGACCGCAACCACGGCCTCGGAGTCCTCGATGAAGTCGCCGAGCTGGCTGTCGCCCTCGTCGCCGATGGTCTGGTCCAGCGAGATCGGCTCACGCGCGTACTGCTGGATCTCGAGGACCTTCTCCGGGGTGATGTCCATTTCCTTGGCCAGCTCCTCCGGGGTGGGCTCACGGCCCAGATCCTGGAGCAGCTCGCGCTGGATGCGGCCGAGCTTGTTGATGACCTCCACCATGTGCACCGGGATGCGGATGGTGCGCGCCTGGTCGGCCATCGCGCGGGTGATCGCCTGCCGGATCCACCAGGTGGCGTAGGTCGAGAACTTGTAGCCCTTGGTGTAGTCGAACTTCTCGACCGCGCGGATCAGGCCGAGGTTGCCCTCCTGGATCAGGTCGAGGAACGCCATGCCGCGGCCCGTGTAGCGCTTGGCCAGCGAGACCACCAGGCGCAGGTTCGCCTCGAGCAGATGGTTCTTGGCCCGGTTGCCGTCGCGCACGATCCAGGTGAAATCGCGGCGAGTGGTGACCGAGAGCTTCTCGCCCGCCTCGGCGAACTCGCGCATCTTCTCCGCGGCGAACAGGCCCGCCTCGATCCGCTTGGCGAGTTCGACCTCCTCCTCGGCGTTGAGCAGCGCGACCTTGCCGATCTGCTTGAGGTAGGCGCGCACCGAGTCGGCCGAGGCGGTGAGCTCGGCGTCCTTGCGGGCCTGCCGCAGTGCCTCGGACTCCTCCTCATCCCAGACGAAATCGCCGGAGGCCTTGTCCTTCTCGGACGGCTCTTCGGTCTCGGCCTCTTCGGTGGAATCCTCGGCGACCTCTTCGACCAGCGTGTCACCCTCGGTGAGCTCGTCCTCGGAGACCTCGAGGTCGCCGAGGTCGTCGAGCTCGATCGACTCGTCTTCGAGCTGCTCCTCGCCACCCTCGCCTGACGTCGCCTTCTTGGCGGCGGTCTTCTTGGCCGGAGCCTTCTTGGCGGCGGCTTTCTTGGCCGGAGCCTTCTTGGCGGCGGCTTTCTTGGCCGGAGCCTTCTTGGCGGCGGCCTTCTTCGCCGGAGCCTTCTTGGCCGGGGTGGTGGCGTCGGCGTCGGCGTCGGCCGAGTCGGCGGTCTGACGGGTATTCGTGGCTACCACGTACGCCCTTTCGTGACGGTCTCGTGCGGCGTCACGCCAGAGTGGTGTTCCGGCGGAGCGGTCGGTCGGGTTGCACCGGCGGTGCGTCGGTCGGGGGAGCCGGTGATGTCCACCGGCGTTCTCGCGACCGGCCGCGGGCCGGAAGGTTTCACCGGCTCACCGCCGGACGTGTTCCATTGTAACGATCCAACCAGGGTACTCATGGCACGATGCCACCCAGGCGTTGCGTCCACCGAACGCGCCGGGCTACGGCGCGATCCCGTCGGCGACCGCCATCGCGGCCCCGACGATGCCCGCGGTGTTCTTCAGCACCGCCGGGATCACCGGAGTCCGGTTGGTGAGCAACGGAATCCACTGCTCGTGGTCGCGGCTGATGCCGCCGCCTGCCACGATCACCTTCGGCCAGAACAGGTCCTCGAGGGTACGCAGCACCGTGCTCACCCGGTGCGCCCACTGCGGGTAGCTCAGCTCCTCGCGATCCTTCACCGAGGCCGCGGCCAGATGCTCGGCCTCGGCGCCGTCGACCACCAGGTGGCCGAGCTCGGAGTTCGGGACCAGGGTGCCGTTGTAGAGCAGTGCCGAGCCGATGCCGGTGCCGAAGGTGAGCAGCAGGGTGAGCCCGTCGAGGTCGCGGGCGGCGCCGTAGGTGTCCTCGGCGAGGCCCGCCGCGTCGGCGTCGTTGAGTACGGTCACCTCGCGCCCGCCCAGCGCCGCCGAGAACAGCGCTCGGGTGTCGGTGCCGATCCAGGCCTTGTCGATGTTGGCCGCGGTCCTGGCCTCGCCGTCGAGCACCACGCACGGCATGGTGAGCCCGACCGGGCCGTCCCACCCGGCCTTCGCCACCAGTTCGGCGACCGCGCCCGCGACCGCGTCCGGGGTGGACGGCTGCGGTGTGGCGATCTTGATCCGGTCGTGGGTCAGCAGGCCGGTGGCGAGATCCACCTGCGCGCCTTTGACTCCGCTACCGCCGATATCGATGCCGAAGGCGTGCCCTCGAGCAGACATGGTTCAACCCCTCGCTGGTGCGGTCGATGTGCCTGACAAAGAGTAGCGGGTATCACCTTCCGGGCGCGTCGAACCGGCATGTGATGCGATGGAGAGGTGCCCGAACACACGAGCTCCGAGACCGCCGCCCCTGCCGTCGCCCCCGACTACGACGAATTGCGTTCGCTCGCCGTGGAACTCGCCGAAGCGGCCGCCGCGCACGTGCGCGCCCGCCGCCCCGAGGTGTTCGCGCCCGAGGGTCCCGCCGCGGGCGCGGTGACCACCAAGGGGCACGTCACCGACCCCGTCACCGTCGTCGACACCGAATCCGAACAGCTCATCCGCCTGCTGCTCGCCGAGCGCAGACCCGCCGACGCCATCCTCGGCGAGGAGGGCGGCGGCGATGTCGGCGCCACCGCGCCGGGGGCCATCACCTGGGTGGTCGACCCGATCGACGGCACGGTCAACTTCCTCTACGGCCTGCCGGGCTACGCGGTGTCGGTGGCCGCGGTCCGCGACGGCAGCCCGGTCGCAGGCGCGGTCGTCGACGTGGCGGCCGCGACGACCTACAGTGCCGCGCGCGGTGGCGGCGCACACGCGGTCGGCGCCGACGGCACGAGCACCCGCCTGCGCTGCGCGCGCGAGGAGTCCCTCGCCGTGGCGCTGGTCGGGACCGGGTTCGCCTACGGCAGGCAGCGGCGCGCGCGACAGGCGGCGCTGCTCACCGAGATCCTCCCGGAGATCCGCGACATCCGCAGGCTCGGCGCGGCCGCCATGGATCTGTGCCATGTGGCGGCGGGCGAGCTCGACGCCTACTACGAGCACGGGCTCAATGCCTGGGACTGGGCGGCGGGCGCGCTGATCGCGGCCGAGGCGGGCGCGGTGGTGCGGGTGCCCGAGGTGACCGTCGGTGGCGCCGCGGGCGAACTGACCGTGGTCGCCGCCCCCGGCGTCGCCGCGCAGCTGTCGGCGCTGCTGAGCCGGGTCGGCGCCACCATCGCGCTGCCCGACTGAGCAGCGCGGGCTAGTCGGCGCTCAGCACTGGACGGTGCGGGCGGCGTCGAGCAGCGCGGGATCGATCGAGGACGAGCTCGCCCCCGGCGCGAGGTTCTTCAGCGCGCGCAGAACCGCTTCGGCGTCGGCGCCCGGCCGCAGCGATTCGCCGAAGCCGAGGCCGAGCACCAGGTCGACGGTGTCGTCGGTGCGCTGATCCTCGATCAGCTCGGCGCACGGCGCGGCCAGCTGGACCGAGGCGGCCGCGGGCCTGCCGTTGACCCCGAACCGGATCTGACCGGTGCAGTTGAGGTCGCTGTTGACATACACCGGATCGTTACCCACCTGTGTCCCCGGCGCGCCGGCGAAGCCGAAGTCGGCGAGTGCGGAGGCGATGGCACCGGCCTGCCCGCTCTTGCCGTTGGCGTTGAAGACCCGCACCTTCGACTCCGACAGCGCGGCGGGATCCACCTCGTCGAGGCGGTCGGGCCCGACCCTGGCGCCCAGCGCGGCGGGCTGCGGTGCGTTGGTGGCCGTCGGCGTGCTCGGTGCGTTGCAGGCCATCGGCTCATTGCTGTCGTCGTGCGTGCGAAACGCCGTGATCCAGACGAACAGGCTCACCAGAGCCAGCACGAGGACGAGCACGAGCCACAGCTCGGGCCGCCGCCGCGGGAAAGGGTTGCCGTCGCGATCGGTCGCGCTGCCTTCGGTGATCAGTGAAACCACGCGCTCACTCTACGAGTCCCGCGGCGCCACGTCGGCGCGGGAGGTCTCGGCGAGTTTCCCGCGAGGTGAAGATTCGTCGTCGGTTTCGACTCGGCCGGGTTTTGATTGCGACATTTGTCCGTAGGTCCGCTATTGTCTGGCCGCCCAGATCGAATAAACACCGGTGAAACGGTGCCAGGTCGCGGGAACAACCAGGGCATGTCCTGCGTTAACCGAACGCTATCGGAGTGGATCCTCCCGGATCGACGCTGATAGGAGAGTCGGTGTACGTGTGAGGTGCACCACCGGCGGGGCGGAACGAAGGCCGAATCCCAGCGGGGATCCCGGTCGGCGGACCGATCCGGGATATACGGAGTAAGGACTGAGGGGAAGACGACATGGCAACCGACTATGACGCACCGCGGCGCACCGAATCCGACGAAGTGTCGGAGGATTCGCTCGAGGAGCTGAAGGCCCGCCGCAACGAGGCGCAGTCCGCCGTCGTGGACATCGACGAATCCGATACAGCGGAATCGTTCGAGCTTCCCGGCGCGGACCTGTCCGAGGAAGTACTCAGCGTTCGGGTGATCCCGAAGCAGGCCGACGAATTCACCTGTTCGAGCTGCTTCCTCGTGCATCACCGCAGCCGCCTGGCCAGCGAGAAGGGCGGCCAGCTGATCTGCATGGATTGCGCCGCCTGAACCGCGGCGAGACGGGTCAGCCCGCGCTCGGGAGCCCGAGCGCGGCCAGGACCCGGTCCGGCCTGCGCGTACTGATCAACCAGTACGGCGTCGGGTCGTCCGGGTCGTCGAGCACCAGCAGCACCATCGGGCCGATCCACGCCCGGTGCTGCACATACGCGGCGGGGTCGAGCTGTCGGCCCATGGCCGCGCTCTTGGCCGTCGGCGCGACGGTCGCGGCCCGCGCGACGAAGCTCACCGGCAGGTGGGCGCGATCGACGCGCAGTTCCGCGGCACCGTCCGGCGCGACGGTGACCTCCAGCCGATGCCTGCTCATCCACAGCAGGATCCAGACCGGGACCGGGGCGAGCAGCACATAGGGCAGCCAGGCCCGCAGGCCGGGCGCGCCCATGTGGATCTCCGCGGCGAGCAGGCCCGCGATGGCGAATCCGATCGGCCACCACCACAGCGGCACCCACAGCCGTTCGCGATAGGGCGAGGCGCTGCGTGTCGCCGGTTCGGGGCGATCGGTATCGGTGGTGTCGGTGGTCGTGGGCAGGCGCTGGTCGGGCACCTGTCCAGAGTAGGCCACCGAGCCGGGGCGCTGGCCGCAAGGGCGGGGCCTCGAGCGCGTAGGCTCGACCGATGTGAACGCACTTGCACCGATTCCGCTGCGGCGGCTCGATCCCGGCATTCCCGTGCCGACGCGTGCCCATGACGGCGACGCGGGCGTCGATCTCTGTACCACCGAAGACGTGATCATCGAACCGGGCGAGCGGGTGCTGGTCGGCACCGGGATCGCGATCGCGTTGCCCGTCGGCACGGTCGGGCTGATCCATCCCAGATCCGGGCTGGCCGCCAAGGCCGGGCTCTCGGTGGTCAACACCCCCGGCACGGTGGACGCGGGCTATCGCGGCGAGATCAAGGTGTGCCTGATCAACCACGATCCGCGCACCGCGATCGAACTGCGTCGCGGCGACCGTATCGCCCAGCTGCTGGTGCAGCGGGTGGAACTGGTCGACTTCGCCGAGGTCGACGACCTCGACGAGACCGCGCGCGGCGCGGGCGGATACGGGTCGAGCGGCGGGCACGCGAGCCTGACCGGCGAGGAGGCGTGATGGGTCTGTTCGGCAGGAAGAAGCGCGAGCGTCGCGAGGACGCGGCCTACGACGAGTCCGTCGGCTACGACGACGAGGACTACGCCGGCGGGTACGACGAGGACGAGTACGACACCGACGAGTTCCCCCGTCCCGATTTCGCGCACCTCGACTTCGACGACGCGCCCACCGACGAGCGGATCTACGGCAACTTCGACCACGCGCCCGATGCCGCCGCCGGTCCCTACGACATCAGCGAGGTCTCCGACGAGGTCGTCGATCAGCGCCTCGATCTCGGCTCGGTGGTCATCCCGCTGCCGCCGGGCGGGCAGCTGCAGGTGGAGATGAGCCCGGACGGCACCCCGCAGGCGGTGCATCTGGCGACCGAGCACGGCAGGCTCACCGTCGCCGCCTACGCGGCGCCGAAGTCGGCGGGGCAGTGGCGCACGGTCGCCGCCGACCTCGCCGACTCGCTGCGCGCCGACGGCGCGAGCGTCGCGGTGGAGACGGGGCCGTGGGGCCGCGAGATCAAAGCCGTCACCGAGGGGGCCGATCTGCGCTTCATCGGTGTCGACGGCCCGCGCTGGATGATCCGGCTGGTCGCGGCGGGCCCGTCCGGTGCGGTCGACGACCGCAGCCCACTGATCACGGCCGCCCGCGCGGTGCTGGCCGACACGGTGGTCCGCCGGGGCAGCGAGCCGCTGCCGGTGCGCGACCCGTTGCCGGTGGTGCTGCCGCGGGAACTGGCCGAACAGCTCGCGGCCGCGCACCAGCAGCAGGTGCTCGCCCAGCAGCAGGCCATCGCCGCGCAGGCCGCGGCCGCGCAGGCGGCGCCGGTGTCGGCGGTGCCGCCGAAGCTGCCCGACGAGCCACGCCGCGGTGCGGACGGCTCGGCCATGCAGCAGCTCGGTTTGAACTAGCGGCAACGGAGTCGGCGTCGGCGCGCCCACCCGGTCAGGCGTCGATCGTCGCCGAATCCGGCAGCAGCCCGCGCAGTTCGGCGAAGCCCGCGTGGCCGATGACTGCGGGGTCGGCGCCGAGTTCGGCCAGGGTCAGCCGATGCAGCGCTGCCGTCGGCAGGGTGGCCGCCCATTCCTCGGCGACCGCGATCGGGTGCACCGGGTCGTCGGTCGCGCCGACCACCGCCACCGGCACCGTGGTGGCCGCGAGCTGGTCGGCGGTCGGCCAGGCGTAGGCTGCGGCCTCGTCGAGTGCCTGCGGCAGATACGGCCACTGGCCGCGCCAGGATTGGGTGAGCGCGTCGGCCAGCCACGGCGGACTCGACGTGCGCATGCGCTCCAGCACCGCCTCCAGACCGTCGGCGCGCAGTTGCCGGGCGGTAACCGACGCGCTGAGCGCGGCGGGGCACGCGGCGGTTTCGGCACCCGTCCAGGCGGGTAATGCGGTAATGACACCGACCACCGCGGTCGGCTGCTCGGCTGCCCAGTCGAGCGCGATCGCGGCTCCGAGGGATATCCCTGCGACCAGAACGGGGCCGCGGGCTGCGGCGGACGACAATGCCGCGGTACAGCTCGCGATCACGGCCTGGGGATCCGGTTCCACGGCCTGGAACGCCAGCCCGTGCGCGGCCGCTGCCGGTCCGAACGCACGGGCGGCGAACGCGGCATCGGAACCGGTTCCGGGCAGGGCGACCACGGTGACCTGGGGTGGGTTGCGCAACACGGACCGAGCGTAGCGACCGGACGTTTGCCCATCTACAGTGGCGGTGTACGGCCAACTAGCGGGAGAAGCGTGTCATGTCGTCATCCACGGGCGGACGCAAGTCGGGATCGGGTCCGGACTCGGGATATTTTCGGCGACTCGGTCGTCGGCTGACCGCCGATATCGATCAGCTCGACGCCGAGGAACTGGCCGAGACCGCCGACGCCTCCGGCGCCCGGCGGGCCGTCGACTGTTGCCGCGGCGAGGAGGCGACCATTCTGGGCAGGCTGCGCAGTGTCGAGGCCTGTCCGAAATCGGCCGGCGCGACCGTGCAGGCCGAGTTCTTCGACGGCACCGACGCGATCACGCTGGTCTGGATCGGGCGCAGGCGCATTCCCGGGATCGAACCGGGCAGGCGCATCATGGTGCGTGGCCGCGTCGGCGATCGCGACGGTCGCAAGGTGATCTTCAACCCCTACTACGAATTGCGCGGGAACAGCTGACGTATGCCAACCAGCGACGAGAACCGCACCGCTGCGGACCCCGAACCCACCGTGGTGCTTCCAGTGGCGACCGAAGACCCGGTCGACCCGGCCGTCGACGGTGAGATCGCCCGCTCCGAGCAGACCCTGCTCGAGCAGATGGGCGGGTTCAGCGGCCTGATCTACTCCACCCTGCCGGTGCTGGTATTCGTTCCGGTGAACACCGTCGCCGGTCTCACCGCCGCGATCTGGGCCGCACTCGGGGTGGCCGCGGGCGTGCTGTGCTGGCGGCTCTACCGGCGCAGCCCGGTCCAGCCCGCGATCTCCGGCTTCCTCGGGGTCGGCGTGTGCGCGTTCATCGCCTACCGGATGGGGGAGGCCAAGGGCTTCTTCCTGTTCGGGATCTACACCAGTCTGGTCTACGGCGGTGTGTTCGCGCTGTCGATCCTGCTGCGCCGGCCGCTGGTCGGGGTGATCTGGGGCGCGCTCAACGGGCACGGCACCGCCTGGCGCGCCGACCGGCGTGCCCGCAGGCTCTACGACCTCGCGACCGCGGTCTGGGTGGTGGTGTTCGGTGCCCGCTATCTGGTCCAGTCCCAGCTCTACGACACCGACCACACCACCTGGCTGGCGGTGGCCAGGATCGCCATGGGCTGGCCGCTGACGGGAGTGGCGTTGGTGACCACCGTCTGGGCGGTGCGGCGGGCGGGCCACCTGCCCGCGGCGAAGGTCGAGTCCGCCGGTGCCGGAACGGTTTCCACGCGCACCGAGGTGTAGGCGGGAAACGCGGGAGAGGTGGGGAAGTATCCACCCTGGGGTGTCTGGTCGCGAGACCGTGATCGTCGCACGATCAATGCGTAGGAGTTACCGAGCGCAGTGATCGTGAGAGGAACCGGCGACCATGATGGCATCCGAGCATCGCCCCCGCGCCGCATCGAAGGGCACGACCGCCGCCGCGCTGTCGGAGAGCAAGCGCATCGGGGCCGAACTCGACGCCCTGATCGCGCCCGCCGCCCGCGGTGACCGCGCCGCCGTCGCCGAGATCGTGCGCCTGGTGCATCCGCTGGTGCGGCGCTACTGCGCGGCCAGGATGGGTGCCACCGGGCACCTGACCGTCACCGCCGACGACGTCACCCAGGAAGTGCTGATGGCCACCGTCACCGCCATCCCGCGCTACCGCGACCAGGGCAAGTCGTTCCTGGCCTTCGTCTACGGGATCGCCGCCAACAAGGTCTCCGACGCGTTCCGCCGCGCCAAGCACACCGCCTACCCGATGGCGGAACTGCCCGATGCCGCATCCGGCGCCGCGGGTCCGGAGGAGTGGGCGCTGGCGATGGAGCGGCGCACTGCCACCCGCGAGCTGATGTCGGTGCTCGCCCCCAACCACCGCGAGGTGCTGGTCATGCGGATCGTGCTCGGGTGGAGCGCCGCCCAGACCGCCGAGGCCATCGGCACCAGCCCAGGGGTGGTGCGGGTGATGCAGCACCGCGCGCTCAACAAGCTGCGCAAGGAACTGCAGGTGGCCTGAGCACACCGGGGCCAAGGCCGGGCCGGGGAGTTACGGCCGGATCCCGTGGGTGGCCAGCGTGAGGCGCAGGTCTTCCTCGGCCTCCACGGAGGTGACGAACAGCAGTTCGTCCTCGCCCTCGAACGGGTCGTCGGGCTGGGGCACGATGACCCGCCCGCCGCGCAGGATCGTCACCAGCGCGGTGTCGCGCGGCATCGTCAGCGTGCGTACCGGTTTGCCGGCCAGCTGGGTGTCGCTGGGCAGGGTGATCTCCACCAGGTTGGCCTGGCCCTGGCGCAGCGTCATCAGCCGGACCAGGTCGCCCACCGACACCGCCTCCTCGACGAGCGAGGCGAGCAGCCGCGGTGTCGACACCGCCACGTCCACACCCCAGGACTCGTCGAAGAGCCATTCGTTGCGCGGATCGTTGACCCGCGCGACCACCCGCCGCACCCCGAACTCGGTCTTGGCGAGCAGGCTGTGCACCAGGTTGGCCTTGTCGTCGCCGGTGGCCGCGATCACCACCTCGTAGGTCTCCAGCTCGGCGTTCTCCAGCAGCGACAGCTCGCAGGCGTCGGCGTGCACCCAGACCGCGTCGGGGATGGCGCCGGGGTCGATGTGGTCGAGCTGGCGCTCGAGCAGCATCACCCGATGCCCGCCGCGTAGCAGTTCCCTGGCGATGGAGCGCCCGACGGCGCCCGCTCCGGCGATAGCAACCTTCATTGTCGATCAGTCCTCGCTCGCGGGGGGCTTGGCGGCCAGCGCGACCGCTTCGCCGACGGTGCCCGAGGTGGCCGCGACGTACACCACGTCCTCGGCCTGCACGATGGTCTTGGATTCGGGCAGCAGCCCCTGGCCGAAGCGCAGCACGAACGCCACCCGCACCCCGAGTTCGCGTTCCAGCTCACGCACGGTGCGCCCGGACCAGTCCTCGTGCAGTGTCAGCTGGGTGACCGCCACCGCGCCGGTGGGGTCGCGCCAGGTGGTGGTGGAGTTGTCACCGATGAGGCTGCGCAGGAAACGGTCGGTGGTCCACGGCACGGTGGCGATGGTGGGGATGCCGAGCCGCTCGTACACCTCGGCGCGCTTGGCGTCGTAGATCCTGGCCACCACCCGCTCGACGCCGAACATCTCCCTGGCCACCCTGGCCGAGATGATGTTGGAGTTGTCGCCGGAGGACACCGCGGCGAAGGCGTCGGCGCGTTCGATGCCGGCGCGGGTCAGCACATCCCGGTCGAAGCCGACCCCGATCACTTCCTGCCCGGTGAAGCCCTCGCCCAATCGGCGGAACGAACTGGGATCGCGGTCGATCACCGTGACCTCGTGGCCCACCCGGACCAGGGCGCGGGCCAGCGAGGAGCCGACTCGTCCGCACCCCATGATCACTACGTACACCGTGCACCCTCGTTCCTGGCCGTGGCATCCAGCCAAGGACCGTACCCGCCGGATGTACCCATCGCCCATTTTCCCCTCGCCGACCCGGCGCAAACAATCACGACACCCGTCTCGGTGGCGGTGAACTGCGCGCGAGCGGATCGATGAGCTGCTCTATGCTGAGCCCGGTGTCCAAGTTGACGACGGCAGCGAAGCGGGTGCTGCTCGGCAGGCCGTTCCGCAGTGATTCGCTCGGCCATACGCTGCTGCCCAAGCGGATCGCCCTGCCGGTGTTCGCCTCCGACGCGATGTCCTCGGTGGCCTACGCGCCGGAGGAGATCTTCCTGGTGCTGTCGGCGGCGGGCCTCTCGGCCTACCTGTACGCGCCGTGGGTCGGGCTGGCCGTCGCGTTCGTCATGGCGATCGTGGTCGCCAGCTACCGGCAGAACGTGCACGCCTACCCGTCCGGCGGCGGCGACTACGAGGTGGCCACGAAGAACCTCGGCCCGACCGCCGGTCTCACGGTGGGCAGTGCGTTGCTGGTCGACTACGTGCTCACGGTGGCGGTCTCGATTTCCTCGGCCGCCTCCAACATCGGTTCGGCCATCCCGTTCGTCGACACGCACAAGGTGCTGTTCGCGGTGGCCGCGATCGCGGTGCTCACCGCCGTCAACCTGCGTGGGGTGCGCGAGTCCGGGACCGCGTTCGCGATTCCCACCTACGCCTTCGTCTTCGGGATGACGGTGATGCTCGGCTGGGGCCTGTTCCGTACCTATGTGCTCGGCGACGACGTGCAGGCGGCCTCGGCGGGATTCGGTCTCCAGGCCGAGGACGAGACCCTGTACGGCCTGGCCCTGGTGTTCCTCATCGCCAGGGCGTTCTCCTCCGGCTGTGCGGCGCTGACCGGTGTCGAGGCGATCAGCAACGGCGTCCCCGCCTTCCGGAAACCCAAGTCCCGCAATGCCGCGACCACCTTGCTGATGCTGGGCATGATCGCCATCACCTTGCTGATGGGCATCATCATCCTGGCGCAGAAGATCGGCGTGGTGTACGCCCACGACCCGGCGAACCTGATCGGCGCGCCCGCGGACTACCACCAGAAGACCCTGATCGCCCAGATCGCCGAGACCGTCTTCCACGGTTTCCCGGTCGGCTTCTTCTTCGTCACCGGCGTGACCGCGCTGATCCTGGTGTTGGCCGCCAACACCGCCTTCAACGGGTTCCCGGTGCTCGGATCGGTGCTGGCCCAGGACCGGTATCTGCCAAGGCAACTGCACACCCGCGGTGACCGGCTCGCCTTCTCCAACGGCATCCTGTTCCTGTCCGGCGCCGCGATCGCGTTCGTCGTGCTGTTCGGTGCCGAGGTCACCAAGCTGATCCAGCTCTACATCGTCGGTGTGTTCGTCTCGTTCGTGCTGAGCCAGACCGGCATGCTGCGGCACTGGACCCGGCTGCTGCGCACCGAGACCGATCCGGCGGTCCGCGGGCGGATGAAGCGGTCGCGGGTGATCAACGCCATCGGCCTCAGCGCGACCGGCATCGTGCTGGTGATCGTGATCGTCACCAAGTTCTTCGCCGGTGCCTGGATCGCGATCCTGACGATGGTGGCGATCTTCGCGGTGATGAAACTCATTCGCAAGCACTACGACTCGGTCTCGCGCGAACTCGACGAATCCGAGTGGGACGGTGTGCTGCCCAGCCGTACCCATTCGATCGTGCTGGTGTCGAAGCTGCATCTGCCGACCCGGCGCGCGCTGGCCTACGCGCGGGCCACCCGCCCGGACACCTTGGAGGCGGTGACGGTCAACGTCGACGACGCCGACACCCGCGAACTGGTGCGCGAATGGGAGAACAGCGAGATCAATGTGCCGCTGAAAGTGGTCGAATCGCCGTACCGCGAGGTCACCAAGCCGGTACTCGACTACGTCAAGCGGGTGCGCAGGGACGCCCCGCGCGATGTGGTCACCGTGTTCATCCCCGAGTACGTGGTCGGGCACTGGTGGGAACAGGTGCTGCACAACCAGTCGGCGCTGCGGTTGAAGGGCAGGCTGCTGTTCGAGCCGGGCGTGATGGTGACCAGCGTGCCGTGGCAGCTGAGCTCCTCGGCGCGGGCCAAGCAGGCCGCCGAGGTGAACGCGCCGGGGTCGGTGCGGCGCGGATTCGACCAGCCGGGACGGCGCCGATGAGCGACTGGTACGGACAGGAATTCGAGGTCAGGCTCGGGCCGCCGGGACACGGCGGGTTCTGTGTCGGCAGGCACGAGGGCCGGGTGGTGTTCGTCCGGCACGGGCTGCCCGGTGAGCTGGTGCGCGCCCGCGTCACCGAGGACCGCGGCGGCTCGTTCTGCCGGGCCGACGCCGTCGAGATCGTCGAGGCGTCCGCGGATCGAGTGCAGGCGACCTGCCCGGTGTCCGGGCCGGGTGGCGCCGGCTGCTGCGATTTCTCCTTCGCCACGCCCGCCGCGCAGCGCGCGCTGAAGTCCACCGTGGTGGCCGAGCAGCTGCGCAGGCTGGCGGGGGTGGAGCGGGAGGTCACCGTCGAGCCGATCGGGGAGGACAGCGGTACCGGCGGCTGGCGCACCAGGATTCGGCTGGTCGTCGACGCGGCGGGCCGCGCGGGTGTGCACCGCTATCGCAGTACCGAGGTGCTCGCGGACCTGCGTTGCCCGCAGCCGGTCGCCGGTGCGCTGGCCGGGGTCGCCGACCGGCGGTGGACGCCGGGCTCGGACCTGGTGATCGCGGTCGACGGCGACGGCGTGCGCCATCTCGTCGAGCTGGCGGCGGTGCCCGACACCGTCGCCCCCGGTGGCCGTCCGGCGACCCCGCGCGGCGCGGGTCGCGGCCGTTCGCACCGGCCCAGCCGTCGTCGCGAACCTGGCCCCCGTGACGAGCGGGCCGCAGTGCGCGAGCGGGCCGCCGCCCGCAAGTCGGCCACCAACGCGCCCCGCGAGGAGTGGGTGATGGCGGGTACCGGCCGGGCCGTGGAGTATGTGGCAGGCCGTCGCTGGGAGCTGGCGGCCACCGGCTTCTGGCAGGCGCATCATGGTGCGGCGCAATGCTATTCGAACCTGGTGGCGGACTGGTCCGGGCTGGCGCCTGGCGGCTGCGGCTGGGATCTCTACAGCGGTGTCGGCGTGTTCGCCGCGCGGCTGGCCGAGCAGACCGGGCAGACCGGCTCGGTCGCGGCCGTCGAATCCGCCCGCGCGGCAGTGGCGGACGGGACGGCCGCCACGGGCGACCTGCCCTGGCTGGACCTGCGCACCGACCGGGTCGAACGCTGGGTCCGTAATGCTTCCGGCACACCGGATGTGGTGGTCCTCGACCCGCCGCGGGCGGGCGCGGGCAAGGAGGTGATCGGCGCGGTCGCCGACGCCGATCCCCGCCGCATCGTGCACATCGGCTGCGACCCGGCGTCCTTCGCCCGCGACCTCGGACTCTATCTGGACGCGGGCTACCACCTGGCCGACCTGCGGGCCTTCGACGCCTTCCCGGCCACCCATCACGTCGAATGCGTGGCGCTGCTCGATCGGTGAGGCCGGCTCGGCCAGGCCGCGATCGGAGCCGCGGCCGGGCGGCCTGCCGCGGTGCGCATCCGGACACCCGCATCGTGCGCCTGCTCGGCCGCGGCGCGTCGGCCCGTCGGCGTGATCAGTCCAGGGCCCAGGTGACCCGCACCGTCGCACCGATCTCGGTCTCACCGGGTACCACCGGCACCGGCGAACTCGCCTTGGCCATCAGCATCGGGGCACCCATCTCCGCGCTGACGTCGTAGGCGCGGGGCAGCGGCACGGCGGTGTCCTCGGTGATCTGCAGGACCGTGCCGAGCGACACGCCCGCGCGCGCCGCGTACTGCTCGGCCTTGGCCTTCGCGTCGTCGAAGGCCGCGTCGCGGGCCTGGGCGAGCAGGGGCTCCGGATCGGCGATGCCGCGGCCGAGACCGCCGAGACGTACGTCGTCGCCGCCCGCGGTGACCGCGGCCGCTACGGTGACCGCCGGATCGGTCCCGCTGTCCTCGCGCAGCGACACACTCAGCCCGGTGGTCGCGAGATAGCCGGCGATCTCGCTGCGCCCGTTGTCGGTGTAGACGGTCTCGGTGCGCACACTCAAACCGCTGGTCGCCATGTCGACCTCGCGCACCCCGGCGGTCCGCAGGGCGGCCACCACTGCCTCGACCCGTTCACCCGCGCGTCCGTACGCGGCGGCGACGGTGGCCGCCCGCGATTCCACCGACAGCGTGAGCCGGATCAGGTCGGGCGCGGCCCGCACGCCGCCCTGCCCGATCATCGTGATGCTCGCCTGCCAGGACTTCTTGCCCATCGTGGTACTCCTCCTCGATTCGGCCGATCCTGTGCTGCCCAACGTCGCACCCGCGGCGCTGGTTCCCGCTCAGTAGTGGCCCGCGTTGCCCGAGATGGTGCGCACGGCGGCATCCATCTGCGCGTAGGCGCCCGCGGCGAGCCGTTGCAGCAGCACCAGTTTCAGTCGCGGATGCCCCTGGGTGAGCTCGTCGAACACCGCGGGGCGCATCACCGCGACCCGCACCGGCGTCTCGGCGACGATCTCGTTGACGAACGGTTCCCCGAGCAGCATCGGGATCTCGCCGAACGACATCCCGGCCGACAGCGTCACCAGCCGGTGCACCCGGCCGTCGGTGCCGGGGAAGGTGACCCGCACCCGGCCGTCGAGGATCAGGTAGAGCCCGGAGCGCGCCTCGCCCCGCTCGGCGATCACCTCGCCGCGGGCGAAGGTCCGCGACTCGAAGTCGGCGCACAGCCTGGTCCGGTCGGTGGGTTCGAGCCCGACCACCAGGGGATGCTCGGCGAGGCCGATCGCGGTGGCGGTGGTGCCCGGCGGCCGGTGCCGGTGCAGGACGATGTCCTCGCACCACTCGGTGGCGGTGTCGCGATCGATGAATACCCGCCCGCGCGGATCATCGGGGTCCAGGCTCGACGCCTCGTGCCCGAGCTTGGCATCGGGATCGACCAGCGCCACCCGGCTGCCGCGGCGGACCAGTTCGGCCTGCAGGGCGTCGAGCATCTCGCGGGCCACCGTGCTCACCTCGCCGACCCGGCGCAGATCGATCACCAGCGCGTCGAGGGAGCTCGCCTTGCCCTCGATGGCGCGGACCGCGCGTTCGGCGCCGGCGAAGAGCAGGTCGCCGTGCAGTTCGTAGACGCGGGCGCGGTCACCGTGCGCGGCGAGTACCGCGGCGTCGTCGGGGGAGCGGCGCAACCGCGACGGCACCTGCGCGACGGTGTAGTCGGCGCGGATGGCGGTGCGCGCCGAGCGGGTCACGTGACAGAAGTGCAGTTCCAGCCGTCGTGACAGCTCCCGGCACGCGGCGACCCCGCGCACGCTGTTGCCGTGCGTGTCGAGCCGAGGCGAGTACACCGAGATCCCCAGCTGACCCGGCAGCACCGCGATGATCCCGCCACCGACACCGCTCTTGGCGGGCAGACCGACCGTGGTCACCCAGTCACCGGCCGCGTTGTACATGCCGCAGGTCGTCATCACGCTGAGCACCCGTTCGGTCAGCGGCGCCGACAGCGCCCGCTCCCTGGTCCGCGGATTCACCCCGTTGTCGGCCAGCGTCGCCGCCATCACCGCCAGGTCGGCACAGGTGACCTCGATCGAGCACTGGCGGAAGTACCGGTCGACGGCGTCGTCGGGGTCGGCGTCGATGATGCCGACCGAGCGCAGCATGTACCCGATCGCGCGATTGCGGAATCCGGTCCTGGCCTCGGACCGGTACACCGCCTCGTCCATCCGCAGCTCCCGGCCGGCGAACCGGGAGTAGCAGCGGCGGACCCGTTCGAACTTGTCGGCGGCGTCGCGGCCCACGACGAGCGAGGCCGCGGTGATGGCGCCGGAGTTGATCATCGGATTGCTCGGCCGCTGGGTGTCGGGTTCGAGGCTGATCTCGTTGAACGGCTCACCGGACGGCTCCACATCGATGTGCGCGGCCACCCCGTCGAGCCCGCGGTCGGCCAGTGCCAGCGCGTAGGTGAACGGCTTGGAGATCGACTGGATGGTGAAACCGGTCGCGGTGTCGCCGACCTCGTAGACCAGACCGTCGGCGGTCGCCAGGCACAGCCCGAACGCGTCGGGCGCGACCGCGGCCAGTTCGGGGATGTAGTCGGCGGGTGCGCCGGAGTCGTCGTCGCGGAAGGCCGCGTACACCTCGTCGAGCATGCCTGCCACGACGCCGGGGTCAACACCTTCGGGTTCGGCCACAGCGTCACTGTAGGGCGCGCGGTCACCACGCCATGGCTGGACGCGCGGGGAGACAGTCCTCACAGCCCCCGACCGCGGGCGCGGCGACCTGGCGCCCTGTTCAGCGGGGGTACGGCGCCTCGCGTGGTGACGGTGGCGCGGCGCCGGGAAGGGGCCGCGGGCCGGAGGCACTCGCGCGGCCAAATACACTGGGCGGATCACACGGTAGTCCGGAGGGAGCGAGTTCAGGTGGGAGTGCTGTCGCGGGTGGATTCACCCGAAGATCTGCGCCGGCTGAGCGTGCCGCAACTGCGCGACCTGGCCGCGGAGATCCGCGAGTTCCTGGTGCGTAAAGTCGCGGCGACCGGCGGCCACCTCGGCCCGAACCTGGGCGTGGTGGAGCTGACCATCGCGCTGCACCGGATCTTCGATTCCCCGGCCGATCCGCTGATCTTCGACACCGGCCACCAGGCCTACGTGCACAAGATCCTCACCGGCCGCAAGGATCGCTTCGACTCGCTGCGTATGCGCGACGGCCTGTCGGGCTACCCGAGCCGCGCCGAGAGCGAGCACGACTGGGTGGAGTCCTCGCACGCCTCGGCGGCGCTGTCCTACGCCGACGGCCTTGCCAAGGCGTTCGCGCTCAGCGAGCAGGACCGCACCGTCGTCGCCGTGGTCGGTGACGGCGCGCTCACCGGCGGCATGTGCTGGGAGGCGCTCAACAACATCGCCGGCGCACCCGACCGGCCGGTGGTGGTCGTGGTCAACGACAACGGCCGCTCCTACGCGCCGACCATCGGCGGCCTGGCCGACCGGCTCACCGCGCTGCGCACCCAGCCCGCCTACGAGCACGCCCTCGACGCGGGCAAGCGGATCCTCAAAAGCATTCCGGCGGTGGGTGATTCGGCGTACTCGATGGTGCACGCGCTCAAGGCGGGCATCAAGGACGCGGTGAGTCCACAGGAACTCTTCGGCGATCTCGGGATGAAGTACGTCGGCCCGGTCGACGGCCACGACCTGGTCGCGCTGGAGGCGGCCATGCGCCGGGCCAAGGACTTCGGCGGCCCGGTGGTCGTGCACGTGGTGACCCGCAAGGGCAACGGCTACGAGCACGCCGAGAATCACGTCGCCGACCAGATGCACGCCTGCGACCCGATCGACCCGCTCACCGGCCGTCCGCTGGCCGGCAAGAAGGCCAAGGGCTGGACGGCGGTGTTCTCCGAGGAGCTCATCGATCACGCCGCCCGCCGCGAGGACATCGTCGCCATCACCGCCGCCATGCCGGGACCCACCGGGCTGGCCGCGTTCGGCGAGCGGTTCCCGGAGCGCATGTTCGATGTCGGCATCGCCGAACAGCACGCGATGGCCTCGGCCGCAGGCCTGGCGCTCGGCGGCATGCACCCGGTGGTCGCCATCTACTCGACCTTCCTCAACCGCGCCTTCGACCAGTTGCTGATGGACGTGGCGCTGCTGAAGCAGCCCGTCACCGTGGTGCTCGATCGCGCAGGCATCACCGGCCCCGACGGTGCCAGCCACAACGGCATGTGGGATCTGTCGCTGCTCGGCATCGTTCCCGGCATCCGGGTCGCCGCGCCCCGCGACGGCGCCACCCTGCGCTCCGAACTCGCCGAGGCGCTGGCCGTCTCCGACGGTCCGACCGTGCTGCGGTTCCCGAAAGGCAGTGTCGCCGAAGACATCACGGCGGTCGAGCGACTCGACGGAGTCGATGTGCTCCGCCTCGCTGTCCCCGGTAACGGGTCGGCGCAGTCCCAGCACGGTGACGTCCTGCTCGTAGCGGTCGGCCCGTTCGCGCACACGGCGATGGCGGTCGCCGAACTGCTCGCCCCGCAAGGCATCTCGGTCACCGTCATCGACCCGCGCTGGGTGATCCCGGTGTCGGACACCCTGGTCAAGCTGGCCGAGAACTACCGGCTCGTGGTCACCGTCGAGGACGGCGGTCTGCACGGCGGCATCGGCTCCACCCTCTCGGCCCGGCTGCGCGACGCGGGCCTCGACGTCCCGACCCGCGATCTCGGTGTGCCGCAACAGTTCCTCGACCACGCCGCGCGCGGCGAGATTCTCGACGACCTCGGCCTCACTGCCGAGGCCATCGCCGGGCGCATCGCCGGCTGGCTGCAGTCGCGCTGAGCGTGCCGGTCCGGCCGTCGACTAGCCGCGGGCCGGGCGGCGGGCGACGACGGCGAAGTTCAGCGGGATCCGTGGCGCACCCGGCGGCAGCATCCAGCCCTCCGGGCACGCGACCAGGTCAGGGAACGCACGCCAGTCCATGAAGGGCAGTTCGGCCAGCCCCGCCACCACGAGCCCGGCACCGAGCAGCGCGCCGACCACCTCACCGAGGTCGTGGCGCCACTCGTGGTTGGTCGGGTGCGCGATCGCGCCGGCGGAGTCCTCGGTGTAGGTGCCCGCGTCGGAATAGGTGCGGACCCCGCCGCCGGCGAGGTAGTCGTCGGTGAGCAGCCATGGCTCGAACTCCATGGCGCCGAGGATCGGATGGTCGTCGCGGATCAGGAAGACGCCGCCGGGCACGAGCAGGTCGTGGATCGACCGTGCCCATGCGGTCAGCTCCGGCAGCCAGACGATGGTGCCCGCGCTGGTGACGACGGTATCGAACTGCCGACGCACCACCGAGGAGGCGAACCGCGCATCACCCTCCACCCAGGTGATGTCGCGTCCGTCCGCGGCGGCGATGCGTGCGGCGTGCCGTAACGAGTTGGGTGACAGGTCGATTCCGTGCACATCCACCGCGCCGAGCCGCGCCCACGACACGGTGTCGGTTCCGATATGGCACTGCAGGTGCAGCAGCGAGCGACCGGTGATGCCGGTGCCGGGCAGGTGTGGTGCCAGCACCGCAAGATCGTTGCGCACCACCGTGGAGATCTCGGCCGGGTCGGTGAGGAAGGCGTCGACGTCGTACATCCGGGAACGGACGTGGACCTCGGCGCGGTCGTCCCAGTTCGCCCGGTTGTCGGCGATCGCATCGGCGTCGAGCACGGCGGTGCCTCCTGTGGTGTCGGCGCGCCGACACTACCGCCGCGACAATGCCGCCGTCGATCGGTTTTCGGCCGCGGGAACCCGCGCACCTCGCCTCGGATTGCGGCGCCGACGTCGCGGGCCGAGGGCTAGGAGGGGGTGAGGGCCTTGGCGAGCGCGGGGACCGCGAGATCGCGTTGCCAGTTCCTGGCACCACCGGCGCGCAGGAATGCCTCGATGGTGGCCGACAGTTCGTCGGGGGCACCGACCTCGGTGTAATCGGGCAGTCCGTCCCAGCACAGGCGGCGGACGAGGTCGGGGGAGAGCAGGTTCTCGACCGGGATGGCGTATTCGGTGGACAGTTCACCCATGGCGGCGCGAGCGGAGGTGAGCCGGGCCGCGGCGGCGGGGTCACGGCGCTCCCAGCGGTTGGCCGGTGGCGGTCCGTCGAAGGGCAGGGTGAGCGGGGGCAGCTCGGTGTCGGGGAGCGTGCGGCCGCGTTCCACCGCGCCCAGCCAGTCGCGCGAGTAGCGGCGCTGGCGCGGTCCGCCGAAGACCGGCAGGGCGCGCAGCTGGGCGATGCTGCGCGGTTCGGCGTTCGCCGCGGCGACGATCGCCGCGTCCGGCAGGATGCGGGCGGGGGCGACATCACGGGCGCGGGCCAGTTCGTCACGGGTGGTCCACAGTTCCCGCACGATCGCCAGCTGCCGGGGACGGCGCAGCGTGTGGATGCCGGACGTGCGGCGCCAGCGGTCGGTCTTCGGGGCGGGCGGGTCCATGGTGCGGATGTGCTCGAACTCCTCGGCGGCCCAGTCGAGCTTGCCCTGCTCGGCGAGGTCGGCGGCCACGGTGTCGCGCAGCTCGAGCAGCAGTTCCACATCGAGGGCGGCGTAGTTGAGCCATTCGTCGGGCAGCGGGCGGGTCGACCAGTCGGCGGCGCCGTGCCCCTTGCGCAGTGTCCGGCCGAGCAGATTCTCCACCATCGCCGCGAGTCCGACCCGCTCGTACCCGGCCAGGCGGCCACCGAGCTCGGTGTCGAACAGCCGGGCCGGGCGCAAACCCAGTTCGGCAAGTCCCGGCAGGTCCTGGTCGGCGGAGTGCAGCACCCACTCCAGGTCGTTGACCGCGGCCGCGAGCGGGCCGAGCGCGTCGGTGATCGGGATCGGGTCCACCAGGAACGAGCCGGCGCCCGCGCGGCGCAGCTGGATCAGGTAGGCCCTGGCCGAATAGCGGAAACCGGACGCGCGCTCGGCGTCGACCGCGAGGGGACCGGTGCCCGCGGCGATCGACGCGGCGGCCGCGGCGACCTCGTCGGCGGTCGACAATACGGGCGGCACCCCCTCGGCAGGGGCGAGCAGGGGTTCTGCTGCGGTCGGTTCCTCGGCGACGGGCATAAACGTGAACTCTACGTGGCGATCAGGGGCGGTCGGTGCGGGTATACGACTCCGGTCGCAAATGGGTGATCCCGGCGGGCGGCAACCCGGCGGCGAAGGCGAGCACCTCACAGAACGCTTCCACGTGCCTGCGCATCTCGGTGTTCATGGCCGTCCACGACGCCCGTAGCTCCAGCTGATGGGCACGGGGCGGGCCCGCGATGTCACCGTAGCGGACCGAACTCGTCGCGGTGACCGTGCCGCCGAGCGCGGTGAACGGTTCGCCCCGCGACTCCAGCGAGTCGACCAGCCAGCTCCACGCCACCTCCGGCAGCAGCGGGTCGGCGGCGAGGGCGGCATCGATATCGGCCTGGATGTAGGCGACGAGGCGGAACACACCGTGCCAGGCCGCGTCGCCCTCCGGGTCGTGGAGCAGGATCAGCCTGCCGAAGGCGTCGCCCTCGGAGTCGATCGGCACCACGGCGCTGTCGGGGTGGGTGACCTCCGCTCCGAGCGCGTAGGAGAACGGCGCCAACCGTTGCGGGGGACGGATAGGCGCCAGCTCTATTCGGGGATGCACGGTTGCGGTGCCCATCGCATCGACCGCCGCCCGGAAAGAAGCAGGCTCACGGGGCGTTCCCCCGGTCGGTGCGGCGCCGTCGCGGATGTCGAGCGGTGTCACGAGGAGCAACGGTAGACGGTCGCGCCGCGGCGCCGTCGGAGGCGCGCCGCCTCGCCGTGCCACCGCCGGGCTGCATTGCGCAGCGCGCATTCTCGCGGTCGCGATGATGCACGATGTGCACCGGCGCGGTGGTCCGCCGGAGGTGTGGTGCCGTGCTGCGGCGCCGTCGAACCGTGTCGCGCAGGGTGCGTTCCGGCGCTGTCGCCGAGGCGCGGATCGCGAGGAGTGCCGCGCGGGGAGGTGGCGCTCGCGCCGCACCCCGGCGGTGCGCGATGGCTGGTGGCGGACCGCGCCGCATAGGATGAACGACGATGAGCACATACACCCGCCGCCGGTTGACCGATGCCCCTTTCCTGGCCGCCGCCACCGGCGCGACGCCGAGCAGGCGCCCGGTCTGGTTCATGCGTCAGGCGGGCCGGTCACTGCCGGAGTATCGCGAGCTGCGCAAGGGCATCGGGATGCTCGAATCGTGTTTCGACCCGGAGCTGGTGTGTGAGATCACCATGCAGCCGATCCGCAGGCACGGTGTCGACGCGGCGATCCTGTTCTCCGACATCGTCGTTCCGCTCAAGGCCGCCGGGATCGACCTCGATATCGTGCCGGGTGTCGGTCCGGTCGTGGCGGAGCCGGTGCGCACCGAGGCCGACGTGCGCGCCCTGCCGCGACTGCGACCGGAGGAGGTCGGCGCCGTGGCCGAGGGCGTCCGGCTGCTCACCACCGCACTCGGGGACACCCCGCTCATCGGCTTCGCCGGTGCCCCGTTCACCCTGGCCTCCTACCTGGTCGAGGGCGGGCCGAGCAAGCATCACGAGCGCACCAAGGCGATGATGCACGCCGACCCGAAGACCTGGCACGCCCTGCTCGGGGCGCTCACCGACATCACCATCGCGTTCCTGCGGGCCCAGCTGACCGCCGGGGTCGACGCCGTGCAGCTGTTCGACTCGTGGGCGGGCGCGCTCTCCCTGGCCGACTACCGCGAATTCGTGTACCCGCATTCGGAACGGGTGTTCGCCGAGGTGGCCGCCGCCGGGGTGCCGCGCATCCACTTCGGTGTCGGCACCGGAGAGCTGCTCGGCGCGATGGGCGAGGCCGGTGCCGATGTGGTCGGCGTCGACTGGCGGGTGCCGCTCACCGAGGCCGTGCGCCGGGTCGGCGCCGGAAAGGGCCTGCAGGGCAACCTCGATCCGGCGATCCTGTTCGCCGGATTCGACGCGGTCGAGGCCGAGACCCGCCGCATCCTGCGCGAGGCCGACGAGGCGATCACCCTCGGCGCCACCGGCCACATCTTCAACCTCGGCCACGGCGTCCTCCCCGACACCGACCCGGGCGTCCTGACCGCACTGGTGGAGCTGGTCCACTCGCTCTGACCGCCCGCCCCACGTGGGCCACCCGATCAGGTCTTGGTGATCTCGGCGACATCGGGCAGGGTGCGGCATGGTGACCCTTCGTGTGGTGGCTAACGTCGGGGTATGCGGATCGCGATCATCGGTGGCGGCATCAGTGGGCTCGTCGCGGCATATCGACTGCGGCAGGGGCTCGGGGCGGACGCCGACATCGTGGTGCTCGAGCAGCGCGACCGCGTCGGCGGGGTGCTGCGCACCGGCGAATTGGCCGGGGAGCCACTGGATCTGGGTGCCGAGGCGTTCGTCGGGCGCAGGCCCGAGGTGCTCGAGTTGATGACCGAGCTCGGCATCGCCGATCAGCTCGTCCGCCCGGCGGGCAAGCGGCCGCTCGTCTGGGCGCAGGGTGCGGCGCATCCGCTGCCGGGGCGCACGCTGATGGGGGTGCCGTCCGAGGCGGAATCCCTGCGCGGACTCGTCGACGACGCCACGCTGGCGAAGGTCGCGGCGGAGCCGCAGCGCCCGTTCGCGTGGACGCCCGGCGCCGACACCGATGTGCACAGCCTCGTCGCCGACCGCTTCGGACCGCAGGTGGTCGAGCGCAGTGTCGACCCGCTGCTCGGCGGTGTCTACGCGGGGACCAGCGCCTCGATCGGCGTGCGCGCCGCGCTGCCCACTCTGGCCGCCGCCCTCGACCGCGGCGCCGCGAGTCTCACCGCGGCGGTCCGCGAGGCACTGCCGCCGCCGAGTACCGCACCGGTCTTCGGCGGCCTGCGTGACGGCTACGGTGCCCTGCTCGCCGCGCTCACCGCGGCCGCGGACGCACGGGTGGTCACCACCATGGCGGCGACCCGGCTGGCAGCGGCGCCGGCCGGATGGGTGGTCGATCCGCTCGGCCTCGTCGACGCCGTCGTCGTTGCCACACCCGCCCCGGTCGCCGCCCGCCTGCTGCACTACGTCGCGCCGGTCGCCGCCGCTGCCGCCGCCGGAATCGAGCTCTCCTCCTCGGCGCTGGTCGCCATGGCACTGCCCGCGACTACCGACCTGCCGGACAACTCGGGCATTCTGGTCGCGACCGGTGAGCCTTTGCGCGCCAAGGCATTCACCCTGTCGAGCCGGAAGTGGCCGCATCTCGGTGCCCGTGAGGTCGCTCTGGTTCGCGCCTCCTTCGGCCGCTTCGGCGACGAGGCGCCGCTGGCTTGGTCCGACACCGAACTCGTCGCCGCCGCCGTCGCCGATCTGGCCACGGTGACCGGCGCCGACATCACCCCGATCGACACGGTGGTCCAGCGCTGGCCCGGCGGCCTGCCCCAGTACGCGCCAGGCCACATCGACCGCATCGCCACCATCGAATCGGCCGTCGCCCCACTGGCCGGCCTCGCGGTAGCCGGTGCCTATCTGCACGGTGTCGGTGTCCCCGCCTGCGTCGCATCCGGCACCGCCGCCGCCGAGCACATCCTCGATCGCTGACTTCCACGGCGGCGATCGGTTCGTGCGGCGTCGACATCGGACGGGGACGGACGCCGCCAGCTCGGCCGAGTCAGGTCAAGTGACGGTGCAACTCGATGCCGACCGGCGTGCTCGTACCACCGGCGGTATCGGCGACGAGCGAGCGGGCAGGCCTACCTCGAGCTCGCTCGCCACCCACACCGAGCGCCGGTTCCGCATGCGGCGAGGCCAGCGGGGCCTGGTGCTTCTGACGCCGCCATTCCCCGGTGATCCGGCCGAGCGGTCGGCGGGGCACCTGGCCGACATCCGGTGCCGAAGTGCCCGCCAGGGGTGATCAACCCCGCGTGCGCTCGGCTTCCGACGACTGGCCGCCATGCCGGGCCGTGCTACGGACCCACGCCACTACCAGGCCGCGATCAGCGGGGCCTCGTGCACCCGGCACCGCCACTCCCCGCTGAGCCTGCCGAGACGGGCCGCGGAGCCGACGCCGTGCACTCCCGCGATCCGTCCGTCGCGCATGTCGAACACCACCATGCCGATCACGCGGTCGTCCAGGACGGCCAGCAGCGCCGGACACCCGTTCACGAGTTCGGCGTGCATCGATGGCGAGCCGCCGACAAGGGCACGTTTGGCCGCGGTCGGCTTGAAGCCGGCACGGAAGGCGCGCGCGACCCGCTCGGGGCTGGTGAGCCGGATGAGTCGCTCCGACAGTCCGGCACCGTCGGACACCGCGGTCACGTCGTCGGTCAGCAGGGCCACCAGCTGATCGGTGCGGCCCGAGGACGCGGCGTCGACGAAGGCCTGCACGATGCGATGGGCAGCGGCGCGATCTATGCCGGTACCGGAACCCGAACGGTCCAGCCGTCGCCTTGCCCGGTGCAGATGCTGCTGACTCGCCGACTCGGTGAGCTCGAGGATCTCGGCGATCTCGGCATGGCGGTAGGCGAACGCCTCGCGCAGCACATACACCGCCCGTTCGATCGGGGTGAGCCGTTCCATCAGCGTCAGCACCGCCAGGGTCACCGACTCGCGCTGCTCGACGGTGTCGGCCGGACCGAGCATCGGGTCGCCGTCGAGCAGTGGTTCCGGCAGCCAGGTGCCCACCGCCCGGACCCGCCGCGCCTCGGCCGAGCGCAGCCGGTCCAGCGCCAGATTGGTGACGATCTTGGTGAGCCACGCCTCCGGCACCTCGACGTAGCTCCGGTCGGCCGCCTGCCACCGCAGGAACGCGTCCTGCACGGTGTCCTCGGCATCGGCGGCCGACCCGAGCAGCCGGTAGGCGAGCGAGGCCAGCCGGGGACGGCTGGCCTCGAACCGCGCGACCGCGGCAGTGTCCATGAGCACGAGACTAACCGAGCGCCATCTCGGGCGCCGGGGCCGTGACCGCACGGTATCGGCGATCGAGCTTGCCGAAGGTCGGGTGGCTCACGCTCCAGCCGGACAGGTCGAGAATCGCAGCCTTGATCCGCGCCGCCATCCGGCCACGCAGCGCCCACGACCGCGCCTGCGCGGCACCGTCGACGAGCTGGAAGATGGCGTCCTTGCGGCCCAGGCTGATGTGGTTGCCGACATAGGACAGCGCCGTGGTGGAGATCGACCGCCCGGTCCGGTCCCCGACGATCGCGGCCGTGGCCTGCATGCCGGTGAATCCCGCCGACGCGCACGACATCGGCAACGGCAGCCCGTTCTCCCCGAGCACGAAGACGCTGTCACCGGCCACGTACACCTCGGGATGCGACACCGACCGCATCTGCCGGTCCACCCGGATCCGCCCGTCCGGCACCACCGCGAGCCCGCTCGCCGCCGCGATCGGCGACACCGCGAACCCGGCCGCCCACACGATGGCGTCGGCGCGCAGCGCGGTTCCGTCGGCGGCGATCGCCGCGCCCGGCTCGACCCGCGCGACGGTGGTGTGCTCGTGCAGCGTGATCCCGAACCGGTCGACCGCCCGCAGCAGCTGACCGCGGGCCGACGCGCCGAGCCAGCCGCCGAGTTCGCCGCTGGTGGCCAGGGCGACCCGCAGGCCGGGTCTGGCCTCGGCGAGCTCGGTGACCGTCTCGATGGCGGTCAGATTGCCGCCGACCACCAGCACCTTCCCACCGTCGGCCAGCTTGTCGAGGCGCGCACGAAGGCCGAGCGCCGATTCCCGCGCCGCCACCGGGAAGGTGTGTTCGGCCACGCCGGGCACTGTCTCGTCGGCGCTGCTGCCGAGCGCGTAGAGCAGGGTGTCGTAGCCGAGTTCGTCGACACCGTCCTGGCCCGCCACGGTGACAGTGCGCCGCTCCACGTCGAGCGCGCGCACCCGCGCCACCCGCAGCTCGATCCCGGTACCCGCGAAGACCCGCGCCAGCGGCCGATGCCGCAGCGGCCGTCCGGCGGCGAGCTGATGCAGCCGCAGACGCTCGACGAAGTCCGGTTCGGCGTTGACCACGGTGATCTGGAAATCGTCGGGATGCAGCTTGCGTGCCAGCGTTCCCGCGGCGAAAGCGCCTGCGTACCCGGCTCCGAGGACGACGATGCGGTGCTTCATGATTCGCTCCTGTCTGGTTCGCGTGCTTGCTGAACGAGACAGCCGCCGAATTCCTGACAGCGGTGACGCAGATCACTTCTCGGGCGGGTGGCATCCGGCCCGGCGTGTCAGGAGGGCGCTGCCGATAGCCATGCTGCATGATCGCTCGCTGTGACCAGCACCGGTGAACAGGCGACCCGCACCCTCATCCTCGATCCCGACCTCGGCCCGGTCGAAATGTGCGCGGGTGAGGCGAAGACCGTGACCTCCCTGTTCGGCGGCGACGAATCCTCGCCATGGCACGCCACCGACTGACCGGCCGCCCTGCACCCGAAAACCGCGCAGTGGCACCATGGGTCCATGGCGCGACTCGACTACCAGGCCCTCAACTCCACCATCCGCTACCTGATGTTCTCGGTGTTCCAGGTACAGCCGGGCGTCCTCGGTGACGAGCGCGCCGCCGCGATCAAGGAAGCACAGGCCTTCTTCGACGGTCTCGCCGACAAGGACGTGGTCCTGCGCGGCGTCTACGACGTGGCCGGCCTGCGTGCCGACGCCGACTTCATGCTGTGGACCCACGCCGAACGCGTCGAGGACCTGCAGGCCACCTACGCCGACTTCCGCCGCACCACCGAACTCGGCAGGGCCAGCGCGCCGGTCTGGAGCAATGTGGCGCTGCACCGCCCCGCCGAATTCAACAAGAGCCACATCCCCGCGTTCCTCGCCGGCGAGGACCCGGGCAACTACATCTGCGTCTACCCGTTCGTGCGTTCCTACGAGTGGTACCTGCTGCCCGACGAGGAACGGCGCAAGATGCTCGCCGACCACGGCAAGGCCGCCCGCGGCTACCCCGACGTGCGCGCCAACACCGTGAGCTCGATGGCGCTGGGCGACTACGAGTGGATCCTGGCCTTCGAGGCACCCGAACTGCACCGCATCGTCGACCTGATGCGCGACCTGCGCGCCACCGAAGCCCGCCTGCACGTCCGCGAGGAGATCCCCTTCTTCACCGGCCCCCGCGTCGAGCTCGACAAACTCATCACCGCCCTGCCGTGATATTGGAGCGCTGGCGCGCTCGAGTCGCGGCCCCCTTGGTCCCGTCGATCAGGCACCGTTGCTTGCTCCTTCGTCGCTTGCGCAACGGCGCCTGATCGACGGGACGGGCCGCGACCGTCGACTTCGTCGGCGGACCCTCCTCGAGGTCGGGTCGTGCGGGGACGGGTTGGGCGGTGACGTTGCGGTGTTCGGTGGAGCGCTGGCGAGATCGTGGTTCTGCGTGTCCCGACGAAACCCTCACTGGTCGGGTCGTGGGGGAACGCGTGGTAGCTACGCCGGTTCGGTGGGGTTGAGGCGCAAGGCGATCGAGTTGATGCAGTAGCGCTGGTCGGTGGGGGTGGGGTAGCCCTCGCCCTCGAAGACGTGGCCGAGGTGGCTGTGGCAGTTGGCGCACAGCACCTCGACCCGGCGCATGCCGAGCGAGTCGTCGGGGCGCAGGATCACCGCGTCGGAATCGGCCGGGTCGAAGAACGACGGCCAGCCGCAGTGCGAATCGAATTTCTCGGTGCTGCGGAACAATTCGGCGTCGCAGGCCCGGCAGGTGTAGACACCGGCGGTCTTGGTGTCGGTGTACTCACCGACGAACGGGCGCTCGGTGGCGGCCTCCCGCAGGACGGCGTACTCCTGCGGGTTCAGCTTGGCCCGCCATTGCTGCGGTGTCAGCTGGATGCGTGGAGAATTCATGCTTCCACGCTAATGGTTGTCGCCGGTGCGCGCCGCGATCGTCGCGCCACGTCACCGACCGGTCACTATTTCAGGGCTGGTTCGCGCTCGCCTGCGGGCTCGTCCGGAGTCACCGGATCGTCGGTGCCGCGCGTCGGCGCGGCGACGGGCGCACCCTTGTCGGCACCGTCGCGGGAGTCGGGTGCCGAGGCCATCCAGGCCGGGTCGAGCCCGAACCGCAGCCTGCCTTCGCGGCGTGCGGCCAGGTAGCGGTCGCCGAGCACACAGAACACGACAATGAGCAGCAGCCCCCAGCCGAAGGTCACCCGCAGGTACTCGAGCGCCCTTCCGGTGCTCTGCCAACGGTCCGACAGCCACTTGTCGTAGGTCATGAACCCGAAGATCGCCAACCAGGCGGGCCAGTTGCGCAGCACCGAATTGCGCAGCACCACCGACATCAGGAACGGGAACAGCATCATCGAGTAGTACATCTGGCCCAGCGAGGGCAACACGAACGACGCGGTGAGCAGCACACCCGAGGAAGTGGTGACGAAGAACAGCTCGTCGTGGCGGTAGTACCGGTAGAGCAGCCACAGCGAGACCGCCACCGTCCCCGCCAGCAGCACCTGGATCAGCAGGATCAGCCAGTGCGGCAGCCCGTAGTAGAGGCCGTTGCCGCCGACCGAGCTGTTGAAGTAGTCGCGGGTCTCCGACAGGTAGGGCATGACCTCGGTGAAGTACTCCATCGGGTCCTGCATCAACGGCCAGGCCATCGCGGTGAGCGCCACCGGCACCCCGATGGCGGTGACGAACACCTTCCACTGCCCGCGCGCCGCCGCGATCAGCAGCAGCGGCGCCAGGGTGGGTTTCACCGCGATACTCAAGCCGAGCGCCGCACCGGCCCACAGGTCACGGCGCTGCAGCAGCAGATGCAGGAAGATCAGCTCGGCCAGCAGCAGGCACCCGTTGACATTGGTGAAGACCAGTGTGTTCGTCACCGTCTCCGAGGCGAACATCGCCAGCAGCAGCGCGGGCGCGGCGATCGAGCCGACACCCAGCTTGAACAGCCGCAGCAGCAGATACCAGGCCAGCAGGATGGCCAGTGCGTTCAACCCGATGAACAGCCAGCGCGACAGCTCGTACTCGATCGCCGCGATCGGCGCGATGATCAGCGTGCCGCTCGGCGGATACAGGTAGTGCGGGTCCACGGAATCGAAGTTGGCCGTGTACACCGGCCTGCCGTTCAGGAACTCGAACGAGGCGTTGTACACCGGCCGGTAGTCGTCGGTGACGAAGCCGTTGATCGCCTTGATGAAGACACGGTTCAGCACGGTCATGACCGCGAACGGCCAGAGCGCGAACTTGAGAACTTCGGCGGAGGTGCGCGCGGTACGGGGTTCGAGCTGTCGGAACAACACTCCGGGCACGGTACACCGGATCGGGTTGCGATGGTGTCGCCGGACCCGCCCGACGCGCCGGACCGCGGCCCGGATCAGGCCGGGCAGGCACCGCCGTCGGCGGGCAGTTCGGCGTCGGCCAGGTAGTCGGTGACCGCCTGTTGCGCGCACCCGGAATGCGCGACGACCGGGTGCCCCCAGCCCTGCCAGGTCATGGTGGCGTGCCGGGCACCCGCGGTGCCGAGCGCGCCTGTCACCGAGCCCCCGGCGCCGCCGACGACCGGGTCTGCCACTCCGGCGAACACCAGTACCGGCAGGTCGAGATCGGTGGGCAGCGGCGGCGCGGTCGACACCGGCCAGGCCGAGCACACCATCAGCTCGAGCGCGGCGACCCGGCCGAACACCGGGTATTTGCCCGCCCAGGTCTCGGCCAGCTCGCGCGCCTTGTCCTGGGTGGGCGGCAGCCGGCTGTCGGTGCACCGGTTCACGAACTCGCCGTCGGAGTCGATCGCCGCGGTCTCGCGGGTCACCAGCGCCGCCAGTGGGCCACGGTCGCCGCGCTCGGCGGCGGCGAGGATGTCGGCCAGCGTGTTCACCCGGCTCGCCTGATCGCCACGCGGGCTGGACAGGAAACCGATCAGCGCGGTCGACAGGTCGGCGGCGGTGATCGTGCCGAGCTCGCCCGCCGCGGCCTCGCCCATCAGCGCGGTGACCGCGGCGCGCGGATCGTCACCGAGCGCGCAGCCTGCCGCCCGGCAGCGCTGCGCGAACGCGGTGAGCGCGGCCTCGGCGCCGGTGACGGCGGCCTCGGCCATGGTGGTCGCGTCGGCGCCGACGGGTTCGGGGGAGTCGAGCACGAGCCGGGCCAGGTGGTCGCCGTAGCGGCGCGCGTAGCTCAGCGCGACCTTGGCGCCGTTGCCGGTGCCGATCAGGTTGATCTTGTCCACCTGCCACTGCTTGCGCAGCTGCTCGATATCGTCGGCGGCGTGCGGCGCGTCGAAGGTGCCCTCGTAGGGCTGCAGGAAGTCGCGGCAGGCGATGGTGGCGTCCTGGCTGTATCCGGCGACGGCCTCGACCTGATCGTCGCCGCCGACCCCGGTCTGGCCCAGATCGTGCAGCACCGAGCGCAGCTGGGCGGGGATACAGTCGATGGGCTGGGAGGCGCCGATCCCGCGCCGGTCCACCGCGACGACCGGCTGGGCCGCCAGCAGCGCGCTGTCGGGGCCGACGGCGAGCCCGGCCAGCGTCGAGGCCGAGGAGCGGTCGGCGCCGGAGGTGAGCACCAGCGGCGCGGCGTCGGGTGGCGTCTGTGGCAGCCGGGCGCGCAGCGCGCCCGCGCGGAAGGTGCCGAGCACGGTGCCCGCGGTGTCGATCGGGGTGGCGAAATCGGCGCATTCGAGCACCAGACCGGCGGGGCCGGGCCCCAGCTCCAGCGATTCGAGGGTGGTGGCGGTGCAGTCCGCCCAGGCCAGCTCGGTCTGCGGCACGTCGGCCGTCGCCGGCTCCGGCGTGGTCGGCGCCTCGGTCTGTCCGCCACCGGCACCGGGGCGCTCGACGGCGACGGCGGGCCGATCCGACGGTCCGGCCCCGCAGCCCGCGAGCATGATCGACAGTGTCGCGGCCGTCACCGCGGCCCGAGTCCAGCGCATGCGCTACACATTGCCAGGTTCGGCGCCAGGTTTCATCGACGGGCCCAGCGGGCCAGGACGGTCCCGTCCTCGGCGAGCACCAGCTGCTTGCGGCTCATCGGCGTGTCGAAACCGCTCGCCGACAGCGAGATTCGCCCGCCCGCGCCGCCGACCAGCTTCGGGACGGTGCTCAGGCACAGTTCGTCGACCAGGTCGGCTTCGGCCAGCTGGCCGAACAGGTGCGGACCGCCCTCGCACAGCACCCGCTGCCATCCGCGCTCGGCCAGCACCCGCAGCACCGCGGCGGGCATGATCGCGGCCGCTCCGGCGACCTCCACCTGCGCGCCCGCCTCCTGCAGCGCCGCCACCCGGTCGGGGTCCGCGTGCGCGGTGGTGATGATCAGTGGCGCGACCTCGGCGTCGGTGAACAGCCGAGCCGCCGGATCGAGCCGTGCGCTCGCGGTGACCACCGCGATCGGCGGCGGTGCGCCGTCGGCCGACCCGCCGATCCCACGCTGGAAATGCGCCCGCCGCCGCGCCGGGTCGGGGTGCGCGCCACCGTAGTCCTCCGCCCGCGCCGTGCCCGCCCCGACCACGATCACCTCCGCCAGCTCCCGCAACAGCACGAACACCCGGTGGTCGGCGTCGGTGCCGAGCCCGGCCGACACCCCGTCGACGGTGAAGGCCCCGTCGATGCTGCTCACGAAGTTGGCCCGCACCCAGGGGCGATCCAGCTGCCGCGGATAGGCGTAGCACCGGGCCATGGCGTCGTCGTCGAGGTCTGCGAGCTGGGTCACATTGTGGATACGCTGCATAGGGTCCGATGCAACCACGTCCGTACGATTCGTTCATGCAAGAACGCCTCGTCGATCGCCATCCGGAGGTCCCGGCCGACCAGCTCGTCGCGCAGATGGTGCCCCCGCCCATGTTCGACGAGGTGAGCTTCGCCTCCTATATCCCCGCCCCCGAGGAACCGAGCCAGGCCGCGGCCGTGCGCAAGGCCGAGGAGTTCGCGGGCCAGGTCGCCAAGATCCACAAGGCCGGATCCAGGAAGAGCCTGTTCGGCAAGAAGAAGGCCGTCTCCGGGGCAGGCCTCTACCTCGACGGCGGCTTCGGTGTCGGCAAGACCCACCTGCTCGCCTCGATCTTTCACAGCGCGCCCGCGCCGAAATCCTTCGGCACCTTCGGCGAACTGACCAACCTGGTCGGCGCGCTCGGCTTTGTCAACGCGGTCGAGCGGCTCTCCGGCAACAGCCTGCTGTGCATCGACGAGTTCGAACTCGACGACCCGGGCGACACCACCATGGTCTCGCGCCTGCTCACCGAACTGTCCGCCGCCGGTGTGTCCATCGCCGCCACGTCCAACACGCTGCCGAGCCAACTCGGTGAGGGACGCTTCGCCGCGCAGGATTTCCTGCGCGAGATCAAGAAGCTGGGCGCCATCTTCGAGCCGGTACGGGTGGACGGCCCCGACTACCGGCACCGCGATCTGCCGCCCGCGCCGGAGCCCACCTCGCCCGAGGTGCTGACCGAACGGGCCGCCACCACCCCCGGATCCACGCTCGACGACTACGACGCGCTGCTGAAGCACCTCAGCACCCTGCACCCGTCCAAGTACGGCGCCTTGATCGACGGGGTGTCGTCGGTGTTCATCTCCGGGGTGCACCCGGTGACCGATCAGGCCGTGGCGTTGCGCATCGTGGTCCTGGCCGACCGCCTCTACGACGCCGGCGTCCCGGTCACCGTCTCCGGTGCCAAGCTCGACGAGATCTTCTCCACCGAGATGCTCGACGGCGGCTACCGCAAGAAGTACCTGCGCGCCATCTCCCGCCTGCTCGCCCTGTCGCGGTTCGAGGCCGCCGCCGCCTGAGCGGTCAGGGGCGGAGGCGACAGCGCAGCGTTACCACGTAGCGCCCCGAGCAGGCGATATCGAACACCGCCTGATCCCGATCAGTCGAGCGCGCGCTCGAGGACGAAATCGGAGTGCACCTGGTTGCCGACGAGGAACGTCTTGGTACCCACCCGCACGAATCCGTGCTTGGCGTAGAACCTCTGCGCGCGCTCGTTGCTCTGGTTGACCCCGAGCCACACCGCGCTCGCCCCCGCCTCGCGCGCGGTGGCGACCACGGCGGTCATCAGCGCGGCCGACACCCCGCTGCCGTGGTGGCCGGGCAGCACGTACATCTTGCTCAGCTCCACCACCGCGCCGTGACTCACCTGCGCGGCCACCTCGGGGTCGGCGGGCCTGCCTGACACGAGCATGGCGTATCCGACGATCTCCTCGTCCTGCACCGCCTTGAGCACGGTGCGCCGCGGATCGGAGAGATACTCCCCGAATCGTTCGCCGGAGAGCATCTGCTCGAGGAAGATCTCGATATCGCCCTGGGTGGCCTCCGGCGGGCACGCGAGCGGGAAGGTGGCCGCGGCGACATCGCTGAGCTCCTCGGCATCCCAGAGCCCGGCCCGATCGACGACGACGGAACTGTTGGTCATATTTCCAGTACAGCACGGGTCGCGCCCGTGGCGGTGGCACCGTCACCGTCGTCCCGAGTACTCTCCTCGCCATGACGAGCGGTAGCCGCATCGGGATCGTCGGTGCGGGAGTTGCGGGATTGGCCTGCGCGAAGGTGTTGAGCCGGGCGGGATTCCCGGTCGAGGTGTTCGACCGGGCGCCCGATGTCGGCGGGGTGTGGAGCGCCACCCGCCGGTATCCGGGCCTGCGCGCGCAGAACAGCAAGTTCACGTACCACTTCAGCGACCACCCGATGCCGGAGGACTATCCGCGCTGGCCGGACGGTCAGCAGATGCAGGCCTACCTCGCCGGGTACGTCCAGCAGTTCGGCCTCACCGAGCACCTGCGGCTCGGCACCGAGGTGGTGGCGGCCGATCCGGTCGACAGCGGCTGGCTGCTCGAGATCCGCGACGGCGACGGCGTGCACCGCACCTCCTGCGATCACCTGGTCGTCGCCAACGGGGTGTTCAGCGAGCCGGTGCGGCCCGCGCTGCCCGGCGCCGAGGCGTTCGCGGCCGCGGGCGGCCGGATCTGCCACGTCTCGGAGTTCCACGACGCCGAAAGGGCGCGGGATCGCTCGGTGGTGGTGATCGGCTACGGCAAGTCGGCCACCGATGTGGCCGAGGCCGTCAGCCACCTGGCCGACGAGACCAGCGTGGTCGCGCGCCGCCTCACCTGGAAGATGCCGCGGACCTTCGGCGGCGGCCTCGACTACGAGAAGCTGCTGCTGACCCGGCTCGGCGAGGCGCATTTCGCCGCGCGGGAACCGCATCGCACCGAACGCCTGCTCGACTACCTGCGCCTGCGCGAAGCCAACCTGGACTTGATCCAGGAACGGGTCACCCGCAAGCTGCGGCTGCGCGAGCTCGGGCTGCTGCCGGAGGGCCGGTTCGAGCGGATCGCCACCGGTACCGCCGCGCTGGCCACCGAGGGCTTCGCCGAACAGGTCGAGGCAGGCCGGATCTCGGTGCACCGCGACGCCGAGGTGACCGACCTGATCGGCGGGCAGCACGGGCCCGCCGTCCGCCTGTCCGACGGCACCCTGAAGCTGGCCGAGATCGTCATCTGCGCCACCGGGTACCGCCAGGAGGTGCCGTTCCTCACCCCGTATGTGCGGCGCGCGCTCACCGACGAGACGGGCGATTTCCGGCTCTACCGCAATATCCTGCCCGTCGACGTGCCCAACCTGAGTTTCGCCGGCTACAACACCTCCCAGGTGAGCGCGCTCGGTGCCGAGGTCGGCGCGCATTGGATCGCCGGGCTGCTCACCGGGAAGTTCGTGCCGCCGATGGCCGAACAGATGAACTCCGAGATCGACGAGCGCCTGGCTTGGTCGCGCGAACGCACCGAGGGCCACCACGCCCACGCCACGTCGGTCCTGCCGTTCTCGCTGGCCAATATCGACGAGATGCTCGACGATCTGCGCACCCCGTTGCCACTGACCAGCAGGCTGGCGCAGTGGGTGCGGCCGGTGCGGCCCGCGTCCTACCGCCGGGTGCTGCGGGAGCGTCCGGTGCCCGTCGCGGCCGCGCCCGCACCGGCACAGGTAGCCGAGGGATAGCCGACACGCCGGACCGGTCCCGGCGCAACACTTGGTGCCGATCGTTGCGTTGGTGATAATCCTCGCGTGGACGCGCTGGATCTGAACCTGTTACTCGCTCTCGACGCACTCCTGGACACCAACAGCGTCACCGAGGCGGCCCGGCGCCTGCACACCTCGACCTCGGCGATGAGCCGCACTCTCACCCGATTGCGTGAGGTGCTCGGGGATCCGCTGCTCGTGCGTTCGGGCCGAGGGCTGGTACCGACGCCGCGGGCGCTCGAACTGCGCCAGGACGTGGCCGGGCTGGTGGAGCAGGCGCGATTGCTGCTCACCACCCGCGATCCCGGCGAAGCGGGCCGCACCCGCGATTTCGTCGTCCGGGTCGCAGATCCGGTGGCCGTGCGCCTGACCGGACCGCTGCTGGCCGCGGTCCGCGCCGAACTGCCGGGGGTGACGGTGCGGGTGCTCGCCGCCGATCCGGCCGATGCCGCCGTCGCCCTGCGTGACGGTCGCGTCGACATCGAGGTGGGCATGATCGGCCGGACCGACCCGGAGACGGTCGTCAAGAGGCTGTTCGCCGACCGCTGGGTTGGCGTGGCCGCCGCCGACCATACGTTCGGCGGCGAGCGCCCCACTGTCGCCGCCTATGCCTCGGCACCGCACCTCGAGGTGTCACCGACCGGCCGCATGCACAGCCCGATCGACGACCGGCTCGCCCTGCACGGCCGCACTCGCCGAGTGGTCGCCACCGTGCCCGATCTGTCCACCGCCCTGCTCACCGTCGGTGCCACCGAACTGGTCTGTCCGGCACCGGAAGTGCTGTCCCGCGCGGCCCGCGCGGCCCTCGGCCTGACCGTGTTCGAGATCCCGCTGCCGCTGCCCGCCCCCGTGATCGCCATGGCCTGGCATCCGCGCAACACCGCCGACGCGGGCCACCGCGCGCTGCGCGATCTCATCGGGGCCGTCCTGCACGAGGCCACCACCCCGGAACCGGTGCCCGTCGGCTGAATTCAGCGCGGATCCGTCGGCGGCGCGAACACATCCCTCGGTCCCGGCGGCAGCCCCGCCGACCGCTTCAGCTCGTCCAGCATCGCCTGCAGCTTGTCGACCTGCGCCCGCTCGATATCGAACGCCCGGAACGTTCCGGTGACGGTGATCCCCGCCGGATCGGTCGCCGTCGGCGGCGCCGGCTCGGTCCGCGCCCCTACGGGATTCCGGTCGGTCGGCGGGTCGAGCTCGGCGGGGCTCGCCGCACGCCGATCCGGCACCGCACCCGTCATCCCACGCCCATCCGTCGACGAGTGTCCGGAACCCCGCTGCTCGACCGGCCCGCCGTACCCGTTGCGCGACGCGGGGAGGCGGTCGTCGTCCGTGCCCGCCGACACGAGACCGTTCCGGCCACGCGACCCCGCCGAGATGTCGGGCGCCTGATCCCCCGACTGGACATATCCGTTCGACTGGCTCGAGCCATCCGGGTGGCCGCGGTCCTCGCGGAGGGGCAGTCCGCCGGGTGCTGTGGTGCGGTCTTCGAGCGAGCTGCCGTGCGGTGCGTGGTGACCGCTCGCTGCCCACGGGGCGTGCCCGCCGGGCTGCCCGGTGTCGGCGCGATCGTCCCGCGGCGCGAACGCTCCGGGCTCGGCTGTGAGCTCTGCGGTGTCCACCACAGGCGGCACGCGGTCGGCACGACCGCCGGACTCCGACGGCGTGGTGAAGGCCGCGCAGGCACCGGGACCAGCAGGCACCGACCCCGCCACCGGCGGCGATGGTGTCCGTTGACCCACCGGTAGCGCCCGCCCGGCCCCCGGCGTGCCCTCCTGTGTCGACCCCGCTGCCGCCGCGGAGGCGCCATCGGGTGCCGAACTTCCACTACCGGTGGGTGCGGTGATGCCCGTCGAATCCCGGAGTGCGGTCCCATCCTTCGGGGCGATCGGCTCGCCGAAAGGTGCCGACGGCCGGTTGTCCTCCGGGTTCTTCGGCGCGGACAGCCGCGCGGGCGCAGCCGCGGAGGTCCGTCCCTGGCCGCCCGTGACCTCGGCCCGGTCGTGCCCGTCCGTGGTGAATCCGTTGCGGGCGTACCCGTTACGGACCGGCGCGGCGCCCGGCCCGTCCTCGTCGGCGAAACTCCAGGTGATCCCGTTGACCGTGCCGCCTGCTGTCCCGGACCCCGCCCCTCTGGGGTCCGCTTCGGCGGTGGAGACTCCCGCCGTCCCGGTGGTCAGGCCCACCGCTCGCGGGTCGCCCGGCTGCGCGGTGCCGACCTGGCTGCTCATCGGTTCCACAGCCTGTCGGTCGGCAAGGAGACCCGGGTCGGTTCCCGAACCGGAGTCGGTGACAGTGGCGGCGTGGTTCGTGGCGGTCGGTGGTGCCACCGCCTGATGTTCGGCTCGGACAGGGGTATCCGTTCCTCGGGTGCTCGCGAGGGAGCTGGCGCCGGTCTCGCCGCTGGTCGGAGTGTCCGGCCGTCCGGTTGTCCACGCACCGGAGCCGACGGCCGGGCCTGCGCCGGGGATCTCCGGGACGGCGATGTCGGTCGGGTGGTCGGCGGCGCCCGCTGCCGGACCGGCCGGAGATGCCACAGCACCGAGGTGTGCGCCACCCCGATCGCCACCGATCCCGGCGCCCGGCGCGGCCTCCGGACCCGACGAGCGATCACCGGTGACGGCGGTGTCGCCGAGGACACCCGCGGTACCGGTTCGGTTGCCTCCCCCTGCCAGGCCGGTGCCTACGGCTCGGTCCACGGCCGCGATGGCGTCGTGGCCGCCAACCGAATTCATCGGGGTGGCACCCGATGCTTCGCCGATCACCGAACGGTCGGTGCGGGTCGGTGCGGGGTCGGTGCCGTTCGTGCCGACAGCCGCCGGGTGTTCCGCAGCCCCGGACGTACGGGTAATCGGCTGTGCCGCTGCCATATCGCGGACGGCGGAGGTACCTCGACGTTCAGCCCCCGGACGGTGACCGGTGTCGGGATCCTGGTCCGAGGACCGCTCAGCCGCGTGATCGGTGGCGGCGTTCGCGGCTGCCGGTTCGGCCGCGAACTGCCGACCGCCCGCCTCGGCAGGTAGTCGAGTGGCTCCGGCATCCAGGGCGGATAGCTCGGCTGCACCCGACCACGCCGAGTCCTCGGCCGAGCCGTTCCGGCGCTCGCCCGCCGCGAGCGGAGCCGAGCCGTTCCGGCGCCCACCCGCCGGGGGCGGAGCGGACTCGGTGATCCGCGCCGCGGTCGATCCGGGACCGTTGCGCGCGCCGTTCCCGACCGCCGAACCCGACCGCGCGGCGGCGGCATTCGAGACCAGCAGGGCGATCGCCGACTCCGCGTCGGCCGATCCGAGCCGCTCGTCAGGTATCCCGGCGTCGGCCGCGAGCGTCACCTCGTCGACCACATCGTTGTGGCGAACCGAACCATGCCGCCGATCGGCCGCGGCACCGTTCGACTCGGCCGCAGGTACCGCATCCCGACCGGTTGATGGCGAACTCTCTCCGGTCTGCCCCATCTCCTCCGGCGGCGTGAACAACGACCGCGACACCGCGTCGCCGCCACGCGGAATCGGCGGCGCCGTGATCGGCCAGGTGGGATCGCCTAGGTGATCGGTGCGGCTGTGGCGGCGATCCAGCGGGGGACGGGCGTCCTCGGCCGCTTCGGCGGCGGCCCGCTCGGCGGCCTCCCGAACCTCCCTGCGGGTGCGCGCCGACCGCCCGGTGCGCGGCGGGGTGTCGCCGCCGTCGAGCGCGTCGAGCCGGGAGCTGAGCCGCGAAATGTCTTGTGACGCATGGAAGGCCCAGGATTCGAGCCGGTGGATTCTGGTGCGTTCGGGCAGATCCTCGTCGGCGGGGAAGGTCGGCACTTCCTGCTGCACCCGGGCGGCGACGACATCGAGCTTGTCACTGACCTCACGCAGTGCCGCGGCGATGCTCGCCAGCATCGACCCGATGGACTCGTCGTGCTCAGCGTGGTTCATGCGCACCCTACTTCCCGTGCTCGGCGAGCGTGCCCGCCCCGGCCGCAGCGATCATATCCACCGTCGCCGCGGCCCGTGCTCCCGCGATGGTCGCCGACGGGGTTCGGCGACGCGCCGAACGGAATCGAAATCCGGACGAAATAGACGGGCAACAAGCCCGGTCCGTGTATCGAAATGATCAAGATCTCGGAGGTATTCCGGGACGTTGGCACAATGAAATGGCTTGATATACAGGCGGAGTGGCGTGTGTGATCTCGATCACCGATCGGTGACGCACCCGAACGCGGGTCAAGGGGGCTGGCGGCGTGTCGTCGGCTGCGGGAACCTGGAACCACGGCGAGGGCACTGGCACCGCCAGGGTCCCGGGTGAGGGAGAGATGGTGTGCGGACGAAGCGGCGAAGCGACACCCAGGTAGCGTGCGGACGTCGGGCGCTGCTGGACGAACTCGGGATCTCCGAGGGCACCCGGCGCGCGGCCCCCGAACGCACCGGATACGGCTGCGGTTGCCCCGAATGTGTGGCACGGCAGTGGAATACGCAGCGTCTCGAGCACTGGATCTGCGGCAGGCTCACCGCGGCGGGTGCCGACGAGGCCATGGTGGACGCCCGGATCGATGACATCCCCGTCGACGTCTATTGGCGGCGCGGCGATCGGCGCTGTGTGGTGGAGGTGCGCACCGGCCCGCTCGACATCACCGCCGCGGGCGCGCACCGCGAGCGCCTGCGCGCCGCGGGCATCGACGACGTGCTGTGGGTGTGCCCGCAGGGTTACTGGGTGCCGCTGGCGCCCGCGGTCGGGATCGCCGATTTCGCGCCGCCCGGCGGCGACTACCGGATCGATCAGGGCATGCTGACCGCGGGGGAGTCGGGGTTCGCCGCGCCCGCGCGGGCATCGACACAGTTGCGTGAGGTCCTCGCGGGCTGGGTGAGCGGGGAGATCCATTGGGGCCATGTGGATCTGCGGACAGGAGGGTGGGCCGAGGTGGGCACCTGGGAACGGCATACCGCGGCGCAGGCCGCCATGATCGAGCAGCAGCGCAGGCAGTTGCGCGACCAGCGGGTGGAGCTGGCGGTCTCGCGGCAGACGGTGCGGGAGAAGCAGAAGCTGGTCTCCCGGCTGCATCACCGGATCGACCGGGCGGGTGTCGAGGCCGACGCCGAGGCCATCACGATGGCCGGGGTGCGCAGCGAACTCCTCGCCCAGCAGCGGGTGGCGGCGGCGCTGCGGGCCAGCATGCGGCAGATGGATCGCACGATCAATCAGTGGCAGTGGCTCACCTGCTGCGCGATGCTGCTGGTGGTCACGGTGCTGGCGGGCGCGCTGGTGATGCGCTGAGCCGCATCGGGGCCCGGTCCCAGCACCAGTCGTTGCGCAGCACCAGCCCGGCCAGGTCGAGTAGTTCGAGACCGGTCTCGGCGCGCACCGCCTCCAGTCCGCGCAGGTCGTAGGGGCCGCGGGCCAGGTCGGCGGTGAGGCGCTGTTCGACGGTGGGCTCGATCCGCCGGGCGGCCACCGCGGCGGGGTCGAGCGCGCTACCGGTCCAGGTGAGCCAGCCCCAGCCGTTGGCGTGCGCGTGCGCCCGGCCGAGCTCGGTGTGGATTCGGTTGTGGTGGAAGGCGATCCGGCCCAGCGGGACGACGTCGACGAGCACGATCCGGCCGTCGGTGAGCTGAGCGGCGACCGCGGGATAGTGCACCTGGTCCTGATCGCCGAACCGGTAGGTGAGCGCCGTCGGTTCTTCCTGGAAGGCGGTCACCGCGTCACTGGTGTCGAGCCCGCGCAGCAGTCGCGCGGCCAGCGCCGAGTCGTAGGCGACATCGCGGCCGACGGTGGCCAGGTAGAAGCGGCCGCGCCCGTCGTCGTCGGCGTCGGCGACGCGCGCCGACACGGTTGGCAGCGGCGCAGGCGGTCTGTCGGCAGGCCAGTCGACGGTGTCGAGCAGGGGGCCGAGATCGCCGGGTTCGGCGAGGGGGTGCAGCTTGGCGAGGATGCTGGCGGTCTTCTTCTGCCAGCCCAGGATTCGCTGCATCACGTATCCGGCGACCCGTTTGGCGTCGCCCTGCTCGTGTCCGGCCAGCCGCAGCTTCAGATACGACCACTCCATCGCCACCAGATCGGTGTCGGTGGCGTAGGTTTCGGTGAGCAGCTGCCGCACCAGGCGCAGATCGCCCGATTCGCGTGGGTAGCGGTGCGCGAATACCGCCGCCGACCGGTGGCCCGTCTGCGCCGCCTCGCGCACCAGCCGCCCGACGGCCTTGGCGTAGAGCTGACGGACCCGGTCGCGGGCCAGGTCGTAGCGGGCGCCGATGCGGGTGAGCGTTTCCGGGCGCACGCCGCCGAGACCGAGGCGCAGGGCCACGATCCTGGCGTCTCGCGCGGCGCGTTCGGCGTGCGCGGCCACCAGTTCGGCGACCAGCTCGTCGAGCTGTTCCAGTTCGAAGGACACATCGGCGGCGATGTCGTGGTCGAGTTCGCTTCCGGCTCGCACCCGCTCTCCTCCCGCTCGGCGGTGTCGGGTCAGCGTAGCGGGGGCCACCGACAGCTCAGATCGCGGTGATGTACTCGCCGTAGAACAGGCAAAGCCCGATCGCGGCCGCGATCCCTGCCAGTACCCAGAACCGGATGATCACCGCCGTCTCGGGCCAGTTGTTGAGTTCGAAGTGGTGATGGAACGGCGCCATCCTGAACAGCCGGGTGTGGGTGGTGCGAAAGACCACGATCTGCAGCACCACCGACATGATCTCGGCGACGAACAGCGCGCCGAGCACTACCGCGAGCAGTTCGGTGCGGCTGGTGATCGACAGCCCGGCCACCAGCCCGCCGAGCCCGAGCGAGCCGGTGTCACCCATGAAGATCTTGGCCGGTGCCGCGTTCCACCACAGGAATCCGATACAGGCACCCGCCGCCGCGGCGCTGACCACGGCGAGGTCGAGCGGGTCGCGCACGTTGTAGCAGCCGCGGACCGGTTCGAGTTCACAGGAGTTCTCGAACTGCCACAGCGTGATCACCACGTAGGCGCCCATGGTCAGGCCCATCGATCCGGCGGCGAGCCCGTCGAGTCCGTCGGTGATGTTGACCGCGTTCGACCAGGCCACCACCAGCAGGCAGATGAACGCGACGAAAATCAGCGAGCCGAAGGCGATGGTGTCGATGTCACGCACATAGGACAGGTTGTTGCTGGCCGGGGTGAGTCCGGTGGCGCCGGGGAAGCGCAGCACCAGCACCGCGAACACGACCGCGGCGCCGATCTGGCCGAGGTACTTGCCCGCGGCCGTCAGCCCGAGGTTGCGGTGTTTGCGCAGTTTGATCGAGTCGTCGAGGAAGCCGACCATGCCGAGCGCCGAGGCGAGCAGCAGCACGAGCAGACCGGAGACGCTCGGTCCAGGCGCGTCCCAGAGCAGGCCGATCAGATGCGAGCCGAGGTACCCACCCCACACGCCGGCTCCGATCGCCAGCCCACCCATGGTCGGTGTGCCGCGTTTACGTTGATGGCTGGACGGCCCGTCGATCCGGATCTCCTGCCCGAACCCGCGCCGCGCGAACACCCGGATCAACACGGGGGTGAGGGTGATGGTGACGACCAGGGCGATTCCCGCCGACAACAGGATCTGCCTCAACTGCCCGCCCTCCGCACCGCCGGTCCGCACACACCATCGCCGGCCCGGCGGCGACGCCGTGAGCCGATCCTAGGGGAGGGGCGTCCCCGTCCGGGCCGGGAGTGACCCGGGTTACATCGACCGCCCCGGAACAGCAAGAAGGCCCCGGTCGAAACCGGGGCCTTCTTGTGGTGCGCGATACTGGGATTGAACCAGTGACCTCTTCCGTGTCAGGGAAGCGCTCTCCCGCTGAGCTAATCGCGCGAGGTGGAGACGGGAATCGAACCCGTGTGCACGGCTTTGCAGGCCGTTGCCTCACCACTCGGCCACTCCACCGCGCAAAGGAGGATGGCAAATGCCTAACCTACCTCTCGAGCGGATGACGGGATTCGAACCCGCGACCCTCACCTTGGCAAGGTGATGCGCTACCAGCTGCGCTACATCCGCATTCACACTTCCGGCGAGAAGCTCGGCTCGCGGCCTCGCTGCTCTCCGTGGTGCGAGAGAAACATTAGCCGACGGTCGGCGCAGACTACAAATCGCCTGGTAGATGGGCCTGAAAGCGAATTACAACCGTGTTGTTCGAGCCATCGCGAGCGTCCGAGGTGTCGAACAGGTGAACCTCCGGTGCCGCGGCCCGCTCTGCCGCAAGCAATGCTGAAACGTAGATATGCGCACTATTGCAGCCAGTGTGCGCTACGGCCGGAAGGTGAGTCGCGGCCTCTACTCGGTAGCAGCAACGGCTCAGGAGCCGAACCCCCCTTTCACAAGGCGATTTGGTATCCCAAGGGTGCCCCGTGCTAATGTTCCATCTCGTTCGAGAGGCGCTCCCAAGGCCCCTCGCAACATGTTCGGTCCCATAGCTCAGCGGGAGAGCGTCCGCCTCACACGCGGAAGGTCGCTGGTTCGAAACCAGCTGGGACCACTCCAAAAATGCAGGTCAGAGCCTCTCGGCAATGGCCTGCATTTTTTGTGCAGTAGCGCCTATCGCTGGGACGCTCGGGCGCGGCCGAATGGTCGTAGCGGTCGGCGAATCCCGATGTGGCCCGTGTCGGGTCGGTGTCAGTGACGCCGAGGAATGTAGCTCGCATGAACAGCCGCGCCGCAGCTTTCGGCCTCCGAACGGTCCAGGTTGGAGTCTCGGTCATGCCGTCCATCGACGTGCGGATCGCGACAACGACTCCGCGCCTGGACGAGTCTTCAGGCGGGATCGTCGGCGGAACGAGAGGGAGATCAGGTCTGCCCCGCGTAGCCCAGTGTGTCGATTACGTCGACAGCCGGAGTGCGTGCGGGACGGCAGCGAAGGCCTCGTGCAGACGTTCGAGGAGGTCGGCGCGGCCGCCTGCGCCATCAGCGGCGACCCAGCCGCGGCCGGCGATGCTCCAGGCGGTGGTGGCGAGCTCGGCGAGGATGCGGCAGCGCAAGTCGTCCTCGGGGAGTCCGAGTTTCGCGGTGAGCTGTTCGGCGACTTGGGTTTCCACGCCGGAGCGGGCGTAGTCGATGTGTCCGAGCAGGCTGGGGGCGGTAAGCGCCAGCCGCCGGGTGGCGATGTAGCGCTCGTCCCAGTCGGCGGGTAGAGCGGCGGCGGTGTCGCTGAGGACGTCCCGCAATGCGGTGAGGACGGTTCCGGTGAGCGCGCGGTCGGGTAGGGCGTCGAGATAGCCCGTCCACAGCTCGGTTTCGGCCTCGATGGCCACCGCCTCCTTGGACGGGAAGGCACGGAAGAAGGTGCTGCGGGAAACCTCCGCCGCATCGACCAGTTCCTCCACTGTGGTGGCGGCGAAGCCCTTCTCGGTGAACAGCCGCAGTGCGGCGTCGGCGAGGGCGCGCCGGGTGCGAATCCGCTTTCGTTCGCGCAGCGGCAGGGCGCGATCGTCGATGGACATGTCGAAATCCTAGCGCGGGACGAACCTCAGGCACGAAAGAAGCTAAGTGTCAAATGAAACTTGCGCATGTATGACACTCAGTGTCAGAATCGACCACGTCAACGAGCACCACCCCGAGCAAGGAGATTGCAGTGAACACCAGTACCGCCCTGAACCCCGCGATCATCGGCCAAGCCGAGAAGCATCACGCCGCGATCCTGACCCGGGCACTGGCCGGCACGACACTCGACGAGAAGCAGTGGATCGTGCTGAATCAGGCCGTGGCCGCCGGGGAACCGGTCGAGCGGACCGAGTACGTCACCCGCATCGCCGGTATGACCCAGTGGAACCGCGCCGACGTCGAAGACGCCCTGAACACGCTGCTCAACAGCGGTCTGCTGGCGGCCGTGCCCAGCGGTCTGGTCGAGCCGACCGAGGTCGGCGCAGCCCTCGCGGCCGAGGTGCGCGCCGAATCCGGCGTGATCCTGCAGGCCGCCTACCGCGCGGTCGCTCCCGAGGACCTGGCCATCGCGGCCCGAGTGCTGACCACCATCACCGCCCGGATGGCCGAGGAACTGGCCCGCGCCTGAATCGAGATGCCGCCTCTCCGGCCCGCGGCGCGCGCGGACCGGAACGACACGGGCCCTTTTCCGGGTTCGTTCGTCCACGAAGTCGAACCGGAAAGGGTTTCACACAATGGCAAGAACTGCCGCAATCGGCGTCGCGGTCTCGGTGATCGGTGCGGCGCTGCTGCTCGCGGGTTGTAGCGGGACAACCGGCGACGCCGAGCCGTCCGTGGTCAGCTCGGGCATCACTGTCCCGGCTGCGGGAACGGAATCGGCTCCGACCACCTTGAACCCTTCGATCATCGGTCAGGCCGAGAAACACCACGCCGCGGTTCTCACTCGAGCACTGGCCGGCACCACGCTCGACGAGAAGCAATGGATCGTGCTCAACCAAGCACTGGCCGCCGACGAGCCGATCGAGCGGACCGCCCACATCGCTCGGATCGCCGGTATGACCCAGTGGGATCGGGCCGATGTCGAAACCGCCCTGAACGCACTGTTCGACAGCGGCTTGCTGGCGGCGACACCCAGCGGCCTGCTCGAGCCCACCGAAGCCGGCCAAGCCCTCGCCGGCGAGGTTCGCGCCGAGTCCGGCGCGATCGTGCAGGCAGCCTACGGTGCCGTCACGCCGGAGGACTTGGCCACCACCGCCCGCGTACTGACGACCATCACCGCGCGCATGGCCGAGGAACTGGACCACCCCTGAACCGATCCGCGCAGTCGCTTCCATCCCGGACCATGCCGGTGAACTCGGTCGGTCCCGGTGGGGCACATACGGGGAAGGGGCCGGGCCCCGGTAGCGCCGCACCATGAACGAGGGTCGGTAATGCTGGAAAGAGTGGAGCTGGAGGCGTTCCTCACTCTTGCGGAGGAACTGCAGACGAACTGCGCACCGGTAGCAGGTGACGACGAGTCGGGTCGGCCAGATCATCCGCAAGGTCGAACGACGGGTCGGCGCAACGCTCTTCGAACGACACAGCCGGATGGTGACCTTGACGGTCATCGGCAAGCAGTTGCGCGACGACCTGCGCCCCGCGTACGACCGGATCGCCGCGGGACCGGCCGCGGCGAGGCTTGGGAACTCGGTGAAACCGACTATTGTACTGGGCTTTTCGGCACCTTGGTGCGGAAATCTGATGGTGCGGGCCGCGGAACTGTTCCGGGTCCGCTATCCAGGGAGTGTCGTGCACGTGGAGGAGATCCAGTCGGCCGATCCCCTGGGTCGGATGCGTTCCGGCGCGGTGCACCTGCCCTGCGCTTCTCGACGACCTCGGCCTGCCATCCGCCCGGCAAGGCGAACTGCATGCGGCCGGCGAGCCGGCTCAGTGGGGTGCTTGGGCAGATCTGGGGAGCCTGTCCGTCTGTCATCGGTCCGACCTCTCTGATGTCGACTCGTGCACGCGTCGGCGTCGCCGGGTGCGCGAATCGGTGGGAAAGGACGAGCACCGTGGGGGTGCTCGGTGGCGTGATGAAGCAGTGGGCCCAGCACTGAGGCTAGGACAGGGGAGTGCGCCCGGTAAGTCCCCGACACCGTGATTGGGGGACGCGGCGGCCAGGGTTAGGGGCTGTAGGGGCTCGGCCCCCTCCCGGGGCGGTGTGGCCGCCCCGGAGCCCGCTACATGGGCGGGGCTCCAACGTTTGTGGATCTCTCCAGAATTGCGGGACGGATGGTCTTGGGCAGGTCTCCAAATATCTGTGGAAAATGATCGGGGATTTGTCCGAAGAAATTGTTCTAGCTGCGGAAATTCCGGTGGCGGAATTGTTTCGGGGCACGTGACATCGAATCCGCTGTGTGTTCTGATGTGATCCGTCCCGAGCCTGGGACGGCTGCACAAACGCAATACGAGGATGTTTCATGAGCTCCAGAATTCTCCGTACCTTCGGCGTCACCACGGTCGCGGTCGCCGCGATCGCGCTCAATGCCGGTGCCGCCACCGCCGCGGCGCCCGCGGCCACGCCGGTCGTCGGGTCGGTCGAGGTGTGCCTGCCCATTCCGGTTGGTCCGATCGAGCTCAGCTTCTGTCTGTGATCGCGGTCTGAACTGGGCTTCCGGCGGTGGCGACTGAAGGGATCGCGCGGGTCCATCGCGGTCGCCGCCGCCGGGTTGCCCGGGCCGGGCGCGATGCCGGATCGCTCGGTTCCGCGCCGGGCCCGCAGCGGAAAGAGGGAGTGGTGTGCTCGAAGTACTCGCGAACGCCGCGGCGTTTCGTGCCGCGGTGCGGCGTCGCGACATCGCCCTTGCGGTGCTGTTCCATGCTCGGTGGGATGTGAATTCCCGTATGTTGCGAGACGAATTCGGGAAATTCGCGCGGACCGCCGACGAACGGATAGCGTGCGCGGCGATGGAGTTCGACGACTGGTCGAGGGTTGTCGAGCGATATCGGGTCACCGCGGTGCCGACGATTCTGATATTCACCGGTGGCCGGTTGTCGGGCCGGATCGTCGGCGCCAGGTCGGCGGCGCGGGTGGGCCGCGACATCGCGCGATATCTCCCTGCTGTGCCGGACGCCGCGGGGCGGCGATCCGCGTGGGTGGGTGTCACGGGCGATCGGGCGCCGCGTGCGCCGAGGTCCCCGCTGTGAACGCGCACGAGACGAGTTTGTCGCCCGCTATAACGTGTCCCAGTGATCTCTTGCCGGTTGTCACAAGTGAATACTGGTCGGCTGACTCCTACCGGACGGTAACCTGGCGGGATCCCGCGACCTCGCGGGGTGAAAGGAGTCGCCGATGACTGCCAACACTGCCGCCGAACCGTTTCTGACACCCGCGGGCTGGCCGGTCTCTACGCCGCTCAAGGACGTTCGCACGGTCTCCCGGCAGATGGTCGGACATTTCATCGAGAACGTCGTACCGTGCGCGACGCTGCCCGGCGAGGCCCTCGACGGGGACATCACCACCGTCACCAAAGTGTGCCTGGAGCTGACCAGGAGCATGCTCGACGGGCGTGACCCGCAGGGGCGCACCGAGCGGGTGCAGGACGCCGCCGCCGACTGGGCGCGGGAGGGAATCCCGATCGGGACCGTCAACCACGCCATCCACGAGGGCTTCAAACTCGGGTTCGACCTGCTGCTCGCCAATGTCAACACACTCGACTTCGAGACGGTCGCCGGGGTGGCGCGTCGGCTGATGGACGCGGTGGACATGATCACCTCCGCGGTCACGGTGGCCTACTTCCGGGAACTCCGGTCGGTGGTCAACGAGCATCACACCGCGGTGCACACCCTGACCTCGGCCCTGCTGGGCGGGCAGAACGTGGCCACCATGGCCAGGGAGTGCGGCATCGAGGTCTCCGACCGGTATCACGTGCTCGGGATCATCCTGCTGCCGCACGCGGAGGAAGCGGTGGCCTCCCTGGACGCGAAAGTCGTTGCCCGGCGCAAACTGCGGCGCGTGCAGGCGGAGCTGGCCGACCGGTGCGGCGGCAAAGTGCTGTCCCTGCTCAGTGTGGACGGCGGCACCCTGCTGCTGCCCGCCGCGGACTACGGCGACGCGGAGCTGGACGAGCTGATCGCCAATCTGGCCGAAGCCGCGCAGGCGCCGGTGCGCGCGGTGGCGACGGTGGCCGCCCGCACCGAGGTCCCCCGCGCCGCCGAACAGGTGCACGAACTGCTCGACATCGTGCACGTGATCGGTGCCGACACCAAGGTGTACCGTCCGCACGAACTGGCGCTCGAATACCAGCTCACCCGGCCGGGGCCCGCGCGCGACGCGCTGGCCGCCGTGGTGGATTCGCTCGAGGCCAACCCGGAACTGCTGCACACGCTCGAGGTGCACATGTCGACCAACCTGCAACGGTCGCGGACTGCGCGAGAGTTGTTCGTGCACACCAACACCGTGGACTACCGGCTGAAACGGATCGCCCAGATCACCGGCTTCGATCCCGGCGATCTCACCGGCCTGTGCTACCTCAGAGCTGCCCTGCTGATCCGGGCCTACCGCAGGCCGCGCGGCGTGAGCGCCGACCACCCGGTGGACCAGATCCGTCCGCATGCCGTCTGAACAGGGGAAGTGTTCCTGCGGTGCAGGGAGGTCGCGCCCAGGAGCTTGTCGGGAACCCGGCCGATGTGCATACTGAGGCGCATGACGACTAGTCGAAAGGGCGTCGAGCGCCCAGGCCGTTGAGCCGCCCGCCGGGCTACGGACCGGCTTCCCTCCCGCTCGATCGAGCCGATCTCCTGAACTTCCCTGCCGGTGCCCGTGCGCCCGTGCCGCGCCGCGAGGCGAGCCGGTTGGCCATGTGGCGGCGGGTGCGCGAGTACGCGGTGCCCTGGTCGATGATCGAAACTGCCACTGCCAGAAGAGAAGTGGGCGATTGGGCCGGTGCCTGCGCGGCGGCCAGGGTCGATGTCGATCTCGATCTACGCGCCGTCGCCCGGCTGCACGGCCGGGACCTGGCCGCGGCGGTGCGCGCCGACCTGCGGTCTCTCGCGCCCGACCTGCTGCGGTGGCATCTGCCCCGCGTGGCGCCCACGGGGTTGCTGCGGCCCGAGTTGACCATCACCCTGGCCCGATACGACGAAAGCGGTTGTGCGACAACAGGTGGAGTACGCCTCGTGGTGCGCACCGCGCCCGCCTGGGCCGCCGCGGACCAGCGCATCGTCCTCGCCCTCCGGGACGAGTCGGAACCGGGGCGACACCCCCACCGGCGCTACCGCCTCGACCTGCACCGCCACCTGTGGGACGCGCGCCGCGCGCCGGAACTACGAAGTCGTTCCGGCGCAGGGCCATTCGCGGCCACCCGGCCCGTGGCCTCGGCACAGCCGCAGCGCGGCGATGCCGAAGGCTCCGGTCGGCAGGGTGGCTTCGAGGTGCCGCTCGCGGCGTCCGGTGCTCCCGCCGCGGCGGTCGGGCGCTCTGCGCAGCGTGTCGGCCCTGTTCAGCAGGGTGGCGGTGAAGCCGGGTGTGCCGTCGACCGGTGGGCGGCCGAGGCGGAGATCCTGCGGCGTGCCGACGGGCACGGCGGCCCCTTCCAGGTGTGGCTCGGGGCGCGGAATCGGCTGATACTCGATACCGACGTGGGTGGACTGCGGATCGTCACGGACTATCCGAGCGCCGAGATGCGTTCCCTGCCAGTCCTTCCCGACGCCGCGACCTGGATTCCGCCCGACGTGGAACTGCTCGCCGCCGGTGCCGTCACCGCCGACCAGCTGCATCCCCTGGTGGCGACGGCGCTCGAGCCCGGTTTCGCGCCGGGTAGCGCGGCGCGCGGGACCGAGGAATATCGCGACGGCATCGTGGACTGCCGAGGGGAACGGCACCGGATCGGACTGGTGGACGGCGTGCTGTCGGCTCTCGACCACGATCCGGCCGAGCTCCGGCGTGAGGAATTTCTCGTCGCGCTCACCGGCACCCCGCTGCCCTGCCTGCGGGCCATCGACGAGGCCCACCGGCATCCCGAATGGTTGTCCGGGGTGCGGGAGCGGCTGGCGCACGGCGACGTGACCGGCGCGCTCGGCGTCGTCGAGCGGCTGCTCGGGCCCGACGCCGTGCTGTCGGACGGACCGTTGCGCGACTCCTTCGAGGCCGTCGCGCGACAACGCGTCACCTACGGCTTCTACCGGGCGGGACTGCGGCCGCCCGGTCACGACCAGGTGCCCTACGCACCGCGGCGGCCCCGCTCCGAACGCCGTTCCCGGCCGTGGCGCACGGTCCGTCGCTGACCACTCCAACACCGAACACCGCACCGGAGTACGCCGCACCGCATGGCACCGCGCTGAAGCACACCGCACCGCACTTGAAGCGCGTCGCGTCGCATCGCACCGATGTGCCCCGCATCGCACCGGTGCCCGTCCCTGACCATCCCCCAAGAACCCGAGGTGATAACCCCATGTCTACTTCCGTCCTTCCCCAACTTCGCATCGCCGACGACCTGCTCGCTCTGCTCGGTGCCGTCACCACCGAACCGCGACCCGACGCCCGCCTCGACGCGCTGACCCTCGCGGTCGCCGCTGACCTACCGGTGCTGCTGTGGGGTGAACCCGGCATCGGCAAGACCGCCGCGCTCACCCAGCTCGCGGCGTCGCTCGACCTGCCGCTGACCACGGTGATCGCCAGTGTTCATGAGCCGTCGGACTTCTCGGGCCTGCCCATCGTCGGCGACGACCCCGCCGCGGACGGCGTGCCGATGGCGCCGCCGGACTGGGCGGTTCGCCTGGTGCGGGCCGGACGCGGGCTGCTGTTCCTCGACGAGCTGTCCACCGCGCCACCCGCCGTGCAGGCCGCGCTGCTGCGCGTGGTGCTGGAACGCAAGGTCGGCGCGCTGGAACTGCCCGCGGGCATCCGCATCGTCGCCGCCGCCAATCCACGCTCCTCGGCGGCCGACGGCTGGGAACTGAGCGCTCCGCTGGCCAACCGCTTCGTCCACCTGCCGTGGACCCACGACCACGAGGTGGTGGTGCGCGGCCTCGGCGGGACATGGCCGCGTGCGACGCTGCCGCGCCTGGATCACGAAAAGCTCACGTCAGCGGTGGATTTCGCGCGGCGCGCGGTCTGCGGCCTGCTGGCGGGACGGCCGAAACTGGTCCATCAGATGCCCACCAGCGAAACCCGGCGCGGCGGCGCGTGGGCCTCGCCGCGCAGTTGGGAGATGACCGTGCGCCTGCTCGCCTTCGCCACCGCCGCGGGCGCCGACCGCGACGTGGTGTCGTTGCTGGTGCGCGGCGCGGTCGGTGACGGACCCGGCTTCGAACTCCTCACCAGCATGGACCGGATGGATCTGCCCGACCCAGAGGACCTGCTCGCGCACCCGGCCGTTGCGGTCCTGCCCGAGCGGGGCGACTTACGCCAGGCCGCCCTCGACGCTGTGGTCGCCGCGGTGCGCGCCCGCCCGGCGCGCGCCCGCTGGGACGCGGCGTGGACCCTGCTGGTCAGGGCGGTCGACACCGGGGCTCCTGACCTGGTCGTCGTGCCCGCGACGACCCTGGCCACCCTGCGCCGCGACGACTGGACGGTGCCCGCCGCCATCGAACAGCTCGCGGGCATGATCGCGGTGTCGCGAACCGCGGACAGTGCCGCCGACCGGGTCGCCGCCGGGGTCGGCCGATGACCGCGCGGCCCGAGCTGGACTTCGACCGTCTCTACGCCGCCCGGCTGCAGGCGGTGCGGGCCAGGCCGTATCTCGCGACCGCCCTGTACGCGCTGCACCTGGTCGCCTCGCGGGCGGTGCCGACCATGGGCGTCGATCGCTACTGGCGCTGCTACGTCTCACCCGTCTTCGTCGCGAGGACACCGGTCGAGGAGCTGGCTTCGGTACTGGTGCACGAGGTTTCGCATCTGCTGCGCGACCATCACGGCCGCAGCGACCGCTACGCCCGTGCCAAGGAGCTGAGCGGCCCGGCCGAACGACTGCGGATGAACATCGCGGCCGATGCCGAGATCAACGACGACGCGTTCGGCGACGGCCTGGTGCAACCCGCGTGGGTGGTCACCCCGGCTACCCTCCGCCTGCGTGAGGGTCAGCTGATGGAGGACTACCTGGCGAACTTCACCCTCGGACAGCTCACCGAGGAATTCGCCTGGCTCGACTGCGGCAGCGGCGCCGACGGCCTCGACCGCGACTGGGAGCTCGGCCCCGACGGCGCCGACGGGCTCAGCGAACAGGAACGCGAAGCGGTGCGATTCCGGGTGGCACAGGGTATCAGCGGCCGCTGCGGTGACGCGCCACGTGGGTGGCGGCGCTGGGCCGAGGAGACCCTGCACCCACCGCAGCCGTGGCGGGACCTGCTCGGCGCGGCCATCCGCTCGGCCGCCGCGAGCTCCGGCGCCTGCGCCGACTACACCTACCGGCGACCCGCCCGCCGCGGCGCCGCGCTGCCCGGTGTCGTGCTGCCGAGCCTGCGCAGCACCCCGCCACGGGTGTGCGTGGTCATCGACACCTCGGCCTCGGTGAGCGACCTCGAATTGGGCAGCGCGCTGCTGGAAGTGGCGGCGATCTCGCGCGCGGTCGGCCGCGACAAGGTGTCGGTGCTGTCCTGCGATGCCGCCGCGCACATCGCCCACCCGATCTGCCGCGCCGAATCGATCCCGCTGATCGGTGGCGGCGGAACCGACCTGCGCGCCGGATTCGCCAGGGCTGTGCGCACCGGGCCCGATGTCGTCGTCGTGCTCACCGACGGATACACGCCATGGCCGGACCGTCCGCCCTGCCGCACCGTCATCGGCCTGTTCCGCCGCACCCATACCGCCGACGAGGACAATCCGCGCTACTTCCCGCGCACGCCGCCCGACTGGGCGCGGGTGGTCGAGATCGGCTGAGTGCCGGGCTCAGACCCGGGCTGCCTTTCGGGCCCGCAGCCGGGGCGTGACCAGCATGGTCAGCCCGGAGAACAGCAGCCCGGCCAGCGGGAACAACGGCAGATAGGAGACCCAGACGATCGGCTCCGGCAGCGACAGTGCCACCACCGTGGCCGCGACGGCGACCAGGAACACCACACCCGACCAGCGGTGCGCTCGCCGCACCAGGGCGCTGGGACCGCTCGACGCCCTGCCGCGCCCTCGGTAGACGAGCACCAGCATCACCAGCCCCGACACGAACAGCCCGGCGAGCGGGATCAGCGGCAGGTAGGACACCCACTCGGGGCCGCTCACGGCCAGGGCGAGCACGGTGACGACCAGGATCGCGGTGAAGGCGACGGCGAGCCATCGGTGTGTCGGTCGAACCCAGGTGGTGGTCATCGGAAGGCCTTTCGTGTGTGCCGATGACACCGATGCTCCCAGCCTCGGCGGCGGTGGCGCTTCTCGATTCCTGATCGTTCCGCCCGCCGCGACCCTCACATATTGCATGTGGCGCACGTCACAGTTGCGTCGCGATCCATCCGATTCGGCCTGAAGGCTTTCCCTACGCTTGGGTAAGTCTTTACTATTGACGCCGACCCTGTCCTGGGTCCGTTCTCGCAGCTCAGCATCAATTGCCAGTGCATGTTCGACCGATGAACCGGGACCTTCGCCGGCCCCGGCGAAGGAGAATGATGACCGACAATGATCCGGGCCCATCGCTGAAAGCTGTTCTTCAGCAAGATCTTCCAGCGTCACTGGTGGTGTTTCTGGTCGCTTTGCCGCTCTCGCTCGGTGTCGCGCTCGCCTCGGGGGCACCGGTCGTGGCGGGCTTGATCGCCGCCGCGGTCGGGGGAGTGGTGGCCGGGCTGCTCGGCGGCTCCACCATCCAGGTGAGCGGGCCGACCGCCAGCCTCGCCGTCGTCCTGGCGGGTGCCGTCCAGCAATTCGGCTGGGCCGCCATGTGTTTCATCACCGTCGGTGCCGGAGTCCTGCAGATCCTGTTCGGGCTCAGCCGGATCGCGCGCGCCGCGCTCGGCATCGCCCCGGTGGTGGTGCACGCCATGCTGGCCGGTATCGGCGTGATCATCGCGCTGCAGCAGGTGCACGTACTGCTCGGTGGGACCACGGTGAGCTCGCCGTGGGCGAGCGTTGTCGCGCTGCCACGCCAGGTGCTCTCGGTGGAGAAGGGTGACCTGTTCGTCGGTGTGCTCGTGATCGCCATCCTGATCGGCTGGCAGTATCTGCCCCGCCGGGCGCGGATGGTGCCGGGCCCGCTGGTCGCGGTGGTCGTGGCGACGGTGGCCTCGCTGATCCTGCCCATCACGGTGGAACGGGTGCGGCTGGACGGCTCGCTGCTCGACGGCATCGGCCTGCCCGCGCTGCCGCACGGCGGCTGGCTGCCGATCGCGCTCACCATGCTCACCGTCGCGCTCATCGCCAGCGTGGAGACGCTGCTCTCGGCGGTGGCGGTGGACAAGATGCGGCCCGGCGTCCGTACCGATTTCGACCGCGAACTGCTCGGCCAGGGTGCGGCCAACATGGCTTCCGGTGCGCTCGGTGGATTGCCTGTCGCGGCTGTCATCGTCCGCAGCATCACCAATGCCAACGCCGGCGCGCGCACCAGGGCCGCGACGGTGCTGCACGGCCTCTGGATCCTGGTGTTCGCGATCGCGCTGGTCGGGCTGGTCCGCCAGATTCCCACCGCGGCGCTGGCCGGGCTGCTGGTCCTGATCGGGGTACAGCTGGTGAAGCTGGCCCACATCAAGCGGGCGCGGCGGACCGGTGACCTCTACGTCTATCTGGTCACCGTGATCGCGGTGGTTTCGCTGAATCTGTTGCAGGGCATGGTGATCGGGCTCATCGCCTCTTTCGCTCTCTTGCTGTGGCGGGTGGTCAGGTTCACCATCGCCGCGGTGCCGCGCCCGGACGGCAGCTGGCTGGTGCGCATCGACGGCACCTGCACCTTCCTCGCCGCGCCCAAGCTCACCGGGGAACTGGCGAAGGTACCGACCGGCGTGGACGTGACGGTGGAACTGAGCGTCGACTTCCTCGACCATGCCGCCTGCGAGCTGCTCTCCGACTGGGCCGCTGCCCGCGAATCCGCCGGCAGCGCGGTCGATTTCGTGGAACTCGGCACCGCGCGGATGGCCGGTGCCCAGGACGGTCCACCCGAGCACGGGCACGCGCGCACCGCGGTGGACGAGGCGATCCGGCCGTGGCGGCGCAGCGGCGGTGTCGACCCCATCGCCGCCGGAATCACCGCCTACCACCGCGGCCACGCGCACCTCATGCGCCCGCACCTGGACGGCCTTCGGCACCGTCCTGACGCCGACACCTTCTTCCTGACCTGCGCCGATGCCCGCGTGGTTCCCAATGTGATCACCAACAGCGGGCCCGGCGACCTGTTCACCGTCCGCAATGTGGGCAATCTCGTTCCGGTCGGCGGCAGTGACGTCTCGGTGGAGGCGGCGCTGATCTACGCCCTGGACAAGCTCGACGTGCGGGCGGTGGTGGTGTGCGGGCACAGCGGCTGCGGGGCGATGGAGGCGCTCTACGGCAAGGTGCAGGCCGGGCCAGGGCTCGACGACTGGCTCGCCAACGCCAGGCCGACCCTGACGGCCTTCCAGCTCGGGCATCCGGTGGCCGAAGCCGCTCGGCTGGCCGGATTCGGGCCGGTCGACCAGCTGGGCATGGTGAACGTGGCGCGCCAGGTGCAGACCCTGATCGACTATCCCGCGGTGCGGATCGCGATCGCCGAGCGCGGAGTCGCGGTCTCGGGGCTGTTCTTCGACCTGGCTACCGCGCGGGTGATCGAGGTGACCGCCGACGGGATCGCCGAGTTCGGGGCCGCGGGCAGCGGCGTCGCGGCGGAACCGGTGTGAGCAGGGTTCATGTGGGTCACACCACAGCGGCCCCGTGGTTATGGCGACACCCACTCTTGGTGCGGCACACTGGCTTTGCCAAGTCTTTACCAATACGGTGGTGAATCTCGACCGGTTCGCCGTCGCACCGGGCTCGACGAGCTCCATCGCAGGGAAGCTGTTCCGCGGTCACCTCGACCGCCACCGACATCTTGATCGTCCATCGACCACGGCTGTGCCGCGTCGCCGAAGGAGAACCATGTCTGTCGCGAACGATCTAGCTCCACCTCTCGCTCCGGCGCGGTCGCCGGAACCCGTCCCGGACTACTGGCGCGACACCGTGTTACGGCATGATCTGCCCGCGTCGATCGTGGTCTTCCTGGTGGCTTTGCCGCTCTCGCTCGGCATCGCGGTCGCCTCGGGCGCACCGGTCGCCGCCGGTCTCGTCGCCGCCGTGATCGGCGGGATCGTGGCTGGAATGTTCGGCGGATCGGTGCTGCAGGTGAGCGGGCCCGCTGCGGGCCTGACCGTGGTGGTGGCCGAATCCATCGCGCAATTCGGCTGGCGCGTAACATGTTTCATCGTCGTCGGCGCCGGGCTGCTGCAGATCCTGTTCGGGTTGAGCCGGATCGCGCGCGCCGCGCTGGCGGTGGCGCCGGTGGTGGTGCACGCCATGCTCGCCGGGATCGGCATCACCATCGCGCTGCAGCAGATCCACGTGCTGCTCGGTGGGTCATCACACAGCACGGCTTGGCGCAATATCGTCGAGTTGCCGGGCCAGCTGCTTTCCCTGCACGGCGGCGGTGTCGTCGTCGGCGTGCTGGTGATCGCGGTGATGCTCGGCTGGAAGTACCTGCCGCCCAAGGTGCGTGCGGTGCCCGGCCCGCTGGTCGCCGTCGTGGCGGGCACACTGCTGTCGCTGGTGCTGCCGGGCGGCGTGGAACGGATCGTGTTGAGCGGGTCGCTGTTCGACGCGCTGCAACTGCCCGAACTGCCCGCCGGCAACTGGTCGGCGGTGGCCATGATGGTGCTCACCATCGCCCTCATCGCCAGCGTGGAGAGCCTGCTGTCGGCGGTCGCGGTGGACAAGATGCACACCGGACCACGCACCGGATTCGACCGCGAACTCATCGGCCAGGGCTCGGCCAATGTGCTCTCCGGCTTGGTCGGTGGCCTGCCGGTCACCGGCGTGATCGTGCGCAGCGCCACGAATGTGCAGGCAGGCGCGCGCAGCCGGGCCTCGGCGGTCCTGCACGGCTGCTGGATCCTGCTGTTCTCGGTGGCGCTGGTCGGCCTGGTCGAGCGGATCCCCACCGCGGCGCTGGCCGGGCTGCTCATCGTGATCGGCATCCAGTTGGTGAAGCTGGCCCACATCCGTTTGGCCACCCGCACCGGCGACCTGCTGGTCTACCTGGTGACTGTGCTCGGCGTGGTGTTCTTGAACCTGCTCGAAGGCGTGGTGATCGGGCTGGCGCTGGCGTTCGGCCTGCTGCTGTGGCGGGTGGTGCGGGTGCAGGTGGCGGCGCTGCCGCTGCCCGGCGCGGCGCGCTGGCTGGTGCGGATCGACGGATCGTGCACCTTCCTCGCCCTGCCGAAACTGTCGGCGGAGCTGGCGAAGGTGCCCGCCGGTGCGGCGGTGACCGTGGAGATGACGGTCGACTTCCTCGACCATGCCGCCTTCGAGGCCATCGAATCCTGGCAGCGTCAACAGGAAAGCGGCGGCGGTACCGTCGAATTCGTGGAGATCGGCAGCGCCAGAATGGCGGCGACCCCGGCCGCGCCACCCGCCCGCGGGTTCGGGCGCGAGACCGTGGAGCAGCTGCTCGGCCCGTGGCGGCACCAGAAATCCGGCAGCGACGCGCTGAACGCGGGAGTGTCGGCGTTCCATCGCAGCCACGCCCACGTGGTCCGGCCACACCTGGACGGGCTGCGTGACCGGCAGGATCCCGACTCGTTCTTCCTCACCTGCTCCGATTCACGGATCGTGCCGAACGTGATCACCTCCAGCGGGCCCGGTGACCTGTTCACCGTGCGCAATGTCGGCAATCTGGTGCCGACCAGCGGCGACGACTCGGTCGAGGCCGCGCTGGTGTTCGCGCTGGAGGAACTGGCGGTGCGCTCGGTGGTGGTCTGCGGGCATTCCTCCTGCGGGGCGATGAAGGCGGTCCACACCGGCGCCGGGTCCACCGGTGGGCTGAGCTCCTGGCTGGGACATGCCGCGCCGAGCCTGCACCGGTTCCGGGACGGTCACCCGGTCGCCGCCGCGGCCATGGCTGCCGGGTTCGGCGAGGTGGACCAGCTGAGCATGGTCAATGTCGCGGTGCAGATCGAGACGCTGTCGCGGCATCCGGCCGTGCGGCGCGCGGTGGCCGAGCGCGGCGTGGTGGTGTCCGGGCTGTTCTTCGACATCGCGGGCGCGCGGGTCGTCGAGGTGACCGCCGACGGCATCCGCGCCATGGACGACCGTGCGGCGGTGCCCGTCACGAAGTGATCACCCGGTCGGCGCCTCGTAGGCTGGAATGATGAGCAAGCCGACCACCGACGCCCCGGCGGACCCGTCCGCCGGGGCGGCGAGCTTCCCGCAGCGCTGGCGCGCCTTCCGCGCCGGGATCGCCCACCGGCCTACCCTGAACTTCGGCTACCGCATCGCTGTCGGCGTGGTCGGTGGACTGGTGTTGCTGGTCGGGATCATCACGATCCCCTACCCGGGACCCGGCTGGGCGCTGGTGTTCGCCGGATTCGGCATTCTGGCCACCGAGTTCGTCTGGGCCCACCACACCCTCACCTGGGTGCGCGGCAAGTACCGGACCGTCATGGACTGGTATATCGCCAGGGGCTGGCCCCTCCGGATCTTCGGCGCGGTGGCCACCTTCGCCCTCGTCCTGGCGACGCTGTGGCTGCTCGGCACGTTTTCGTTGATGGCAGGGTGGATCGGAGTCGATTGGCCATGGTTACGCAGTCCCCTGATGTCGTGAGCACCGTTCCCGGCCGGCTGCTCACCGACCCCGGCTGGCTGACCGCCCGGATCGGTGAGATGAGCCGCGCCTGGGGCACCGACGCCGAACGCGTCGGCGGCACCCTGTGGTGGTGCATGGTCGCCTCCGCGCTCGTCGAGGAGATCACCCGCGCCTACGCGGCGGGTGCACCCGCTCCGCTCGCGACGCTCGACGAGCTGGACTGCGAGGTCCGCCCCGACGGCGGAATCGAACACATCCGGTGCCGGTCCACGGCAGCCGCTGATTCGGCCGATGCGGTCGGTGTGGCCCTGCGCGACACACTGGCGGCCGTGGTCCCCCAGGTGGCGGCCGTATCCGGCGCCGGAATGCCGGCCCTGTGGGCGGTGGTCGCCGACGCCATCGGCAATCGCGCACTCGACGCGGGCGCCACCGAGGCCGCCACCCGGCTCGCCGCCGAGGTAGGCGGGCGCCTACCCGCACCCCGGTTCGTCACCATCGGCACCCGCACCGTCGTCCAACGGATCTCCTGCTGCCTGGTCTACGAGGTCCCCGGCTGCCAGATGTGCACCAGCTGCCCGAAACGTCCCAGGGAGGAACGGGCGGCGCTGCTCGCCGAGAAGTGTTGAAGACCTCAACGCCTTCCGTTGCTTTCCGTGCGAACCCGGCGCGCATCTGCTCGCCGGAGTCGAACCCACCGAACCCTTTCGAATCCGAAGCGGTACCTCACAAGATCACGGATGCGGCAGCGCTTCCTTGACTGGCTTGCCCTTCACGATCGGGGATGTGCACATCAGGTCGGCCAGCGCTACTCGTTCGCTGTTCTTCGCCGGGGCCGTTCCGATTCGTGACGGTCTCCGGCGGTGGGACCAGGTCGGGTGCTACAGGTTGACCGACTGATTACGAGGACCGAGCCGCGACTGCGTCCGGAAGCCTGGCTTGGAAGGCGCTGGGTGTTTGTGGCGCCGCCAGGCGGGTGAGCCCGAAACGTCGGGAGGCGAACGGCTAGCATGGTCGCGATGTGGGAGAGGACCTGCATCCGTGCGGGAAACCCGCGCCAACCGACGTCAAGGAGAGCATTCCGGTGACCACCTCTGCACCCATCAGTCCAGCAGCCCTCATCCGGGTGCCGGCGGGGACTACCGCGGGCGCGGCGGTGCGCGAGGCCGGACTGCCGACGAAGGGCCCCGACACCATCGTGGTGGTCCGGGACGCCGAGGGTGCGTTGAAAGATCTGTCCTGGATCCCGGATGCCGACGCCGAGGTGGAGCCGGTCGCGGCGAATACCGAGGACGGTCGCAGCGTGATCCGGCATTCGGCCGCGCATGTGCTGGCCCAGGCCGTGCAGCAGGAGTTCCCCGATGCCAAGCTGGGCATCGGCCCGCCGATCAAGGACGGCTTCTACTACGACTTCCGGGTCGACCGGCCCTTCACCCCCGAGGATCTGGCCAAGCTGGAATCGCGGATGAAGAAGATCGTCAAAGGCGCGCAGCGCTTCTCGCGCCGGGTCGTGGAGATCGACGAGGCGCGGGTGGAACTGGCGAAGGAGCCGTTCAAGCTCGAGCTGATCAGCGACAAGTCCGGCATCGACGATCCGGAGATCATGGAGGTCGGCGGCAACGAGCTGACCATCTACGACAATCTCGATCCGCGCACCGGCGAGAAGGTCTGGGGCGATCTGTGCCGGGGTCCGCACATCCCCACCACCAAGTTCATCCCCGCCTTCAAGCTGACCCGCAGCTCGGCCGCCTACTGGCGCGGTGACCAGGACCGCGAGGACCTGCAGCGCATCTACGGCACCGCCTGGGAGTCCACCGAGGCGATGGACGAGTACCTGCACCTGCTCGCCGAGGCCGAGCGCCGCGACCACCGCAAGCTGGGCCTCGAGCTCGACCTGTTCAGCTTCCCGGACGAGCTCGGCTCCGGGCTGCCGGTGTTCCACCCCAAGGGCGGCATCATCCGCAAGGAGATGGAGGAGTACTCGCGTCAGCGCCACATCGACGCCGGGTACGAGTTCGTCAACACCCCGCACATCACCAAGGGGCACCTGTTCGAGGTCTCCGGTCACCTCGACTGGTACCGCGACGGCATGTTCCCGGCCATGCATCTGGACGCCGAACTCAACGACGACGGCACCGTGCGCAAGCCCGGCCAGGACTACTACGTCAAGCCGATGAACTGCCCGATGCACAACCTGATCTTCCGTTCGCGTGGCCGGTCCTACCGGGAACTGCCGCTGCGGATGTTCGAGTTCGGTTCGGTGTACCGCTACGAGAAGTCCGGCGTGATCCACGGCCTGACCCGTGTTCGCGGCATGACCCAGGACGACGCGCACATCTACTGCACCAAGGAGCAGATGCACGCGGAGCTCACCAGCACACTGCAGTTCGTGCTGTCGCTGCTCAAGGACTACGGCCTCGACGACTTCTACCTCGAGCTGTCCACCAAGGACCCGAAGAAGTTCGTCGGCTCCGACGAACTGTGGGAAGAGGCCACCGACACCCTCGCCAAGGTGGCCGAGGCCTCCGGCCTCGACCTGGTGCCCGATCCCGGCGGCGCGGCATTCTACGGGCCGAAGATCTCGGTGCAGGCCAAGGACGCGCTGGGCCGCACCTGGCAGATGTCGACCATCCAGCTCGACTTCAACTTGCCGGAACGGTTCGACCTCGAGTACACCGCCTCCGACGGCACCAAACAGCGCCCGGTGATGATCCACCGCGCCCTGTTCGGCTCGATCGAGCGGTTCTTCGGCGTGCTCACCGAGCACTACGCCGGTGCCTTCCCGGCCTGGCTCGCGCCGGTGCAGGTGGTCGGCATCCCGGTCGCGGAGAACTTCGCCGAACACCTGGACACGGTGATCGAGCGGCTGCGCGATGCCGGGGTGCGCGCCCAGGTGGATCGCAGCGATGACCGGATGCAGAAGAAGATCTTCAACCATATTGCCCAGAAGGTGCCGTTCATGCTTGTCGTCGGTGCTTCCGAAGCAGAGGCGGATGCGGTGAGCTTTAGGTTCCGTGACGGAACCACGTTGAACGGGGTGGGGGTCGACGAGGCTGTGGCAGTGATTCTTTCGTGGATTGGCGGTCGAATTAACAGCTCGCCCACTGCCGGGCTATTGGAAGCTTCGCTGGCCCGGTAGCCCCCTTGGCTCGACGACTTCGGGCATCTGCTGTGCTGGGATGCGGTGGTCGTGCGCCCACCGCATCCCAGTTGAGCGACGGGCATCGCCGATGTCGAGCTTCCTCAGGTCGCTGGAGGCGAGCGCGCCACGGCCAGCGGCTGAGCGCTGCTACTCGGTGAATTACCGCGGCGCGTCGCCTATCGGGACCCATTCCCACCTATCGGGTCCTGGACTGCATTCGTAGAGGTACCAGCCGTCGGAGCGCTGGACACCATCCAGACCGCCGTAACACGTCGGGAAGCCTTCCATTGCTCGGAGCGTCATGGTCTGTCCGGCAGCTGTTCCTCCTGCGCCGACCAAGATCAGCGACAACAGCATTGTGCTTGCAAATAGTCTTGAGATACGCATATGTCCTCGCTTGCAGTGTGATGGGTACCTGGTGGTTGCTCGTGGCCCGCACGGGTCCACTTGCCGAGACCGGACCACGGTGATGCATGCTCGCGCGAAATCCGTTCCGACGCTTGTTTGGACGCGCCGCGCCGCGATTCGGTTCCATAGAGTCGATAGCGTGTTTTGGGTGGCGATCGTCGGATGTCGGCAACGACCGGGCACGACTCCGGATATCTGCCAGTCGGTTGCCCGTGCGTCTGGCCGCAGCGACTAGCATGGGGCCGTCTGCTGAATCGAGCCAGCACACACGGGATAGGCTCGTAAGATCGTCGACTCCGAGGAGTGTTGTTTTGACCGCGTCGCTGTTGCCTGGTCCTGTGGAGTTGGCCAGGGTTTGTCCCGAGCGACTGGAACCGGCAGCGTGCCCTGTTTCGCAGGTCCTGCTTAGCGGAGCGGGGACCAGCGCCAATGGTTGAGGTGTCTGGTACAAACAGCAGCACGGTTGTCGACGCTGGCGCCGGGCAGCCCGATCGACTGCAACGTCTGTGGACGCCGTACCGGATGTCCTACATCACCGGCGAGGTGAAGCCCAAGGACGCCACCGGGCACCCGTTCACCGACATCCCCAAGATGTCCGACGAGGACGGGCTGATCGTGGCCCGCGGCGAGCAGGTGTACGCGGTGCTCAACCTGTACCCGTACAACCCTGGGCACATGATGGTGGTGCCCTACCGCAGGGTGGCCGACCTGGAGGACCTGACGCCCGCCGAGAGCGCGGAGCTGATGGCCTTCACCCAGCAGGCCATCAGGGTGATGAAGCGGGTGTCGCGGCCCGCGGGATTCAATGTCGGCCTCAATCTCGGCGGGGTGGCCGGTGGTTCGCTGGCCGACCACTTGCACCAGCACATCGTGCCGCGCTGGAGCGGCGACGCGAACTTCATCACCGTCATCGGCGGAGTCAAGGTGATGCCACAATTGCTACGCGAGACGCGCCAGCTGCTGGCGGAGGCGTGGGAGGCGTAGATGTGTGATCATCGCGTAGCCACGCACATCGCAGCCGATCGGGTGCGGGTGTCCCGCAGGTCGCAGGAGGACTAGACAACCGTGCTCAGCTTCTTCGGCCGCCAGACGTTTGCGAAAGCGACTGCGCCGCTGGGCAAAGCGCTCGTCGGAACCGGGCTCACCCCCGACGCGATGACGTTGATCGGCACCACCGCGACGATCGCGGCCGCGGTGACGCTGTTCCCCACCGATCATCTTTTCTGGGGAACGATGGTCATCTGGCTGTTCGTCATGTTCGACATGCTCGACGGGGCGATGGCGCGCGCCCGCGGTGGCGGCACGAAGTACGGTGCCGTGCTCGACGCCACCTGTGACCGGGTGGCCGACGGTGCCATCTTCGGCGCGCTGGCCTGGTGGGCGGTCTATCACGAGCAGAGCCGGTCGCTGTTCGCGGCGACGCTGGTGGTGCTGGTCACCTCGCAGGTGATCTCGTACGCGAAGGCGCGGGCCGAGGCGAGTGGGCTCTCCGCCGACGGCGGGCTGATCGAACGCCCGGACCGGCTGGTCATCGTCCTGGTCGGCGCCGGGCTCACCGGAATCGGCGGGCACTGGGGGATCGAGTGGCTCACCTACGCGGTGTACGTGGCGATGTGGGTGCTCGCGGTATTGAGCATCGTCACGGTGTTCCAGCGGGTGCTCGCGGTGCGCCGCTCGCCCGGTGCTCGCCTGGTGATCCCGCAGGCACCACGACAGCAGGACCAGGACGCGACAGGGGGAGCGGCGTCGTGACGTTGCGTGATCGGGTGAGCGACCTGGGGTACGCCGCGGGCTGGCGGCTGGTGCGTTCGGCGCCGGAGCCGCTGGTACGCAAGGTGTTCGACCTCGGTGCCGACCGCGCCGCCAAGGGTGGCGGGCCGGTGCAGTTGCGCCGCAATCTCGCCCGCGTGCTCGGTGTCGGCCCGGCTGAGGTGCCCGACGAGCTGATCCGCGCGAGTATGCGCTCCTATGCCAGGTACTGGCGGGAGGCGTTCCGGCTGCCGAGCATGGACCATTCCGCCGTCGACTACTACGTCGGTGGTTTGGAACACCTCGACAAGGCCCTCGCCGACGGTCGCGGGGTGATCCTGGTGCTGCCGCACTCGGGCAACTGGGACATGGCAGGCGTGTGGCTCGTGCAGCACTACGCCAGCTTCACCACGGTGGCCGAACGGCTGAAGCCGGAATCGCTGTTCGAACGGTTCGTCGCCTACCGGGAGAGCCTCGGATTCGAGGTGTTCCCCCTGACCGGTGGCGAGCAGCCCCCGTTCGAGGCACTCGCGCAGCGCCTGCGGCAGAACCGGATCGTCTGCCTGATGGGCGAGCGCGACCTGACCGGCAAGGGCGTGCCCGTCGAGTTCTTCGGTGAGCGCACCTGGCTGCCCGCGGGCGCGGCGAAGCTGGCCATCGAGACCGGCGCGTCGCTGCAGCCGGTCCACGCCTGGTTCACCACCGAGGCCGACGGCACCGAGGGCTGGGGTTTGAAAACCAGTGCGCCACTGGATGTCTCCGGTGGCGTCGCGGCGACGACGCAACTGCTGGCCGACCGGTTCGCGGCGAACATCGCCGAACACCCGGCCGACTGGCACATGCTGCAACCGCTGTGGGAAGCCGACCTGTCCCCGCAACGGCTGGCGCGCATCGCCGCGAACCAGGGCGGTGGCCTCCGGTGAATATCGGCATGGTGTGTCCGTACTCGTTCGATGTCCCGGGCGGTGTGCAGGCCCATGTGGTCGAGCTGGCCCGGGTATTCATCGAGCGTGGGCACAAGGTGAGCGTGCTCGCTCCCGCCTCGGACGACACCCCGCTGCCGGAGTTCGTCGTCTCGGCGGGCCGCGCGGTGGCGATTCCGTACAACGGGTCGGTGGCGCGGCTGTCGTTCGGCCCGATGGCATACACCCGCATCCGGCGCTGGATCGACAGCAACGACTTCGACGTGCTGCACATCCACGAGCCCAACGCGCCGAGCCTGTCGATGCTCGCCCTCAAGATCGCCGAGGGCCCGATCGTGGCGACCTTCCACACCTCGACCACGAAGTCGTTGGTGCTGAGCACGTTCCAGGGTGTGCTGCGGCCGTATCACGAGAAGATCAGCGGCCGGATCGCCGTCTCGGAACTGGCGCGGCGCTGGCAGGTGGAGGCGCTCGGCTCCGACGCGGTGGAGATCCCCAACGGCGTCGACGTCTCGGCCTTCGCGCGCGGCCCACTGCTCGACGGCTACCCGCGCGCGGGCAAGACCGTGCTGTTCCTCGGCCGCTACGACGAACCGCGCAAGGGCATGGACGTGCTGCTCGGCGCGCTGCCCGCCGTGGTCGCGCGGCACCCGGACGTGCAGGTCCTCATCGTCGGCCGCGGGGACGAGGAGCGGTTGCGCCGCGAGGCGGGCCGCCATGCCGGGCATCTGCGCTTCCTCGGCCAGGTCACCGACGCGGAGAAGGCGGCCGCGATGCGCAGCGCCGACGTATACGTGGCGCCCAACCACGGCGGCGAGAGTTTCGGCATCATCCTGATCGAGGCCATGGCGGCGGGCACCCCGGTGGTGGCCAGCGAGCTCGACGCGTTCCGGCGGGTCCTGCGGGACGGGACCGCCGGATTGCTCACCCCGGTCGGTGACGCGGCCGCGCTGGCCGCGGCGATCGACACCGTCCTCACCGACGACGACACCCGCGCCCGGCTGGTGCGCACCGCCACCCAGGTGGTCGCGGCCTACGACTGGCCGGTGGTGGCCGAGCAGATCCTGCGCGTGTACGAGACCGTCACCGTCGGCGACACCAGGGTCAGGGCCGCCGGATGATCACCTTCTCCGCGACGACGATCCTCGTCCTCGGCCTGATCGCGCTGCTCGTGCTCGCGCTCGGCGTGTGGGCCTACTCCACCGCCAACCGGCTCGACCGGTTGCACGTGCGCTCCGACCAGTCCTGGCAGGCCCTCGATGCCGCGCTGGCCCGGCGGGCGGTGGTGACGCGCGCGGTGGCGATGGCGATCGGCGGTCCGGTGAGCACCGATCCGCACCGCGCCGACAAGGCCGCCCAGCTGGCGTCGCTGGCCGATCGGGCCGAACGAGCCGACCGGCGGGAGCGGGAGACCGTGGAAAACCAGCTCTCCGCGGCGTTGTCGCTCGTCGACATCGATCAGCTGCGCCCGCAGCTCGTCGCCGAACTCGCCGACGCCGAGGCCAGGGTGCTGATCGCGCGCCGCTTCCACAACGACGCCGTGCGCGACACCCTCGCTCTGCGTACCCGTCGCCCGGTGCGGGTCCTGCACCTCGGCGGTACGGCGCCCCTGCCGGAGTATTTCGAGATCACCGAACGGGCCACCCCGGCCGCGGCCACCGGCCTGGAGGTGAACACCAGCCGTACCTCCGCGCGGGTGGTGCTGCTCGACGGCAACGACAGGGTGCTGCTGCTGCGCGGCCATGATCCGGTGTTGCCCGAGGTGTCGTTCTGGTTCACCGTCGGTGGCGGCGTCGAACCGGGGGAGAGCCTGCGTGACGCGGCGGTACGCGAGGTGTACGAGGAGACCGGGCAGCGCGTGCGCCCGGAGTCGCTGCGTGGACCGGTGTGGCGCCGGGTCGCGGTGTTCCCGTTCAACGGTGAGCTGATCCGCGCCGAGGAATTGTTCTTCGTCCTGCGTGCCCCCAGCTTCGACTGGCGCCCCGCCGCCCTGAACGCGCTCGAACGCCGCACGATCACCGACCACCGCTGGTGCGGTCCGGCCGATATCCGCGCACTCGACGCGGCGGGTGAGGCGGTCTACCCCTACCACCTCGACGACCTGCTGGCCGAGGCCGTCGCGGCGGCCGCCGAGGACACCGAACCCGTCGTCCGCTCGATCCGCTGAGGTCGTGTGGGTGGCCCGACGATCGTGCGGGCTGCCGCACCCGCCGCGCCGCGCCTTGCGGGCGCCCTGGCGACCACCGCGCTCAACCTCGGCGCGGTCCTCGGCCCCGTCGCGGCCGGACTCGTGGTCGATGCGGCCGGAACCCCGGTCGCGGCGCTGTGGTGCGCCGGTGCGGCGGCCGCCCTCGCCGCCGCGATCGTGCTCGGCGACCGCGGCCGGCCCGCCCGCGTAACGGCCGCGATCCGGGTCGACACGCACTGAGACACGGGCCACTCGAGCAGGCCAGCAGAGGTCCGCGAAAGGATCGCCGCTGGTCGCGGCAAGGCCAGTGGACCCCAACTGGATATGAAGGGCGATTTCGGGCAGCTCTAGAATCGACCTTGTCCACCCACGAAGCGACTTGATTGGCGCCCATGACACAGGAGACAGCCGTGACTACGCCTGAGACCACCACCACCGTCGGCACCGCCCGCGTGAAGCGCGGCATGGCCGAGATGCTCAAGGGCGGCGTGATCATGGACGTGGTCACCCCCGAGCAGGCCAAGATCGCCGAGGACGCGGGCGCGGTGGCCGTGATGGCGCTCGAGCGGGTCCCGGCCGACATCCGCGCCCAGGGCGGCGTCTCCCGGATGAGCGACCCGGACATGATCGACGGCATCATCTCCGCGGTGTCGATCCCCGTGATGGCCAAGGCCCGCATCGGTCACTTCGTGGAGGCGCAGATCCTGCAGAGCCTCGGCGTCGACTACATCGACGAGTCCGAGGTCCTGACCCCGGCCGACTACGCCAACCACATCGACAAGTGGAACTTCACCGTGCCGTTCGTCTGTGGCGCGACCAACCTCGGTGAGGCCCTGCGCCGCATCACCGAGGGCGCGGCCATGATCCGGTCCAAGGGCGAGGCCGGCACGGGGGACGTGTCAAACGCGACCACCCACATGCGCACCATTCGCGCCGAGATCCGCCGCCTGACCTCGCTGTCGGCCGACGAGCTCTTCGTCGCCGCCAAGGAGCTGCAGGCGCCCTACGAGCTGGTCCGCGAGGTCGCCGAGACCGGCAAGCTGCCGGTTGTCATGTTCACCGCCGGTGGCATCGCCACCCCGGCCGACGCCGCCATGATGATGCAGCTCGGTGCCGAGGGTGTGTTCGTCGGCTCCGGCATCTTCAAGTCGGGCAACCCCGAACAGCGCGCCGCAGCCATCGTCAAGGCCACCACCTTCCACGACGACCCCGACGTGCTGGCCAAGGTCTCCCGCGGCCTCGGCGAGGCCATGGTCGGCATCAATGTCGAGGAGATCCCGCAGCCGCACCGTCTCGCCGAGCGCGGCTGGTGAGCCTTCGGCGCTCTAATCCTGCCGATTGGGAGTACCGTACAGTCGGTTCGTGACCGCTCTCGACATTCTGCTGCTGGTCGTCGCGGGATTCTTCACCGGCCTGGTGGGGTTCGTCACCGGGATGGCCTCAATCGTGTCCTATCCGGCGCTGCTGTCCGTCGGTCTGCCGCCGGTCTCGGCCAATGTCACCAATACGGTGGCGATGGTGGCAGTCGGTGTCGGGGCGACCGCGAATTCGGGGCGGGAACTCACGGAGCGGGGTGCCACGCTGGTGCGCTGGGCGGTGCTGTCGGCGCTGGGTGGCCTGCTCGGGGCACTCGCGCTGCTGGTGGCGCCCGCTGGGGTGTTCGAGGTGGTGGTGCCGTTCCTGGTCGCCGGTGCCTCGATCGCGCTGCTGGTGCAGCCGGTGGTGCGCCGCCACGTCGGTGAACTGCAGTCGTCGTGGATCGTGCCGGTCGGCATCGTGCTGATCTCCGTCTACGGCGGCTACTTCGGTGCGGGCGCCGGGGTGATCTATCTATCGATGATGCTGCTGTGCACCTCCGAATCCCTCTGGAGCGCTTCGGTTCTCAAGAGCTTCCTGCTCGGCGTCGCCAACCTGGTCGCCGCGATCGGGTTCGCCGCGTTCGGCCCGGTGCACTGGGGTGCGGCGCTGGCGCTCGGCGCCGGGGCCTTCGTCGGCGGGTGGTGCGGGCCGCCGGTCGTGAAGGTGATCCCACCGAACCTGCTGCGGGTGGCGGTCGGGCTGTGTGGGCTCGGCTTGGCGGTGTACCTGGCACGGTGAGGCCGCTGGTAAGAACGGTGGGTCACTTCTCACGATGTGTGATGCGGTTCCGGCGCGCCCGGGTGGCGAGTCGGCGGGGCGGATCGGTGCCGATGTGGCCTGCCCGGTGCCCCGGCGGACGTACCGTGACTGCGGTGCACCACACTGATATCGAAATCGCTATCCGCGCAACAGAAGTCGCGTCGACCGTGATCCGGTCGGCCTACCACGCCCCGCTCGCCCACTACGCCAAGACCGGCGACGACTTCGCCACCGAGGCCGACCTGGACGCCGAGCGCGCCATCCTCCGGGTGCTGCGCGCCGCACGGCCGGGTGATCGCTTCCTCGCCGAGGAATCCGGACTCACCGGCGCCGTCGGCGACGGCAGGCTCTGGCTGATCGATCCGCTCTGCGGCACCCGCAATTTCGCCGTCGGCACCCCGTCGGTCGCGATCAATGTCGCGCTGCGCGACAGCGGCACCGTCACCGCGGCAGCCGTGGGCGTGCCGTTCGCCGGTGAGGTGTTGTGGACCGCGGGCGACGGCGCGTTCGCCCGTCATGAGGGCACCGACCGGCGATTACGCCCGGCCGCAGGCAACCGGCTGGTCGATGTCGACCTCGACGGCCCGTTCCCGTGGGCCACCCCCGCTCGTCTGCTCGACGCCCCCGGCTTCGCCGGCTTCTTCCACGCGCGAGTCCACTCCACCGCGCTCGCCCTCGCCTGGGTCGCCGCAGGCCGCCGCGCCGCCTACGTCGCCGGCGGCGACCTGACCGACAGCGTCCATTTCGCCGCCGCAATCGCGGTGTGCCAGGCAGCCGGCTGCCTCGTCACCGGTCTGGCGGGCCAACCCCTGCACACCCCGCCGCACGGACTGATCGCCGCCGCCGACGCCGACACCCACGCTCGTCTCGTCGCGGCGGTAGCGAGCCTGCGTTGATCCAGGACCGATCGCCGGGTGCTCCGAATCCCCGGAGAACCGGCCGCGCAGTCTGCGCGGCGGCGGATCGCCTGGTGCGCAGTCACTTGTGCCGGAGGGATCGTCCCCGGCGGAGGGGTCAACGGGCCCGCGGCTGACTATCGCATGTGTCTCAGAGTTTCCTCAACATCGGTCGGTAGCGTCTGCGCCGTGGCATGGGGGCCTGCGTCGTCGTTGGCGCGGTTTCGTGCCGTCGCCCACCGGGCGAGAACGCCGACCCGACGTAAAGGACGAGTGGATGAACAGTGGTAGGACCGGACGTGTCGCGATCGCAGGCCTGGCCGTGGTGGCGGCCCTCGGGCTGAGTGCGTGCAGTGATGACAAGGGTGATACGCCCGCTGCCAAGACCACGACCAGTGCTGCTGCTACCACGTCGGCGACGGTGGCGTTGCCGCCGGTGCCGTCGGTGGAGGAGTTGAATGCGCAGTTGAATACGGCGCTGGATCCGTCGGTGCCCAATGAGCAGAAGCTGGATTTCGTGCAGGGTGGTGAGGCTGATCCGGAGTTGCCGAACCGGTTGGCTGTCGCGGCGCAGGATGCCGGGGTGGTGGTGCAGGTGACGGAGGTGACTTCGTTCGGTGAGAGTGTGAACGCGAAGGCGGATTTCACGGTGAACGGGCAGACGAATGTGGTGGATGTGCCGTTCGTGGTGGAGGACGGTAAGTGGAAGGTGCAGAAGGTGTGGGCGTGCACGATGTTGACCAATTTGGGTCAGCAGTCGGTCGCCTGCGCCTGATCGGCGAAACGCGCCGCCCCGGTCGTACCACGGCCGGGGCGGCGCGTCTTCTCACTCCACGCGCAGTGCCGCCCGGTCGGGGTGGTCCCAGCGCACCGTCCAGGTCGCGGTCTCGGGATGCTCGGCCGCGTGGTCGCGCAGGGCGGGCAGCGTCCACCGCTGCTCGGACGGGGTGCGGCGCAGCGCCGCCCGCTCGCTCAATTCGAGCCGCACCGTGAGATCGAAGTCGAGTTCGCGGCCGAGCAGCATCGGCCCGGCCAGTACCAGCACCAGATCGGCCTCGGCCGTGCGGATGGCCATGCGCGCCGACCGGTCCCGCGCCTCGTCCCAGAGCGCGGGCAGCCAGCGCCCGGCCGACCGGACCGGGTCGACGATCTCGCGGCGCACCGCCGGATAGTCGAACCAGGCTGTGCGGTAGGACCATTCGTCGGTGCGCCCGTATTCCATCCGCACCGACGCCGGGCGCACGAAATCGTGCAGCGATACCGCCTGCGCAGAACGGCCGCTCGCGGCCACCGCATGCATGATCCCGCGGGCCAGCTCCACCGGGGCGGCGGCATCGGCGCCGTCGACGGCGAGCACCCGCCGTCCCGGTAGGCCGGTCAGCCGCTGCGCGACCAGTTCGGCCAGCGCGGCGGGCGAGGTGGGACGGAACGACGGCATCGTCCCATCACAGCAAATTCCCGGCCGTCGTGCCGAGTCGGGCAGACCGGCCGGTCGGTGACGGGATAATGTCGGGCCCATGGCGACTATCGAAGAGGCGCTCGAGATCGAGCAGCTGGAACGCGACATCTTCCGTGGCGCGGCCACCGAATCCCAGCTGACGCGCACCTTCGGCGGTCAGGTCGCGGGCCGGGCCCTGGTCTCGGCGGTGCGCACCGTCGACCCCGCCTTCCAGGTGCATTCCCTGCACGGCTATTTCCTGCGACCGGGCAACCCCGAGGCACCCACCGTCTACCTGGTCGAACGCATCCGCGACGGACGGTCCTTCTGCACCCGCCGGGTCACCGGCGTGCAGAACGGCGAAGCGATCTTCATGATGTCGGCATCGTTCCACCATGGCGACGAGGGGCCCGAGCACCAGGACGTGATGCCGCAGGTCGACGGTCCCGAGGAGCTGCCGGACGCCAGCGTGAGCATGAGCCCGGAACGGCTGTGGGCCATGCGCGAATGGCAGCACTGGGACATCCGGACCGTGCCGCAGGAGCAGGTCGTGGTGCGTGACGGGTCGGCGTCGCAGCAGCAGGTGTGGTTTCGCTACCGGCACCAGCTGCCCGACGATCCGCTCTTCCACGTCTGCACCCTGGCCTACATGAGCGACATGACGCTGCTCGGCTCGTCCAAGGTCGCCCATCCCGGCGAACCCACCCAGGACGCCTCGCTCGACCACGCCATGTGGTTCCTTCGCCCGTTCCGTGCCGACGAGTGGCTGCTCTACGACCAGTCCTCGCCCTCGGCGGGCTTCGGCCGGGCACTGACCGGCGGCCGCATCTGGGACCGCAAGGGCAACCTGGTCGCCGCGGTCGTGCAGGAGGGGCTCATCCGGACACCTCGGCACAAGTAGCCGGCGAAGCGACCGTGAGCGGGCACACACCGGCCCACCTCGTAAGCTCAGCGGCTGTGAACGCAACCGCCACCGCCACCCGGCCCACCATCGGTGTCCTCGCGCTGCAGGGCGACGTGCGCGAACACGTTGCCGCGCTGGACCACTGCGGTGCCGACGCGGTGCTGGTGCGGCGCGAGTCCGAACTGGCCGCCGTCGACGGGCTGGTGCTGCCCGGCGGTGAGTCCACCGCCATCTCCAAGCTCCTGCAGGCCTTCGACCTGCTGGAGCCACTGCGCGCCCGACTGCGCGACGGCATGCCCGCCTTCGGCTCCTGCGCGGGCATGATCCTGCTCGCCTCGGAGGTCCTCGACACCCGCCCCGATGCCCAGCACCTGTCCGGCATCGATATGACGGTGCGCCGCAACGCCTTCGGCCGCCAGGTCGACTCCTTCGAGACCGACCTCGACTTCGCCGGGCTCGACACGCCGGTGCGGGCGGTGTTCATCCGCGCGCCGTGGGTCGAACGGGTGGGCGACGGCGTGGAGGTGCTGGCCACGGTGCCGCACGGACCGGCGAAGGGTCGCATCGTCGCCGCCCGTCAGGGCCGGGTCGTTGCGACCTCGTTCCACCCCGAGGTGACCGGCGACCTGCGGGTGCACCAGCTGTTCGTCGACCTCGTTCGTTCGGCACGGTAACGCCCGCCGCCACGCCCCGGTGCGGCCCGAGTAGGCTGGATCGAGCTTGTCCGCCCGGGCAGACGCGCAACCGACCTGAAGGAAGTAGGGCATGAGCGGCCACTCCAAATGGGCCACCACCAAGCACAAGAAAGCCGCGATCGATGCCAAGCGAGGGAAACTCTTCGCGAAGCTGATCAAGAACATCGAGGTGGCGGCCCGGACCGGTGGTGGCGACCCGGATGGCAATCCCACGCTGTACGACGCCATCCAGAAGGCGAAGAAGTCCTCGGTCCCCAATGACAACATCGAGCGGGCCCGCAAGCGCGGTGGCGGTGAAGAGGCCGGTGGCGCCGACTGGCAGACCATCATGTACGAGGGTTACGGCCCCAACGGCGTCGCCGTGCTGATCGAGTGCCTCACCGACAACCGCAACCGCGCCGCCGGCGAGGTGCGAGTGGCGATGACCCGCAACGGTGGCAACATGGCCGACCCGGGCTCGGTCGCCTACCTGTTCACCCGCAAGGGTGTGGTGACCCTGGAGAAGAACGGCCTCTCCGAGGACGACGTGCTCGAGCACGTCCTCGACGCGGGCGCCGAAGAGGTCAACGATCTGGGTGATTCGTTCGAGATCATCAGTGAGCCCGGCGATCTGATCGCCGTGCGCTCGGCGCTGCAGGCCGCGGGCGTCGACTACGACTCCGCAGAGTCGGGCTTCCAGCCGTCGGTGTCGGTCGCCGTCGACGTCGAGGGTGCCCGCAAGGTGTTCAAGCTCGTCGACGCGCTGGAAGACAGCGACGACGTGCAGAACGTCTACACCAACGTCGACATCTCCGACGAGGTCGCGGCGCAGCTCGACGACGAGTGACCCCATGATCGGTGGACAGCCCCGGCCGAAGCGGCCGGGGCTGTCCACGTTCCCGGCTCAGGCGGCGCGCTGCCGGTAGTACTCGGCCATGGCCGGGTAGTAGTCGGCGAAGTCGGGCAGACTCGTGTTGGTGCAGGCGGCGACGAACATGTCGGCGTAGTACTCCCAGCCCGGCCCGACCTGGGTGACCTCGGCCAGCTGGAACTCCGAGGTGAGGTGGTGCACCAGGCGCACCTCGGTCGCGGCCCCGGTGTCGAGCAGCGACACCTCCAGCCGCCACAGCCCGATCTGATCGGTCGCGGACAGGCCGAGATGCAGTGGTGGGGCACAGTCGTCGATGTGCATCGCGGTCCACGGCGCGCCGTCCTCGAATCGCATCTGCACCCGGATCGTGTTGCCGGTTCCCGGCTCCCCGGTCCAGGTCCCGTACCAGCCCGCGGTGAGATCGGGATCGGTGAGCCGGGCCCAGACCTGCTCGATCGGCAGCCCGAGCGACCGGGTGATCACCAGGTCGAGGCCATCGGTGGTCGGCACGAGCTCGCCGGTAGGTGTGGCCATGGGTGGTCCTCCCTCGCGTCGGTGGCATACCCTGCGCTGACTCGACGGTACCCGCGGGCGGCAGAATGAAGCCATGACCAGGATCGAGGCCGTGCGCGGCGACATCACCGAACAGCACGTCGACGCGGTGGTCAACGCCGCCAACTCGTCCCTGCTCGGCGGCGGGGGAGTCGACGGCGCGATCCACCGCAGGGGCGGCCCCGAGATCCTGTCGGCCTGCCGCGACCTGCGCGCCGGGCACTACGGCAGGGGCCTGGCGACCGGCCAGGCCGTGGCCACCACCGCCGGTCGGCTGCCCGCTCGCTGGGTGATCCACACCGTCGGCCCGGTCTGGTCGGCCACCGAGGACCGCTCCGCGCTGTTGACCTCCTGCTATCGCGAATCCCTGCGCGTGGCAGCCGGACTCGGCGCCGAAACGGTGGCTTTCCCGGCCATCTCCACCGGCATCTTCGGCTGGCCGATGCACGACGGCGCCCGCATCGCCGTCGAGACCGTCCGCGCGACCGACACGACCGTGCGGCAGGTGCGCTTCGTCCTGTTCGACGATCGTGCCCTCGAGATCTTCGCGGCCGCGGTCGGTTAGCAGCCGGTACTGATCTCGCGGACCTCGCGCAGGTGCTGCTCCATCGCCGCGGCCGCGGCGGGGCCGTCCTTGGCGTCGACGGCCCGCAGGATCGCGGTGTGCCCGTGGATGGACACCCGCCTGCCCAGCGGGGTGCGATGGGAGAGCGCCCTGGTATGCCTGGTCCACTCGGTGGTCCTGGTGCACAGGGTGACCAGCAGCGGATTCTGAGCCGAATGCGCGAGGCACTGTTGCGGATCGCGCAGTCGATCCCGGACGGGCCGCCGATGACCGCCGCAGGCAACTCCGACTCGGTGCGGGTCCAGCTGGCCGAGCGGATCGTCGGCAACGGGCCCGACAGCTCCATCGGCGACTTCGACACCGGCCGGGTCGACCGCGTGATCGCCGCCGTGACACCGATTCTGCGCGAGCGCGACGTCGAGGTCGCCGACGATCTCACCGCGAACGCCATCGTCACCAATCGGTTCATCGATCCCGCGATCGGCCTGCCGAGGGCGCCATAGCGGACGGGTGCCGCGATCGGCGCGGTCCGTGTCGCTGGTCGGGGCGACGGCCCGGATGCTCTAGACTTTCGAACAACTGTTCGTGTCTTCGAAGGGGCTGCCGGTGCGGGTGATGGGCGTCGATCCGGGGCTCACCCGGTGCGGGCTCAGCATGGTCGACAGTGGGCCGGGACGTAAGGTCGTCGCGCTCGATGTGGGGGTGGTGCGTACGCCGGTCGACGACGAGCTCGCGGTGCGGCTGATGGCCGTCGCCGATGCGGCCGAGCACTGGATGGACACCCATCGGCCCGAGGCTGTCGCGATCGAGCGGGTCTTCGCTCAGCACAATGTGCGCACCGCGATGGGAACCGCGCAGGCGGGCGGGGTGATCGCGCTGGCGGCGGCCCGGCGCGGGATCAAGGTCGCCTTCCACACGCCCAGTGAGGTGAAAGCCGCCGTCACCGGTAACGGCACCGCCGACAAGGCACAGGTCACCGCCATGGTCACCCGGATACTCGGGTTGCAGGTCGCCCCGAAACCGGCCGACGCCGCCGACGCGCTCGCGCTGGCGATCTGTCATTGTTGGCGGGCGCCGCTGCTGGACCGGATGGCCGCGGCGCAGGCACAGGCGGACGCGGTCCGGCGTCGCTACGAACAACGGCTGGCCGAACAACGGAAGGTGGTGCGCCGGTGATCGCGTCGGTACGCGGTGAGGTGCTCGAGATCGCGCTCGACCATGTGGTGCTCGAGGCCGCCGGAGTCGGCTACCGGCTCAATGTCACCCCGGCCACGCTGGCAGGCCTCACCCGCGGCGAGGACGCCCGCCTGTACACGGCGATGATCGTGCGCGAGGACTCGATGACGCTGTTCGGTTTCGCCGACACCGAGGCGCGCGACCTGTTCGGCCTGCTGCAGACCGTCTCCGGGGTCGGCCCGCGCCTCGCCATGGCGGTGCTGGCCGTGCTGGAGCCGGAGGCGCTGCGAAAAGCGTTGGCGGAGAGCAATGTCGCCGCGCTCACCCGGGTGCCGGGGATCGGCAAGCGCGGCGCCGAGCGGATGGTCGTCGAACTGCGCGACAAGGTGAACCTGGTGCCGGTGCCCGCGGGCCCGGCCGGCACGCAGGCTCCGGTGACCCCGGTGCGCGAGCAGGTCGCCGAAGCGCTCGTCGGCCTCGGCTTCCCCGCGAAACAGGCCGAACAGGCCGTCGACACCGTCCTCGCCGACCAGCCCGCCGCGACCACCTCCGCCGCCCTGCGCGCCGCCCTCGGCTTGCTCGGCAAGAACAGGTAGCCCATGGCCGACGACTTCGATCCCGAGGACTCCGCCGTCACCGCGCAGTACCTGCACTCCGACGGCGAGACCGACACCGGCCTGCGCCCCACCTCGCTCGACGACTTCATCGGTCAGCCACGGGTGCGCGAACAGCTCGCCCTGGTGCTGCGTGGCGCCAAACTGCGCGGCGGCACCCCCGACCACGTGCTGCTGTCCGGCCCGCCCGGTCTCGGCAAGACCAGCATGGCGATGATCATCGCCACCGAACTCGGCACCGCGCTGCGCATCACCTCCGGTCCGGCCCTGGAACGCGCCGGCGATCTGGCCGCCATGCTGTCGAATCTGGTGGAGGGCGATGTGCTGTTCATCGACGAGATCCACCGGATGGCCCGGCCCGCCGAGGAGATGCTGTACCTGGCGATGGAGGACTTCCGGGTCGACGTGGTGGTCGGCAAGGGCCCTGGCGCCACCTCGATCCCGCTCGACATCGCCCCCTTCACCCTGGTCGGTGCCACCACCCGCTCCGGCGCGCTCACCGGCCCGCTGCGCGACCGCTTCGGTTTCACCGGGCACATGGACTTCTACGAGCCCGAGGAACTGCTGCGTATCCTGCAGCGCTCGGCCCTGATCCTGGGCGTGCGGATCGACCACGATGCCGCCGCCGAGGTCGCGGGCCGATCCAGGGGTACTCCGCGCATCGCCAACCGCCTGCTGCGTCGCGTGCGCGACTTCGCCGAGGTGAGGGCCGACGGGGTGATCACCCATCCGATCGCGATGGCGGCACTCGAGGTCTATGACGTCGACGCGCTCGGGCTCGACCGGCTCGACCGCGCCGTGCTCGGCGCGTTGGTCCGCGGGTTCGGCGGGGGACCGGTGGGGGTGTCGACCCTCGCGGTCGCCGTCGGCGAGGAGGCGGCCACGGTCGAAGAGGTGTGCGAACCGTTCCTGGTGCGGGCCGGGCTGGTCGCCCGCACGCCACGCGGCCGGGTGGCCACCGCCGCGGCCTGGGAGCATCTCGGGCTGGTGCCGCCGCCGGACTTGGTCATCGGTGCCATCGAGGTGCGCGGTCGCGAACCCCAGCAATCTCTCGACCTGTTCGACTGAGCCCGGCGGGCAGGCGACGGCGGGGTCGTCTACTGTCGGCCGGGTGGCAGTGAATGCGGTGGTGCAGCGCCTCCCCGAGCCGTTGCGGTCCCTGCTCCTGAAACATCGGGAGCTGGTGAAATTCGCGGTCGTCGGTGGAATCACCTGGTTCATCGACACCGGCGTGGTGTACGCGGTGAAGCTGACGGTGCTCGGCGACAAGCCGCTCACCGCGCGGCTGCTCGGCGCGCTCATCGCGACCATCGCCTCCTACATCCTCAACCGCGAATGGTCCTTCCGCACCAGGGGCGGACGGCAGCGCAGCCACGAGGCGGCCCTGTTCTTCACCATCAGCGCGCTCGGCATCGGCGTCACCATGATTCCGCAGGCCATCTCGCTGTATGTGCTGAATCTGCGGGTGCCGCACGTGGATCCGGTGGTGCAGGCGGTCGCCAACTTCGTCACGGGACAGATTCTCGGCGTGCTGCTCGCGATGGCGTTCCGGTTCTGGGCGTTCCGCCGCTTCGTCTTTCCCGACGACCTGCGCGAAGCCGAACTGCACAGCATCCAGGGCTGAGGGGTCAGTGCCTGCGCTCAGCGTGTTCGATTGCGGTGATGACCAGGTCGACGAAGGCGTCCACTTCCTCGCGGGCGTAGCCGCGGGTGCCGAGACGGGTGTCGGTGAACCGCACGCCGCGCACGTCGTCGGCGGTCAGGCTGCCCGGACCGTTGTGCGCCAGTGTGGCCGCGACCAGGTCGAGGAAGGCGTCGACCTCTTCCTCGTGATAGCCGCGCCTGCCGACCGCCGACTGGCTGAACCGCATCCGGTGCACGTCGTCGGGGGTGAGCATCTCGGCGGCGTCGTCACCGCCCCTGGCCGCGGGTACCGGGGCGCCGCCCTTCTGCCGGTGCTCGAGTTCGGTTCTGACCCGGTCGAGGAAGTCGTCGACCTGATCGGCCTGGTAGCCGCGCCCGCCGAAGCGCGGGGCGCCGAAATGCACGTGCCGGACGTCGTCGGCGGTGAGCGCGCCATGACCGTCGAGAGTGGCCGAGACGAGTTCGAGGAAGGCGTCGACCTCCTCGGCGTGGTAACCACGGTGGCCGAGGGTGGGCATGGCGAAGTGGGTACGGCTCACATCGTCGGGCGTCACAGCGGTCATTGTGTCAGGAGTGCCCTTCCATCCCATGGCTTTTCGGCATTGCGTGCCCATGGCGCAGGCCCCCGGAGCGCAGCCGCCGTACGGCGTGACTGTACACCGATTTCGGTGTCGGATCAGGGGGTTCGTCCGCCGGGCGCGGGACATGATCCGGCATCGGCTCCTCGCACCGCATCGAATAATGTGTCATTCTGTAACAGACACAATGTGGTGACTGGAGGTTCGTGGTGGCACCCCAATTGGACGCGATCGTGGTCGGAGCGGGGTTCGGCGGTCTCGGCGCCGCCATCGAGCTCGACCGGCTCGGGCTGCGTGAGTTCGTCATCCTGGAACGCGAGGACGACCTCGGCGGCACCTGGTATGTGAACCGGTATCCCGGCCTCGCCGTCGACATCGCCTCGGTGACCTACTCGTACTCCTTCGAGCCGAATCCGTACTGGTCGCGGCTGTTCGCCCCGGGTGAAGAACTGAAGAAATACGCCGACCACGTGGCTGACAAGTACGACCTGCGGGGCAGGATGCGATTCGGCACCGTCGTCGAGGGCGCCCACTGGGACGCCGGGAACGAGCAGTGGGTGGTGGCGATCGCGGGCGGCGACACACTCACGGCGCGCTATCTGCTCACCGCGACCGGCTTCCTGTCCCAGCCCTACACCCCGCCGTTCCCCGGCATCGAATCGTTCGCGGGCAAGATCATCCACACCACCGCCTGGGACGACGACTACGACCTCACCGATCGTCGGGCCGCGATCATCGGCACCGGCGCCACCGCGGTGCAGCTGGTGCCCGAGGTGGCGGCGAAGGTGGCCGCGCTGACCGTCTTCCAGCGCACCCCCATCTGGGTGGTGCCCAAGGTCGACGCGCCGATTCCCGGGGTGGTGCAGGGGCTGTTCGCCAAGGTGCCGCTTACCCAGAAGGCGGCCCGGCTGGCCAACACCGCGATGCTCGAAGCGCTGATGGTCCTCGGTGTGCTGCACTACGCGCAGGCCAAACCGCTGAACACCGCCGCGGCCGCGCTGGCCAAGGCACACCTGTTCGCGCAGGTGCGCGACCGGCGCACCAGGGCCGCGCTCACTCCGCACTACGACTTCGGCTGCAAGCGCCCGACCTTCTCCAACACCTACTTCAAGACCTTCAACCAGCCGCACGTGCGACTGGAGACCAACTCGATCGACCACATCGAATCCGACGGTATCGTCACCGCCGACGGCCACAAGACCGAGATCGACACCCTGCTGCTCGCCACCGGATTCAACCTGTGGGACGTGAACTTCCCGGCCATCGAGATCATCGGCCGCGACGGGGTGAATCTCGGGAAGTTCTGGCGCGAGAACCGTTTCCAGGCCTACGAGGGCATCACCGTACCCAAGTTCCCCAACTTCCTCAGCCTCAACAGCCCCTACTCCTACAGCGGGCTGTCGTACTTCACCACCATCGAGGCGCAGATGAAGCACATGGGCAGGCTGTTCACCGAACTGTTCCGGCGCGGGGAGCGCACCTTCGAGGTCACCGAGCGCGCCAACGCCGAGTTCCTGGACCGGGTCACCGACAAGCTCGGCTCCTCGGTCTTCTATGGTGGCGACTGCGCTACCGCGCGCAGCTACTACTTCAACCAGCACGGCGAGGCCGCCCTGCTGCGGCCGACCAGCACCGCCAGCGCGCACCGTGAAGCGGTCTCCTTCCCACTCGACGACTACACCTACGGCCGGACCGCCTGAACGGCGCGCGGGGCTCAGGCGGTGTCCGGTGTGTCGGCGCCGCGGGGAACTGGCAGACTGTCAGACGTACATGCACGTCCACCACTGACTAGGGACTGACTTCGACGATGGATTTCCTGTTTCCGCTGCTGATCCTGGCCCTGCTCGTGCCGATGTTCTTCGGCATCCGCAAACAGAAGCGGGAGGCCGAGAAGGTCGCGACCATGCAGGACAGCCTGGCCGTCGGTGACCAGGTGATCACCACGTCGGGTCTGTACGGCACCGTGGTCGACCTGGACGAGCGCAGCGTCGACCTCGAGATCGCCGAGGACGTCGTCACCACCTGGCTGCGCCAGGCGATCCGCGAGGTCCGCGTCGAGGAGCCGACGGCCGCGGACAGCGCCGTCGAGACCCCGGCCGAGACCACCGTCGAGGAGTCCGCGGAGCAGACCGAGACCCGGCTGACCAAGGACTGATCGCTTCATAGTCTGTGCACCGGTGCCGGCGCGCACCCGGTGCGGGCACCGCTGTGCCCACCCGTTCCGACTCGACTTCCGCCTAGGAGATGACCTGCTGTGCCACCTTCCCAAGGATCGGCGCATCCGTTCCGGCTGCTCGGTGTCTACGCCGCGCTGCTGGCCGTGATCTACGCGCTGGTGTTCTTCACCGGTGACCAATCCCCCACGCCCAAGCTCGGCATCGACCTGCAGGGCGGCACCCGCGTCACCCTGACCGCGCGTACGCCCGACGGCAGCAGGCCGAGCCAGGACAGCCTGAAGAAGGCGCAGGAGATCATCGAGAACCGGGTCAACGGTCTCGGCGTCTCCGGCTCCGAGGTGGTCATCGACGGCGACAACATCGTCATCACGGTGCCCGGCGAGGACAGCCAGCAGGCCCGCGCGCTGGCCACCACCGCCAAGCTCTACATCCGGCCGGTGCTGGCGGCCACCACCCCGCAGGCCGGTGGCGCGGCGCCGCAGGTTCCGCCTGCCGAGGGCCAGACGCCGCAGACCCCGGCCACCGACGCTCCCGGCGAGACCACGGCGCCCGAGACCACGGCGCCCGCCGACGCTCCGGCCGAGGGGGAGCCGGTCACGCCGGCACCGCAGTCGCGGGTGTTCCCCGCGCAGGCACCGCCGACCCCGACCCCGGCGCCGGGCACCGAGACCTTCCAGGAACAGCAGGCCAGGGAGATCGCCGCGGCCAAGGAACTGCGCCAGAGCACCGACGAAGCCGTGCAGCAGGCCGCCATGGCAAGCATGGACTGCACCGAGCCGGACCCGCTGGCAGGCAACGACGACCCGGCCCTGCCACTGGTCACCTGCTCGCAGGACGGTACCGAGGTGTTCCTGCTCGCCCCGAGCCGCATCGACGGCCAGGAGATCGCCGATGCCACCTCCGGCTTGAACTCCCAGCAGGCCCGCCACGAAGTGAACCTGGAGTTCAAGGGCACCGGTGCCGACGCCTGGGCGGATCTCACCGGTGAGTACGTCTACAAGCGGGTCGCCTTCGTGCTCGACTCGCAGGTCGTGAGCGCTCCGCAGGTGCAGCAGGGCCCGCAGCTCGGCGGGCGCACCTCGATCTCGGGCAGCTTCACCGCCGACAGCGCCGCCGAGCTGGCCAACACGCTGAAGTACGGTTCGCTGCCGCTGTCGTTCCAGACCTCCGAGGCCGAAACCGTCTCGGCCACGCTGGGACTGTCCTCGCTCAAGGCCGGCCTGCTCGCCGGCGCGGTCGGCCTGGTCGCGGTGCTGCTGTACTGCCTGTTCGTCTACCGCATGCTCGGGCTGATCGCCGGGTTCTCGCTGCTGGCCGCCGGTGCCGCCGTCTACGGCATCATCGTGCTGCTCGGGCGCTGGATCGGGTTCACCCTCGACCTGGCCGGTATCGCCGGTCTGATCATCGGTATCGGCCTGACCGCCGACTCGTTCGTGGTGTTCTTCGAACGCATCAAGGACGAGATGCGCGAGGGCCGCAGCTTCCGCTCGGCGGTGCCGCGCGGCTGGGCACGGGCCCAGCGCACCAACCTGTCCGGTAAGACTGTCAGCCTGATCGCCTCGGTCGTGCTGTACCTGCTCGCCGCCGGTCAGGTGAAGGGCTTCGCCTTCACCCTCGGCGTCACCACCGTCCTCGACGTGATCGTGCTCTACCTGGTCACCGCACCGCTGATGATGCTCGCCGCGCGTTCGCCGTTCTGGGCGAAACCGTCGGTGAACGGGCTCGGCTCGGTGCAGCAGATCGCCAGGGAACGCGGTGCGGGCCAGGTCCGGCCGAAGGAGATGTCACGATGAGCAACCGTCCCACCGACGCGGCCCCCGACCACGGGTTCTTCGCCCGGCTCTACACCGGCACCGGCGGGTTCCGCATCGTCAGCAGGCGCAGGTTCTTCTACACGCTGTCCGCGGTGATGCTCCTGATCTCGCTGCTCAGCATCGCGGTGCGCGGCTTCACCCTCGGAATCGATTTCGAGGGCGGCTCCCGGATCCAGATCCCGGCCACCGGCGACATCAGCACCCAGCAGGTGGAGGACGTCTACGCCGAGACGCTCGGCCACGGGCCGGTCACCGTGCAAGAGGTCGGTTCCGGTTCCTCGGCCACCATTCAGGTGCGCTCGGAGACCCTCGACGCCGGTGAGACCGAGCGGATTCAGACCGCGCTGTTCGAGGCGTTCCAGCCGAAGGATTCCGACGGCGAGGTGAGTCGCAACGCGATCAGCATCGCCGAGATCAGCGAGACCTGGGGCGGCCAGATCACCCAGAAGGCGCTGATCGCGCTGGTGGTGTTCGTCGTCCTGACGATGATCTACATCGCGATCCGCTTCGAGCGGGACATGTCGATCGCGGCGATCGTGTCGCTGTTCTTCAACATGATCGTCACCGCCGGCATCTATTCGCTGGTCGGGTTCGAGGTGACCCCGGCCGCGGTGATCGGTCTGCTCACGATCCTCGGCTTCGTGCTCTACGACAATGTCGTGGTGTTCGACAAGGTCGAGGAGAACACCCGCGGCGTGCTGCACCTGAACAAACGCACCTACGCCGAACAGGCGAACCTGGCCGCCAACCAGACCCTGATGCGCTCGATCAGCACCACCGTCATCGGCATCCTGCCGATCATCGGCATGCTGGTGATCGCGGTCTGGCTGCTCGGGGTCGGCACCCTCAAAGACCTCGCGCTGGTGCAGCTGGTCGGCATGATCGTCGGTGCCTACTCCTCGATCTTCCTCGCCGTTCCGGTGCTGGTGTCGATCAAGGAGCGCTGGGGCCCGGTGGCCGCGCACACCAAGAAGGTGCTCGCCAAACGCGCGGCGGGCGAGGCGACCCCGCGGGTACCGGTCGGCGCGGGTGCCCCGGCCGCCCGTGGCCCCCGGCCGAGCGAGGCCGCCGCACCGCGGCCGGGCGCGCGGCCGAGCGGGAAGCGGCACAAGCGGAGGAGCTGACGGCGAGGGCAGGGGGTCTCATCATGCGACGTGGCACGATCAGGCTGACGGCCGTGCTGGCCGCGGCCGCCGTCGGCGCCGGCCTGCTGGCCGGCTGCTCGGGCAAGAACCAGGTGCCCTCCATCGGGTACGCCGTCGACGCGACGGTCGCCAGCTACAACGGCGGCAGCACCCTCGGTGCCACCAGCGGTGCCGCTGCCGTGTTCGGACGGGTGCTGACCGGGTTCTTCTATACGGGGCCGGACGGACAGCAGGTGGCCGACACCGATGTCGGCACCGCCAAGGAAGTACCCGGCGAGACGCAGACCGTGCAGTACCGGCTCAACCCGGACGGGGTGTACTCCGACGGGGTGGCCACCTCCTGCGACGATCTGGTGCTGGCCTGGTCGGCGCGCTCGGGCCGGTTCACCCGGCCCGACGGCGGACCACTGTTCGACGCGGCGAGCACCGCGGGCTACGCCGATATCGAGCGGGTCGACTGCCAGCCCGGCTCCAAGGACGCCACCGTGGTGTTCCGGCCGGGCAGGCGCTACCTGCCGTGGAAGACGCTGTTCACCGCCGCCGAACTGATGCCGGCCCACGTGGTGGCTCAGGCCGTCGGCGTGCCCGATGTGGTCGGCGCGCTCCAGGGCGGCGACGGCGCGCTGCATGCCAGGATCGCCGACTTCTGGAACAGCGGCTGGACGATGCGGCCGGGCGAACTCGACCTCACCGAGTTCCCTTCCTCGGGGCCCTACCGGATCGAATCCTTCAGCGCGAGCGATGGATTGGTGTTGGTGGCCAACGAAACGTGGTGGGGGAGCGCACCGGAGACCAGTCGGATCGTGGTGTGGCCGCGCGGCACCGACTACGCCGCGAAGGCGAAGGAGAACGCGCTCGGCGTGGTCGACATCGGCGCCGGGTCGGTCGACGGGCTGACCCTCGACGGATTCGACGAGCGGACGGTGCCGAGTCGTGGCGCCGAGCAGCTGGTGCTCGGCACCGGCGGAGTGTTCGCCCCGGTGGAGGTGCGCCGCGCCTTCGCTCAGTGCGTGCCGCGGCAGGCGCTGTTCGACACGCTGGGCAAGGCGGGCGAGCCGCCGCGGTCGGGGCTGGGTGCCGGGCCGTTGAACGCCCATGTGGTGCAGCAGGATTCGCTGTACTACCCGGCGGTCGCCGGTGCCGCCGACCCGTTCCGCGGCGCCGACATCCCGGCCGCCACCGCCTCGCTGGCGGGAGCTCGTGCCGGAGCGCCCACCATCCGGGTCGGCTATCTGGCGCCGGACGCGCGCCGCGCGGCGACGGTCGCCATGATCGCCGAGTCCTGCCGGGGCGCCGGGATCACCGTGGTCGACGCGGGCGCACCGGATTTCACGCCGACCAGGCTGGCCGAGGGTGCGGTCGACGCGGTGCTCGGCGGCACGGCCTCGGCGCCGGGCCCGGCCGGATCCAGCACCGGGGTGGCCGCGTTCGCCGCGTTGCGGGCCGGTAGCGGACTCGATGTCGGCGGCTTCGCCAACGGCCGCTACGATGCGATAACCGATCAGCTTGCGGGAGAGACGGACTCGACCGTGACGCTGAATCTGCTCACCGAGGCCGAGAATCTGCTGTGGGCGCAGTTGCCGAGCATCCCGTTGTTCGCGACGCCGCGCACCATCGCGTTCGGTGCGGGTATGCAGAACGGGATAGCCGGACCGACGCTGGCGGGCACCGGCTGGAACATGGATCGCTGGGTGTTGCAGCGATGAGTGGTGAAAGGCGCGCGCAGCGCGGCCGTGACGGAGAGGTGTCGATGAGCAAGCACGCGGTGGTCGAGTCCGCCGACCAGGTCGGTGAGCGGTCGGCCAAGGCCGCCGACGCGGTGTCAAGGCTGACCCGCTGGCACGACGACTTCCCCACTCCCGGAGTGCGTTTCGCCGACCTGACCCCTGTCTTCGCCGATCCGGAGGGCTACCGCGCCGTGATCGACTGCTTGGCGGCCGTCGCCCCCGATGTCGATATCGTCGCCGGTGTCGACGCACGGGGCTTCCTGCTCGGGGCCGGAGTGGCGGCAGCCCTCGGTACCGGCGTGCTCGCCATCCGCAAGGGCGGCAAGCTGCCGCCACCGGTGGTCTCGCGGGAGTACCAGCTCGAATATGGTTCGGCGGCACTGGAGATCCCGGCCGACGGGGTCGATCTCGCAGGCAAGCGCATCCTGCTGCTCGACGACGTGCTCGCCACGGGCGGCACCCTCGCCGCCGCGGCAGGGCTGTTCGCCGAGGTCGGCGCCGAGGTGGTCGCCGCGGCCGTGGTCCTCGAACTCGCGTTCCTGCAGGGCCGCGAGCATCAGGGCGACTATCCGCTGACGTCGATCGTCACTCTGTAACGCGCGCCACGCCGGCGAAAAAGGAGTGGCGCGCGCCGGCGCCGGGGTGATATCAATGTCGGGTCTTGCTCCCGGCGATCGGAGTCGTGCGTTGATTTCTTGAGGTAGCGCAACCGGGCGGTCCGCATTCCGCGCACCGCGTTTTCCGTCGCACCTCGAGGGGATCCGCATGGTCTCTCTTTCCTTTTCCGATCTCACCTTTCACTGGCCGGACGGCACCGTCGTGTTCGACGGCCTCGACGCCACCATCGGGCCCGGCCAGATCGGCCTCGTCGGCGGTAACGGCGCGGGCAAATCCACGCTGCTGCGGCTGATCGCCGGGGAACTGCGACCGCTGCGCGGCTCGATCACCGTGCCGGGCCGCCTCGGTTACCTGCGCCAGGACCTCGCGCTGCGGACCGGACAGCGGGTCGAGGCCGTGCTCGGCATCGCCGAGGTGCGTGCCGCGTTGCAGCGCATCGAGGCGGGCACCGGCGAACCCGAGGACTTCGACGCCGTCGGCTCGCAGTGGCAGCTGGAGGAAGAATCGATCGCCCTGCTCGGTAAGCTCGGCCTCGACCACATCGCCGGGTCGGTGGCCGAGCTGGATCGCACCATCGACACCCTCTCCGGTGGCGAAACGGTCTTGCTCGGCCTGGTCGCCGAGCTGCTGCGCGAACCCGACGTGCTGCTGCTCGACGAGCCGACCAACAATCTCGACGCGGTCGCGCGCGCCCGCCTCTACACGGTGATCCGCCAGTTCGCCGGCACCGTCGTGGTGGTGAGTCACGACCGGGAACTCCTCGACCGGGTCGACGGCATCGCCGAGCTACGGGCGGGCGAGATCCGCTCTTTCGGCGGCAACTACGGCGATTACGAGCGGATCATCGACCAGGAACAGGCCGCCGCGCTGGCCGCCGTGCGCGACGCGCGCAGCGATGTGCGCAAGCAGGCGCGCGAATTGGTCGAGGCGCGAACGAAATTGGATCGCAGGCAACGTTTCGCGCAGAAGATGCAGGACAACAAGCGGGTGCCCAAGATCATCGCCGGGTTGCGCAAGAACGCGGCCGAGGTCTCGGCGGGCAAGCTGCGGACCGCGCATATCGACAAGCTCGACAGCGCGCGTGAAACCCTGGACCAGGCCGAGGATCTCGTGCGGGCCGACCGGGAGATCCGGATCGAGCTGCCGGACACCCGGCTGTATCCGGGCCAGGATGTGATCAGCCTGGACCAGGTGCGCCTGGCCAACGGTCCCGTGGTGGAGCTGCGGGTGAACGGGCCGGAACGGATCGCGCTCACCGGGCGCAACGGCGCGGGCAAGTCCACGCTGCTGCGCCGGATCGTGGACGAGGGCCCGAAGGTGCCGTGGCGGTTGCTGCCGCAGCGGCTCGACGTCTTCGACGAGGACCGCAGCGTGTTCGACAATGTCGCCGAGGCCGCACCCCACGCGGACGCGGAGCGGATCCGGGGACAGTTGGCGCGCTTCCTGTTCCGTGGCTCCGACGCCGATATCCCCGCTTCGGCGTTGTCGGGCGGGGAACGGTTGCGGGCCGCGCTGGCGACGCTGTTGCTGGCCGACCCGGCGCCGAAGCTGCTGATGCTCGACGAGCCGACCAACAATCTCGACCTTCCCAGTCTCGGGCATCTCACCCAGGCGTTGGCCGGGTTCGAGGGCGCGCTCATCGTGGTCAGTCACGACCCACGGTTCCTGGCCGAGATCGGGGTGACCCGCACCCTCGAACTCACCCAGGACGGGCTGGTCGAGTAGTCCTGGCCGACCGGATCGCCGAGCTGCGGCCCGGCGATCCGGCGCCGGGGCGAATCAGGCGGGGGCTCTTGACCGGATTTGTTTTGGTTGCATACACTAAAACAACGAACTGAGAGGGAGTGGTGCAGATGGGATACGGGAACTGGGACGACAGCGCGTACCGCGCGGGCAAGACCTACCGGGCCAGGGCGGGCGTCGACGACTTCGGATACACGGCGCGGCTGCGCGAACAGCCCTACGAGACCTGGTCGGCGCATCCGACGCTGGACCCGTTCGGCGTCGGCGTGCGGGAGTGCCGGGACTCGGCCGAGCACGGGAACTCGCTGCCGGTGGCGGTGCTGTTCGATGTCACCGGGTCGATGGGCCGGGTGCCGCGGATCATGCAGGACAAGCTCGGGAAACTGCACGGCCTGCTGAAAAGCAAGGGCTACGCCCAAGACCCACAGATCCTGTTCGGCGCGATCGGTGACGCCGACACCGATCGGGTGCCGCTGCAGGTGGGGCAGTTCGAATCGGACAACCGGATGGACGAGCAGCTGCGCTCGATCCTGCTCGAAGGTGGCGGTGGCGGGCAGAAGTCGGAAAGCTACGAGCTGGCGGCCTATTTCCTGGCCCGGCACACCGCCACCGACGCGTGGGACAAGCGGGGCAAACGCGGCTACCTGTTCGTGATCGGCGACGAGCTGAACAAGCCGCGGCTGGCCGCGCGCCACATCCGATCGGTCATCGGCGACCACGTGCGTCGCGACGTCTCGGTCGAGTCGATCTATCGGGAGCTCGAACAGCGCTGGCACGTCTACTACGTCCTGCCGAATCAGTCGTCGTACTACCGGGATCCGGAGATCGCCGAGCACTGGCGCGGCCTGCTCGGCCAGAACTTCCTGAAGCTCGACGATCCGGCGGCGGTCTGCGAACTGATCGCGCTGACCATCGGGCTGGGGGAGGACCGGGTCGACGTCGACACCGGGCTGGCCGATCTGCGCGATGTCGGGTCGGCCTGCGAGGCCGAGGCGGTCGGCCGTGCCCTCGGCGCCCGGCCCGCCAGGGCGCTGCCGCCCGGTAGCTGAGGAGGGACGCCATGTTCGGTGCCGAGCACATCGTCGTCGTCGACCTCGGCTTCGGCGACGCGGGTAAGGGCGCCACGGTCGACTGGCTGTGCGCACCCGAAGCGGGCCTCGGGGTGACGGCGGTCGTACGGTTCAACGGCGGTGCGCAGGCCGCGCACAATGTCGTCGCCGAGGGCCGCCACCACACCTTCGCCCAGTTCGGCGCAGGTACCTTCCACGAAGTGCCGACGCTGCTGTCGCGGCACATGCTGGTGGAGCCGATCGCGCTGGCGGCCGAATCCGAGCGGCTCGCCGCGCTGGGTGTGCGCGATCCGCTCGGTCTGCTCGCCGTCGACGGCCGGGCTCTGCTCACCACGCCGATCCATATCGCGGCCAACCGTGCCCGCGAGGACGCGAGGGGTGCCTCGCGGCACGGTTCCTGTGGTCGCGGCATCGGCGAGACCGCCTGGTACGCACTGGAACACGATGCGCCGAAGGTCGCCGACTGCCGGACGCCGAACCTGCTGCGCGCCAAGCTGGACCGGCTCGCCGCGCACTACGAGGCCCTGGTCGGGCCGAGCGCGCACGGCTACGAACCGATCGACGCCATGGTGGCGATGTACGCGGATTTCGCGCAGGCGGTCCGCGTCACCGGCGAGGCCGAGCTCGCCCGGTTCGCGGCAGGCGGCAGGCTCGTCTTCGAAGGCGCGCAGGGGGTTCTGCTCGACGAATGGCGTGGCCTGCACCCGCACACCACCTGGTCGACCGTGGAACCACGCAATGCGCGCGCCATGGTCGCGGGAATCGGCGGCACCGCCACCGTGCTCGGCGTCACCCGGACCTACCAGACCCGGCACGGTGCGGGCCCGCTGCCCACCGAGGCGGCACTGGGAAATCCGGAGCCACACAACGGCACCGGCCGCTATCAGGGGGAGTTCCGGCAAGGCCACCTCGACCCGATCCTGTTGCGCTACGCCGTCGACGTGTGCGGCGGGATCGACGGGTTGGTGGTCAATCACCTCGACGTGCCGGGAACGCGGTGTGCCGCAGCGGCCTACGTGACGGAAACGGGATCGGTCACCGAGCTGCCCGCCGGCCGGTGGCGTGATCTCGAACACCAGCAACGGCTCACCGACCTGCTGATGTCGGCGACCCCGGTCCTGGAACCCGTCGTCGGCGACCCGGCGGACTGGCTGGCCGACCGCCTCGGCGCCCCGGTCGTGCTCACCGGGCACGGGCCGGATCGGCGGGACCGCAGGCTCGTCGACCAGCGCTCGTCGAGCACGGGACCGACCGCGGCGTATGCCGCCCGGTCTGCGTGATGCCGTGCCGGTCCGTCGTCCGGGTCGGCGCAATGCCCGACCTCGGCCGGGCGTCGTGCGTGAACCCCCCGCCCGGTGCCTGCGGCCGGAATCGGAGGTTCCCCATTCGATGCGTATGTGCGGCAGGATGGCACGACGTGGAGCAATCCGTCGTATCGATCGATGTCGTGACATTGCGGTGCTGGGAGGGCGACAGCGGCATCCTGATCGGCATCGCCGCCCGCGAGTTCGAACCGTTCACCGGCGAACTCGCCCTGCCCGGTGTGCTGCTCGGCCGCGGCGAACGGCTGGCCGAGGCCGCCAGGCGCGCAGTGCGGACCAAGCTCGGCGTGCCCGCGGCGGCGATCGGTGCGGTCGGTCAGCTGGTCACCTTCGACGAGCCGCACCGAGATCCGCGCGGGCCGACACTGTCCATCGCCATGTGGGCCGTGGTCGGCGAGCACGATGGCCCCGCCGAATGGGTCGGCTTCGACGCGGTGCCCCCGCTGGCGTTCGACCACAACCGCATCGTCGACACCAGCCGCCGCCTGCTCGCGGCCCAGCTCTGGAAGGACAGGACCCTTACTCGCGCACTGACGGGCGCCGAGTTCCCGGCGACCCGCGCGGTCGAACTCAGCACCGCGCTGCACGGCACCCGACCCGACCCGGCCAACCTGAACCGGACCCTCGCCGCCATCCCCGGCCTGCGCCGCACCGGCGAACGCCGCAGGGTGAAGGCCACCGGTCGCCCCGCCGTCGTCTGGTCCTTCGACGAGAACGCGGACGTCTGCGGTCACCGCTCGCCGCCGATCGGCGAGAGCTGAGCCGATCCGCAGGTCGCGGGGCGATTCCTGGTCGCGCCGCGACCGTCTCACGCTTGTGACCGCGGGGAATCGAACACCGGGTCGGTGCGGGGACTAAAGTTGGTGGTCCGGGCGGTTGCAGCACTCGGCCGACAGGGTCCGAATGCAGCGTGAGAGGCGGTGGCATGACTCGACACATCGGCGAGGCGAAGGTTGAGCAGGGTTCCACCGACGCCCCGCGGACCAACGGCACCCCGGCGCCCCCCGAGCCGCCCAAGCAATCTCCCACCGCGGCGGTGCCGAGTTCGGCCTCCCGGCGCGTGCGGGCCCGGTTGGCCCGCCGGATGACCGGTCAGCGCGGGATCGCGGCGGTCAAGCCGGTCCTGGAACCGCTGGCCACCGTGCACCGGGAGCTGTACCCGAAGGCCAATCTCGCGCTGCTGCAGCGTGCCTTCGACGTCGCCGACGAGCGGCACGCCAAACAGTTCCGCAAGTCCGGCGACCCCTACATCACCCACCCGCTTGCGGTCGCCAACATCCTCGCCGAACTCGGCATGGACACCACCACCCTGGTCGCGGCCCTGCTGCACGACACCGTCGAGGACACCGGCTACTCACTGCAGCAGCTCGAGGAGGAGTTCGGGCAGGAGGTCGCGCACCTGGTCGACGGCGTCACCAAGCTCGACAAGGTGAACCTGGGCGCGGCCGCGGAGGCCGAGACCATCCGCAAGATGATCATCGCCATGGCGCGCGATCCACGCGTGCTGGTGATCAAGGTCGCCGACCGCTTGCACAACATGCGCACCATGCGCTTCCTGCCGCCGGAGAAGCAGGCCAAGAAGGCCAAGGAAACACTGGAGGTGATCGCGCCACTGGCGCATCGCCTCGGCATGGCCACCGTGAAGTGGGAGCTCGAGGATCTCGCCTTCGCGATCCTGCACCCCAAGAAGTACGACGAGATCGTGCGCCTGGTCGCCGACCGCGCGCCCTCGCGTGACACCTATCTGGCGAAGGTGCGCGCCGAGATCGTCAACACCCTGGCCGCGTCCAGGATCACCGCCGTCGTCGAAGGCAGGCCCAAGCACTACTGGTCGATCTATCAGAAGATGATCGTCAAGGGTAAGGACTTCGACGACATCCACGACCTGGTCGGCATGCGCATCCTGTGCGACGAGGTCCGCGACTGCTATGCCGCCGTCGGCGTCGTCCACTCGCTGTGGCAGCCGATGGCAGGCCGGTTCAAGGACTACATCGCCCAGCCGCGCTACGGCGTGTACCAGTCGCTGCACACCACCGTGGTCGGCCCCGACGGCAAGCCGCTGGAAGTGCAGATCCGCACCCACGACATGCACCGCACCGCCGAGTTCGGCATCGCCGCGCACTGGCGGTACAAGGAAACCAAGGGCAAGCACTCCGGCGACGCCGCCGAGGTCGACGATATGGCGTGGATGCGTCAGCTGCTCGACTGGCAGCGTGAGGCCGCCGACCCCGCCGAGTTCCTCGAGTCGCTGCGCTTCGACCTGAAATCGCCGGAGATCTTCGTGTTCACGCCCAAGGGTGACGTGATCACGCTGCCGCAGAAGTCCACCCCCGTCGACTTCGCCTACGCCGTGCACACCGAGGTCGGGCACAAGTGCATCGGTGCCAGGGTCAACGGGCGGTTGGTCGCGCTGGAGCGGCAGCTGGAGAACGGCGAGGTCGTCGAGGTGTTCACCTCCAAGGCCCAGAACGCCGGACCGAGCAGGGACTGGCAGAACTTCGTCGTCTCCCCGCGCGCCAAGGCCAAGATTCGCCAATGGTTTGCCAAGGAGCGGCGCGAGGAAGCTCTCGACAGCGGCAAGGAACAGATCTCCAAGGAGGTGCGCCGGGTCGGGCTGCCGCTGCAGCGGCTGATGAGCGTCGACGCGATGACCGCGGTCGCGCACGAGCTGCACTACTCCGACATCTCCGCGCTCTACACCGCCGTCGGCGAGCATCAGGTGTCCGCGCACCACGTGGTGCAGCGGCTGATGGCCCAGCTCGGCGGCATCGGTGATGTCGAGAACGAGCTGGCCGAGCGGTCAACGCCGTCGACGACGCCGAGCAGGCAGCGGGTCACCGGCGATGCCGGTGTGCTCATCCCCGGCGCCTCCGGCACCGTGGCGAAGCTGGCCAAGTGCTGCACGCCGGTGCCCGGCGACGAGATCATGGGTTTCGTCACCCGCGGCGGCGCGGTGAGTGTGCACCGGACCGACTGCACCAACGCGGGCTCGCTGCAATCGCAATCCGAGCGGATCATCGACGTGGAGTGGGCGCCGTCGCCGTCCTCGGTGTTCCTCGTCGCCATCCAGATCGAGGCGCTCGATCGCACCCGCCTGCTCTCCGATGTCACCAAGGTGCTCGCCGACGAGAAGGTCAACATCCTGTCGGCCTCGGTGGCCACCCACGGTGATCGGGTGGCGATCAGCAAATTCACGTTCGAGATGGGCGATCCCAAGCACCTGGGTCACCTGCTCAACGTGGTCCGCAACGTCGAGGGCGTCTACGACGTCTATCGCGTGACCTCCGCGGCCTGACCAGCGCTTCCGGCCAGGGCCACCGCCACAGCGCGAGTGTGCCCTGGCCGCTTCGTGTCCCGCGCCCGATGCCTTCGCCAGAAAGTTGCCGGCCGCCAACGTGTTCGCCAGGGCAGTGAAAGGGCAGGTTGGGGCAGCGGTTGGATAGGCCGGAATCTGTTACGGTTTAGTGCGTTTCAACGCTCCATTGATCAGCCGAAATGGACTCGGAGATGCGGATCGATATGGCTCGGCACTCGACACGGCTCGCGGGGACGATGATGGCGTCCGCCGTGGCTTTCGTGTCGGTGTCGACGGGTGTCGTGCACGCCGAGGCGGACGTCCTCGCCGCGCCGTCCGCACACGCGCCCATCGCCGAGTGTCCCGCACTGTACGCCTTGGGGATTCAGGGCACCGGCGAATCGTCACCCGATGCCGCGCCGAGTACGGATACCGGCATGCTGTCGACCGTCTTCCGGCCGCTGCTCGCGCTCGCCGCCGAGCCGGGTCTGGTCGACCGCGCCTATGTGCCCTACGAGGCCGCATTCGGCGGTGCCGTACCCGGCGGTGTGGTGCCGTACGCGGAATCGGTCGCCGGCGGGCTGGAAAGGCTGCGCGCGATGGCCACCCAGGTGGTGGAGCGGTGCCCGGACTCGCGCATCGCGGTGGTCGGCTACTCGCAGGGGGCGCACGTGGCCTCGCTGTTCGCGCAGGACGTCGGTTCCGGCCGCAGCGCGGTCCCCGCCGACAAGGTCGCAGCGGTGGCGCTGTTCGCCGACCCGATCAGGGGCGCGAACGCTCCGCTGTTCCCCGGCGCGCCCGGCCGCACCGCGCCGCTGGCCGCGCCGGGCACCTCCGGCGACACGCTGGCAGACGTCGCCGCAGTGCGCCAGGCCGCCGCACCCGGCGGTGGCCTCGGCGTCCAGTCGGTCGAACCCGCCGATTTCGGCAGGCTCACCGGTCGGGTCGCGAGCTTCTGCGCGACCGGTGACCTCGCCTGCGACGCACCACAGGGCGCGCCGCTGCTGCGCGCGGTCGCCAATCTGGTGAGTCAGGTGAAACTCTCCGGCGGCGATCCGATCGGGTCGCTGATCTCCATCGCCGACGCCATGGCCTACACCTCCATCAAGACCGCGACCACCGTGGTGAACGAGGACATCGCGGGCAGCACTCTCGCCGATGTCTCCCTCGCCCCTGGCAAGTCGATCGCCGAGCGGGTCGCCGATGCCGCCGACCCGCGGGTCGCTCCGGACGGGAACGCCGCGCTGCGGGCCCTGCTGAAGGTCGGGATGATCGGGCTCAACGCCGTCACCACGGTCGTGAAGACGGTGCTCGGGCCGGACAGCATCACCGAATTGGCCGCCGCGACACTGTCGAATCCGCTGGCCGGGCTCACCCTGCTGAGCACGAGACTGACAGGCGCGATCCCGGAGCTGGTGCCACCGACCACCGGGGTGCGGCTGGTCAACGAGGCGTTCACCGCGGTCACCGAGAGCATCACCGACAACCGGGAACTCCTCGACGTCTCCACCTGGGTGCGCTACTGGAACACCACTCAGCGCCACGACGCCTACTCCCGCATCGGTGTCGGCGCCGACGGCGCGACCCCGACCAGGTACGTCGCCGAGTGGTTCGCCGCCGTCGCTCGCGACGCGGCGGCGATCAGCGCGCCGGGTGCCGAGCCGGTCGGTGGGTCGGACCAGCACGGTGCCGGAATCTTCACTTCGCCGACCGGCGCGTCGGCCACACCCGAACCCTCCGGTGGGGGACAATTTCCGTTCGGGACAGGAGCCGATGGCGCCTCATCCGGCGGCGCGACGACTCCGCCTGCCGCGTTACCCGGAACCACCACCCCAACCACCCGTCCGTTCGCGGTGAACTGAGTAGCGAGAGGTCTGACATGCGAATCCATGTGCCCGGCGTCGCGGAGAGGGGGAAATGTTGAAGTCGTACAACGAACTGTCGCGCTGGTATTCGGCGCTCGAACCGGAGACCGAGGCAGTCGATCCCGCGCGCCAGGCCACCGCCGAACAGGCGGCGGGCGAGGACGAGGGCCTCGACCGATATTCGCAGCGCCCCGCGCGCACCCCGTCCGACGCCACGGCCGCCGAGCTATCCGAGCCGGAACCGGGTTCCGCGACGGGTAGCCAGGACACCGGATTCACGCCGAGCGACGCGCCGCTCTCGATGGACAAGGGCGGCACCGAAGTCGGCGAGCTGACCACCGGCGCCGGATACCCGGTCGAGCCGGAACCCGAACCCGCCCCGGCGCCGCCCGCCGAACTCGCGGCCCGCCGCAGCGAATTCACCGGTGGTTGGTCGGACTGGGTCGTAGAACCGGCGCCCGGCCGCGACGACGGCTACGACGCCGAACTCGTTCAGTTCCCCTGGCCGGAGGCCGTCGACGACGAGTACGACGAGGCCAGGGTGCTCGAACCCTCCGGCGCGCTGCGCCGGCGCCGCAGTGCCCAGCGCGCCTGGATCGTGCTCGCCGTGTCGGTCCTGGTGCTCGTTCTCGCCGCGACCGGCGTCTGCTTCCTGCTCTTCGGCCGCGACACGGCCAAACATGCCGCGCCGCTGCACTTCACCGCAGGCAATGTCGTCGCCGAGCCGCTCGGTGCCTGTCCCACCGAACACGCAGGCACCGTGTTGCGCAGCGCCGAGGCCGGTGGCACCGGCTCCGGTCCCGACGCCGTGCTCGCCTTCCAGCACGCCTACTACGTGACCAGGTCCGGCGAGCTGGCCAGGGCGGTCGTCGCGCCCGATGCCGAGGTCTCGCCCGCCGCCGTGATCCAGCGCGGCATCGATTCCATCCCGATGGGGACGACGCACTGCGTGCGGATCACCACCGTTGCCGAGAACCGGTACACCGTCGAGGTGACCGAGTTCCCGCCCGCGGGGGCACCGGCCACCTACACCAAGCAGACGGTGCAGACCGCGGTGGTCGGCGATCGCACGCTCATCACGGGCATCGCGGCAGGGTAAGGAGCGAGGGCGATGACAGACGACTGGAGCCGATGGCTCGACGACGGCGCAGCGGAGGAGCCGTCGGACGAACCGTCCGGCGATCGCGCGCCGGTCGTCCGGTTGCGGCGCAGGAACCGCGAGGCGGGCGCGCACCGGCCGATCCTGGTCGTCGGCGGCTGTGGCGGCGCGGGGACAACGACGACCGCGCTCGGCCTCGCCGCCGAACTCGTCACCGCTGGTGCTGCCACGGTCGCTGTCGACGCGACCGCGGCGGGCAGCGATCTGGCGCTGCGCGGCGCCGACAAGCACCTGCACCCGGTGAATCTGCAGTCCTGGGTGTACGGCCGCGGCGACGACGAACCGGCGCCGCTGGAGGAGTGCCTGTCGCGCTCCACCTCCGGGTTCGGACTGCTCTGGCGCGACGCCACCCCGCTGCGGCGGCGCGCGACATATCTCACTGTCGCCAGGGCTTTGGACGCGGATGGGTACACCGCGGTCTACGACGGCGGCAACGCGATAGCCGGTCGGCAGCTGCGTCCCCTGCTCGACGATGCCGAGATCGCGCTCGTGCTGGCCATTCCGGCGCGCGCCGACGCCGCGAATCGGCTCCGGGTGAGCCTGGAATGGCTCGACGACCACTACGGCGACGAGGGTGCGGGCGTGGTCGCCGACACCACCATCGTTGTCTCGCACCAGTATTCGCACGACGACTCGCGCGTTGCCGAGCATTTGCGTGAGCATCTGTCCGGCTGGGTGCGCGAGGTGGTCGAGATCCCCTACGACCCGCACCTGGCCCGCGGCGAGCTGGTTCGGCACAGCGAGCTCGCGGCCGTCACGCGCGCGGCCTATGGGCGGTTGCTCGCCGGGGTGGCATCATGACGGCCGCTATGAATCTTCGTCGTCGTCGTGAACCGGCGCCCGCTCCCGGCGCCGGTGTCGGGGTGGTCGCGCCGCCGGAATCGTTGCGCGCGCCGATCTGGGAGCGTCCGGTGCCCGGGGTCGGCCGGGCGCCACTGGTGTGGCTGCTCGGCGGGCACGGCGGCTCGGGCGCCAGCACGCTCGCCCATGTGCTCGCCCCCGCCGCCGACGCCCGCGGCCGGTGGCCAGGGGGATTCGAGCGCGAATCCCCCTACGTCGTCCTGGTCGCGCGCGAGACCATCTCCGGTCTCACCCGCGCGCACGACCTGCTGCGCCAGCACCACGCCGGGCTCGCCGGTCCGTCGCTGGTGCTCGGCCTGATCACGGTCGCGGCGCGGCCGGGACGGGTACCGCCGGAGATCCGGCGGTACCGGGATGTGGTCGGCTCACTGGCCGGGCACGTCTGGCAGGTGCCCTGGATCGAGGAATGGACCCTGGTGGAGTCGGAGGCCCTGCCGGTGTGGTCGCCGGGCGACGAGATCGCGCCACGCAAACGCCGGGTCGATCCGCTCGACGAGGTCCCCGCCGAGATCGGTGAGCTCGGCACCGAGCTGGTCGCCGCCATCCGCGCGAGCATCGATACGCCCGCGCCGGAGGAGGGGCGGTCATGACAGGTGAGCAGGGTCGGCGCGGGTCGTGTAGAAACGTGTGTCGGCGTCGAAGTGTTTGTGGCACAACACCTTTACAGTGGGAGAAAGGCACCCGATGAGCATGATCCTCCTCGCCGTGCAGGACACGTACGGCACTGTCCTGGCCCAGGTGGGTAATCCGACGCCGGAAGCTCCCCCCGGGTCGGAGAAGATCCTGCAGCTGGTGCGCTACCTCACCTGGTTCGTGCTGCTGTCGGGCATCTGCGGTATCACCTACGCGGGCGGCAAGTTCGCCTGGGAGCGCTGGACCGGCGGCGGCCTCGAGTCGCCGAAGATGGTGGCGGGAGCCATGATCGGCGGTGTGGTGGCGACCAGCGCGGGCACCATCATGAACGCGGTCATCGGTACGTGATGATCACCGTGCTCGCCTACAAGCAGATGCCGGCGGAGGTGCTGGCGCCGTTGATGCAGCTGCTGAACTGGCTGCTGTGGTTCGTCCTGCTCTCGTGTCTGGCCTGGATGATCCTGTCGGCGGGCCGGTTGTGGATCGCGTTCCGCTCCGATCTGGCCGTCAACGACGCCTCGCACGGCGTGCTGATGAGCCTGATCGGTGCCTCGGTGGCCAGTACCGCGTCCGCGATTGCGCTGGCGTTCCTGCCGGCGTGAGGGGGACCGCCATGACGCGACCGGTCGCGGTCGGGATCGCGCTGCTGGCCGCGGCGGTGGCCTGCGGCCGGGACGGCGGTTCCGGGCTCGACCTGTCGGCAGCGCCGACCGGGGTGCGCTGGCAGGACTACCAGGGCATCGCACTGCCGCGGACCGACCAGGGTCCACGGACGGAGTCCGGCAGCGCCGCAACGGGTTTCGAGCATTCCCCGCGCGGAGCCGGGCTGGCGGCGCTGACCCACACCATCCGGTTGTCGGTGGCCACGGACAGCCAGTGGGCGGCGGTGGTGAACCAGGAAGTCGAACCGGGTCCGGCACGCGACGAATGGGCGATCAACCGGGTGCAGTTGTCCATCACCGGCCCTGCCGCACCCGAGTACGCCCCGAGATTGTTGGGTTACAAAATCATTGAGTATGGAGACGAGCTGTCCAGGGTCGAGGTGTACACGGAGTATTCGGACAGCTCCCGCGCGGTCAACCACACCACCGTCAGCTGGTTCGGCGGGGACTGGCGCTTACGGTTACCCGACCCGCAGTCCGAGGACCGACCCGTCGACGCCGTCGACGAATTACCTACCGACATCGTGATATTGGAGGCACCGAGGTGAGCGCGAAGGAGCCGGGCACGCGCGACCGCGCGTCCTTCGGCATGATCGCCTCCGGTGCCCTGCTCGCGCTGATCCTGGTCGTCGGCGCGGTCGTGTACTTCACCAGCAGCGGCGAGGCGGCCACCGACACCGCGCCGCCGCCCGCCCAGGCCGCGGGCGGCACCGGCTTCGCCGAACCAGAGATCGATGTGCTCGGCAGGCGGGTCGACGTCCCGAACAATCCGGCGGGCCAGCCGCTGGCACAGGTCCCCGGCACCCAGCGCACGCCGGTCGACTCGGACTGGCTCACCGCCGCGCCCGTCGGCACGACGAAACCGCACGGCTGGCAGCGGGTGTTCGGTGCGTCGGTGCCGTTCTCCACGTCCGACGGGCCGACCAGGATCGAGAACGGCATGGCGGTCGGCTACGCGCGGACCCCGCAGGGTGCCGCGCTGGCGGCCGCGCAGATCACCTACCGGCTCAATGCCAGGCCCGCCGACCGCGAGCTCTACGTCACTCAGGTACGGGCCAGCTCCGCGCAACTGGCCGCCTACGACGCGGCGCTGTCGAGCGACCGGCTGCCCGCGCAGCAGCCGGAGAAGGTGACCAGGTACTTCGTGGCGACGGACGCGTTCAAGATCGATGATTACGCCGACGACATGGCGATCGTGCGACTCGCCTCGCGCGGCCCGGTGATCGACGGTAAGCAGTTGTATGCCGCCATGCGGTTGATCGTGGTGTGGGACGAGGGAGATTGGCGGCTCAAGCCGTCGACCACCACCAATGCCCAGACCGAATATGTGGAATCGCTGGCGGGGTGGACGAAATGGTGAGCATCGGTGAACAGCACAGCCCGGATCGATTCCCTGCGGACCATCGAGGGGTGCCAACAATGCTGAGACGGATCGTCACTATTCTCGCGGTGATCTTCACCGTGATGATCGCGACGCCGACGGTGGCCTACGGCCAGACCTACGGCTTCGACGAAGCGTGCAACGAACTGCACGACACGCTCGACAGCGTCGCCATTCCCGGCATCTCGCTCGGCGACGCCGCCTCGGCGGTGTGCAAGGCGGGCAATGCCGCCACCCATCCGGGTGAGGCGGCCACCGTGGTCAAGGACAAGGCCTGGGATTCCACCTTCGGCAAGGTGGTCGACTCGCTGATGAAGGGTCTCGGCGAGGCGCTGATCCTGGCGCTGACCTTCTGGATGAAGGTGCCCAACGAGGCGGTGAGCGATTCGGGCGCCCTGTTCACCAAGATCAACGACTACACCTATCAGATCCAGATATTGCTGCTGATCGCGTCGGTGATCATCACCGGCGGCAGATTGGCCGAGGCCAGACGCGGGGCGGCCGTCAGCGAGGCCGCCGAATCGTTCCGCCTGTTCGCCCGTGTGGTGTTCAGTTCGTGGATGCTCGGCGCGGTGATCGTGGCAGGCACGCGGGCCTCGGACCTGTTCTCCGAGTGGATCATCGCCGACGCCACCGGCGGCAATGCCAAGAACATGGCCGAGCTGATGGTGAAAACCAGTAAGTTGCAGGCGTTCTCGCCCGGTCTGGTGCTGATCATCGCGATCGTCGGCCTGCTCGGCGCGCTCGCCCAGATCGTGCTCGCCATCGTCCGGCAGGGTCTGCTCGTCGTCGCGGCCGGTGTGCTGCCGCTGGCCGCGGCGGCCTCGGCGACCGGGACCGGAAAGCAGTCGTATCAGAAGCTGATCGGCTGGATCATCGCGTTCATGCTGTTCAAACCGGTCGCGGCGATCGTGTACATGATCGCGTTCACCACCGCGGGCCACGTCGACGAGACCACCGCCTCCGGTGGCCTGCCCGAAGGCGAGCAGGCCCAGCGGATGCTGGTGGCGCTGGTGCTGCTGTGCAGCGTGGCGTTCGTGCTGCCCGCGCTGATGCGCCTGGTGGCGCCCGCGGTGGCCACCGTCGGCACCGGCGGTTCCGGTCTGATGGTGGCCGGTGGTACCGCGGTCGGCGCGATGGCACTCGGCGCGATCGGCACCAAGGCGGTGGCCACCCGGCCCGCCGCCGCGCCCGGTTCGGCGGGCTACTTCGGCAGTGCCGCGGGCGGTTCGCGCCCCGGTGGTGCCGGTGGTGCCGCCGCGGGCCGTTCCCCACGCGGGCCCGCGCCGACGCCGCCACCCCGCGGTGGCGGCGGTGGCGCACCCGCTCAGCCCAGCTCCGGCTCGGTACCGTCGGGCGCGGCCCGCAACGTGGTCGCCGCGCGGGCGGCGGCGGGCGGCGCGGCCAGAGCCGACGAGTCCATGGGCGACCTCGCCGGTGACCGCTGGGCGAATCGTTCACCCGACCTCGGCAGGAGCACGATTCCGCGATGACTTCCACCTCCTCGGCCGACACCTACGAGCGCCGCTCGTACGGGTTGTGGCAGAAGCCGCGCAGCGCGGGCCTTTTCGGCCTGCGCTGGGAAGAGACCGTGATCGGTTTCGTCGTGGTGATCGCCGCGCTGATCAGCGCGATGGTCGGTGGATTCACCTGGGGCTTCGCCGTCGGCGGCGTCGGCGCGTTGGTGATGGTGCCCCTGGTGTGGCGGACCGGGGGCCGTTCGGGCTACGAGACGGGACTGATGATGTTCAACTGGATGCGCTCGCGGAAGAACGGCGAGCACGTGTACCGCGGTGGTCGGTTCTCCCGGATCCCCGGCGGTGTCACCAAACTGCCAGGCCTGCTCGCGCCCTCGAAGCTGTACGAGGGCATCGACGCGGGCGGCTACCACTTCGGGATGATCCATCTGCCCGCGTTCGCCCAGTACACGGTGGTGCTGCGGGCCTGGCCGCAAGGCCATGAGGCGGTGGACCAGCCGGTGATCGACCGCTGGGTCGCGGCCTGGGGCACCTTCCTGGCCTCGGTCGGCCAGACCAGCGACATCGTCGCGGTGGTGCCGGTGATCGACACCGTGCCCGAGACCGGCAACCGGCTGCTCAACGAGGTCTCCACCATCACCCGCCCGGAGGCGCCGGACCTGGCCCAGCAGGTGATGTACGAGCTGGCCACCGAATTGCCGCAGGAGCGGGTACAGCTGCTGCCGAGGGTGGCGATCACCTTCAAGGCCACCACCGCCGAACGGCGCAAGAACCCGGCCGAGGAGGCCGTGGAGATCGGGCGCAGGCTGCCGGGTATCTGCGCCGCGCTGGCCGAGGCCGGGGTGCGAGCCCAGCCGATGGCGGCCGAGGAGGTCATCTCCTTCATCCGGCGTAGCTACGATCCGGCCGCCCAGGCCGATCTCGAGGTCGCCGCGGCGGATCCGGGCGGGCACGGTCTCGGCTGGGACGACGCGGGCCCGGTCTCGCACGACGAGAAATGGGATCACCTGATCCACGACGGCGGCCGATCGGTCACCTGGGAGATGGACGCGGCCCCCGAGGGCGCGGTCGACGAGCGGGTGCTGCAGCGGCTGCTCGCGCCCAATCCCGAAGTGCCACGCAAGCGCATCGCGATCGTCTACCGGCCGCATTCGGCCGCCGACGCCGCCGAGATCGTCGACGACGACTTCAAGAACGCGCTGGTCGCGCAGCAGAGCGAACGCGGCGTCGTCTCGGCCGCGGCGACCCTGCGGGTCGGTGCGACCCAGCAGGCCCGCGAGGAACAGGCCCGCGGCCACGGGGTGACGCGCTTCGGCGCACTGGTGACCATCACCGAACCGTTGCGCGGTGATCTGCCGCGCATCGAGGCCATCACCCGCGACCTGTCCACGCAGGCCCGGCTCAAGATCCGGCGCTGCTATCGCTACCAGGCCGCCGCGTTCGCGGCGTCGCTGGGGTGCGGCGTCATCCTGCCCGAGCACGCGACCATTCCGAAGGCATTGGCGGGGTGAGGCGATCATGGGACGCGACTTCGACGACATCGCGCTACGGCCCGTGCACCGGCCGCCCCGCATCCGCGGGGAACGCGAGCCACGACCGGTCGGGACCTCCGCGCGGGTGAGCGAGGACGCGCTCGGCGTCGAGGAGCGCACCGAACCCGCCGACCGTGCGCCGGCGTGGGACGACGTCGAGGAGCACGACCGTGCCGCGCGCGCGGGCAGCGCGCGCCCCGACACGCCGGGCGGCCGCTCGCATGGTGCGGACCAACGCCGTCCCGCCGTCGAGCCCCGGCCGGACCCGCGCAGGCGAACCGCGGACGACGGCGCGGAGCCGGGCACCGACACCCGACGGCGCCGCCCCGCGATGGGTAGCCCGGACGACGAGGCGGATGGCGGTCGGTCCGCCGGTCGCCGGCCCGACGACCGGGCACGCGGACGGCGATCCACCGGGAGCGAGGCCGCTCGTCGTGACGGCGACCCGCGGGGCCGACGTGCCACCGACGATGCCGTCCGCGGGCGCGCCGACGATCCGCGTGCGCGCCGCGACGGCGCGGCCGGCGGCGGCACAGGGCGGGCACCGCGCCAAGGGGAGCGGCGCCGCCGGCCGGATCCGGCCGGGGCCGCCACCGCGCGGCTCGACCGCGGCCTGCGCGCCGAGGATCACGGTCCGCGGCTGAATCACGAGGCCGCGATGGGAACCCGCCGCAAGCAGCGTCCGGCCGATCCGCCGAAGCTGGTCAAGCAGGCCCGGATGCCGAAGGCCGAGCGCCCCGACGACCTCGCCGACCGGGCGATGGGCTCGGGCCGGGCCAAGGGCAGGGGCAAATCGGACCGCAAGCAGTCCGGCCCGCCGCTGCTCGACGACGTCACCCGCGCCCGCTACGAGATGATCGCCCGCGAGCAGTCCGGCTTGCGCGCGGCCTGGGCGACCTTCCGCATCCACACCGACGACCTGCGCCGCAACAACGCCAAGGCGCGCACCGAGGCCGTGGTCAGCGACGGATTCGACCGCACCACCGCCGAACTCACCGACCGCGGCTACTCCGGGCCGGGCGGCGGCAAGATGAACGTCGTCGGCCGCCCGGTCGAATACCGCGCCACCACCGCCCAGGTCGCCGGGCTGTGGCCGTGGTCGGTCGGCGCGGGCGCGCCGCTGATCGGCACCCCGCTCGGCTCGCACCTGCACACCGGCGCCCCGGTGTGCTTCGACCCGATGAACTGGTTCATGCGCGGCAGCTTCATCACCGCGCCGAGCCTGTTCGTCCTCGGCCTCAACGGTTTCGGCAAGTCCTCGCTGGTGCGCCGGATCGTGCTCGGCGGCATCGCCCAGGGCATCACGCCGCTCATCCTGGCCGACGTGAAACCCGACTACCGCAAGATGGTCGAACTCGTCGGCGGTCAGGTCATCGACCTCGGTTACGGGCACGGCAAACTGAACCCGCTCGCGGCGGGCGTGCTCGGCTCGGTGGTGCCGCGGCTCGACGATCTGCCCGCCCTGCAACGGCAGGTGCTGCAGGACCTGCGGGCCAGGCAGGTGACGCTGATCGCGGGTCTGGTGGAGCTGGTGCGCGGTGCCAGGGTCGCCGACTTCGAGGAAACGCTGATCGCGACCTCGCTGCGCATCCTGTACCAGCCGGGCAGCGGCTTCACCCCCGACAAGCCGCCGATCATGGAGAACCTGCTCGAGGTGATCGTCGGCGGCGGCGCGGAACTGATGCTCGACGCGGGCGCCGACAACGACGAGGAGTACCAGGACGCGATCAAGAACCTGCGTCGTTCGCTGCGCGCGCTCACCCAGGGCCCGTTCGGCGCCATCTTCAACGGTCAGACCTCGGTGCCGATCGACACCGGCGCGGTCGCGGTGTGCATCGACGTCTCGCACATCCCCACCGGCGACAAGAAGCTCAAGGCCGCGGTCATGCTGGCCTGCTGGGCCGACGGTTTCGCCTCGGTCGAGGCCGCGCACGTGCTGGCCGACGCGAAACTCGGTCCGCAGCGGTACTTCCAGGTCGTGATGGACGAGCTGTGGCAGGTGCTCGGCCTCGGCGACTTCATGGTCGACCGGGTCGACGAGCTGACCAGGCTGCAGCGTGGTCTGGCCACCGCGCTGATCATGATCAGCCACACCATCAAGGACTTGCAGGCGCTCGGCTCGGACGCCGCGATCGCCAAGGCGATCGGCTTCCTGGAGCGGGCCCGCGCCAAGATCTTCGGCGCCCTGCCCGCCGAGGAGATCAGCAGACTCGACTCCACCGTGCCCTTCACCTCCGCCGAACAGGAGATGGTCACCGGTTGGTCGGCACCGCAAGCGCTCACCGGTGAGGCGCTGCGGCCGGGCCAGCAGCGGCCGTCACCGCCGGGCACCGGCAAGTTCCTGCTCAAGATCGGTGAGGATCGCCGTCCCGGTATCCCCTTCCACATGGAGTTCACGGTGTCGGAGCGAGAAAGCGGAATCCACGACACGAACCAGCGGTTCAGCGAATTCGGCGATGCCCCGCGCGCCGGTGCGGAACCGTCGACACCGAACGGAGGCCGGCAATGATGCCGCACCGGTCCTACCGCAGGGTCTCGCCGGAGGTCCGCACAGCCGCCGTCGAGCAGGTACTCGCCCTGACCGACAAGTTGCGCAGCGAATCCGAGGCGTGCCGGGTGGTGGCCGAGCAGATCGGCGTGCATGCCAACTCGGTGCGCAACTGGGTGCGCGCCGCCGAGGGCCCGAGCCTGGAACGGATGGACGCCACCGCGTTGCGCCGCAAAGTGGTGCTGCTGCAACAACAGCTGGCCGCGGCCGCCGAGATGAACCGTACCCTGGCCGACACGCTCAACGAAGCGCGGCGCCGCACGTGAGGACCGCCGCGGCGGACCCGGATCCCGGCGCCCGGCGCGGCACGCCAGGGAGCGCGCGGTGAACGTCAGGACCATGACGATGACGGCATTCGGTGCCGTCATCGGGTTGATCGCGCTCGTCCTGGTGATCGTGCTGCCCGCGGCCGACGAGACCTGCGAGACCACCGATGTCCTCGACAGCTCGGCGGTGCCGACCTTGCCGCCGCTCGGCGGCGAGAACCCCGGCGACACCAGGGCCGCGGCACCGTCGACGACCAACCCCGCCGTCACCGGCACCCCGTCGCTGGCCGCCGGGATCGGCCCGCTGCGGCGCACGCTGCCGCTCGAGGTCGGTACCTTCACCGTCTCCGATGTGTTCGGTTCCCGTGGCGGCAGGCACCTCGGTATCGACCTGGCCGCCGCCGACGGCACCACCATCTACTCGGTGTCCGACGGCCGGGTCGTCGCCGCCGGTCCCGCCTCGGGCTTCGGCAACTGGATCGTCGTCGACTCGGTCGACACCAACGGCCGCGCGTACTCCGCGGTGTACGGGCACATGTGGGACAACGGGGTCCGGGTGCGCACGGGGGAGACGGTGACCGCGGGCCAGCCGATCGGGATGGTCGGCTCCGCGGGTGAATCCTCCGGCCCGCACCTGCATTTCGAGATCGTGCCGGGCGGTCGGTTCACCGGTGGCCGCCAGATCGACCCGATCCCGTGGCTCGACGGTGCGCCGACCCCGGATGTCGGTGGCGCGCGAGCGTTCTCGATCGACGCGAACTGCGTGCGCGGGTTCGGGACCGCCGGTGGCGCGCTCGCCGACGGCAAGGTGCCCGCCGAGCTGGAGATCTGGTATCGCAGGGCGGGTTCGGTGTGCCCGGAGATCTCCTCCTCGCTGCTGGCCGCGCAGGCCAAGCAGGAGTCCGGTTTCCGGCGCGGGCTCACCTCTCCGGCCGGCGCGCAGGGCCTGGCGCAGTTCCTGCCCGGCACGGCGGTGAGCATCAATCCCGACGACGGCAGGCCGTACGTCATCGACGCCGACGGCAACGGAACCGCCAGCGTGTGGGACGACGGGGACGCGATCATCGGCCAGGCCCGCTACATGTGCGCCATCGCGCGCAAGATCTCGGGCTGGATCGCCGAGGGCCGGGTCTCCGGCGACCTGACCGCCCTGACCCTGGCCGGCTACAACGCAGGTGAGGGCGCGGTGCTCGCCTCCGGCGGCATGCCCAATCAGGTCGCGGCGCACTACTCCGAGACCAGGCCCTACGTCACCAACATCCTGACGATGGAACCGCAGTACCGGGCGCCGGGCGCGCAGGGCCGGTTCACCCCCGAACCGGGCGGTGGGGGCGCGCAGATCGTGGAGGCCGCCCACGACTGGCTCGGCACCCCGTACGTGTGGGGTGGCGGCGGCCCGCAGGGCCCGAGCCGCGGCGGATTCGACGCGGCCGGGCTGACCGCGGCGGCGGTGTTCGCGGCGTCCGCGGGGGAGATCAGCCTGCCCGGCACGGCCGAACAGCAGTGGGAGGCAGGACAGGAGGTGTCGATGTCGAAGGTCGCCGCCGGTGACCTGGTGTTCAGCGACTTCGGTCCGCGCGGCCCGGCGATGGTCGGCATCTACGCGGGCGAGGGTCTGCTGATCCAGGCCGTGCCGGCGTCGAGTGGCAGCGGTGGCGGTGTCGTCGAGGTCGCGGTGCCGGGCGACGCGCGGGCGAGGAGGGTGTTGTGAGGGCATGTCGCCGCGCACCGGGGATAACCTGGTGGGAGAGAACACGAATCCGCACGATCCCGGCGGTGATGCTCGTGGCGGTCCTGTGCACGGTCGCCGCCTGCGGCGGTGACGCCGATCCCGCGCGCTCCGACGGCGCCACCTCCACCACCAGGCTGCTCGAAGCCACCACGGTCGACCCGACCACGCCCGACGGCGTCGCGGTCGTCGCGCTGCGGGAGATCTACACCTGGAACCCGGCCGCCGAGCAACCCGGCGATTCGGTCGAGCGGGCGCGAAAATGGCTGGGGCCGAGCATGATCGGTATGCTCGACAACTCGGCCGACGTCACCGCGACCCCGAATCCGTCCGTGCAGTGGGCCGATTGGGGCCGTGCCCACGCGCGGGTCGAGGCGTTCACCTTCGCCGCGGGCGAGCGAGCACCCGACGGCGCCGACCCGGCCGTGGCGCAGTACAAGATCGGTATCGAGCAGACGGTTGTCTATCCGAACGGGCGGTCCGAGGAACTACCGCCGAGCACGGTCATCGCGACCGTGGTACAGACGCCACAGGGCTGGCGCCTCGACGCGTTCCGCTGAGCACCCACACCCACCGACCCAGTCCACAAGGAGGCACACGTGGCGAAGAAGAAGGTGACGGATCCGGCCGCGGTCGGACCCGACACGACGCTGATCCTGATCGTGGTCGGTTTCGCGACCCTGATCACCCTCGCCGTCGCGCTGCACCTCGGCAATGCGATGTCGGTGGTGCCGCAGAACATCCCGGTGAACCCGATCGCGGTGGTCGCCGACCTGGCCCGCGGGAACCTGCAGTGGCCGCGGGCGTCCACGGTGATCGTGATCCTCGTCGTGCTGGCGGTGATCGCGTACGTCGTGATCCGCAAGCAGCTCGCCAAGCGCGCGGTCAAGGGCAGGCTGTCGATCGACGACAAGGCCGACCACATGGGCAGTGGCAGCGCCATCGCCTCGATCACCGAGGCCGGTGTCCGGGAGAAGGCGAAGGAGCTGGGCGTGCGGCTCGGCACCAACGACTCGCCCGGCGTCCCGATCGGTGTCGCGGTGGCCGACGGCACCCCGCTCTACGGCTCCTACGAGGACCTGCACCTCGACATCTGGGGCCCGCGTCAGGGCAAGTCGACCTCCAGGGTGATCCCGGCGATCCTGTCGGCCATCGGCCCGGTCCTGGCGACCTCGAACAAGCGCGATGTGGTCGACGCCACCCGCAATGTGCGCGAGGCCAAGGGCAGCGCCACCTTCGTGTTCGATCCGCAGGGTGTGGCCGGGGAACGACCCGGCTGGTTCTGGGACCCGCTGGCCTGGGTCGACTTCCGCAAGGAGGGCTGCGAGATGCGCGCGGCCCGGCTGGCCGGGCACTTCGCCGACGCCGAGAGCACCGGGGCCGACACCAGCGACAACTTCTTCGACCCGGAGGCCGAGGACCTGCTCGCCGGGCTGTTCCTGGCCGCCGCGATCGCGGGCAAACCCATCACCCAGGTGTGGGAATGGGTGACCAACCCGCAGAACAGCGAGCCGATCGAGCATTTGCGTAGCGCCGGGCACGATTTCACCGCCGCCGGTCTGGCCATGCAGTACAACGCCGAACAGCGCACCAAGAGCGGCATCTTCGGCACCGCCAAGAAGATGGTCCGCTGCCTGCAGATGTCGAACGTGCACCCGTGGATCACCCGCGGCAACGGTGATCGGTTGCAGTTCGACGAGCTCGAGTTCGTCGAGCGCAACGGCACGCTGTACTGCCTGTCGCTCGAGGGACGCGGCTCGGCCGCACCGCTGGTGAGCGCACTCACCGAGGCTGTGATCGACGTGGCGATGCGCAAGGCGTCGATGTCCTCGGGCGGCAGGCTGCCGATCCCGTTGCTCGCGGTGCTCGACGAGGCCGCCAACGTGGTGCGCTGGAAGGACCTGCCCAAGCAGTACAGCCACTTCGGTTCCCGCGGCATCGTGGTGATGACGGTGTTGCAGTCGTGGGCCCAGGGCGCCCGCTGTTGGGGCGACGCGGGCATGAACGCGCTGTGGTCGGCGGCCAATATCAAGGTGCTCGGCAGCGGTGTCGACGATATGGCCTTCCTGCGTGACCGGTCAGAGGCGATCGGGGAGTACGACTCGATCTCGTCGTCGATGTCGCAATCGGGCAGCAGCAAGAGCTACTCGCGTTCGCTCAGTTCGTCGGTGACCTTCACCGCCCAGGGTCTGGCCACGCTGCCCCGCGGCCGGGCGGTGGTGTTCACCTCGGGCCAGCCCGCTGTGCTGGTCCGCACCGTGCCGTGGTGGGAATCGGAGTACGCCGACGCGGTCAAGCAGTCGATCGAATACAACGATCCGACGCGCAAGACCCGCATCGACGACCTGATCGGCACGCCGGTGCTGTCGCAGTCCACCCCGCCGGATCAGCTCGGTGACATCGAGGAGGCCAAGCCACTGTGAACGACCAGACGCAACCCGCGCGTGACATCACCAATGGGTACGAGACGGTGTTCGATTTCGTGACCGACTACCTCAGCAGGGTCTACAGCAGGCAGGTCACCGATATCAGCGATACGGTGTGGTGCCCGGAGTGGTGGCGCCATCCCGAGGCCGCGGTCCGGCTGCACGCGCTGTGGCAGGCCTGGGAGCACTTTCGGATGCAGGGTGGGCCGGGGATCAGCGTCTGGTTCCTCGATCACGCCGACCCGCACATGGCCAAGTTGTTCGATTCGCGTGGTCCGTTCAAGTATTGCAGCGTGCGCAACGGCCACAAGGCGATGCTCGAACCGCTGCCCTACCAGCAGCCGCAGGCGGGCGACGGGCAGCTGTTCACCGATCCCGACGTCAGCGAGACGATCGAGAAGACCCGGCCGTGAGGCGGGCGGCACGGCTCGGGCATCGGCACCGAGCCGTGCCAGGCTCGCTCAGCGTCCGCGATCGATGCCGCGTTCGATGCCGCGCTCGAGCCCACGCTCGAAGCCTGCCCGCCGCGCACCCGCATTGGCCCGATGGATCGCCTCTTCGGGCGAGATACCCTGACCCATCTCCACGAGCATCCGCACCTGGGCCAGTTCCGGTGCTACACCGGCGCGTTCGAGGTGGGCCGCGATCGCCGCGCGCCGCTCCACCGAGTCGTAGCCCAGTTGCGGCGCCTGCGTGGCGGTCGCCGTCGCCGAACTCGCGGCGGCGGCGCTCGCGAACGGCGAGGTCGGGTCCTTCTCCAGGCTGAGACCGCGCGACTGGGTGGCCTTGTTGCCCAGCGACATCATCTGCACGAGCTCGATATTGCGCGGGTCCTTGGCCTTCAGGTCGCGGGCCTCGCGCACCTGGAGTTCCCTGGCTTCCTTCATCTTCGCCTCGACGGCCTTCGCGCGGGCTTCGGCTTCCTTCTGCCCGTGCTCGCGTGACTTGAGCGCGACGAGAGTGGCCATCTGCAGCATGGTGCGCATCATGGCCGATGTTTCGCTACCGATGTCGTCGAGTTCCGCCATGACTGCTCCCCGATGCGGCTGTGGAAGTGGACATCTGAGCCTACCGCGCGAAGGACACGCCGGGATGTCGGGCAGCCCCGACACGGGGGAGTGTCGAGAAATTCCGGCGAAACGGACCGGACACCGATCGATGTCCGGTCCGTCGGGGTGGTGTCAGGCCACCTTCACGCTGTTGAACGAGATCGGCATGGCGGGCGCGCCGTCTCGGGCACCACCCTGGACACCGGCGCCCGCGACCTTGTCGAGCGTGGCGAGTCCGGCCTCGTCGATGGTGCCGAAGATGGTGTAGTTGGGCGGCAGTTCGGTGTCGCCGAAGACCAGGAAGAACTGGCTGCCGTTGGTGCCATCGCCCTCCGGCGAGATACCCGCGTTGGCCATCGCGACCACGCCGCGCTGGTAGTTCACCGGCGTCTGCAGGGCCGGATCGCCCAGCGGGTACAGGTCGGTCGGGTACTCGTTGTCGAAGGTGTAGCCGGGCCCGCCGCCACCGGTGGCCGCCGGGTCACCGCACTGCAGGATGCCGAAGCCAGGGCTGGCCACGATGCGGTGGCAGCTGGTGTTGTCGAAGTAGCCCTGCTCGGCCAGGCTCACCATGGAGTTGACCGTGCACGGCGCCTGCGCACTGCTCAGCGTCAAGCCGATCGGGCCCTGGGTGGAGTCGATCGCGAGCTTCACCTCGGGACCGTCGGTGGCGACGGTCGTGGTGGCCGGGGCGGTCACCGGCTTGGCCGGCTCGCGGCCCGCCGGGTACGCGCAGTCCACGGTGGCCGGCTTGACGGCGGGCGGCGGCGGACCCGGTAGCTCGAGCGGGGTGTTGACGAACGTCGTCGTCGGCACTTGCGACGACGATTCCGCCGTCGTGCTCGCCTCGTCATCGCCCCTGGTGAGGAAGTACACGCCGACACCGGCGGCCGCGACCACGATGACACCGAGGACCGAGCCCGCGATCACGAGACGCTTACGCTTCTTCTCCTGCTCGGCCCGTCGTACCAGCTGGCGCTCCAGCTTGCGCTTGGCCGCCGCCCGTCGCTGTTCGTTGCTCGGCACTACCGCGTTCCTCCCATGTCGTCGAATTCGTCTAGAGGGTAACCGGTTGGACTCCGGGGGCGCCCGTGGGGAAAACTGGATGATCGTGACCAAGACCAGCAGCTTCACCGCCCCGAAGGGGGTCCCGGACTACGTGCCGCCCGGATCGGCCGAATTCGTCGCCGTGCGCGACGGCTTGATCCACGCCGCCCGACTCGCCGGGTACGGGCATATCGAGCTGCCGGTCTTCGAGCAGACCGCGCTGTTCGCGCGGGGTGTCGGCGAATCGACCGACGTGGTCAGCAAGGAGATGTGGACCTTCGCCGACCGCAACGGTGAGAGCTTCACGCTGCGGCCGGAGGGCACCGCGGGAGTGATGCGCGCGGTCATCCAGCACGGCCTGGACAAGAGCGGGCAGCTGCCGCTCAAGCTCTGCTACGCCGGGCCGTTCTTCCGCTACGAACGCCCGCAGGCAGGCCGGTACCGGCAGCTGCAGCAGGTGGGCATCGAGGCGATCGGCGTCGACGACCCCGCGCTCGACGCCGAGGTCATCGCGGTGGCCGACGCCGGATTCCGCGGCCTCGGCCTGGACGGGTTCCGGCTCGAGATCACCTCGCTCGGCGACGAGACCTGCCGCCCGCAGTACCGGGAGTTGCTGCAGGAATTCCTGTTCGGGCTGCCGCTGGACGAGGAGACGCGGCGTCGCGCCCAGATCAACCCGCTGCGCGTGCTCGACGACAAGCGGCCCGAGATCCGCGAGCTCACCGCGAACGCGCCGCTGATGATCGATCACCTGTCCGAATCGGCGAAGACGCACTTCGAGCAGGTCCTCGCGCACCTGGACGCGCTCGGCGTGCCCTACATGGTGAACCCGCGCATGGTCCGCGGCCTCGACTACTACACCAAGACCACCTTCGAGTTCGTGCACGATCAGCTCGGCGCGCAGTCCGGCATCGGTGGCGGCGGCCGCTACGACGGGCTGATGGCCGAACTCGGTGGGCAGCCGCTGTCGGGCATCGGCTTCGGGATCGGCGTCGACCGCACCGTGCTGGCGCTGGCCGCCGAGGGCAAGTCGGCAGCCGATCCGGCGCGCTGTCAGGTGTACGGCATCGCGCTCGGCGATGCCGCCAAGGCGCGCCTCGTCGCGCTGGCTGGTGCGCTGCGCGGCGCCGGGATCAGCGTCGACCTCGCCTACGGTGGCCGCGGGATGAAGGGCGCGATGAAGGGCGCCGACCGGTCCGGCGCGAAGTACACCCTGGTGCTCGGCGATCGTGATCTCGAGGAGCACTCGATCGGGGTCAAGGACATGGCCACCGGTGAGCAGCGGCAGGTGCCGCTCGGTGAGGTCGTCGGGGTGCTGCGCACCGCGCTGCGCCACTGAGCCGTGCGGTCCGTGGCGCGGTACTCTCAGGCCCGCCGCGGACCGGACGGGCCGGTACGGGTGGAGAGGGACTGACGGTGGACGGGGATTCCGGGCGGGCCGCGGCGGAACCGGTCGGCATCGACCTGGTGGCGCCCGAGGTGTTCGCGCCGATGCTGCGCAAGCTCACGCTGGCCGCGGTCGGTGTCGGCATCGGGGTGGCCCTGGTGGCGGCGGTGTGGTTGAGCTGGCCGTACGCGGTCGTCCTCGGGCTGGTCGTCGCCGTGCCGACCATCGGGTACGTGCTCGCCTTCCGGCGCAGGCGGATGTGGTTGCGTGGCACCGAGATCCACGCGCATCGGCTCTTCGGTGCCAGGGTCGTCGACCTCGCCGACGCCACCGGTGTGCAGCTGCTGGTGTTCCCCGGCAGGCTCAGCCGCATCGTGCTGAAGGTGACGGCGGGCACCGAGATCCAGCTGATCCCGCTGGCGATGTACACCGACGCGGGCAGCGGCAGGGAACTGCACCTGCTCGGCCTGCGCAAGCTCGCCGACGCGCTGGCCGCGAGCGAACTCGCTGCCGCGATCTCGGTGTCGGAGGTGCTGGTGACGCAGCTACGTGCCGAGGCGAGGGACGCGCCGCTGGGTGAGCGGCCGCTGTATCGCGGAGTGCGCCTGGTACGGGACAAGGACGCCGTATCGCCGGTGGTGCTCACCGATGCCGAGGTCGCCGCCCTCACGTGAGTGCGAGTGCGGGGCCGTCGCTCGGACGGCATCCGCGCTTCGCCCGTGTGCGGCCGGTCGGCGCCGGAGAGGTTCGAGGAGCCGGGTGCGCTGTGGTGTCGGATGGGGCGCCGGCGTCAACCGAACAGGGCCAGTTGCTCGGCGCGCGCGGGCGGCACGGGGGCCGGTGGTGTTGTCGGATCCTGGTCGTGGCGTAGGCCGTTGGCGATGAGCAGCGGGTCGATCCGCTCGCGCAACCAGCGGGCGTAGGTGGGCGTGACGTTCGCGCCGTGCCCGTACAACTGGCGGTAGCGGCGCAGCAGGGCGGGATGTTCGGCGCCGAGCCAGCTCAGGAACCAGCCGCGGGTGCTGCCGCGCAGGTGCATCGGGAATCCGACCGCGCTGTGGGCGCCCGCCGCGGCGACAGCGGTGACCAGCGCGTCGAGCTGGGCGCTGCCGTCGGTGAGATACGGGATGATCGGGGCCGCCATCACGTGGACGGCGAATCCCGCGTCGGCCAGCGTGCGTACCAGCTCGAGCCGGGCGCGGGGCGACGGTGTTCCCGGCTCCAGGCTGTGATGCAGGTCCGGGTCGAGGATGGCGATCGACACCGCGACGCGCACCTCGACGCGCTGGGCCGCCGCGGTGAGCAGCGGCAGATCGCGGCGCAGCAACGGGCCCTTGGTGAGGATCGAGAACGGGGTGCCGCTGTCGGTCAGTGCGCGAATGATGCCAGGCATCAACCGGTATCGGCCCTCGGCCCGCTGATACGGATCGGTGTTGGTGCCCAGCGCCACCGGCTCGCGCCGCCAGGATCGGCGCGCCAGTTCCCGCCGCAACACCGCCGCCACGTTGGTCTTCACCACGATCTGGGAATCGAAGTCGCGGCCCGCGTCGAGATCGAGGTACTCGTGGCTTCCGCGCGCGAAGCAGTACCGGCAGGCGTGGGTACACCCCCGCATGGGGTTGATCGTCCAGCGGAACGGCAGCCCGGAGTTCTCCGGCATCTTGTTGAGCGCGCTCTTGCACAGCACCTCGTGGAAGGTGATGCCGTCGAACTCGGGCGTGCGGACGGTGCGGACGAGACCCGCCCTGGTCAATCCGGGCAGGGAGCCGTCCTCGGCCTCGAGGGTCTGCGCTTGCCACCGCACCCCACGAGTCGAACATGCGTTCGAGATCGTGTCAAGCGTGGCTCGCACCGCTCATCCGGCATGAGGGTCGTTCCATGACGGACAACTCGCCGAGGAGCCGTCACCGGGCGGGGCCTCGGCGAAATCAGGCTGTGTTCGCGGAAGCGAGCGGAGATGGCAACTCTGAGTGTCTGGCCTCGACCAGGGGTACGAGCGATATTCCGGCCCTGGTCGGCGTCGGAGATTGATGTCGACGTCGACTTTCGCGAACTACAGGGGCAGGCGGGACCCGCCGCCGGGCAGCGGGCGAGCGCGCGGGTGGTGCGCGTCGCCACCGCTGCGTAGCGGGCCCGCGGCTAGACGGTGCGGGGTGCGCGCAGGAAGTCGACCAGGTCGGCGACGGTCTCGGCGACCGGGCGCGGGCGGTAGCCCAGTTCGCGCTCGGCCTTGCCGTGATCGACGATCGGGGCAGACAGGATGGCGCCGAGCGCGGCCTTGGACAGGATGTCGGAGCCCAAGCGCTTGCTGATCGGTTCCACCACCGGCAGGACGGCGCCGAGCATCTTGGGCGGAATGGCGAAGCGCGGGCCCTTGGCGCCGGTCCGCGCCGCCGCCATCCGGCACAGGTCGAGCAGGCTGGTCATGTAGCCGCCGAGCAGGTAGTTCTCGCCGGTGCGACCCTTCTCCCCGGCCAGGATCAGCCCGTGCGCGACATCGCGCACGTCGACCAGGTCGAAGCCGCCGCCGATCATCACCGGCATCCGGCCGCGCATCGCCTCGGCCGCGGTGCGGTTGAGCCGGGAGAGCCGATCGGGGTGGTCGGCCGGGCCGTAGACACCGGTGGGATTGACGATCACCGCGTCGAGTCCGCGCTCGAGCACCGGGCGCAGGGCCTGCTCGCCTGCCCATTTGGACCGGTCGTAGACCGGCAGGCCGGGATCGGTCGAGCGCAGGGTGGTCTCGTCGATGTGGCCGCCGCAGCGATACTGGTCGAAGGCGTGGATGGAGCTGGTGTGTACGAACCGCCGCGCCCCCACCTCCAGCGCGGCCTCGGCGGTGACCCGCACGCCCTCGGTGTTGACTCGCCATGCCAGGTCGTTCTTCTCGGCGAGGGTGATCAGCGCGACCAGGTGGTAGACCACCTCGGCGCCCGCGAGTGCCGTGCGCATCGACGCCGGATCGAGCACGTCACCGGAGACCCAGGTGACCGCCGGGTCGGTGGTGGTCGGTGCGGCGCGGTCGATGGCCACCACTTCGTGGCCACGCTCGACGAGCTGCGGGATCAGGTTGGTACCGAGGTAGCCGGCTGCGCCGGTCACTGCGACCTTCATTCCGCCGAGGATATAGAACATGTTCTAGTTTTGAAAGCGAATCGTGCGGATCGGAGCGGACACGGCTCGATCGAGGTCGGGGTGTTCGGCTATATTTGGCGCACCGCGCCCTCGGGCGGCCGCGCCGGGAGTTTCGCGGCTCTCGATCGCGGTATCGGAGCAGCCTTTTCACGACGAAGTTGGGGGAGTCGCATGACAGATCTCTCGGTGCAGACCGATGCCGTCGCGGCGTTCGCCGCGACGAACGCCACGGTGGCGGGGGATATCGCCGCAGCGGGGATTACCGACGCGGCGAGCAACGTCGCCGCGATGACGCCGACGTTCGGGCTCATCGGCGCCGACTATCTGGCCATGTTCGCGGTCGCGCAGGTGCTGCAGGCCAAGGACATCAACGACCTGTCGGCCAAGTTCGGCAAGCTGTCGGAGGCGGCGTTCACCTCCTCGGTGGAGTTCGACGCCGCCGACGCGGCCAATGCCGCCGATATCGCACGGCAGGCCGCCGGGATCGGCGGGCTGGCATGAAGCCGCTCAGCACCGGCGACGCCGGCGTCATCTCGCCCGATCTCGCGGCGGCCACTGCCGACGCGGCCACTCGGTCGGCCCTCGGCGCGGTCCCGGTGGACTACAGCGAGCAGGCGATCCTCGATGTGCCGCTGATGCAGCTGCCAGAAGACGTGCTCACCGCCGAGGACCCGGTCTTCACGCTCGCGCAGAAGATCACCGACGAGGCTCCGGCGGTCGCGGTGTCCCCGGCCGGTCTCGGCGGCCTGTCCGGTCTCGGCGCGGGTGAGGTCGATGCCCAGGACATCCTGTCGGGTGTCTCCGCCGACGCGTCGGCGGCGCTCGGCGACGCCCAGGCGGTGCTCGGCCAGGCCGCCGGATCCGCACTCGCCACCGCGCAGACCACCTTCGATCAGGCCAAGAGCGCGCTCGCCGGCGCCACCACCGGCGGCGCGACGAGCACTGCGGGCGGCACGTCGAGCTCCGCAGCAACGACCACCCTCACCGAGGACCCGGTCGCCGCGCTGCTGAGCGGGCTGTCGCTGCCCGCGCTGCCCGGTATCGACACGCTGTTCGAGCCGATCCTGCAGCTGCTCAGCAGCTTCGGCACCGGTGTGTTCGATTCCCTCGATCCCGCCGCACTGCTGAGCAAGTCCTCGACGGTGATCGAATCGGCGATCACCGTCGCCGAAGGCGGTCTGAAGACCGTTCAGCAGCTGTGGGAGGGCGAATCGGCCGACGCGGCGACCACCGCCAGCCAGCAGGCGCAGGTCGAGGGCAGCGAGACGAGCCAGCGCGGCTTCGACATCGCCTCGCTCACCGAGCAGGCGGCCGCGGTCGTCCAGTCAGGCAACGCGCAGCTCACCACGATCGCCACCACCTTCGCCGCGCAGGCCACCGCGCTGGCGCCGACGATCATGCTGCCACCCACCCAGGCCACGCTCATCGGCCTGGCCACCGAGCACCTCGGTTCGGCGGTCACCGTGGTCAACACCACCCGCGGTCAGCTGGCCGGGCACACCGCCCAGCTCAACGGCGTGGTGTCCCAGCTCGCCGCGCAGAGCGGACTGCCCTCGCCGGAGGAAGCGCTCTCGGCGGTGTCGGAGAACATCGGCGAACCGCTGCTCAACCAGGCCGAGAGCGCGCTCACCGGCACCGACGACTCCACCACCGCCGCGAGCACCACTACCCCGGGCAGCACGACGACCACGCCGGGGGCCACCACCACCTCCGGTCTGAGCACCGGCGGTTCCGGTGGCAGCACCGGCGGCGCGCTCGGGGCGCTCGGCACCGCCCGCGGCGGAGCCGGGATCAGCACCGGCGGCACACCGAGCAGCGGAACGCCCAAGGCCACCACCGCGATTCCCGGTTCGGCGCTGCCCGGCGGCCGCGTGATGACCGCGGGCCTCGGCGGCACGCCAGGTCTCGGCGCCACCTCGGCCACCGGCACCGCGGGCTCCGGCTACATGGGTGGTGGCGCACCGGGCGCTGGTCAGCGCAGCAACGACGACGAGCACGGCCGCACCGTGCAGCCGTACCAGAGCCGCACCGGCAACGACGACCTCACCGGCCCGCTCGGCGAATCCACACCGGAGGTCATCGGCGCGGTCCACGAGGACGAACGCGATACCGACGAAGACCGCTTCTGACAAGACCGCCCCGGGAACCTTCCGGTTCCCGGGGCGGTGCCGTCGGTTCTGGGTTCAGTCCTTCTCGAACGCGTCGACCAGCTTCTCGCTGAGATCGGCGAAGCGCTTGCGGGCCGCCTGCTGATCGGCGTTCAGGCCCTCGGTCGCGTCGGGGGAGTACACCACCAGGTGTGCCTCGCCGTCGGCGTCGGCGGGCATCAGATCGATGATCTTCGTGCCCTTGCCCTCCCCGGCCGGGATGCCGAAATCGACCTCGGCCAGCGCCTCGATCTCGGCGCGGGCGGCCGAGATCACATCGGCGGAAACGGTTCCCGACACCTTCTCGGGCGCGGTCTCGGGTTTACGGTCCTTGCTGACCGCGTCCGGGGAGTGCACCGCATCGCCGTCGGCGAACACCTGCAGGATCGGGCGCAGGTCGGTGCGCTGGGACCAGCCGTCGGGGATCGTGGTAACGCTGATCAGCGGCAGCTGCGTCGGCTCGGCATGGGCGACGGCGCTCACCCCTGGCAGGGCGAGCGCGCAGACGAGCAGGCCGGTCATGGTCAAGCGCATGGAATCCCCTCGATCGGAAGTCGGTGCGACGGTGTCGCGTTCGCCGGTCAGCGTAGCCCGGGCGGGTTGTTCAGGTCACCCGCGGAATAGGTATCGCACGCCCGCACCGACCCGGTCCGATAGCCGGCCAGGAACCACTTCTGGCGCTGTTCGGACGAACCGTGGGTCCACGACTCGGGATTGACCCCGCGCCCGGCCGCCCGCTGGATGCGGTCGTCGCCGACGGCGTTGGCCGCTGACAGCGCGTCGCGGATATCGGTGTCGGACAGCGGCTTCAGGAACGGCTGACTGCCGCCGGGCGCGTTCTGCTTGTCGGCGTGGTAGGCCCAGATCCCGGCGTAGCAGTCGGCCTGCAGCTCGGTGCGCACCGCGCCGGACTCGGCGCCCCGTGGATCGCGCTGGGCGCGGCCGATATCGCCGAGCTGGTTCTGGATGTGGTGGCCCACCTCGTGCGCCACCACGTACTCCTGCGCGAGCGGGCCGGCGCTGGCGCCGAAGCGGTCGGTGAGATCCTGGAAGAAGGCGGTGTCGAAATAGGCGGTCTGGTCGGCCGGGCAGTAGAACGGGCCGACATCGCTGGTGGCATTGCCACAGCCGGTGGACACCGCGCCGGAGAACAGGACGAGCTCCGGCTCGATGTAGCGGGTGCCGGTCTGCTTCGGCAGCTCCTGTGCCCACACCGCGTCGAGGGACTGCGCGGTGAGCACCACCCGGCAGTCGACGTACTTGTTGGCGTCGGCACCGGTCTTGCAGTGCTCCGGTGTGCCCGCGGTGCCCGCCTCACCCGGCTGGTACTGACCGCCCGAAACCGGACTCCCGGTGCCGGTGAGATCGACGCCGAAGAACAGACCGATCACCAGCAGGAGCAGACCACCCGCACCGCCACCGAGAGCGATCTTGCCGCCCATCCCCGGTCCGCCGCCGGAGGAGGCCCGGCCGGGATCGATCTGCATACCTTCGTTGAAGGTCATCGCGGTACTCGCCTTCGCTCGGTTGTCCAGCTGTCGTGCAGCATGATTCACCACCGGTGGACGCGACGGGCGGCAGCATGCGTCACAAGCTTGACACGATGACCTGGATATCGGTTTCCACTCCGGGTTCGTGTCTCACTACGATGGCAGTGCACCTGGTCGTGTCCGCCGGTGCGACATGTCCGTAGGAAGTCTGTCGAAAGGAATACCGTGCTGCGCACCCACTTGGCTGGTTCGCTGCGAAGCGAGCACGCCGGTCAGACCGTCACCCTCACCGGCTGGGTGGCCCGGCGTCGTGACCACGGTGGCGTGATCTTCATCGATCTGCGCGATGCCTCCGGCGTCTCGCAGGTGGTCTTCCGCGAGGGCGAGGCGGCCGAGCAGGCCCACAAGCTGCGCGCGGAATTCTGTGTGCAGGTCACCGGTGTGGTGGAACAGCGTCCCGACGGCAACGAGAACCCGGACCTGCCGACCGGCCGGATCGAAGTGAACGTCTCGGAGTTGGTCGTGCTCAACGAGAGCGCCCCGCTGCCGTTCCAGCTGGACGAGACCCCCGGCGACGAGGCCCGCCTCAAGTACCGCTACCTGGACCTGCGCCGCGAGGGGCCCGGCCACGCCATTCGGCTGCGGTCCAAGGTGAACGCCGCGGCGCGCGAGGTGCTGGCCCGGCACGAGTTCATCGAGGTCGAGACCCCGACCCTGACCCGCTCGACCCCCGAGGGCGCCCGCGACTTCCTTGTCCCCGCCCGCCTGCAGCCCGGCAGCTTCTACGCGCTGCCGCAGAGCCCGCAGCTGTTCAAGCAGCTGCTGATGGTCGGCGGCATCGAGCGCTACTTCCAGATCGCGCGCTGCTACCGCGACGAGGACTTCCGCGCCGACCGGCAGCCCGAGTTCACCCAGCTCGACATCGAGATGAGCTTCGTGCGCCAGGAGGACGTGATCCTGCTGGCCGAGGACATCCTGGTCGCGCTGTGGAAGCTGGTCGGCCACGACATCACCACGCCGATCCCGCACATGACCTACGCCGAGGCGATGCGCCGCTTCGGTTCGGACAAGCCCGACCTGCGTTTCGGTATCGAGATCACCGAATGCGCCGACTATTTCACCGACACCCCGTTCCGGGTGTTCCAGTCCGAGTACGTGGGCGCGGTCGTCATGCCGGGCGGCGCGAGCCAGCCGCGGCGCCAGCTCGACGCCTGGCAGGAGTGGGCCAAGCAGCGCGGCGCCAAGGGCCTGGCCTACATCCTGATCAACGAGGACGGCACCCTCGGCGGCCCGGTCGCCAAGAACCTGTCCGACGCCGAGCGGGAGGGCCTGGCCAAGCACGTCGGCGCGGTGCCCGGTGACTGCGTGTTCTTCGCCGCGGGCGCGACCAAGTCCAGCCGCGCCCTGCTCGGTGCCGCGCGCGGCGAGATCGCGCGCAAGTGCGACCTCATCGACCCGAACGCCTGGGCCTTCGTCTGGATCGTCGACGCACCGATGTTCGAGCCCACCGCCGACGCCACCGCCAGTGGCGATGTCGCCCTCGGCTACTCGGCCTGGACCGCGGTGCACCACGCGTTCACCTCGCCCAAGCCGGAGTCCATCGATACCTTCGACACCGACCCGGCGTCGGCGCTGGCCTACGCCTACGACATCGTCTGCAACGGCAACGAGATCGGCGGCGGTTCCATCCGTATCCACCGCCGTGACGTGCAGGAACGTGTGTTCAAGGTGATGGGCATCGGCCACGACGAGGCGCAGGAGAAGTTCGGCTTCCTGCTCGACGCCTTCGCCTACGGCGCCCCGCCGCACGGCGGCATCGCCTTCGGCTGGGACCGCATCACCGCGCTGCTGGCAGGCGAGGACTCGATCCGCGAGGTGATCGCGTTCCCGAAGACCGGCGGCGGCGTCGACCCGCTCACCGACGCGCCCGCGCCGATCACCGCGCAGCAGCGCAAGGAAGCGGGCATCGACGCCAAGCCCGAGGTAAAGACCGACGGCAAGACCGCCGACGCGCCGAAAGCGGTTGTCGCCGGGGAATAGCCGTTCGTCGAGGTAGGCCGGTACCTTCTGGTCAGTTCCCGCGCCGCGTCGCGGTGCCGACCGGAAGGCACTGGTGTGCTCCATCTGCGTGTGATCTCGCCTCCCGAGCAAACCGAGGCGCTGCTCGCGGTGCTCGCCGCCGATCCTGGCGTCACCCATGTGACTCTCGCCCGTGGGATGGCCGTGGAACCGGCGGGCGATCTGGTGCAGGCCGACCTGGCCCGTGAGGCGGCCAATACGGTCTTGGCCGACATCAAGGCGCTCGGTCTCGTGCACACCGGTGGAATCACGCTGGGACCGGTCGCGACGGTGCTGTCCGATGCCGCCGAGGCCGCCGAGCGGGCGGCACCCGGCGATCCCGACGACGCGGTGGTATGGGAACAGCTGCAAGCCGAGACGCACGAGGAGTCCTCGCTCAGCGCGACCTTCCTGGCGTTCCTGACCATCGCCTGCCTGCTGTCCTCGATCGGCGTCGCCACCAACTCTGCGGTCACCATCGTCGGCGCCATGGTGGTCGGCCCGGAATTCGGGCCGCTGGCCGCGCTGTCGGTGGCGTTGGTCCGGCGGCGGTGGCGGCTGGCCCGCCGGTCGATGATCGCGCTGGTCGTGGCGTTCCCGTTCGCGATGGCCGTCACGGCCGTGGCCACACTGCTGTGGGAGCGCCTCGGCTGGATCACCACCGAGGGTGTGCTCGACGCCCACAATGTGGACTTCATCTACCAGGTCGGGCCGTTTTCCCTGGTGGTTGCGCTGCTCGCGGGAGCGGCGGGGATGTTGTCGCTGGTCTCGGCGAAATCGGCGGCGCTGGTCGGGGTGTTCATCTCGGTGACCACGGTGCCTGCGGCAGGGTACGCGGTGGTGGCTGCCACGCTCGGTGAATGGCATCGCGCGCTGCTGTCCGCGGGCCAGATCGCGGTGAACCTGGTCGGGATCGTCGTGGCGGGGGTACTGGTGCTGTGGCTGCGGCCGCGCACCGCCAGCCTCCCGGAATCGGTCGAACGGCGCAGGCGCGCGCTCGGCGAGCAGCGGGCGCCGGGGCGCTGACACTCAGATCCGGGCGACCGGCCCCGCGGTGAGCACCCGATAGGAGTAGGTGACCGCGATCGCGCACACCGGACCGGCGACGAACAGCCCGAGCCCGCACAGCGCCAGGCCAATCATCGTGACCAGGGCGACGGTGAGCGCGAGCAGCAGACAGGCCCACAGGTTCGCCAGGACCAGCATGGCGCTGGCCTTGATCGCCTCCAGCGGGCCGTAGTCCTGATCGATCACGAAGTGCAGCGAGAACATGCACAGGAACCCGACGATCAGACCGGGCAGCAGGCACAGCGCGGAGGCGAGCAGGGTCGCGCCGAAGGCGAGCAGGGCGGTCAGCAAGACATTGCCCGTGTTCACGAATCGGAAGAACGAGCCGAAAGCCGGTGGATACCCGTCGGTTTCGTAGAGCGCGCCGCGGATCATCACCGCCTGTAGCAGCCACAGCGCCACCGCGACGACCAGGAAGAGGAACAGCACGGTGAACAGCGATGTGGGATCGAAGATCTGGACCACTGCAAGCAGCGCCAGATAGATGAGCACCCCGACGCCGGTGACACCGAGCCACGGGCCGGGGTTGACGCGGAAGCGCTCCCACCCGTAGCTGAGCGACCGCCCGACATCGAGCGTCTGTATTTCCGCCTGGGAGTAGCCTGGCGGCTGCCCGCCTCCGGTGCCCGACACGCCGGGTGCGGGGGTGGCCCCGTAGTCGCCGGTAGCAGGTTTCGGCGGTGGGGTGGCGTAGCCGGGACCGGTGCCGACCGGGCCGTACTGCGGGGCGGTGGCGCCGGGACCGGCAATCGGCGGCGGCGGTTCCAGCGGCTCGTCACCGTACTGTGCGGCGCCAGGACCCTCGAATTGCGGATAGCCTGCGCCACCGGCCATTCCGTGCCGGGCTGGGCCGGGACTCGCGCTTTGCGCCTGGCCCGGCGCCTCGTGTCTGCCGGTGCCGTCGGCGAACTGTGGGTCACCGCTGGATCGCGGTGGCCCACCCGGTGAATCGCTCGATGCGGCGTACGGTGTGTCGGTCACTGTGGTAGACCTTTCGACTCAACCGGTTTGCGGTGTGGCGCACAGCAGTTGACGTCGAGAAAACCCGACGGCCCACTGGTGTGTCAAGCGAACAGGCACACCCGGCGCAACCACGGCGCCAACACGCCGAGCGACGCGGAAAGGTTGTGCAACCGCTCGCTAGAAGTGACCAGGTACGAGTAGCTTGAGAGGCGATGACCGCACTATTGGCCGAACGCGCCGCCGACGTCGTGTCCGCAGCACAACAGTTGCTCACAAAGCGAATGGGTGCTCCGGTGAAGCTGAGCGATCCGATGGAGCTCAGCGGCAGTGGTAGGACAACAGTCCTACGTGTGCGTGTCGCGGAGAACGCTTTCTCGTTGCCGCGCACGCTGATCGTGAAGCAGGTGCGCGGGTCCGCGCAGGACCGGCGCACCGGTGGCCTGGCGCCCGGGGTCGCCAGCATCGATGCCGCCTTCCTGCGCGAAGCCGTGTCCTACCAGTTCACCACCGCGCTCAGCCGCGAGCAGCGCCCCGGCGCCTACCTGATCGCGCACAGCGTGCCCGACCGGCTGCTCGTGCTGTCGGATCTGGGCGAGAACGCGCTGCTGACCTCGGTGCTGCAGGCCAGGTCGGAGCCGGGCACCCGCAACGCGCTGATGGCGTTCGCCCAGGCACTCGGCCGGATGCACGCGGCGACTGTCGGCCGTGAGCCCGATTTCGTCGCTCTGCTGCGGCGGGTCGACTCGACCCATCGCGCCGACGGGATCGCCCAGCAGGCCCAGGCCGCGATCGCGGAGGTCCCCGGTCTGCTCGAGGCCGAACTCGGCATCGAGGTGCCCGGCGAGATCGCCGAGCGCATCGTGCACGGCAACCGCCTGTTCACCGGCGGCAGGTACCGCGCGTTCAGCCCGTCGGACCTGTGCCCCGACAACGTGATCATGAACGACGAGGGCGCGCGTTTCCTCGACTACGAGTGGGGTGGGTTCCGCGACGCCACCCTCGACATCGCCTACGCGCTGGTCTCGTTCCCCGGCTGTCTGTGCGATTTCGAGCTGTCACGCGGCAGGGCCAGGGAGATGGTCGAGGCGTGGCGGTCGGCCGTGGTCGGGGTGTGGCCGTCGCTGGCCGACGATGCGGTGCTGGCCGAGCGGATCCTCGAGGCGCGGCTGATCTGGGTGTGGCTGTCGACCTACTGGTTCCTGCCCGCCGACCATGCCCGCATCGCCACCGCGCGTGAACACGGCTTGTCCGTGCCCAGATCGGAGGCACTGATCAATCGCTGGTCGGCACTGGCCGAGGACGCGCGCGTCACCGGCGACGACGCGGTCGGCGATTTCGCCGAGCAGGTCTCGGCGATGCTGGAGGAGCGCTGGGCGGAGTAGCCGCCGACCCGGTCCCGCGCCGCGGTGGCAGGGCGTTCTCAGGCCACCGGGCCGGGGCGCGGCTCCACCCGGCCGCCCGACGGCACCGCGTAGGAGATGCCGTGGCGTACCCCGGAAGCCGGGTCGTTGACATCGGTCAGATAGAACCAGTCCATCTGGGTCTGTCCCGCGGTCACCTCGACCACCCCGTAGCCGTGCGAGTCCAGCTCCACGTAGCGCAGATGATGATTGGCGGCCTTGATGGCCTCCTCGGCGGGTACCGACGCGGTGCGGTTCGGCACCTTCAGCATGTCGCCGACGCTCGACGAGGTCACCGAAGGGACGACGAATTCCGCGCCGACCGTCGGCCCACCCGGATAGTTCGCGGCGTCGCGCGGCAGGTCGGCGGCCCACGAGGTGTGGATGTCGCCGGTCAGGAACACCACATCGCCGATGCCGTTGTCGGCGATGGTGCGGTACAGGGCGGCCCGGTCGGCGGTGTAGCCGTCCCACTGGTCACCGTTCACGGTCAGCCCGCCCTGTGGCAGGCCGAGCACGGAGGTGATCGCGTCGGTGGTCGCCGGTTCCAGTGGCGGGAACACCAGCGGCGCGATCATCACCGAGTTGCCGATCAGCTTCCACCGGGTCGGCGAGGACGCCAGACCCGCCGTGAGCCAGTCCATCTGCGGCCTGCCGGTGATGGTGCGGGCCGGATCGTCGGCCACCCGCCAGCCCGCGCCCGGCCCCGCCTCCCTGTCCCGGTAGCTGCGCAGATCCAGCATGGACAGCTCGGCCATGGTGCCGAAACGCAGGCGGCGGTAGATCTTCACTCCGCCGTCCGCGCGGTCGGCGCGTACCGGCATCCACTCCAGGTAGGCCTGGGCCGAGGCGGCCTTGCGGTCGCGCCACGGTCCGCTGACGGCCGGGTCGTGATGCGAGGACCCGTCGCGCCAGGAGTTGTCGGCCGACTCGTGGTCGTCCCAGGTGCACACGAACGGCACGGCCGCGTGCAGGGCCATCAGATCCGGGTCGGTCTTGTACTGGCCGTGCCGGATCCGGTAGTCGGCCAGGCTGACGATCTCGTGCACCGGATCGTGTCCACGGACCGCGCCCGCCCGTCCGGTGTACTCGCCGCGCCCGTACTCGTAGAGGTAGTCGCCCAGGTGCACCACCGCGTCGAGGTCACCGCGCGCGGCCAGATGCCGGTAGGCGCCGAACCAGCCCGCCTCCCAGTTGGCGCAGGAGACCACGCCGAACCGCAGCCGGTCGACCTCGGCCTCGTGCGCTGGTGCGGTGCGGGTGCGGCCCACCGGCGAGGTCTCGCCGAGCGCGGTGAAGCGGTAGACGTAGTCGGTGCCAGGTGTCAGGCCGGCCGCGTCGATCTTCACGGTGTGATCGCTGTCCGCGGTCGCGGTGGTGGTGCCCGTGGCGGCGATGTCGGTGAACGCCTCGTCGGTGGCGATCTCCCAGCCGACGGTGGTCGCGGCACCGAGCCCGGATCCCGGCAGCGCGTCCGCGGCGACGGTGACCCTGGTCCACAGGATCACCCCACCTGGCAGCGGGTCGCCCGAGGCGACACCGTGCCGGAACACCGTACCGGCGGCGTGCGCGGTGCCCGCGGTGAGCAGCGCCGCCGCGGCGGCCGCGGTGCCGCCCTTGAACAGGGTGCGGCGGGCGAATCGCCCCGTGCGCACGGAAGCGACGACCTCGGTGTTTTCGACCACGATCAGCGATCTCAGCCCAGCCGGGCCTCGCGCGCAAGTCGGACACGCAAAAGTTGGTCGAACGTTCAATTTTGGGGCGCTTCGGCCGCGCGGTGCGCCGGGCGCCGGGCGGCCCGACCCCGCGCGATCGGCGAGGCAGCGGAGGTGTCCGAGACCATCGGTACCCTGCACGACGTGAGTGAGAGCCTGTTCGACGTGCCCGGTGACGACCCCGTGCCCGCGCACGGGCTCGACGCCGTGGTCCGGCGCGATCCCGGCGCGCCGCTGGCGGTCCGGATGCGGCCCCGAACGCTGGACGAGGTGATCGGCCAGCAGCACCTGCTCGGCCCCGGATCGCCGTTGCGGCGCCTGGTCGAGGGATCGGGCGCGGCGTCGGTGCTGCTCTACGGCCCGCCCGGCACCGGGAAGACCACTCTGGCCTCGTTGCTGTCGCAGGCCACCGGCCGCCGGTTCGAGGCGCTGTCGGCCTTGTCGGCGGGCGTCAAGGAGGTCAGGGCCGTCATCGATGTGGCGCGACGCAGGCTCACGGCGGGCGAGCAGACCGTGCTGTTCATCGACGAGGTGCACCGCTTCTCCAAGACCCAGCAGGACGCGCTGCTTGCCGCGGTCGAGAACCGGATCGTGCTGCTGGTCGGCGCGACCACCGAGAACCCCTCGTTCTCGGTGGTGTCGCCGCTGCTGTCGCGCTCGCTGGTGCTGCAGCTGCAGTCGCTCACGCCCGCCGACATCCGCGCGGTGCTCGACCGCGCGATCGCCGACGAGCGTGGCCTGGCCGGCGAGTACACCGTCACCGACGCCGCGCTCGATCACATCGTCCGCATCGCCGGCGGCGACGCGCGGCGCGCGCTCACCGCGCTCGAGGCCTCCGCGGAGTCGTCGCTGGACGGGGTGGTCGACGTCGACCTGGTCGAGGCCAGTGTGGACAAGGCCGCGGTGCGCTACGACCGCGCAGGCGATCAGCACTACGACGTGATCAGCGCGTTCATCAAGTCCATCCGCGGCTCCGATGTCGATGCCGCCCTGCACTACCTGGCCCGCATGCTCACCGCGGGGGAGGACCCGCGGTTCATCGCCCGCCGCCTGATGATCCACGCCAGCGAGGACATCGGCATGGCCGACCCGATGGCACTGCAGACGGCGACCGCCGCCGCCCAGGTGGTGCAGCTGGTCGGCCTGCCCGAGGCCAGGCTGGCGCTGGCGCAGGCCACCATCCACCTGGCCACCGCGCCCAAGTCCGGCGCGGTCACCGCGGCACTCGGGGCGGCGATGGCCGATGTCGCCGCGGGCAAGTCCGGCGCGGTGCCAGCGCACCTGCGCGACGGCCACTACGCCGGTGCGGCCGCGCTCGGCAACGCCAAGGGCTACCGATTCCCGCACGACGCCCGCGACGGGGTGCTCGCCCAGCAGTATCCGCCCGACGATCTGGTCGGCACCGACTACTACACGCCGACCGACCACGGATTCGAACGTGAGGTCGGCGGCAGGCTCGGCAAGCTGCGCCGGATCGTGCGCGGGAAGTAGCCGGATCGGGTGTCGCCGGGGCCACCCACTCCGGCGCAAAACAGGTGGAACGCAGGCGGTAGGCTGGACTGCTGTGCAGACCCACGAGATTAGACGGCGTTTCCTGGACCATTTCGTCCGTGCCGGACACACCGAGGTGCCCAGTGCCTCGCTGATCCTGGCCGACCCCAACCTGCTGTTCGTCAACGCAGGCATGGTCCAGTTCAAGCCGTATTTCCTGGGGCAGGAGGCGCCGCCGTACTCGCGCGCGACGAGCGTGCAGAAGTGCGTACGCACCGGCGATATCGACGAGGTCGGCGTCACCACCCGGCACAACACGTTCTTCCAGATGGCGGGCAATTTCTCCTTCGGCGACTACTTCAAGGAGGGTGCCATCACCCTCGCCTGGGAGCTGATCTCCAAGTCCCAGGAGGAGGGCGGCTTCGGCTTCGACCCCGAGCGCATCTGGGTGACCGCCTACGAGTCGGACCCGGAGGCCGCCGAGATCTGGCACCGCGTCGCCGGAATCCCGAAGGAGCGAATCCAGTTCCGCGACGGCAAGGACAACTACTGGGACATGGGCGTGCCCGGTCCCGGTGGCCCCTGCTCGGAGATCTACTACGACCGCGGCCCGGCCTACGGCAAGGAAGGCGGCCCGGTCGCCGACGAGGACCGCTACCTCGAGATCTGGAACCTGGTCTTCATGCAGGACATCCGCGGTGAGCTGAGCCCCAAGCTGGGTCACCCGCCGGTCGGTTCGCTGCCGCGCAAGAACATCGACACCGGCATGGGCGTCGAGCGCGTCGCCATGCTCCTGCAGGGTGTGGAGAACGTCTACGAGACCGATCTGCTGCGCCCGATCATCGACAAGGCAGAGGCGCTGACCGGCCGTTCCTACGGCGTCGAGCACGCCGACGACGTGCGGTTCCGCGTGATCGCCGACCACGTCCGCAGCTCGGCGATGCTGATCGCCGACGGCGTGAACCCCGGCAACGACGGCCGCGGCTACGTGCTGCGCCGTCTGCTGCGCCGCATCGTGCGCTCGGCCCGCCTGCTCGGTGCCGAGAAGCCGGTGATGGGCGAGCTGATGAAGGTCGTCTCCGAACTGATGTCGCCGTCCTATCCCGAACTGGCCACCGACTTCTCGCGCATCGAGACCGTCGCAGTCGGCGAGGAGACGGCCTTCCTGAAGACACTGAACACCGGCGAGACCCTCTTCGACAACGCCGCCACCGCGGTGAAGTCCAAAGGCGGCAAGCAGATCACCGGGTCGGACGCCTTCGCGCTGCACGACACCTACGGCTTCCCGATCGACCTCACCCTCGAAATGGCCGCCGAGGCGGGCCTTTCGGTGGACGAGGACGGCTTCCGCTCGCTCATGGCCGAGCAGCGGCAGCGCGCCAAGGATGACGCCCAGGCCCGCAAGCACGCCCACGCCGACCTGACCGTTTACAAAGAACTGGTCGACCGCGGCGCCACCGAGTTCACCGGTTTCGACGAACTCACCTCCGAGGCGCATGTGCTCGCGCTGATCGCCGACGGGGTTCGGGTGCCCGCCGCGCAGGCCGGTCACGACGTCGAGGTCATCCTCGATCGCAGCCCGCTCTACGCCGAGTCCGGCGGTCAGATCGCCGACCGTGGCACCATCACCGCCTCGGGCCTGAAGCTGCGTGTCAACGATGTCCAGAAGATCGCCAAGAAGCTGTGGGTGCACAAGGCCACCGTCGAGCAGGGCCAGATCACCGAGGGCGACGTCGTGCTCGCCCAGGCCGATCCGGCCTGGCGCCGCGGCGCCACCCAGGGTCACTCCGGCACGCACATGGTGCACGCCGCGCTGCGCCAGGTACTCGGCCCCAACGCCGTGCAGGCGGGCTCGCTGAACAAGCCGGGCTATCTGCGGTTCGACTTCAACTGGCAGGGCGCGCTCTCCGAGCAGCAGAAGGCCGATATCGAGGCCGTCTCCAACGACGCCGTCGGCGCCGACTTCCCGGTGAACACCTTCGTCACCGACCTGCCCAAGGCCAAGGAAATGGGCGCGATGGCGCTGTTCGGCGAGAACTACGGCGATGAGGTGCGCGTCGTGGAGATCGGCGGCCCGTTCTCGATGGAGCTGTGCGGCGGCACCCACGTCGAGCACTCCTCGCAGATCGGCCCGATCACCGTGCTCGGTGAGTCTTCGGTCGGTTCGGGTGTGCGCCGCGTCGAGGCCTTCGTCGGCCTGGACTCCTACAAGTACCTGGCCAAGGAGCGTGCGCTGCTCGCCGGTGTCGCCTCGTCGCTGAAGGTGCCGTCGGAGGAGGTGCCAGGCCGTGTCGAGCAGCTCGTGGAGCGGCTGAAGGTGGCCGAGAAGGAACTGGAGCGCACCAAGATGGCCGCCGTGCTTTCCTCGGCGGGCACCTATGTGGAGCAGGCAGAGCGGGTCGGCTCGCTGTTGCTGGTCGCCGCCGCCGCGCCCGATGGCGTCGCCGCGGGTGATCTGCGCACCCTGGCCACCGACATCCGCGGCCGGTTCGGCAGTGATCCCGCGGTCGTCGTGCTGCTCGGCAACACCGACGGCAAGGTGCCGTTCGTGGTGTCGGTGAACAAGGCCGCCCAGGACCAGGGGATCAAGGCGGGCGATCTGGTCGGCAGCTTCGGTCCGAGCATCGCCGGTCGCGGCGGCGGCAAGCCGGAGATGGCGCAGGGCTCCGGGTCGGATCCGGCGGGGATCCCGGCCGGGCTGGCCGCGGTCCGCGCCCGGGTGGCCGAACTGGCCGGCTGATGCCCGACACCGCCGACGATCGGGATCCGGCCGATCGCCCGGACGCGGCGACCGATCCGGGCCGTGGCCGCCGGATCGCCATCGACGTGGGGAGCGTGCGGATCGGGGTCGCCTCCAGTGACCCCGATGGCATCCTCGCCACGCCCGTGGAGACCGTGCCGCGCGTCAAGCCGGGCAAGTCCGGTGCGCGCCAGGCCGGCCCACCCGCCGACATCGCAAGAATTGCCGATCTTGTCGCGGAGTACGAAGCGGTCGAGGTGATCATCGGGCTGCCGCGCACGTTGCGCGGGGAAAACGGCACGGCGGCCGCCATCGCGCGCCGGTTTGCCCGGGAGTTGCGCCGGGTGATCGACCCGATTCCGATACGCCTTTCCGACGAACGTTTGACTACGGTGTCTGCTGCACGTGCGCTGCGCGACAGCGGAGTTCGCGCACGTGGCCAGCGGCAGGTGATCGACCAGGCGGCAGCGGTGTCGATCCTGCAAGGATGGTTGGACGAGCGGAGTTCGGTGTTGAAGGACGCGACAGACACAACACACGTGGTCGGAGACGATGCATGACCGACCGATGGGCCAGGGCCGAGGAACGCTACCGTGCGCGGGAAGCCGATCGGCGCTACCCCCGGCGCGACGACTGGGGCCTCGACGCCCGCACGGCGGGCGAGCAGTCCCCGCCGGCCACCCAGGACCACTGGGACGACGATGACGACACCAACGTCATCCCGCGCTACGAGGACGAGGGCTACGACGACGAGCCGCAGCCCGAACCCGAGCGGGCCGCGCCGGTGCGCCGCAGGCCGGTGGGCCGTGCGGCGCCGGGCGGGAAGCAGGCACGCGGCCGGGCCGATCGCGAGCCGGACGGCGCGGGTCGCCGGTCGGGCGGTGGGCGCGAGCGGTCGCGGATAGCCTCCCGCAAGGCGGCCGAGCGCAAGCGCCGTCGCCGCACCCTGTGGGTGGTCGGCGGGGTCTTCGCCGTGCTGTTCGTCCTCGCCGGCGGGTTCGCCGGATACAAACTGATGAGCGGGATCACCCCGCCCGAGGACTTCGCCGGTCCGCCTGGCGAGCTCGTGGTGATCCAGGTGCATCCCGGTGACACCGCCACCGAGATCGCCGAGACCATGAAGGACAAGGGCGTCGTCGCCAGTTCGGCGGCGTTCTACGAAGCGGCCGTGCGCAACTCGAACATGAACGGGGTGCAGCCGGGGTTCTACACGGTCGGCGTGAACAGCCCGGCCGCCGACGCGGTCACCGCGCTGGTCGGCGGCAAGTCGCGGGTCGGCAATGTCACCGTCTCCGAGGGCAGGTTGCTGCACGACAAGCACGACGTGAGCACCGGCGGGCGCTACGACGGCATCTACCGCAAGATCGCCGACGCCAGCTGCTATGGCACACAACAGAAGTGCGTGACCTACGAGCAGCTCGACGCCGCGGGCGCGAGCTCCGACCTGGCCGCGCTCGGTGTGCCGGAATGGGCGATGCAGGGCGTGCGCAACTCGCCGGACCCGTCCCGGCAGCTGGAAGGCCTGATCGCGGCGGGCACCTGGGATTTCGATCCGAGCGCGCCGCCGCAGGAGATCCTGCGGCAGCTCATCAGCACGAGTGTCGAGCGCTACGAGTCGACGGGTCTGCTGCAGTCCGGCGGCAACACCGGGCTGACCCCGTACGAGACGCTGATCGCGGCATCGCTGGTGGAACGTGAGGCGAAGCCGCAGGACATGAGCAAGGTCGCCAGGGTGATCGTGAACCGGCTAGAGGTCGACCAGATGTTGCAGTTCGACTCGACGGTGAACTACACCCTCGACACCACCGAGGTCGCGACCACCGACGCCGACCGCGCCACCGAGACCGCCTGGAACACCTACGCGATGCAGGGCCTGCCGATCACCCCCATCGCCGCGCCGTCGGTGGCTGCGCTGCAGGCGATGGAGAATCCCGAGCCGGGGGCGTGGCTGTACTTCGTCACCGTCGACAAGGAAGGCACCACCCTGTTCACCGAGAGCTACTCCGAACACCTGCGGCTCGTCGCGCAGGCCCAGCGCAGCGGCATCCTCGACAGCTCGCGGCCCTACGGTGGCTGAGGTGCGAAAGGCCGCGGTGCTCGGCAAGCCGATCGCGCACTCCCGGTCGCCGCAGCTGCATCTGGCCGCCTACCGTGCGCTCGGGCTGGACTGGACCTATGAGCGCATCGAATGCGCGGCCGACGAGCTGGCAGGCCTGGTCGACGGGCTCGGACCGGAATGGGTCGGGCTCTCGGTGACGATGCCGGGCAAGGAGGCCGCCCTCCACTACGCCGAGGTGCGCACCGATCGTGCGGTGCTGGCCGGATCGGCCAACACCCTGGTGCGCACGGACGCCGGCTGGCTGGCCGACTGCACCGATGTGGACGGGGTGCTCGGCGCGCTGCGCGGTGGCGGCGTCGAGCGGCTGCGCGCCGGCGTGGTGCTCGGTGCCGGTGGTACCGCACGTCCCGCGCTGCTCGCCCTGGCTGAGCTCGGCGCGGAATCGGTCACCGTGGTGGCCCGCGACGCCGGACGTGCCCGCAGCGCGGTGGAACTGGCCGAGCGGCTCGGTCTGGCCGTGTCGGTCTGCGGATTCGAGGCAGGCGCGCTCGCCGCCGCCTGTTCGAGTGCGGGTGCGGTGGTCAGCACGATTCCCGCCGAGGCGGCCGCTGTGGTGGCGGAATCGGTGGCGACGGCCCCGGTGGTGCTCGACGCGATCTACAACCCATGGCCGACACCGCTGGCAGAGTCGGTCACCGCGGCCGGGCACACGGTGATCGGTGGGCTGCAGATGCTGCTGAACCAGGCGTACAAGCAGGTCGAGTTGTTCACCGGGCAACCGGCCCCGCGTGCGGTGATGGCGGCGGCGCTCGGCTGAGCGGTGCCGCCGCCGGACCGCCCCGATCCGAAGAATTGATACCGGTTCTAGTTTTGTCCGGCTAAGGTGTCGGACATGACCGCTTGGGTTTTGCGCGCCACCGTCTTCGGCGCACTCGTCGTCGGGTTGCGGCTGCTGCTCGGATTCGCGATGGCCACCGCGCCGACCTACGGCATCGTCTGGCGCACGGCCTGTCTGGTCCTGATCGTCGGCGCGGCCGCCGCCTGGGGCCTGCGCGACGGTCGTGCCGCCGACGGTACCGACCTGACGGTCCGCTGGATGTCGGCCGGCGCGGTCGCCGGGATCGGCAGCGGGGCCGTGTGCTGGCTGCTCGATCAGGTGCCCGGCATCGCCCTCGGCGACTCCGGCGCGCTGTTCGAACTCACCTCCGCCGCCGCGTTCATCCTGCTGTTGATCTTCCTTCCCGCGCTCGCGGGCATCGGCTACGGCCGGTTCCGTGCCAGGAAGGCGGCGGAGACCGCCCCCGCGGTCGGTGCCACCCAGCTCGCTCCGGCCTGACACCGATTCAGCGACCGCCTGGGACGATCAACCCGGTCTCGTAGGCCAGGCGCACCAACTGCGGCCGGTCGCGGGCGTCGAGTTCGGTCAACAGCCGTCCCACATGGGCGCGGGCCGTCGCGGGACTCGTCGACAGGGCCACCGCGATCTCAGGATTGGACCGGCCCGCACCGATGCCGACGCCACGGTGTCCGATCGCGGTCGGCATCGGCGCGCTCCCTTCGTCGTCGGTCATCCGGTGCGGCGACCCGTCCTCGCCCGCAGCAGCAGCCAGGCGAGCACCCCGACACCGCGCCGACGAGGACACCGGTGACCAGGCTGCTGCCGACGGCGAAGCCGCGCGGTACCAGGTCCTCCAGCGTGGGCGACAGCCGTCCCGCCAGCGTGCCACCCAGCCGCGGCGGCGTGTCGAACGCGCCACGGGTCCACAGGATCTGATGGGTGATCGCCAGCAGCACGCCGTAGACCGCACCCACTGTGAGCAGCGCCCGCAGCGGGTCGCCGACGCGCCGCCAGACGGCATAGCCCACCCACGCTACGAGGGGCGCGAACACCAGCATCGCGTTCACCGCAGGGCCGACCAGGTCCAGGTCGTGCGCGAGGACGCGCGGCACCCCGAGCGATGCCAGCGCGCACACTTCGATGCGGGACAGTCTCATCGCCGCGTCACCCACTCGCGGTACGCGCCGAGGAAGCCGAGGCAGGCGGCCACGGTCGTGACCGCGCTCATGGCCAGCCTGCCCCGGTGGGCGTTCTCGAATTCGGTCGCGGTGCGGCGCAGGACCTCGGCCGAGTGCACAGCCGCCCCTTCGGTGAACAGGATCTCGTTGCGCGGCCAGAAATACAGGACCGAGAACAGGAATTCGCCGAAGAACAGCGTCAGCAGGCTGCCGAGAATCCACCAGCGGGCACGCGGCACCCGCCACACCGTGACCAGGCTCGCCAGCGCGGCAACGACGGTCAGCGCGCCGAGCGGGCGGAACAGCTCCGCGGGGCTTCGAACCGGGTACGCGTTTCGACGTACGGCGGGTACCCACCCGGCACGGCAGGCCGGGTGGGTACCGGTCGATCAGAGCAGGATGGCGCCGCTGTTCGGCTTGTCCGTGCGCGCAATGGCCGAGTAGGCCGCCGCCAGCAGGCTCGGGTCGGGGCCCTCGAGCCTGCCTGGCTTGGCCAGCCCGTCCAGCACCACGAATCGCAGCACACCGGAGCGTGTCTTCTTGTCGGTCTGCATCGCGTCCAGCAGCTGGGGCAGCGCGTCGGCGTCGTAGCTCACCGGCAGACCGACACTTTCCAGGACGGTGCGGTGCCGGTCGGCGGTGGCGTCGTCGAGCCTGCCCGCCAGCCTGCCGAGCTCGGCCGCGAAGACCAGGCCGACCGCCACCGCGGCGCCGTGCCGCCAGCGGTAGCGTTCCCGCCGCTCCACCGCGTGCCCGAGGGTGTGCCCGTAGTTCAGGATCTCGCGCAGGCTCGATTCCTTGAGGTCGGCCGCCACCACGTCGGCCTTGACCTGGATGGCGCGCCGGATCAGTTCCGGCAGCACCGCACCGGTGGGGTCGAGGGCGGCTGCCGGATCGGCTTCGATCAGGTCGAGGATCACCGGGTCGGCGATGAAGCCCGCCTTGATGATCTCGGCCATGCCCGCCACGATCTCGTTGCGCGGCACGGTCTCCAGGGTGGCCAGGTCGACGAGCACCGCGCTCGGCTCGTGGAAGCTGCCGACGAGATTCTTGCCCGCCTCGGTGTTGATGCCGGTCTTGCCGCCGACCGCCGCGTCGACCATCGCCAGCAGCGTGGTCGGCACGTGCACGATGCGCACCCCGCGCATCCAGGTGGCGGCGACGAAGCCGGCCAGGTCGGTGGCCGCGCCACCGCCGAGGCTCACCACGGCGTCGTTGCGGGTCAACCCGATCCGGCCGAGCACCTCCCAGCAGAACCCGGCCACGGCCAGGTCCTTGCCGTCCTCGGCGTCCGGGATCTCGATCCGGTGCGCGTCGATCCCGGTGTCGGCCAGTGCTTTCCGCACCACCTCGGCGGTCTCTGCCAGCGGCGGCTGATGGAAGATCGCCACCGTCCGCACCGCGTTGCCCGCGGTCACCGACTCGACGAGCTCGCCGAGCAGGCCGCGGCCGATGATCACCGGGTACGGGTCGGCGGTACGAACCTCAATGGTCGTCGGATCTGTCACGTGCGCTGCTCCGATTCTTTCTGGTCGTTGTTCTTGCGTCGCCCCCGCCGCCGCGGCCGTTTCCGGCGCGCCCGTTCCTGATTCGCCTCACCGGACGGTGTCGCGCCCCGGCGGCCGCTGGTCGTGCCCACCGCCTCGGCGACGGCTCCGCCGCGCTCCCCACCGCCGCCGCGGCCTGCGCTGCCGAGGTCGGCCTGGCCGTTGTGGTCGCCCGTGGTGTCGGGCCGGTCTGTGCCGCGCCGGCTGGTGGTGCCGGATCGGGTTGTGGTGTCGGCCTGCCTGCCTGCGGCGTCCGGTCCGGACACCTCGCTGCGGTTGCCCGGATGTCCGTGCTCGCCGGATCCGCCGACAGCGCGCCCGGTGCTCGCCGGGAGCCCGCCGGTATTGCGCCCGGTCGCGGAGGTACCGCCGGGCGCCGCCGTGGTGGCACCCCGCGCACCGGTCGCGGTGCGGTCGGCGGCGTTTCCTGGGGTGCCGGTGGTGGCAGACCGGATACGGCCGCCGCGGCGCGACCGCGCTCGCCGTGACCGGCGGGGGTTCGTCGAGCGGGTGCTCGGCTCACCGGGCTGTCGGCCGGTCGAGTCGATGCCGGTCGATGTGCCCGCCTGCGCTGCGTCGGGCGTGGCGGGGGCACCGGGCTCGGGGCCGATGGTCGCGGTCTGCTCGGCCTGGCCCGGCTGCGCGGCGTTCGCCCGGCGCGCTGCCGCGGCGCGCGCCCTGGCCCGGCGTCGTGCCCTGGAGCGATTGCTCCCGGTACCGGGCCTACTGGTGACCGCACCCGGCGGGCTCGCGGCTCCGGCACCTCCCCGGTCGGCCGCGAGATCGGTGCGTACCGATTCCAGCCCGAGCTTGGTCAGGATCATCTTGACCACCCGGCCAGGGCTGCGACCGTCGGTGCGGACCCGGACCGTGGCGACCTGGCGGTAGAGCGGTCGTCGGATCCGCATCAATTCCCGGTACTTGGCGGCGGGGTCGGTGCCGTTGAGCAGCGGCCTGGCATTGCTCGACCCGGTGCGCCGAAGTCCTTCGCCCACACTGATTTCCAGGTAGACGACCGTCGCCCCGCGCAGGATCTCGCGGGTTCGCGCCGACAGTACGGAGCCGCCGCCGAGCGAGACGACGCCGTCGTGCCCGAGCACCGCCCGGCGCACCACGTCCTCCTCGATCCGCCGGAACTCCGGTTCCCCGTCGGTCGCGAAGATCTCGGGGATGCTGCGTCCGGTTTCCGCTTCGATCCCGGCATCGGTGTCGAACAGTTCGACGCCGAGTTCCCTGGCGAGCTTGCGGCCGATCGTCGACTTGCCCGATCCGGGCGGCCCGACCAGCACGATCCGAGCCAGGGGAGCCGTGTCCCCGGCCTTCTCATCGCCCGCGGTTCCTGACTTCGCCGTCGCGGCGCCGATCCGGTCGTCCGGGTGCGCCCGGTGGTCGTCTGTGTGCGCATGGTCGTTCTGTGTTCGCGCCTGGTCGGCCGCCGCGTGTACGCGGTCGTCGGCGTGCGTCCGGTCGGGCCGCGCGTGCGGGTGGTCGGGCACCGCCTGTACCCCGTCGTTCCCCGTCGGCGGGTGGTCGTGCACCGGCCGCGTGCCGTTGTGCACGGACCGTGCGTCGGTAGCGGGCCGCTCGACGCGGTCGCTCGATGGGGGGCCCGCGTCGGTGTCCTCCGCGGCCCCCTCCTGCCCCTGGCCGGTCACGGCGTACGGCTCTCCGCTGGCACGTGCGGGCGGTTGCCGATCCGCTTGACGTAGCTGGTGATGTTGTCGACGGTCTCGGCCAGCGAGTCGCCGCCGAACTTCTCCAGCGCGGCCTGGGCGATCACCAGCGCCACCATCGACTCGGCCACCACCGCGGCCGCTGGCACCGCGCACACATCGGAGCGCTGATGGATGGCCACTGCCTCCTCGCCGCTGGACATGTCCACCGTGGCCAGCGCGCGCGGCACCGTGGAGATCGGCTTCATCGCCGCGCGCACCCGCAGCGCTTCGCCGTTGGTCATGCCGCCCTCGAGTCCACCGGCCCGGTTGGTGGAGCGCAGCACGCCGTCCGGGCCCGGCCGCATCTCGTCGTGAGCCTGGCTGCCGCGCCTGCGCGCGGTCTCGAAACCGTCGCCGACCTCGACACCCTTGATCGCCTGGATACCCATGAGCGCGGCGGCGAGCCGCGAGTCGAGCCGCTGCTCACCGCTGGTGAACGAGCCGAGCCCGATCGGCAGACCGTCGACGATCACCTCGACGACGCCGCCGAGGGTGTCGCCGTCCTTCTTGGCCGCCTCGATCTCGGCGATCATCGCGGCCTCGGCGTCGGCGTCGAACGCGCGCACCGGGCTGGCGTCGATGGCGTCGAGATCGTGCGCGCCCGGGGCGACCCCGGTGGTGTTGGCGGCGGTGCCGATCGACACCACATGCGAGATCACCTCGACGCCGAAGGCCTGACGCAGGAAGTTCCTGGCGACCGTGCCCGCCGCGACGCGGGCCGCGGTCTCGCGGGCACTGGCCCGCTCCAGGACCGGACGGGCGTCGTCGAAGTTGTACTTGAGCATGCCGGAGTAGTCGGCATGGCCCGGACGTGGACGGGTCAGCGGGGCGTTGCGCGCCATTCCGGCGAGTGCCTCCTGGTCGACCGGGTCGGCCGACATCACCTCGGTCCACTTGGGCCACTCGGAGTTGGCGACCTCGATCGCGACCGGACCACCCATGGTCCGGCCGTGGCGCACACCGCCGACCAGCGTGACCTTGTCGGCCTCGAACTTCATTCGTGCGCCGCGCCCGTACCCGAGCCTGCGGCGCGCGAGCTGTGCCGAGACGTCGTCCGATGTCACCTCGACTCCGGCCACCATTCCTTCCAGGAGGGCGACGAGAGCGGGACCATGGGATTCTCCGGCAGTTATCCAGCGCAACACGCCGACCATCTTCCCATGTCGACGCGCGTCGTAGGGCACGCGGTCCACCGTGACGAGCGGCACCCCCGTCCCACTCCGGGCGGCGCGGCGACGCCGACCGCCCCGAGCGGGCCGCCCCGAGCCGGTCCGGACGGACGGACGGCGACGCCGCGTCGCGCGGGCATGCCGGGCGCGTCGGCGCAGCGGTGGCGCGGGCGACGTCGCCGGCCTGCGGTGCGCCGCCGACGGTTCGGCGCATCGGACCGTCGCCGCACCGAGGGGGTTCGTCATCGCGGCACGTCCCGGTCGCGTAGCAACCCTCGGCGTGGCGAACTCGCGGTTCTGAGCGCGGTGACTCGTCGATGTCGACGGCGGGCACGCCCATGCTTGCACCTCGTGGGCGCTCGGCTCCACCGTGACCGCTCGGGTGCGGCCGGCGCCACCGACCACACGAACGATGCCGATGCCGATACCGATCCGCCGCTGTTTGCGCGCGGTCATGCCAGCACCATCGCGGTGACAGTCGCCAGACACATCGCCGGACCGTGCGGCACCATCCGGGGCGCGGACGGCGGCGGCTCTTCCGCATCGCGACTCGGCGCGCCGCGCAGCCGATTCCGGCCGAGTACGACCAACGCGGCGACTGCCGTGAGCAGCGGTGCGGCGCAGGCGGCCCAGACCCAGGCGGGCGCGCCCGCCAGCGCGGCCGCTGCGCCGAGCGGCACCGCGAGCTTCACATCGCCCGCGCCGAGCGCGGCCGGGTCGACGAGGTGGACGACGAGATAGGGGATGGTCAGCAGCGCAGCTCCGATCAACGCGGTCTCGAGCCGCCCGGTGGACAGGGCATAGCCGAGGACACCAGCGGCGCCGACCCCGGTGAGGGCGTTGGGTAGCCGACGGGCATGGACATCGATGACGCCGAGCAACACACACCAGGCGACGAGCAGGCAGTACGCGGCAGTGGTCATGGTTCGATCGTGCGGCGTCCGGCCCGGCCGGACCAGGCCGTGCGCACGAATGTGGACAACTACCCCTGATGTGGATAAACAGGTGTCCAGAATCGGCCCTGGCGACGCGCCCGCCTTGGGGAACGCGCCGCCGACGTGTCGCCGGATGAGCGGTAGCGTTGACGCATGTGTGCTGACTACACGGGCCCGGATCACGCCGCACGGCGTGGCGCCCTGCGGAGCCTGCTGGTGGAGAACGGCGTCGACGCGCTGCTGGTGACCGATCTGGTCAATATCCGCTACCTGACCGGCTTCACCGGCTCCAACGCGGTCCTGCTCGTGCACTCGTGGGACATGCGTGGCGCCGAGGACCGTACCGTCATCGGCACCGACGGCCGCTACTCCGCGCAGGTGGCGGTGCAGGTGCCCGACCTGCGGGCGGAGATCTCCCGCGCCACCGCTCGCCGCATCCTCGAACTGGCCGGTGAGTGGCAGCTCGGCCGCGTCGGCTTCGAGAGCCATGTCGTGACCGTCGCCGAGCATCATTCGTTCCAGCAGCTGCGCACCGGCCTGCAGTTGGTGCCGACCAACGGGCTGGTCGAGCAGCTGCGCATGGTCAAGGACACCTACGAGGTGGCACAGTTGCGCGCGGCCTGCGCGGCCGCCGACGCCGGACTGGCCGATCTGCTCGAGCGCGGACTGCTGCGGCCCGGCCGCACCGAGCGCCAAGTGGCCCGCGACCTGGAGTGGGCGATGTTCGAGCACGGCGCCGAGGCCGTCTCGTTCGAGACCATCGTCGCCACCGGCGCCAACTCCGCGGTCCCGCACCACCGGCCGACCGGCGCGGTCCTGGCCACCGGCGATTTCGTGAAGCTCGACTTCGGCGCGGTCGTCGACGGCTACCACTCCGACATGACCCGCACCCTGGTGCTCGGTAGCCCCGCGGACTGGCAGCGCGAGATCTACGACCTGGTCGCCCGCGCCCAGCGAGCGGGCCGCGAGGCCCTCAAACCCGGCGCGGGGACCGCCGAGGTCGACGCCGCGGCCCGGGTCGTCATCGAGCAGGCAGGCTACGGCGCGCAGTTCGTGCACGGCCTCGGACACGGTGTCGGCCTGCGGATCCACGAAGCGCCGGGAGTCGCGAAAACGAGTACCGGTACACTGCTTGCTGGCGTGGCGGTGACCGTCGAACCTGGTGTGTACCTTCCCGGCCGCGGCGGAGTCCGGATCGAGGACACGCTCGTGGTCCGCGAGGCGGGCCCGGACCTGCTCACCCTCACCAGCAAGGACCTGACCGTCGTCGAGTGACGCCGGTCCCCAGAGACCGCAGTAAACGAACGAGGAGATCCGAGGACAGTGGCGGACACCAGCGACTTCAAGAACGGCCTTGTGCTGAAGATCGACGGTCAGCTCCAGCAGATCATCGAATTCCAGCACGTGAAGCCGGGTAAGGGCCCCGCCTTCGTGCGGACCAAGCTGAAGAACGTGCTGTCCGGCAAGGTCGTCGACAAGACCTTCAACGCGGGCGTCAAGGTGGAGACCGCGACCGTGGACCGTCGCGACATGACCTACCTGTACCACGACGGCAGCGACTACATCTTCATGGACGGCGAGACCTACGACCAGATCTCCATCCCGGAGGCCACCATCGGCGAGGGTGCGCGCTTCCTGCTGGAGAACATGGCGGTGCAGGTCGCGGTGCACGAGGACGCGCCGCTGTTCGTCGAGCTCCCCGTCTCGATCGAGCTGGTCGTGCAGCACACCGACATCGGCCTGCAGGGCGACCGCTCCACCGGCGGCACCAAGCCCGCCACGCTGGAGACCGGCGCCGAGGTGCAGGTCCCGCTGTTCATCAACACCGGTGACAAGCTGCGCATCGACTCGCGCGACGGCAGCTACCTCGGCCGCGTCAACGCCTGATCGTGACGGATTCCCCGGCGGACAAGAAGGGCTCGTTCAAGAAGCTGGGCGCGCGCCACAAGGCGCGCCGCCGGGCGGTCGACCTGCTGTTCGAGGCGGAGGCGCGCGACGTCGACGTCTCGGACCTGATCTCCGAACGCGCCGAGCTGGCCACTCGCGACCAGAGCGTGGCGCCCGTGCACGCCTACACCACGGTCCTCGTCGAAGGCGTCGCCGATGACCTCGACCGGGTCGACGGCACCATCGAGGGTTACCTGCAGGACTGGACGCTGGCCCGCCTGCCCGCCGTCGACCGCGCGATTCTGCGCATCGCAGTGTGGGAGTTGTTCCACGCCACCGACGTTCCGCCGGTGGTCGCGGTCGACGAGGCCGTGGAGCTGGCCAAGGAGCTGTCCACCGACGACTCGCCGTCGTTCGTGAACGGGGTGCTCGGCCAGGTCGTGCAGGTGGCGCCGCAGGTGCGGGCCGCCGCGGCGGCCACCCGTGCCGCGCGCCCGGCCCAGGAACCGGATCAGTGACCAGCAAATATCTCGTGATGGTCATGCGCACACCGGCTTTCGACGAGACCGTGATCGAACCGCACCGTGAGTTCCTGCAGCGGCTGCTCGACACCGGACAGCTGGTGGAGAGCGGCCGGTTCACCGACGGATCGGGCGGCGCGTATGTAGTGCTCGCCGAGAACCTTTCGGCGGCAACGGCGCTCGCGCACGCAGACCCGCTGCACCGCACCGGTGCATCGGAGCTGACGGTGCACGAATGGGAGATCACCGTCTCCGCGTGACCTCGATTCCACACAGCCGCACAGCCTTTCGCGGGTGTGCGGCTGTTGTGTTCCCGGCGGCCGCCACCGGTGGGTGTACGGGAAATCGGTGGCGGCGCGCCCGCGCCGGTAGCGCGGTGCCGGGCGTGCGCGAGGCACGACCGCATCCTGCTACCTCGAGTGCACTCGAGGTCAAGCCCGTCAGCGGTCGGCGTGGACCAGTGGCGCCAGGAAGCCGGTGACCTGCGCCGTCGACGGCTGACCGAGCCTGCGACCGAGATCGTCGGGCGCATCGGCGGCGCCACGACAGCGATCGGGATCGGTGTTGGCGGGATCGGCCGAGTATCGTTCGCCGATCATGGTCGCGGTCGCCACTTCCCGGCCGGTGCGCAGTTCGTACACGGTGACCTCGTAGGTGGCGCGGAACAGGTTGACCGTCCGGCCGATGGGTTCCCCGCGGGCAGGCGCGAACTGACAGGTTTCCACGAGCTCGCCGAGGCTCAGCCGCGTCATGCAGGCGATGAGCTGCACCGTGTCCGTATCGGTCGGCCGCCAGGCCGGGGAATCGCTGCCCGCCACCATCGTGGTGAGGTCGCCGGACAGATAGACCGGGCTCACGCTGTCGCCGCGCCGGTATTCCGCGGCATTCGGGAACGGGGTGCGCTCGGCGCACATCCGGTCGTAGTCGGCCATCTCGAACCGGCTCGCGTCGATCGCCGCGACCGCGAAGAAGCTCACCCCGAACAGGACGATGAACAGCAGCAACCCGATGCCGGGCCCGATCCGGATCACCGGCCGTGGATGCTCACGCCGCTGCTTGATCGGGGTATTGCGCCACCGTTCGAGCCAGGACAGACGGCGTGCCTCGCGGCGCGGGCGCACTCGGTTCGCCGCCGGTCGTTGCGGTGTCGGGTCGTGGACCCAGTCGCTCCAGTGCTCGGAGCTGTCGAACCCGTCGGCTTCGCCGGTGCTCTCGGCAGGGGGCGGTGCGGTCTGCTGCTCGGCCGACCATGCCGCGGCATCGCCTGCGGCTACCGCGGTGGCAGGTCCCGCGGCCGCCTGACCTCGCAGGTTGTCGTCCTCGTACCAGTCCTCGCCGTACCCCGGCTCATACGCACCGGCCGCCGCGTATCGGAGCGCGTCGTCGCCGTCCTCGGGTACTGCCGATCCGTCGAGCTCGTCGGCCTGCACCTGCGCGCCGGACTTGGTCAACGACACGGCTTCCGACATTCCGTCGTCATCCTCGACCGCGGCGCCCGAGCTCTCGTCGGCACCGGGAAGTCCTGCCGTGTCATCGGAATCTGTACCGGATATCGCCTCGACACTCGCGGTCGGGGAGCCTGCCGCTACGTCGTCGGCCGCAGCGGTTTCGGAAAGGGTTCGCGGCGGGGAGTGTTCGGCGGCGTCGGGGTCCGCTGAACTGTCCGCGCTCGTGCTAGCGGCGGCCGAGCCGACGGCCCCAGCCACATCGGTTGCTGGTGTGAGGGTTTCGGAAGTGGTTCGCGGGGGGGAGTACTCGGCGGCACCGGCCTCCGCCGCACTGTCGGTGCTCGCGCCCACGGCAGCGCCTGCGATGACCCCGGCCATACCGGCTGCCGCGGCAGCGGATACCGCCGGCACAACCTCTGCGCCCGATACCGATACGCCTTCGCGATCAGCGGAGATGGAGTCGTCGGTTTCCGACACGGTGTCGGCTGCCTCTTCTCCGGTGTTCCCAGGTACTTCCGGGGACGGCTGGATGGTGGAGGGTCCTGCGGTCGGAGAGTCGCTGATCCGCTCGGTGTCCAGGTCGGCGGCACCGGAGTCGCTACCCGCGGTGTCTGCGCCCGAGTGATCCGGCGCGGACGATCCGCCAGGTACCTCCGGCGATCCGATGAGCGTCGCCGGTTCCCCTGTGCCGTGGGAATCCTCCCGGTTGATCTCCTCGCCCGGCGCCACGGCCGGTTCGGTCGTGCTTCTCTCGTCGACGTCGGGTGTGCGGGCGTTGCCCCGCGCCGCCGAATCTCCGCCACCGGCCTCGGGATGCGGTCCGTCGCTCCCGGCGATGGCGTGCGGCGTTTCGCGAGTGGGCACGGCACCGGCCGCTTCGGGGGTCGCGGCCGTGGTGGCTTCGCGATCCGACGTGTCGGTCGCGGGCTCGGCTGAGGGTCGGTGGGCGAGGCGATCGATGGCGGCGAGGAATGCCGGGGCGCCCGCGCGGATGCTCAACGGTGACGGCGCGTCCGAGGCATCGGGCGATTCCGGCTGGTCGGGCTTGGTGGTGGCGGGACGCGGGGTGGTGGTGGGGGTGAGGCGGGCCGGGAAGCCCTGCTCGGCCAGGACGACCCGGCTCGGCAGCAGGTGGGCGAGGTTGAGCGCGTCGAAGACGCGGCGCACATCGTTGACGCTGAGCCGGGTCGTGCGTCCGGTCTCGCCGTGGAAGTAGTCGTGCAGGGCGGTCGAATCCTCGCGGTCGACCAGCACCGCGCGGTACCCGTCGGCGATGCGGGATTCCTCGAGCCTGATCCGCGAACCGGGCTGGGGGACCAGCACGACCACCGCGTTCACCCAGCCGAAGATCCCGGACTGCTGCAGCAGATTCTTCGCCGCGAACACCTGCCGCCGCACCTGGACGAACGGATTCGGCACCCGGACGGCGTGATACAGGGCGGCCTCGGCGCCGTCGACCGTCCACGGCCCGTTCGGCGGGGTGGCGAGCACACCGTCCTGGCGTGCCGTGAACCCCTTCACCTCGATGACGGTGGCGCCCTGCGGCGTGCACACCAGTGCGTCGACCTCGACCGACCCGCCCCGGCTCTCAGGCACATGGCACCGGAACACGGCTATACCACCGACCTCGGACGCCCATTCCCGGATCGCCGCCGCGACGACCTCTTCTGCGCCTTCGAGCTCGGTTTCGTCCGCGACAACGACGATCACCACGACCCCCTGTGCAACCGACTGCGGACCATACCAGGATACGGCCTCCACCAGCCAGCTCGAAACCGAATCCTGTTGCCGAGCAACGAGATCGGCAACGCCGATTTCCGGTCTCGCGGCGGGGTGCCGCGAGACCGGGTCCGGCCGGGTGACTCAGCCGCTGATCTCGGCCAGCCAGACGTAGTCTCGTGCCCTGGTCACCGCGACGAATTGCTGGCGCATGGTGAGTTCGTACCGCTCCCGCTCCGCGTCGGTGGCAGGGGCCGCCGGCACCGGGAACGGGTGGATGACCGCGCGGAAATCCAGCCCTTTGGCCCGATAGACCGTGCCGACCTTGACGCCGGTGTCGGCGGCGGCGCAGCGGTAGTCGACGAGTTCGGTGGCGGGGATCTGCCACTGGTGCAGCAGCCGCAGGATCGCTTCGGCTTCGGGGTTGGTGATGGTGATGATCGCGGTATCGGACAGGGAGATGCCCGCGGCGACGATCAGGTCCAGCCTGCCGCGCAGGTGTCCGGCCAGCTCGGCCCTGGTGCAGGACCAGCGTTCGGCGATGCCGTCGGGGAGCGCGGCTTCGGTGTGTTCGAGGCTGTGGCGGTCGCCGGTGTCGAAGTCGTCGACCGGACCTGCCCCCGGCAGACTCGCGGCGAGTTTCAATATCGCCCGCCGGTTGCGGTAGTTCCTGGTCAGCCGTTCGCTGCGGCCGACGATCGCGATGCCCGCGTCGACGAACCGCCAGCCGCCCGCGTAGATCTGCTGTTGCCGGTCGCCGACGAACAACAGCGAGTTCGGTTCGTCGCCGGTGAGCTCGTGCACCAGACGCACACTCTGCAACGTCATGTCCTGTACCTCGTCGACCACGACCATCGCGTACGGCCGGTCGAGGGGGCGGGCGCGTAGTTCGTCGAGCGCGGCGGCGATCACGTCATTGCCGTCGAAACAGCCACGCTCGGTCCGGATCTGCTCGTAGGCCCGGTACAGGGCCCACACATGGCGGCGCTGGACGGGATGTAGCGGCACCCGGCGGCCACGGCGGTCCACCTCGGCGTAGGCAGCGAAGCCCGCGTCGGTGGCGGGCAGTCCGCGACCCTTGATCACCCGGTCGATCTCCTCCCGCCAGTAGCTCGGCTCGGTGGCGGCCAGCGGGCTCACCCGGCCTGCCCTGATCCAGGCGAGGTTGAACGCGGTGGTCGTCCGTTTGAGCTCCATGATCCGTGGCTTGCCGCGTTCGGCGAGGAAGTTCTGCGCCCAGGCGTGCAGGTTCGTGAACTCCGCGCGGTGTGCCGCGTCGGGAAGCAGTCGCGCGAACGCGGACTGCTGGCACGGCGGCAGATTCCGCACCAGCGTCGTGAACAGCAGCGGGCCGGTGCTGCGCCGGGCGCGATGGGCCATGCGGTGCAGCGCCAGCACGGTTTTGCCCGAGCCCGCCGGGCCGACGATCCGCGCAGGCCCGGTGTAGTTGCGGGCGACGAGGGCGTTCTGCGTGGGATCGAGGAAGGTCAGCCAGGTCGGAAACGGCTTGGCCAGTGCGAGGTTCACCTGATCGGTCTGCAGCGCGTCCACCTCGAGCAGACCATCCGGCGCCGCGGCCGGTGCGGGGGTGACGGTGGGCAGCAGCACATAGTCGGCGTGCCTGCGACCGGTGTGCTCGGCGAGTGCTCGCGCGGCCTTCGCGGGCAGTATCCGGTCGCGGCCGAGCACGCTGCGCAACGTGGCATCGGTGACGACGACGAACCGCCCGTCCGCATCCGGCCGCCGCCCGGCGGGCAGCACGAACACCAACTCCACTGTCTCGCGTACGAACTCGCCGCTTTCCGGACCATAGGAAACCCCGGTGAACACGTGCTCCGCCTGCGCCCTCAGCCTGCGGATCTGTGCCTCACCAGGCAATTCGTCGACGATATTGACCGCGAACACTCCGCCGGGCCCGATCAGCATCGCATCGCATCGGCCCGCAGGCGCGGGCTGGGTGCGATGCAGCAGCAACCGCCATTGCCGATGCCCGTCCACCAGCAGCGCGGTGTAGACATTCCGTGACCGCCCCGGTAGCTCACCGACCGCGTCCCCGACCTCGCACTCGATCCGCCGCCGTAGCATCTCCCGATCGTTGCTGGACGTCATCCCGGCCACCCCACTCGGTCCGCGCGTTCTCCGTCCCTTCGAGTATGAGTGAAATACCAAGCCACAGACAGAGTTTCATCCCAAGAAGGCCGGAGGCGTCAGCAGCTACGGAAGCAGCAGCACCGCCCCACGCGCGGTCCGGTCCTCGGGCGCACGGTGCGCCGCAGCAGCCTCACCGAGCGGCAGCACAGCATCGATCGCGACGTTCAGCGTCCCCTGCGCGGCGGTCTCCCAGGAAGAATAAGGGCCACCGAATCCGCCGCGCCCGCGACAAAGCTCGGCGTAGGTGTGTCGTAACCACTTGCCGCTGCGCGGCGCGGTCGGTCTTGTCAGCGCACGCCGCGCGGGCGGAACTGGATGCTGATGCGTGGGCCCACCGGGCGGGTGGTTTTGGGGACGGCGTGTTCCCAGGTGCGTTGGCAGGAGCCGCCCATGACGAGTAGGTCGCCGTGGCCCGCGGTGAACCGGGTGCTCGGTCCGCCGCCGCGGGGGCGGAGCAGCAGGGTGCGTGGGGCGCCGACGGAGACGATCGCCACCATGGTGTCGTCGGTGGCGCCGCGGCCGATGGTGTCGCCGTGCCAGGCGACACTGTCGCGGCCGTCGCGGTAGTAGCACAGGCCCGCGGTGCGGAAGGGTTCGCCGAGTTCGCTCGCGTAATGGCTGCTCAGGGCGTCGCGGGCAGTGACGAGGATGCGGTCGGGGAGTGGATCGTGTTCGGCGAAGAACGAGACGAGCCGTGGCACATCGACCACCCGGTCGTACATCGGCCTGCGTTCGGCATGCCACGGCACCCGCTCGGCCAGTCGCTCGAACACCGTGCTCGCGCCACCGAGCCACCCGGGGAGCACATCCACCCAGGCGGTCGCGTCGAGCCGGGTGCGCCGGACGTCCGCCAGCGAACCCAGCACGACGGCATCACCGTCGAACAGTGAACCTTGCAGGGGCAGCGACATGACCGCCAGTGTAGCGCGTATTCGAACACATGTTCGCATTGTCGCTAGTGTCCGGCGAGCTGAGCGACGATCGGTGCGAATCGTTCGGCGACCTCGCCGCCGAAGACGAAGTAGGAGAAGCCCATCTCCTCCCGCCGCCGCTGGATCTCCTCGGCGGCTGCCACCGGGTCCTCGGGCAGGACTGTCATCGCGTCCGCGCCGCGCCAGGCGGCGGTATCGATGTCGTGGGGCGCCGTGTGGGCCGCGACGGTGTCACCGATCACCGGCCCGGCCAGCGCGAGTTCCATCTCGGTGGTGCGGTATGCGCAGGCCAGCCGGTGCTCACCAGTACTGGTGGCGCGTGCCGTCGGTGTCGGCGACGAAGATCACCGCGTCGGTGCCGTCCAGATCGGCAGGAGTGAGCGGGATATGACCCGGCACGATCGGGGCGCCCGCCTGCGTCCCCGCGGGCAGCGTGGCGCGCAGGGACGCCGCGGAGAACAGGGACCTGCGGGTGGTGGCCGCGGCGAGCGCGCCCTGGAGAGTGCCGGGCGCGCTGTGCGGGGCGCCGTCGGTCGTCACCACGATATGGCGCGCACCGAGTGCGGGCGCGACGAGAGCGCCTGCGCCGCACCAGCTCACGTCCCCGGTTCCCATCCCCATGGTCGATCGCCCGCGGTGCACGTGCGCATTGTGCGCGAAGACCAGGCTCGGCCCGCGGTCTTGCTCGGCGTCGCGAATGGCCAGCAGGTTGTCGGCCATCATCTCGGCGCGGATGCTGAGCAGGGTACCGATCCGGTCGGGTGCGGTGCTGCCCATGGCGGCGTGATAACGCAGTACCCCCTGCGCGGTCCGCGCGTCCGCGACCGCGCGGTCGAAGGCCGCCGGTGCCGTCGCGCGGAGGTCGGGCGCCGCGCGGCGCAGGGCACTGGCGATGTCGTCGGCGATGCTGCGCAGGAAACGCACGCGCGCGCAGTCGCCGAGGGCGGCGTCGGGGTCGTAGATGCCTGCCGGGTTCGACCAGTCGGCGTCGGCGCCGAGCAGCGATTCCAGCTCGCCGGCGGAGGCGGGGCGCAGGGCCGCGGGCAGCGCCGCGAGAGCTCCGGTGAGGGCGGCGCGCGGGCTCGGCGTTTCGATCTGGTCGAGCGGTGCGTCGAAGCCGTGGAAGCGGACCCGGTCGGCCGGTGCGCGCCCGGCATTGTGCGCGCGCAGCCAGGTGACGAGTTCCCGATTGCCGGGCACGGCGCCGAATGCGTGAGTGAATCCGGTGGCGAGCACCGTGTCGAGGTCGGTGTCCGCGCCGTCGATGTAGTCGTCGACCAGGGACGCGGCGAAGTGGTCGGTCTCGAGCACCACCGACCGGAATCCTCGCTCGACCAGGTGCGCCAGGATGTCGTTGCGCAGCGAAGGGAACGCCGCGATTCCGTGGGTCGGCTCGCCGAGGGCGAGGACGGCGGGTGGTTCGGTGCGAGTGGCCAGCAGATCGTCGAGCGCGTGGCCGAGCTGTGTGGCGTCGTCGAGCGGGCGGCCGGGCGTGAGCGGTGCGGTAGCGGATGACATACCTTCGACAGTATCGTTGAAGGTTCGTGTGAAACTTTTCTGCAATCAGCCGAGTTAGACTCGGTGAAACCTTCAAAGAGAGGTGCGACCTGCGGCCCATCGATCTCGCTCGGGAGCACGGTCTGTCGGCGCAGGCGATTCGCAACTACGACGACGCGGGCATATTCCCGCCCACCGCCCGCACCGAGTCCGGCTACCGCCGCTACACCCCGCTGCACGCGCAGGCCCTGCGGGCGTTTCTCGCCCTGCGCGCCGGGCACGGCCATCAGCGAGCCACTGCGATCCTGCGCGCGGTCCATCGGGGTGACCTGGACGCCGCCTACCGGCTGATCGATGCCGCGCACGTCGCGCTGCTCGACGAACGTGGCACCCGCGCCGACGTCGCGAGTGCCCTGCGCGAGTTGTCCACGACAATGCCTGCCCGCATCGCGGGCCCGGCCATGACGATCGGGGAACTCGCGCGCCGCCTTGCCCTGCATCCGGCGACCTTGCGCACCTGGGAAGCGCGCGACATCGTGCGCCCCGACCGCGACCGCGCCACCGGATATCGCCGATACGGGCCGGAATGCGTCCGCGACGCCGAGATCGCCCGGCAGCTGCGCCGCGGCGGATACCCGCTGAGCCGGATCGCGCAATTCCTCGACGCGCTCCGTGCGGCGGGCGGGGCCGAGCCGCTGCGGCAGTTTCTCGAGGACTGGCAGGATCGGCTGACCACCCGTGGCCGCACATTGCTACACGGTGCCGCTGAACTCGATATTTACCTGACGAGGGAAGAAGCGGCACGTGCGGAAGCCGTGCTCCACAGCCGTGAGTGAGCCCGGCGAACTCCGGCCCGTTGTGGATACTCGCTGAAGTGACCGCGAGCCCGATGACCGACCGTGCCGTGCTGCCGGGCTGGTCGGTGCCCCTCGTCTTCGTCGTCGCCGCGACCTCGCAGTATGTAGGTGCGGCGCTCGGCGTGTTCCTCTTCGACACCACCGAACCGGCGACCGTCGCCTGGCTGCGCGCCGCGGCCGCCGGCGTGGCGCTGGTGGCGTGGCGGCGGCCGTGGCGCACCCGGTGGACGCGGCGGGGGATCGCGGTGGCGGCCGGATTCGGGATCGTCACGGTGGGCATGAACATCGTGTTCTACGAGGCGATCGCCCGTATTCCGCTCGGCACCGCCGTCGCCATCGAATTTCTGGGGCCGGTCGCCGTGGCCACACTCGGTTCCCGCCGGGCCAGGGACGTGCTGGCGGTGGTGCTGGTCGCGGCGGGTGTGGTGCTGCTGGCCGGAGTGCAGCTGGACGTGGAACCGGTGGGCGTGGGATTCGCGCTCGCCTCGGCGGTGCTGTGGGCAGGCTACATCCTGGTCGGCAAGCGGGTCGCCGACGCCGGGGACGGGCAGGATTCGCTCGCGGTCGGAATGGCCGCAGCGGCGGTGCTGCTCGCCCCGTTCGTGCTGATCCCGCAGGTGCTGATCGACGCGTCGGTATTCGCCGATTCCCGCACCTGGCTGCTCGGCCTCGGCGTCGGCCTGCTGTCGAGCGCCGTTCCGTATGCCCTGGACCAGGTGGTGTTGACGGCGGTCGGCCGGGCTCGCTTCGCCCTGCTGCTCGCGCTGCTCCCTGCCACCGCGGCCGTCGTCGGCGCGATCGCGCTCGGCCAGCTGCTGAGCGGACCGGAGGTGGCCGGAATCGCGCTGGTCATGACGGCACTGACGATCAGCGCCATGCCCACCCGACAAGTGGCGCCGGAACCGCCCGCACCGCTGTAGTCGACCCTGACGTTGCGTCAGAGTCGACGATGCTCGGATGAGCACACCGTATCCCGCCTTCTACGACGCCATCGCCCCAGGCCTCGCCACCTGGCTGAGCACTGCCATCGACGCCAACGCCCGCGCCGAACGAGTTGTCACAGTGACGATCCCGCACGCGGCCCCAGGTACTGCCGCCGTCGGTGGAGGTAGCTCTGCTCACGGGGCTTTCGACGGGGCTGTGATCGGTGCCGCACGAGGTGGCCGTGGACCGGGGTCGTGGTGGCGCTCACAGCGGGGACGCCCTGGTCAGAGTAGGGGGAGGACGCTGATAGGGTGGAGCGCGAGTTAGGCATCCTTTAACGGACCGTCCGGTGAGGCGGGGAAGGAGGTCGGCATGGCTGTGCCCGAACGGGCGGCCGGAACCGGCGCGGGTGAAACGTCGCAGCGGCACACTCCGGAGTGGGTGGCGGCCGGGCGCGAGCTGTTGTCACCGTCGGACGTCAACCGCACCATCGCGCGCATCGCGCACCAGATCATCGAGAAGACCGCACTCGACGCGGGCGACGCACCGCGGGTGGTGCTCATGGGAATCCCGACCCGCGGCACCACGCTGGCCAACCGGCTCGCCGCCAAGATCGAGGAGTTCTCCGGCGTGCGGCCCGCACTCGGCTCACTCGACATCACCCTCTACCGCGACGATCTGCGCAGCCGTCCGCACCGCCCGCTCGAACGCACCTCGGTGCCCGACGGCGGCATCGAGAACGCCCTGGTCGTGCTCGTCGACGACGTGCTGTTCTCCGGCCGCACCGTCCGCTCGGCGCTGGACGGCCTGCGCGACCTCGGCCGCCCCCGCGCCGTCCAGCTGGCCGTCCTGATCGACCGCGGTCACCGCGAACTGCCTATCCGCGCCGACTACGTGGGCAAGAACGTGCCGACCTCCCGCGCCGAGGACATCTCGGTGCTGCTCACCGAACACGACGGACACGACGGGGTGTACCTGCACCAGGAGGCGCAGCAGCAGTGAGACATCTTCTGACGGTCGCCGACCTGGACCGTGGCACCGCCACCGAACTCCTCGACGAGGCCGAGCGTTTCGAACAGGCGCTGCTCGGCCGCGAGGTGAAAAAGCTGCCGACGCTGCGCGGCCGCACCGTGATGACCGTGTTCTACGAGAACTCCACCCGCACCAGGGTCTCCTTCGAGGTCGCGGGCAAGTGGATGAGTGCCGACGTGATCAATGTGAGCGCGTCGAGTTCCTCGGTCTCCAAGGGCGAATCGCTGCGCGACACCGCGCTCACCCTGCACGCGGCAGGCGCCGACGCGCTGATCGTGCGGCACCCGGCCTCCGGTGCCGCACACCAGATCGCGCGCTGGATGGACCAGTGGGCGCGCGCGGAGAACCGGGCAGCGCCCGCGATCATCAACGCGGGCGACGGCACCCACCAGCACCCCACCCAGGCACTGCTCGACGCGCTGACCCTGCGCCAGCGGCTCGGCGACATCGAGGGCAAGCGGATCGTGCTGGTCGGCGACATTCTGCACAGCCGGGTCGCCCGCTCGAATGTCTTCCTGCTGAACACTCTCGGTGCGGAGGTGGTGCTGGTGGCGCCGGGCACGCTGCTGCCGGTGGGCGTGGACAGCTGGCCGTGCCGGGTGTCGACCTCGCTGGACGCCGAACTGCCCGGGGCCGACGCGGTGATGATGCTGCGGGTCCAGGCCGAGCGGATGAACGGCGGGTTCTTCCCGTCGGCGCGGGAGTACTCGATCAACTACGGACTGTCCGAGCGCCGGCTGGGCCTGCTCGGTGACGACGCGGTGGTGCTGCACCCCGGTCCGATGCTGCGCGGTATGGAGATCGCAGCCGCGGTCGCCGATTCGCCGAAAGCGGCGGTCCTGCAACAGGTGACGAACGGAGTGCACATGCGAATGGCCGTGTTGTTCCGGCTCGTCGGCGGTGCCAAGGAGGAAACGGCGTGAGTGAACTGCTGATCAGGAACGTCCGGCCCTACGGTGCGGACGAGCCGGTTGATGTGCTGGTGCGCGGTACCGTCATCGCCGAGATCGGTCCCGGCCTGGCGGCTGCCGCGGGCGCCGAGGTGATCGACGGCGACGGCCAGATCCTGCTGCCCGGCTTCGTCGACCTGCACACCCACCTGCGCGAACCCGGCCGCGAGGACACCGAGACCATCGAAACCGGTTCCGCCGCGGCGGCTCTCGGCGGGTATACCGCGGTGTTCGCGATGGCCAACACCAGCCCGGTCGCCGACTCGCAGGTGATCACCGATCATGTGTGGCGGCGTGGCCAGGAGGTCGGCCTGGTCGACGTGTTCCCGGTCGGCGCGGTCACCGTCGGCTTGGCGGGCAAGCAGCTCGCCGAGATGGGCACCATGGCTGCGGGCGTCGGCCGGGTACGGATGTTCTCCGACGACGGCCACTGCGTCTACGACCCGCTGATCATGCGCCGCGCCCTCGAGTACGCGACCTCCCTCGGGGTACTCATCGCCCAGCACGCGGAGGAACCGCGACTGACCGAGGGTGCCGTCGCGCACGAGGGTCCCAACGCCGCCCGCCTCGGCCTCGCGGGCTGGCCGCGCGCCGCCGAGGAGTCGATCGTCGCCCGCGACGCGCTGCTGGCCCGCGACGCAGGCGCCCGCGTGCACATCTGCCACGCCTCCACGGCGGGCACCGTCGAACTGGTGAAATGGGCCAAGGGCCAGGGCATCGCGATCACCGCCGAGGTCACCCCGCACCACCTGCTGCTCGACGACTCGCGCCTGGAGACCTACGACGCGGTGAACAAGGTGAACCCGCCGCTGCGCGAGTCCACCGACGTCACCGCCCTGCGCCAGGCGCTGGCCGACGGCATCATCGACTGCGTCGCCACCGACCACGCCCCACACGCCGAACAGGACAAATGCTGCGAGTTCGCGGCCGCGCGTCCCGGCATGCTCGGGTTGGAGACCGCCCTGTCGATCATCGTGCAGACGATGGTGCGGCCGGGCCTGCTCGACTGGCGTGGGGTCGCCAGGGTGATGAGCGAGCGGCCCGCCGCGATCGTCGGCCTCGACGACCACGGCCGCCCGATCGCCGTCGGCGAACCGGCCAACCTCACGCTGATCGACCCCGACGCCGAGTGGACGGTGCGCGGCGCCGAACTGGCGAGCATCTCGAACAACACCCCGTTCGAGGACATGACGTTCCCGGCGCAGGTGACAGCCACCGTGCTGCGCGGCCGGGTGACCGCCCGCGAGGGCAAGGCGGTCGGGATCTAGGGAAGGCCTGCGAACGTGGAGAGAACACTGTGGGTAGTGGGGTGTCTGGCCCTGTTCCTGCTCGGCCTGTGGCTGATGTACCGGGCTTGGGGCAAGAAGGCCGAGCGCCAGCGGGACCGGATCGGCGAGCTGCCGACCGTGCCTGCCGAACTCGGCGCGCAACTGCTGGAACCGACCACCGGCCTCTACCTGGGCAGCACCATCGCGCCCAGCTGGCAGGACCGGATCGCGGTCGGTGACCTGGGATTCCGGGCGACCGCGGAGATGACGCGGTTCGAACGCGGAATCCTGCTCGAACGCGACGGGGCGACGCCGATCTGGATTCCGCAGGAATCCGTGACGGCCGTGCGCACCGAACGCGGACACGCGGGCAAAGTGATGACAGAGAATGGTGTGCTGGTGATTCGCTGGACACTGCCGACCGGCACCGAGATCGACACCGGATTCCGGGGCGACGACAAATTGGTGTACCCGGCATGGACCGCGGATGTGACCAGGGCGAGGACGGAGACGACGAATGACGAAGGTTAAGGCGGCTCTGGTGCTCGAGGACGGCCGCGTGTTCCGCGGGACCGCCTTCGGCGCCGAGGGGCAGACGCTGGGCGAGGCGGTGTTCTGCACCGCGATGACCGGGTACCAGGAGACCCTCACCGACCCCAGCTACGACCGGCAGATCGTGGTGGCCACCGCCCCGCAGATCGGCAACACCGGCTGGAACGACGAGGACGACGAGTCCGGCAGGATCTGGGTCGCGGGCTACGCCGTGCGCGACCCCTCCCCGATCTCGTCGAACTGGCGCGCCACCGGCACGCTGACCGACCAGCTCGACAAGCAGAACGTGGTCGGCATCGCCGGCATCGACACCCGCGCGGTGGTGCGTCACCTGCGCACCCGCGGGTCGATGAAGGCGGGCATCTTCTCCGGCTCGGCGTTGGCCTCCGACGAGGAACTGCTGGCCAGGGTCAAGGGCCAGCCGTCCATGCTCGGCGCCGACCTGGCACAGGAGGTGAGCACCGACGGCATGTACACGATCGAGCCGGTCGGCGCGCACCGCTTCACCGTCGTCGCGGTCGATCTCGGCATCAAGACCAACACCCCGCGGATGTTCGCCGAGCGCGGCGTGCGCACGCACGTGGTTCCGTCGAACACCTCGCTCGACGACATCCTCGCCCTGAACCCGAACGGGGTGTTCCTGTCCAACGGCCCCGGCGACCCGGCCACCCAGACCGGCGCGATCGCGCTCACCCAGGGCGTGCTCGAACGCGGGATCCCGCTGTTCGGCATCTGCTTCGGCAACCAGATCCTCGGCCGCGCGCTCGGCCGCAACACCTACAAGATGAAGTTCGGTCACCGTGGCATCAACATCCCGGTCGTCGAAGCAGGCACCGGGCGCATCTCCATCACCGCGCAGAACCACGGGTTCGCCCTCGAAGGCGAGAAGGGCGAGGTGTTCGACACCCCCTTCGGCAAAGCCGAGGTCTCCCACATCTGCGCCAACGACGGCACCGTCGAGGGCGTGCGACTGATCGACGGTCGCGCCTTCTCGGTGCAGTACCACCCCGAGGCCGCCGCAGGCCCGCACGACGCCGCATACCTGTTCGACCGTTTCGCCGGTCTCATGGAAGGAGCCTGATGCCTCGCCGCGAGGATCTGAAGCACATCCTGGTGATCGGTTCAGGACCGATCGTCATCGGCCAGGCGTGCGAATTCGACTACTCCGGCACCCAGGCGTGCCGGGTGCTGCGGTCCGAGGGACTGCGGGTGTCGCTGGTGAACTCCAACCCGGCGACCATCATGACCGACCCCGAGTTCGCCGACTCCACCTACGTGGAGCCGATCACCCCCGAATTCGTCGAGAAGGTCATCGAGAAGGAGCGTCCCGACGCCATCCTGGCCACCCTCGGCGGCCAGACCGCGCTCAACACCGCGGTCGCGCTGCACGAGCGCGGGGTGCTGGAGAAGTACAAGGTCGAGCTGATCGGCGCCGACTTCGACGCCATCCAGCGCGGTGAGGACCGGCAGAAGTTCAAGGACATCGTCGCCAAGGTCGGCGGCGAATCCGCCCGGTCCAAGGTCTGCTACACGATGGACGAGGTTCGCGAGACCGTCGCCGAACTCGGCTTCCCGGTCGTCGTGCGGCCGTCGTTCACCATGGGTGGGCTCGGTTCCGGCATGGCCTACGACGACGACGACCTCGACCGCATCGCCGGCGGCGGCCTGGCCGCCTCGCCCACCGCGAACGTCCTGATCGAGGAGTCCATCCTCGGCTGGAAGGAATACGAGCTCGAGCTCATGCGCGACGGCCGCGACAACGTGGTCATCGTCTGCTCCATCGAGAACGTCGATCCGATGGGCGTGCACACCGGCGACTCGATGACCGTGGCGCCGGCCATGACCCTCACCGACCGCGAATACCAGAAGATGCGCGACCTCGGTATCGCGATCCTGCGTGAGGTCGGCGTCGATACCGGTGGCTGCAACATCCAGTTCGCGGTCGATCCGCGCGACGGCCGCCTGATCGTCATCGAGATGAACCCGCGCGTCTCGCGCTCCTCGGCGCTGGCGTCCAAGGCCACCGGCTTCCCGATCGCCAAGATCGCGGCCAAGCTGGCCATCGGCTACACGCTCGACGAGATCGTCAACGACATCACCTCCGAGACCCCGGCCTGTTTCGAGCCGACGCTCGACTACGTCGTGGTCAAGGCGCCGCGGTTCGCCTTCGAGAAGTTCCCCGGTGCCGACGGCACGCTCACCACCACCATGAAGTCCGTCGGTGAGGCCATGTCGCTCGGCCGCAACTTCACCGAGGCCCTCGGCAAGGTGCTGCGCTCGCTCGAGACCAAGGCCGCCAGCTTCTGGACCGCCGAGGACGGGGCGTGGGCCCCGGCCGACGCGAACGACCCGGCGTCGGTGCGCGCGGCCGTCGAGGCCATCCTCGCCGACCTGCGTGTGCCCACCGAAGGCCGCATCTACCAGGTCGAGCGGGCGCTGCGCTACGGCGCGAGCATCGACGAGACCGCCGCCGCCTCCGGCGTCGACCCGTGGTTCGTCGCCGAGATCGCCGGGCTGGTCGCGCTGCGCCAGGAGATCCTGGACGCGCCGGTGCTCGACGAGGACCTGCTGCGCCACGCCAAGCACTACGGCCTGTCCGACCGCCAGCTCGCGGCCCTTCGCCCCGAACTCGCCGGCGAAGCGGGTGTCCGCTCGCTGCGGCATCGGCTCGGGGTGCGGCCGGTCTACAAGACCGTCGACACCTGCGCCGCCGAATTCGAGGCCAAGACCCCGTATCACTACAGCGCCTACGAGCTGGATCCCGGTGCGGAGTCCGAAGTCGCCCCGCAGCACGAGCGCGACAAGGTCATCATCCTCGGCTCCGGCCCGAACCGGATCGGCCAGGGTATCGAGTTCGACTACTCGTGTGTGCACGCGGCGCAGACGCTGTCGGCCGCGGGCTACGAGACCGTCATGGTCAACTGCAACCCCGAGACCGTGTCCACCGACTACGACACCGCCGACCGCCTCTACTTCGAGCCGCTGACCTTCGAGGACGTGCTCGAGGTGTACCACGCGGAATCGGAGTCGGGCACCGTCGCCGGTGTCATCGTGCAGCTCGGCGGCCAGACCCCGCTGAGCCTGGCCCAGCGGCTCACCGACGCGGGCGTGCCGGTGGTCGGTACCTCGGCGGCCGCCATCGACCTGGCCGAGGACCGCGGCGAATTCGGTGAGGTGCTCGTCGCCGCCGGCCTGCCCGCGCCCAAGTACGGCACCGCCACCACGGTGGAGCAGGCCAAGAAGATCGCCGCGAGCATCGGCTACCCGGTGCTGGTCCGCCCGTCCTACGTGCTCGGCGGGCGCGGCATGGAGATCGTCTACGACGAGCAGTCGCTGGAGGGCTACATCTCCCGCGCCACCGAACTCAACCCCGAGCACCCGGTGCTGGTGGACCGGTTCCTCGAAGACGCCATCGAGATCGACGTCGACGCCCTGTGTGACGGCGAGGAGGTCTTCCTCGGCGGCGTCATGGAACACATCGAGGAAGCCGGTATCCACTCTGGCGACTCCGCCTGCGCGCTGCCCCCGATCACCTTGGGCCGCAGCGATATCGAGGCGGTGCGCCGCTCCACCATCGCCCTCGCCAAGGGCATCGGGGTCAAGGGCCTGCTCAATGTGCAGTACGCCCTCAAGGACGACGTGCTCTACGTGCTGGAGGCCAACCCACGCGCCAGCCGGACGGTGCCGTTCGTTTCCAAGGCGACCGCGGTGCCGCTGGCCAAGGCGTGTGCGCGGGTGATGCTCGGCGCGACCATCGCCGACCTGCGCAAGGAAGGCATGCTGCCGCCCGAGGGCGACGGCGGCCACGTCCCGCTCGACGCGCCGGTCGCGGTGAAGGAAGCCGTGCTGCCCTTCCACCGGTTCCGCCGCGCCGACGGCTCCGGCATCGACTCGCTGCTCTCGCCGGAGATGAAGTCCACCGGTGAGGTCATGGGCATCGACGCCGACTTCGGCACCGCCTTCGCCAAGAGCCAGGCTGCCGCCTACGGCTCGCTGCCCACCGAGGGCACGGTGTTCGTCTCGGTCGCCAACCGTGACAAGCGCGCCATGGTGTTCCCGATCAAGCGCCTGCACGACCTGGGCTTCCGCATCCTCGCCACGGCGGGCACCGCGGAGACCTTGCGCCGCAACGGCATTCCGTGCGAACAGGTGCGCAAGCACTCCGACCCGGAGGCCACCGACCCGGCCACCGGCATGCCGGAGGCCTCGATCGTCGAGCAGATCCGCGACGGTGAGATCGACATCGTGTTCAACACCCCCTACGGCAACTCGGGCCCCCGCGTGGACGGCTACGAGATCCGCACCGCCGCGGTGGGCGCGAACATCCCGTGCATCACCACCGTGCAGGGCGCTGCCGCGGCGGTGCAGGGCATCGAGGCGAGCATCAACGGCGGCATCGGGGTACGTTCGTTGCAGGAACTGCACACGGTGCTGCGGGGCTGACATGCACAGCTTCGGTCACCGATTGCGGCACGCCATGCGGGAATTCGGCCCGCTCTGCGTCGGCATCGACCCCCACCCCGGCCTGCTCAGGGCGTGGGGGCTCACCGAGGACGTCGACGGGTTGGAGGCCTTCGCCGAGATCTGCGTAGAGGCCTTCGACGGCCGCGTCGCCCTGGTGAAGCCGCAGGTCGCGTTCTTCGAGACCTACGGCTCCGGTGGGATCGCGGTCCTCGAACGGACCATCGAGGTGCTGCGCGCCTCCGGCACCCTGGTGCTCGCCGACGCCAAACGCGGCGACATCGGCTCCACCATGGACGCCTACGCGCACGCCTGGCTCGGCGACGGGCCACTCGGTTCGGACGCGGTGACGGTCTCGCCGTATCTCGGCTTCGGCTCGCTCGAGCCGGCGCTGAGCCTCGCGCAGACCAACCATCGCGGCGTGTTCGTCCTCGCGGCGACCTCGAATCCCGAAGGGGCGCAACTACAACGAATCACCGCCGCCGACGGGCGCACCATCGCCCAGACCATGGTCGACGAGGCGGCGGCCCGCAATACGGGCCACGGCTTCGGCTCGGTCGGCGTGGTCGTCGGCGCCACCCTCACCGACGCGCCGGACCTGTCGGCCCTCAACGGGCCCATCCTGATGCCGGGTGTCGGCGCCCAGGGCGGGGGAGCGGAGTCCATCCGCGCGCTCGTCCCCGCGGCGAACCTGGCCGCCGTCGTCCCCAACGTCTCGCGCGAGGTGCTCGGCGCAGGCCCTTCGGTCACCGCACTGTGCGACAAGACGGCGCAGCTGCAGGAGGAGTTCGCCTTCCTGCAGGCCTGATCGCACACGATCGGATACGGGGCCCGGTACCGCCGGGCCCCGTAGTCGTGCTGGGTGGTGGTCATGCCGGGTTCGGCGCCGCGCGGTGGCGCCTGCGGAGGCCCGCGATTCCGTTCCCGATCTTGACGACACGCGGTACGAAATCGCGCGACACGCGGGTAATTTCGGGAAACCCCCTGGTCGCGCCGTAGCGGGTTTGCGGGGGTACCGCCGACCGGTCACGCAATCGAATGGCTAACATCGCCCAAAACGGTATAACCGCAGGTAGGGGTGCATTTCTCGAATTCGGCGGTAGGATCGTTGCGGAAGAATCGGCAGTCACCGCATCGTGCCCGCGCGGCCCATACGCCATTCGTATTCCTGCCCTGACCTGGGGGTCGAGTTCGCAATCGGCGGCCACCGTGGGTACGGTCGCACAGACCGTCCGGGTAACCGGCGGTAGATCTAGCAATGAACGATGAGACGGAGGAACCGTGGCCCTTCCCCAGCTGACTGACGAGCAGCGCGCCGCTGCTTTGGAGAAGGCGGCTGCCGCTCGCCGTGCTCGGGCGGAGCTCAAGGAGCGCCTGAAGCGTGGCGGTACCAACCTGAAGCAGGTCCTCACCGACGCCGAATCCGACGAGATTCTCGGCAAGATGAAGGTCTCTGCGCTGCTCGAGGCTCTGCCGAAGGTGGGCAAGGTCAAGGCTGCCGAGATCATGACCGAGCTGGAGATCGCCCCCACCCGGCGGCTCCGTGGCCTTGGCGACCGTCAGCGCAAGGCGCTGCTGGCTCGCTTCGACTTCGACGCCTGATTCAGGTGGTCGAACACACGCGGAAGGGTCGGCTGGTTGTACTGGTCGGCCCCTCGGCCGTCGGTAAATCCACGGTCGTGCGGTGCGTGCGGGAACGCCTGCCCGAACTGGTTTTCAGCGTGTCGGCGACGACCCGGGCCCCCCGGCCCGGGGAGGTCGACGGCCGCGACTACCGTTTCGTGTCCCGAGCCGAGTTCGACGCCATGATCGAGGCGGACGAACTGCTCGAATGGGCAGACATCCACGGGGGGTTGCAGCGATCGGGCACCCCCGCCGCCCCGGTGCGCGAAGCACTGGCGGCAGGATCTTCAGTACTGATCGAAGTCGACCTGGCCGGCGCCCGGTCGGTCCGCGCGGCGATGCCGGAGGCACTGCTGGTGTTTCTCGCCCCGCCGAGCTGGGAGGAACTGGTTTCCCGGCTCACCTCGCGTGGCACCGAATCGCCCGAGGTGATCGAGCGCAGACTCGAGACCGCCAGGGTGGAACTGGCCGCCTGTGACGAGTTCGACACGGTCATCGTGAACAGCGAAGTGACGACCGCCTGCGAGCAGTTGGTATCGTTATTCGTTAGCACAAATTCGAGTTCTTGACCCACCGAACCTCCAGGAGCCTCCCCTAGTGAGTACGGACATCGCCACCGCGCCCGCGTACGACACCCCGATCGGCCTGACCAACCCGCCGATCGATGAGCTGCTCGAGCGCACCTCGTCCAAGTACGCCCTGGTGATCTACGCGGCCAAGCGCGCGCGGCAGATCAACGACTACTACAACCAGCTCGGCGACGGCATCCTCGAGTACGTCGGCCCGCTGGTCGAGCCCGGCCTGCAGGAGAAGCCGCTGTCGGTCGCCATGCGTGAAATCCACTCCGACCTGCTCGAGCACACCGAGGGCGAGTGACAATCTCTTTTCCGGAGGCGTAGAGACCATGCGGATCGTCGTCGGGGTCGGCGGGGGCATCGCCGCCTACAAGGCGTGTGCCCTCGTTCGCCGGTTCACCGAGACCGGTCATCAGGTGCGGGTCATCCCCACCGAGTCGGCCCTGCAGTTCGTCGGGAAGGCGACCTTCGAGGCGCTGTCCGGCCAGCCGGTGCACACCGGCGTGTTCGCCGATGTGCCCGAGGTGCCGCATGTCCGGATCGGCCAGGAGGCCGATCTCGTCGTCATCGCCCCCGCCACCGCGGATCTGATGGCGCGTGCCGCGCAGGGGCGTGCCGATGATCTGCTCACCGCCACCCTGCTGACGGCCCGATGTCCGGTGCTGTTCGCGCCCGCGATGCACACCGAGATGTGGGAGCATCCGGCGACGGTGGCCAATGTCGCGACGCTGCGCGCGCACGGCGCCAATGTCATGGAGCCCGCGTCCGGCCGCCTCACCGGCACCGACACCGGTCCCGGCAGGCTGCCGGAACCGGAGGAGATCTTCGGCCTCGCCTCGCTGCTGCTCGAACGCGCCGACGCGCTGCCCCGCGACCTGACCGGTCGCCGCCTGGTGATCACCGCAGGCGGCACCCGCGAACCGCTCGATCCGGTCCGTTTCCTCGGCAACCGCAGCTCCGGCAAGCAGGGGTACGCCCTGGCCAGGGTGGCGGCCCAGCGTGGTGCCCAGGTGACGCTGATCGCGGGCAACACCATCGAGCTCGCGCCGCCCGCGGCGGTCGACCTGGTTCACATCACCACCGCCGAGCAGCTCAAGACCGCGGTCGACAAGCACGCGATCGGCGCGGACGCGGTGATCATGGCCGCCGCGGTGGCCGATTTCCGGCCGACCCACGTGGCCGCCGCCAAGATCAAGAAGGGTGTCGCCGAGCCCGACGTGATTCCGCTGACCAAGAACGCGGACATCCTCGCCGGCCTGGTCGATGCCCGCACCGACGGCAGGCTCACCGGCACCGCGATCGTCGGCTTCGCCGCCGAGACCGGTGACGAGAACGGCGACGTGCTCACCCACGCCAGGGCGAAACTGGCTCGCAAGGGCTGCGATCTGCTCGTGGTGAACGCCGTCGGCGAGGGCAAGGCGTTCGAGGTCGACACCAACGACGGATGGCTGCTCGGCGCCGACGGCGCCGAACAGGCCCTCGATCACGGATCGAAGGCGCTGCTGGCCAGCCGGGTGCTCGACGCGCTGGTCCCGTTGCTGCGCTGACCGGTCGTCATCTCCGAATTCCGCGCGAAATGCGTTGCGCGGCAATGGTCGCCGAAACACTGTAGGCAACAAGACGTGGTCGGTGGGTGGGTTCGCCGATTTCGGTGAACAGTCCGGGACAGTCTGTGTGCACTCCGCCACCGCGTCGGTGGTTTGGAATAGTCTGGATAGAAGGATCGTGCGGGGACATCGAGAAGTCACCGTCACGATCCGCTACGAACAACCCGTTGAGGGAGAGGGAATAACTGTGCGTACGACAGGTAGTCGGCTATTCACCAGTGAGTCCGTGACCGAAGGCCATCCGGACAAGATCTGTGACGCGATCAGCGATTCCATCCTCGACGCGTTGCTCACGGAGGATCCGGGCAGCCGGGTCGCGGTGGAGACCCTGGTGACCACCGGCCAGGTGCATGTGGCGGGCGAGGTCACCACCTCGGCCTACGCCGATATCCCGCGGATCGTCCGGGAGAAGGTCCTCGAGATCGGCTACGACTCCTCGGCCAAGGGCTTCGACGGCAACTCCTGCGGTGTCAACATCGCGATCGGCGCGCAGTCGCCCGATATCGCGCAGGGTGTCGACACCTCACACGAGGCGCGCGTGGGCGGATCCGACGACGAGATCGAACGCCAGGGCGCCGGTGACCAGGGCCTGATGTTCGGCTACGCCACCACCGACACCCCCGAACTGATGCCGCTGCCGATCGCGCTCGCGCATCGGCTCTCGCGCAAGCTCACCGAGGTCCGTAAGTCGGGTGTGCTGCCGTATCTGCGCCCGGACGGCAAGACCCAGGTCACCATCGAATACGACGGTGACCGTCCGGTCCGGCTGGACACGGTCGTCATCTCCACCCAGCACGCGGCCGATATCGACCTGGACAATCTGCTCGCGCCCGATATCCGCGCGAAGGTCGTCGACGCCGTCCTCGGTGACCTCGACCTGCCGAGCCTCGACACCTCCGACATCCGGCTGCTGGTGAACCCCACCGGCAAGTTCGTGCTCGGCGGCCCGATGGGCGATGCCGGTCTGACCGGCCGCAAGATCATCGTCGACACCTACGGCGGCATGGCGCGGCACGGCGGTGGCGCGTTCTCCGGCAAGGACCCGTCGAAGGTCGACCGCTCGGCCGCTTACGCCATGCGCTGGGTCGCCAAGAACGTCGTGGCCGCCGGGTTGGCGGACCGGGTCGAGGTCCAGGTCGCGTACGCGATCGGCAAGGCGGCCCCGGTCGGCCTGTTCGTCGAGACCTTCGGCACCGAGAAGGTTGACCCGACCCGGATCTCCACCGCCATCTCGGAGGTCTTCGACCTGCGTCCGGGCGCGATCATCCGCGATCTCGACCTGCTGCGCCCGATCTACGCGCCCACCGCGGCCTACGGTCACTTCGGCCGCACCGATGTCGATCTGCCCTGGGAGCACACGGATCGCGCCGACAAGCTGCGCGCGGCCGTCGGCCTGTAAGACCTGCCGCCCGCGTGGCAGCGGACGACACACAGACAGCAGCGGGACACCCGATCGCCAGGGTGCTCCCGCTGCTGTCGCCTGCGCACCTCGATCGTGATTTCGACTACCTGGTGCCACCGGAACTGGACGAGATCGCGCAGCCGGGGGTGCGTGTGCGAGTGCGTTTCGCGGGTCGGCTGGTGGATGGCTACCTGCTCGAACGGCTGCCACGCACCGAGCACACCGGCAAGATGGTGAAGCTCGAGCGCGTCGTCTCCGCCGAGCGTGTCCTGACCCCCGAGGTCCTGCGCCTGGCCACCGCCGTCGCCGCCCGCTATGCCGGCACCCGCGCCGACGTCCTGCGCCTCGCCATCCCACCCCGGCATGCCCGCACCGAAACCGGTGGTGCCAAGAAGGCTGCTGCGGCAGCATCATCCGAGGTTGATCCCGTGGAAGCTGGTGTGGCCGACATGGATTCAGCTGCCGACGCACCGGAGACCCCTTCCCGAACCGAGAGTGCCGCGTCGGGTGGAAACGTCGAACACCACTCAGCCGCAGGCGTTTCGGATGACCGAGGTGAGCGGGGCGGCCCGGTCGCCGATTCGCCCTCAGGGCGGGCGGCCGAGCCGGCGATATCGGCCTGGTCGCGGTATGTGCACGGTGCGGCGTTCGTCGCGGCCCTGCGGGACGGGCGTGGACCGCGGGCGGCGTGGCAGGCGCTGCCGGGGGAGGACTGGGCGGCACGGCTGGCCGAGCTCGCGGCGGCCGTGGTCGCCGGTGGGCGCAGTGCGATCCTGCTGGTACCCGATCAGCGCGACCTCGATCGGGTGCTCGCCGAATGCGTTCGGCTGGTAGGGGATTCGGCGGTGGGACTGTCGGCGGGTCTCGGGCCCGCTGCCAGGTACCGGCGCTGGCTGTCGGTGCTGCGTGGCCAGGCGCGGATCGTGGTCGGCACCAGAGCGGCGGTGTTCGCTCCCGCGCGTGACCTCGGGCTGATCGCGCTCTGGGACGACGGTGACGACACCTATGCCGAGCCGCGCGCACCGTATCCACACGCCCGCGAGGTCGCCATGCTGCGCGCCCACGAGACCGGCGCGGCCTTCGTCGCGGCCGGCTTCGCCAGGACCGCGGAGATCCAGGCCGTCGTCGAATCCGGGTGGGCACACGACCTGCTCGCCGAACGGCGGGTACTGCGCGAGGCGATGCCGCGGATCAGCGCGCCCGGCGACACCGATTTCGCGCTCGAACGCGACGCGCTCGCCCGCGCGGTCAGGATGCCCGGCGTCGCGTTCGCGGCGGCCCGCGCCGCGCTCAGGGAGAACGCGGCGGTGCTCGTGCAGGTGCCGCGCCGCGGTTATGTGCCGTCGCTGGCCTGTGCGAAATGCCGAACGCCTGCGCGCTGCAGGCACTGTCACGGGCCTCTGGCGCTACCACCGTCGAGCACGGGTGCGGCGGCGAGCCCGCAGTGCCGGTGGTGTGGCATCACCGAGGCGGCCTACCGCTGCCAGGCCTGCGGTTCCCGCGCGTTGCGGGCCATGGTGATCGGCGCCGCCCGTACCGCCGAGGAGCTGGGCCGGGCCTTCGCCGGCGTCCCGATCCGCGGCTCGGGCGGCGGCGAGGTGCTCGACACCGTGGAACCCGGCGCGCAGGTGGTGGTCGCCACCGTCGGTGCCGAACCGCTGGTGCGCGGCGGCTACGGGGTTGCGCTGCTGCTCGACGGCTGGGCCCTGCTCGGCCGCGCCGACCTGCGTGCCACCGAGGACACCCTGCGCCGCTGGATGGGCGCCGCCGCCCTGGTCCGGCCGCGCGGCCAGGTGATCGTGATGGCCGAGCCGTCCCTGCCCACCGTGCAGGCCCTGGTCCGCTGGGATCCGGTACACCACGCCGCCGCCGAGCTGGCCGCCAGAGCCGAGGTGGGGTTCCCGCCCGCCGTACGGCTGGCGGCGATCGACGGCACCACCGCTGCCATCAGCGAGCTGCTCGCGGCCGCGAGCCTCCCGGACCGGGTGGATGTCCTCGGCCCGGTGCCGCTGCCGCCGACCGCCCGTAAGCCGTTCTCCGGCTCCGACGAACCGGCCGAGGTCGAACGTATGCTGCTGCGGGTCGGCCGCACCGAAGGCGGCCCACTCGCGCGCGCTCTCACCGCGGCCCAGGCCGTGCGCAGCTCGCACCGGTCCGACGCACCACTGCGCGTCCAGATCGACCCGGTCGACATCGGCTGACGGCCCGTCGAGCGCCTGCCCTACGATCGGCTGCGGGCGGCAGAGAGGGTCGTGATGGAGTTCTTCACGGTGCGCGAGGAGGCGTACGTGGCGAGTGACCTGGCGGTGAGCCGCTGGTCACCGAACCAGCTGCACGGCGTGGCGGTGTGCGGGCTGCTCGCGGTGGAAGCCGAGAAGCACAGTCCGGGAACCGGGTTCGTGCCGGCTCGGTTCAACGTCGACCTGTTCCAGCAGGTCACCAGGGAGCCGATCACCCTGCACAGCGCCGTGGTCCGGGCGGGCAACCGCATCAAGGTCGCCGATTCCTGGCTCGTCCAGGACGGGCAGACCAGGGCCAGGGCCTCGGTGACCTTCCTGGCCGCCACCGACACCCCACCTGGGACGGTATGGCAGCCCTCGCACGCGCTGCCCGCGCCGCCGGTGACCGACGACAGCCCGATCGGCGCGCCACCGCAGTTCAAATCCGGGGCAGGCGACTGGGTCGGCGATTTCACGACCATCCGCGACGCCGAACGCAAGGTCGCCTGGCAGAACCTGCCGCCGCTGGTGGCCGGCGCCGAGTTCACCCCGTTCCAGCGCGCGGCCGCCACCGGTGATCTCGCCAATCTGGTGTGCCACTGGGGTTCGCACGGTGTCGGGTACATCAACGCCGACATGACGCTGACGCTGTCGCGGCTGCCGGTCGGCCGCGAGCTGGGCATGCAGGCCGTCGATCACGTCGCGCAGGCGGGCATCGCGGTCAGTACCGCCACCATGTTCGACCGCGCGGGCGCGCTCGGTACCTGTGTCATCACCGCCGTCGCCAACGACCGCCGCCGCTCCCTACCGGTCCACCGGCCTCAGCCCGTCGCCGCCGAACCCTGATCCGAGGGAGCGACGGCACCGTCGGTGCGCTGCGGGGCCGATGAGTTCTTCGTGCCCATACCGTCTGCACTACCGATGACCGGGCACGCTCCGCCCGGCGGATCGGACGACGGAGGTGGCCGGTGACGGTGGTGGGATCGCGGGACGAGATCTGGGCGATGACGCATGCCGAGCGGGCGGTGCTCGCGCGCGACCTGGCCGGTCTGGAGTCCCATCAGTGGGCAGTGCCTTCCCTGTGCGGTGACTGGGTGGTGGAGCAGGTCGTCGCCCACCTCACCGCGGTGGCGAGCATCGGCAGGCTGCGCTGGCTGGTCAGCGTGCTCGGCGCCCGCTTCGACTTCGACCTGCACAATGCCAGGCGGCTCGCCGAACACCGCGGCGCGACGCCCGCCGAGACGCTCGCCCGATTCGAGGCCGTCATCCCGGCCTCGACGGGACCTTCGGGCCACACCGCGGCGTGGCTCGGCGAGGTGGTCGTCCACGCCCAGGACATCCGCAGACCGCTCGGGATCACCAGCACCCCCTCGGTGCGGGCCGCCACGGTGGTCGCCGAGTTCTACGCGACCCGCGATTTCGCCGTGCCGAGCCACAGCACCATCGACGGCCTGCGGGTGGAAGCCACCGACGGCCCGTTCCGCACCGGTGCCGGACCCGTCGTCACCGGTCCGACCGTCGCCCTGGTCATGGCGATGGCCGGCCGCGCGGCCTACTGCGACGATCTGACCGGGCCTGGTCTCCCGTCCCTCCGCGACAACCTCCGGCGGGCGCACGGCACCCCGGCGGGCTGACCACGGGGGTAGCCACCCCCGGACGGCCTCGAACATCGTCGGCCGTCCGGAGCGCCCCGATCGGTGCGGCGAACCTGCGCGCAATGGGTACCGTCGCCCGACCGTGCGTCCTGAGTCGCCCCGTATGCCATTACCGACCCGGCGGGAACCGCGCGGGGATCAGGCGTAGATCGCGCGATTCCGCAGTGCCCACTGCGCGTACGGCGTGGCCGGACGGCCGAGCACCCGCTCGATATCGTCGCTGACCTGCTGTTCCTCGGCGGTCGGTGTGCCGAGGATGGTGAGCGTGTGCTCGGCGACGGCCTCCGGCATGAAATGCAGCATGTTCGCCTTGGCCTGCTCGCGGTCGAGTTCGACGAAGGCGATCGGCTCGTCGACGGCCGCCGCGATGGCCGCCGCCTGCTCGCGTGGGGTCACCAGTGCCGGTCCGGTGAGGATGTAGGCGCGACCGTCGTGGCCGTCCGCGCGCAGTGCCTCGGCCGCCACCGCCGCGATATCGCCCGGATCCACCGCGGGCAGGCCGACGTCGCCGAACGGCGCGGCGACCGTGCGCTGTGTCCGTACCGGCTCGATCCAGGCGAACGTGTTGGAGAAGAACGCGCCGGGCCGTAGCGAGGTCCACGCGAGACCGGACTCGCGTAGCGCCTGCTCGAAGGCGATGGTCCGCGCGTAGCCCGCCGAGTCCGGCCTGGTCACCGCACCCTGGGAGGACACGAATACGACCCGGCGCACCCCGGCGGCGGCGACGGTCTTCAGCAACTGCGCCGGCTCGGGCCCGGTCATCAGCTGCTCGCCGGTGATGAGCAGGAACAGCGCGTCCGCATCGCGCAGGGCGGGGGAGAGGCTGTCGAGATCGCCGAGGTCGGCGACGACGTGCTCCACGCCGGCCGGCAGCTCGACCGGGCTCGCCCCACGCGAGACCGCGCGCACCTGCTCGCCCGCCGCGGCGAGCAGACCGACGAGCTGGCGGCCGATGTTCCCGGTGGCTCCGGTGACGACGATCATGAGAACTCCTTGAGTTAGTTGGCTGACTAACACACCGTAGCAGGCGGTCGGCGCGGCTGTCTATAGTTAGTTGTATGACTGACTCAGAGCGGGCGGCACCGAAGGCAGGCAAGCGCGAACGGCTCGTCGAGGCGGCCGCGCGCGTCTTCTATCAGCAAGGTGTGGAGAAAACGACCATCGCCGATATCGCGCACGCGGCCGATGTCCCGGTGGGCAACGTCTACTACTACTTCAAGACCAAGGATCAGTTCGTGCACGCGGTGCTCGATACGCACGCCGGGGTGCTGGCCGGGATCATCGCGGCGATCGAGCCGCTGCCGGACCCGGCCGCGCGGCTCAAGGCCATGGTGCGCGGCTGGGTCGACGAGCGCGAGCAGGCGGCGCGCTTCGGCTGCCCGACCGGTTCGCTGGCCGCCGAACTCGACAAGCGCGCCGATGCGTTCGACGGTGCGCCCGCGCGGGTGATGGGTCTGCTCGTCGACTGGGCGCGCACTCAGTTCGCCGCGCTCGGCCGGTCCGACGCCGATGAGCTCGCGGTCGCCTTCGTTGCCGCCTATCAGGGAATTTCGCTGCTCACCAACACCTTTCGTGATCCCGAGCTGATGGTCGCGGAGGGGTCGCGACTGGAGCGCTGGATCGACGAGCTCGCCGCCGGCCGATAGGTGGTCGCAGCCTGTCGCCGTGGACGCCTTGCGTTAGATGCATTGCCGATATATCGTCGATAGCGTCAAGAACGTGAGAGCCTGAGGAGGCTGTTATGCACAACACAGAACATCGAGATTTCGGGAAGTTCGGCCGCGGGCGTGGACCCGGCCATGCGGAATTCGGTCCCGATCGGCGGCAGTTCCGCCGGGGTGGGCGACACGGACATGGGCCCGAGTTCGGTCCGGGGTTCGGCCCCGGCTTCGGACCGGGCTTCGGTCCGGGTTTCGGTCGCGGCCGTGGTCGCGGCGGCCGGGGCAGGCGCGGGGACGTGCGGGCCGCGGTGCTGCTGCTGCTCGCCGAGCGGCCGATGCACGGCTATGAGCTGATCCAGCAGATCCGCGAGCGCAGCGACGACCTCTGGCGTCCAAGCCCCGGCTCCATCTACCCGGCGCTCGCCCAGCTCGAGGACGAGGGTCTGGTGCTCATCGAGAAGGTCGCCGGTCGAAAGACCGCGCAGCTCACCGACGAGGGCAAGGCCTATGTCGAGGCCGAGCGCGAGGAACTCGGCGATCCGTGGGCCGAGGTCAGGCAGGACATCGGCGCGCAGGCGCTCGACCTGCGCGGACTGGTCGGTCAGGTGATGGGCGCGGTCGGGCAGGTCGCCCAGGTCGGCACCGCCGAGCAGGCGGCCAAGGCAGCTGAGGTGCTCACCGAGACCCGCCGCGCGCTGTACCGCATCCTCGCCGAGGACGATGTGGCGCCGGGGAGCGAGGCCACCGGCGCGAAGTGACCCGGAGTGTCCGGGCCTGCTGCGCCCGGCCGAGCGACGGCGTGGCGCGCGAGCCGGACGGCCGGGAAGCGGTGGGGCACACGGGACCGGCGCCGAGTGCGAGCCCATGGAACAGGGGGGTGTGATTCCCCCGTTCCGGGGATGCGAAACCCGGCGCGGTCCGGTAGTTGTTTGGGATATGGAACAGCTGAATCGGTTGTGGGGTTGGGGAATTTCACAGAAGCGCCGCGTCGCCGCGCTCGCCCTCGTGGTCGCGGCAGGGTGCGCCGCGCCGCTGGTGCCGCACGCAGTCGCGGAACCGGCGGGCTACCGGCCCGCGGTGGTGCCCACCGAGGCGGGTCCACGGCAGACCGACCACCTCGCGGCGGCTCGCTACATCAAAGATCATCCGTCGGCAGTTCCGCTGGGCGTCAACGACTTCGGCTGCAAGCCCGATGCGGCGCACCCGCGCCCGGTGGTCCTCGTACACGGTACCGACTCCAGCGCCTACTCCGATTGGGCGGGGATCGGGCCGCAACTCGTCGACGCCGGCATGTGTGTGTTCGCGCTGAACTATGGCGGCGCGCCGGGCGCCGACACCTACGGCACCGAGGATATGCGGATCAGCTTCGCCCAGCTCGCCGCCTTCGTCGACGACGTGCTGGCCGCCACCGGAGCGACCGAAGTCGACCTCGTCGGGTTCTCCCAGGGCGCCAATGTGAGCCGCTACTACGTCAACAAGCTCGGCGGTGCTCCCAAGGTCGGGACCTGGGTCGGGCTGGCCTCGCCCAGCTACGGCGGGGTCATGTACGGCCTGGTGCCGGTCGGGCAAGCGGTCCCCGGCATGATGGACGTGTACGCGAAGGTGACCTCGACCGCGGCGGTCCAGCAGGCGCAGGGCGAGCCGATCATGGTCGAACTCAACGCGGGCGGCGACACCGTGCCCGGCGTCCGGTACGTCACGGTGGGCAGCCGGGTCGACGAGATGATCCAGCCGTTCGACAACATCGCCCTGCATGGCGCGGGCGCGGAGAACCTCGTACTGCAGGATCTGTGCGCCGACGACATGACCGGCCACTTCCACCTGGTCTACGACCCCTTCGTACAGCAGTTGCTGATGCAGATCCTCGATCCCGAACACGCACCGGCCCCGGTGTGCAGGCCGGTGCCCCTCGGCACCGGGATCCCCCAGGTGATCATCGCGGGTAACTCCTGACCGCCGGGCTCGGCATCGAACACCCCGAACTGCGGACGCGCGCGATCGACATCAGCGAGCGGCTCGAGGTGCTGGGGGAATTATCCGACGCCATCGAACTGCACCTCGCCGTTCGAGCCCGTCCGGATCGCCGAGATGGTGCGCGGGCACCAGGGCGCAGAAGCGATCAATAGAATGGGACGACCGCACATCGTCCAGCCGGGAGCCGCCGCGTGACCATTCAGCCCGTTCGCCTGTTCGGCGATCCGATTCTGCGATCCCGTGCCGAGGTGGTCACCGAGTTCGGGGCCGAGCTGGCCCAGCTCGTCGCCGACCTCACCGAGACCATGCACGACGACGGTGGCGTCGGCATGGCGGCACCGCAGATCGGGGTCGGGCTGCGGGTGTTCGTCTACGACACCGGGGACGCCGCCGGGCATGTAGTGAATCCCGAGTGGACCGCGGTGGGTGCGGAGGAGCAGGTCGACCCGGAAGGGTGCCTGTCGATTCCCGGCGTGCGCTACGACGTGCGGCGCGCGCTGCGCGTGCACGTCACCGGCGTCGACCGGACCGGTGCGCCGATCGAGTTCGACGCCGAGGGGCTGCTCGCGCGCTGCGTCCAGCACGAGACCGATCACCTCGACGGCGTGCTGTTCGTCAACCGGCTCGAACCGGCCGACCGCAAGGACGCCATGCGCGCCATCCGCGAGTCCGACTGGTTCCGTGCGGGAATCACCGTCCGCGAGTCCAGCGGTGTCGGCGGTGGCCGCTGATGCGCGTCGTCTTCGCCGGAACCCCGGAACCCGCGGTGCCGTCGCTGCGCCGGCTCATCGACAGCGAGCGCCACGAGGTGATCGCAGTGGTCACCCGCCCCGACGCTATCGCCGGGCGCGGGCGCAAGATCATGCGCTCGCCGGTCGGGCAGCTCGCCGACTCCCACGGCATCCCGGTGCTCACCCCGGCCAAGCCGTCCGAGCCGGAGTTCGTCGCCGCGCTGACCGAGCTGAACCCGGACTGCTGCCCGGTGGTCGCCTACGGCGCGCTGCTGCCACAGCGGGTGCTCGACATCCCGAAGCACGGCTGGATCAATCTGCATTTCTCGGTGCTGCCCGCCTGGCGTGGGGCGGCGCCGGTACAGGCCGCCATCGACGCGGGTGACGAGATCACCGGCGCGTCGACATTTCTCATCGAAGCAGGCCTCGACACCGGTCCGGTGTACGGCGTGATGACCGAGCGGGTCGGCGTCGCCGACACCGCGGGCGAACTGCTCACCCGGCTCGCCGACGCGGGCGCCGTCCTGCTGGAGCGGACCCTCGACGGCGTGGAAGACGGGTCCCTGCAGGCGATTCCGCAGTCCGCCGACGGCGTCTCCTACGCGCCGAAGATCACCGTCGAGGCCAGCCGCATCCGGTTCGACGAGCCGGCGCTCGCCATCCACCGCCGCATCCGCGCGGTCACCCCGGCGCCGGGCGCGTGGACCGAGATGGACGGCCTGCGCCTCAAGCTCGGACCCGTGGAAATGGTGACGGAGACGCTGCCGGAAGGGGCGATCGAGGTGCGCAAGACCGGCGTCTTCGTCGGCACCGCCACCACCGCGCTGCGGCTGGGCCAGGTCCAGCCGCCCGGCAAGAAGATGATGAACGCCCTCGATTGGGCCCGTGGTGCCCGCCTGGCCCCCGGGGCGGTGCTGGGATGAGCGCGTCGGATCGCCGTCGTCGTCGCGAAGCCGACCAGCGCAGCGGCCGCGCGCCACGTGACGAACGAAAAGTGACGGGTAAGAACGTCGACGGCGGCTGGGCGGCCCGTGCGGCGAAGGGCGGCGGCACCGTCCCCGCCGGCGAGGACCGGCGGTCCACCGGCGGTGGCCGCGCAGCCGATTTCCGCCGGTCGGAGGAACGCTCGGCGCGTGCCGACCGCGGCGGTGCCGGTGGCCGGGGCGACGACCGAGGTGGGGCCGCGCGGTCGGCCTCCGATCGTGGTGCCGCGACGCGCGACCCCGGCGGGCGCGCTGACAGTGGCAGCGGCCGGTCCGGTCGTCCAGGTTCGGCATGGTCCGGTGCCGATCGCGGCGACCGGCAGCCTGGTGCGGACGGGCGTCCACGCGCGACGCGTTCCGGCGATGGGTGGGGGCGTGGCCCGCGGCCGGGCGGCGAAAGCACCGGACCCGAAGTGGATTCGCGCGGCAGTGCCGGTGGAACAGGTCGTTCCGGTGGCTCGGCGCGCGGGAGCGACCGGGCGCGCGGGAGCGACCGGGTCGGTGGGGCGCGCGGTAAGGGTTCCCCGCCACGGGCGGAAGGATATGCGCGCGAAGAGGATTCGCGTGGCGGTGGCGGGAATCGTGCGGCCGGGCGGGCGGATACCCGCGGGCGGTCCGGTGCGCAGGGCAGCGGCGCCGGGCGATCGGATGACCAGGGGCTCCGCGGCCGCGAGCAGGGGCGCCGGTCGGCGCGGCCCGATCCCAGCGCCCCGAGCCCGCGCAAACGCAGGGGTGAACCGGTGGATCCGGCGCGCGGGGTGGCACTCGACGTGCTGCGGGCGGTGCGCGAGCGCGACGCCTACGCCAATCTGGCGCTGCCGAAGCTGCTGCGGGAGCGCAGGATCAGCGGCCGCGATGCCGCGTTCGCGACCGAACTCACCTACGGGGCATGCCGTTCGCAGGGGCAGCTCGACGCGGTGATCGCGGCATGCGCCGGTCGCGCGGTCGCCGAGATCGACGGGCCGATCCTCGACATCCTGCGGCTCGGCGTGTACCAGCTGCTGCGCACCCGCACCGGCGCGCACGCCGCCGTCGACACCTCCGTCGACCTGGCTCGTGCCGAATTCGGCCAGGGCCGTGCCGGTTTCGTCAACGCCGTGCTGCGGCGGGCGGGGGAGAAGACCGGCGACGAGTGGGTGGCCGAGCTCGCGCCCGCCGACCCGGTCGGGCGGCTGGCCTTCGAGTACGCGCACCCGGCGTGGATCGCCCAGTCCTTCGCCGACGCGCTCGGCGCGGACGCCGGGGAACTGGCCGAGCTGCTCGCCGCCGACGACGAGCGACCGATCGTGCACCTGGTCGCGCGCCCCGGCGAGATCACCGCCGAGGAACTGGCGCTGATCACCGGCGGGGAGGAGGGCCGGTGGTCGCCGTACGCGGTCTACCTCGACGGCGGCGACCCCGGGCAGCTCGAGCCGGTGCGCGAGGGGATCGCCGCCGTGCAGGACGAGGGCAGCCAGCTGGTCGCGCTCGCCCTCACCAGGGCCCCGCTCACCGGCCCCGATCAGGGCCGCTGGCTCGATCTGTGCGCGGGCCCAGGCGGAAAGGCGGCCCTGCTCGGCGCGCTGGCCGCGATCGACCTGTTCACCGTCGACGCTGTCGAACCGGCCGAACATCGCGCCGAGCTGGTGCGCACCTCCACCCGCGACCTGCCGGTCACCGTGCACGTCGCCGACGGTCGCGACACCGGCCTCACTCCCGGCTACGACCGCATCCTGGTCGACGCGCCGTGCACCGGGCTCGGCGCACTGCGCCGCCGTCCCGAGGCGCGCTGGCGCCGGACTCCCGCCGACGTGCCGGAACTGGTCACGCTGCAACGGGAACTGCTCGGCGCCGCCTGGGATCTGCTGCGGCCCGGTGGCGTGGTGCTGTACTCGACCTGCTCACCGCATCTGTCCGAAACCGTCTCCGTGGTGGGCGATTTCGTGCGCCGCAGCGGTGCCGAGCAGCTCGACACGCGGGAGTTCCTGCCGGGTGTCACCGGGCTGGGCGACGGCCCGTCGGTCCAGCTGTGGCCGCACCGCCACGGTACCGACGCGATGTTCCTCGCCGCGCTGCGGAAACCGGCCGACTGAGGGCGGCGGACCGGGTTCGCGAAGCGTGCCAGGGCCGGGATGGTTCGGAAGCATGCGACATCCGTCCAAGCCCTCGGTCCGCGATCCGGCTCAGAATCGGACCATGGCGATTTCATGGGAACAGGTGGTGGCGCTCGGGACGGCACTGCCCGGCGTGGAGGAGAGCACCTGGTGGAACACTCCGGGCCTGAAGGTCGGTGGCAAGGGTTTCGCCCGGTTGCGGGTCGAAGCCGAGGGCGGCCTCGCGCTGCTGTGTGAGCTGCCGGAGAAGGAAGCGCTGCTCGCCTCCGGTGATCCGGCGTTTTACACCACCCCGCACTACGACGGGCATCCGTTCATCCTGGTGGACCTCGCGGTGGTCGACCCGGAGCAGCTCGCCGAACTCGTCGACGGCGCGTGGTGGCTGCGGGCACCGGCCCGGCTGCGGCGCGAACGCGAGTAGGGGGACGCCGTTGTCCCGGCGCGACTCACTCCCGCTCGGACAGTTCGCGCAGGCGGGCGAGGGTTTTCGCGAGGATCCGCGAGACGTGCATCTGGGAGATACCGAGCTGGTTGGCGATCTGGGTCTGGGTCATGGACTCGAAGAACCGCATCGTGAGAATGCGGCGCTCGCGTTCGGGCAGCCCGTCCAGCAGCGGGCGCACCGCGATGTACTCCTCGACCCGGTCGAACTGCGCCTCCTCCTCGCCGAGGGTGTCCAGCAGCGAGGCATCGCTGTCCCGTCCCACCGAGGCGGCGTCGATCGAGGTGGGCTGGTACGCGTTGCCCGCGATGACCGCCTGGGTCACCTCGTCGGGGTCGACGTCGAGTTCGGCGGCGATCTCCTTGGCGGTGGGGGACCGGCCGAGCCGTTGCGAGAGCTGATCGACCGCGGCACCGATGCGCAGATGGGTCTCCTTGACCCGCCGCGGTACCCGCATCGCCCAGGTGTTGTCGCGGAAATAGCGCCGCACCTCGCCCATGATCGTCGGCACCGCGAAGGACAGGAAGTTCGAGCCGCGGCTCAGATCGAACCGGTCCACCGCGTGTACCAGCCCCACCCTGGCGACCTGGGACAGATCGTCGAACGGTTCCCCGCGACCGCTGAACTTCCTGGCGATGTGATCGGCCAGTGGAATGCAGCGGTTGATCAGCGCGTCTCTGGCCGCCACCTGCTCGGCGGTGCCGGGCACGGTCGCGGCCAGCCGCTCGAACAGGGCGCTGACGTCGTCGTACCCGGAGACCGGAGCCTCGGTCTCGGTGGTTTCGCTGTTCTCGGCCGGATTCTCGGTTTTCTCGGCGCTGGTTTCCTGGTCGGGCCTGTGTTCTTCGGTGGTGTCCTCGCCGTGCACTACGCCTTCCCCCGGACCCGGCGGAAGCGGACCGTCGTGGGATATCCGGACACGGCCGCGTCGAATTCCCGCTGGTCGGCGCTCACCTCGTCGCTCAGGGTGCGCAGCACATGCCAGCCGAAGCTGCGCTGGTCCGGCATGCCCTCGGTGCCCGCGACTCCGTCCACGCGGACGAGTAGTTCGCTGTCCCCGACGAGGAATTCGCAGGTGAGCTGGGAATCCGGGGCCGCGATCGCGATCAGCGTCGAGCAGACCTCGTCCACGGCCAAGCGCACATCGGCGACCTCGTCGAGGGTGAAATCGCTGAGCAGGACCAGGGTTTCGGCCAGTCCGCGCAGGATGGGCAGCTGGGTGAGCGAGGCTGCAACGCGAATCTCCACCGGGGCACTGAACAGCCCTTGTTCCGCCGAAATATTGGTCACCCTATGAAGGCTACCCACAACCCCGCGGGGCAATCACCATTTGGTCGCTACACTTGCCCGCTGTGTCCACACCGACCTTCGCGCGCCCCGCGCAGCCCATGATCGCTCCCTCCATTCTGTCCGCGGACTTCGCCAACCTGGCCGCCGAGGCGGCCGCCGTCGAAGGCTGCGACTGGCTGCACGTCGACGTCATGGACGGCCATTTCGTGCCGAACCTCACACTCGGCCTGCCCGTGGTGCAGAGCCTGCTGAAGGCTACCGACATCCCGTTCGACTGCCACCTGATGATCGAGGATCCGGGCCGCTGGGCACCGGGGTACGCGGAGGCGGGCGCCTACAACGTCACCTTCCACGCGGAAGCGACCGACGATCCGATCGCGGTGGCCCGCGATATCCGTGCCGCGGGCGGCAAGGCCGGGCTCTCGGTGAAGCCGGGCACCCCGATCGAGCCGTATCTGGAGATCCTGCGCGAATTCGACACGCTGCTGGTGATGAGTGTCGAACCCGGATTCGGCGGGCAGTCGTTCATTCCGGGAGTGCTGGAGAAGGCGCGGATCGTGCGCAATCTGGTCGACGCGGGCGAGCTGCGGCTCATCGTCGAGATCGACGGTGGGATCAACACCGACACCATCGAGCAGGCCGCCGAGGCCGGTATCGACTGCTTCGTCGCGGGCTCGGCGGTCTACAACACCGCCGACCCCGGCGCGGCCGTGCAGCAGCTGCGCAGCATGGCGACTTCGGTCTGGCGGCCGTAGCGGGCGATCGGTTACAGCGAGCGGAGCTTGCGGGTGCCCAGCGCCCGCGCCGCCTCGATCACCGCGTGCACCGGCGGCCGGTGGTCGGCCGCCTCCGGCGCCTGCACCCAGGTGCGGTAGCCGGTGCGCTCGTCGTCGGGCGATGGCAGCACGACCTGGCTGCCGTTGCAGGCGACCGTCGCGTAGAGGCGGAACAGCTCGGCCGATGCGGTCGGGGTGAGCGTGTCGGGGCGACAGGGGCCGGTGAGGAAGGTCCAGCGCCTGGCCCGCGGATGCGCGACGACCGGCCCGGCGATGGCGGCCTCACGCAGGCGGGCTTGTACGCGCTCGCCGAGATCGCCCGGCATGGTGACCGCGCCGTAATGGGCGCCGATCTGCAGCAGGATGCGACGGGAATCCGGCTCGATCGTCGCGGGCAGATGCAGTTCCCGCCGATAACGGACGCAACGAGTTTCCAGCGCGGAATCCAATAACATGCTCACGAAGCACCCCCACATGTATCGAACCTGATGTGACCCACAGTGTTGTCTGACTTCCTGGAGTGGTGGACTAGCCCTGGGTCGAACTCCCCGCGGCGGCTGTGCCGCGGATCGGATGCGCCACCGATCATGCCGGGCGCAGCAGTTGAACGGCGGGAATCGGTGACATAACAATATTGCGTCAGTGGCGTGATCGGCGCAAGCATTCGCATCACCGTGTTTTCGAGTCCGGCATTCGTGGGTAAAGCCAGCGTAGAGCGGCCGGATGAATTTCCGAGACCTGATACCCGAAAATTCGATTGAACGATTACCGCCGTAGTGATTAACGGCGGTGTTCGGTCGTGCCGTTGTACATTCGCGCCCCGATTGATGCGTCGTCGCCGGTTTTCGGTGACCGGGCCGTGCCCGTAGTCGGATCCGACCCCGCGCCGACCGGCCGCCGGTGCTCGGCCATAGGCTGTGCGCGAGCGGGTACCGCCGGGAATAGCGGCCACGCACCCGCTGTTGGGCCGAACGGGTACACGACGCGACAAGGGAGTCAGGCATGTTCACAGGCATCGTCGAGGAGCTGGGCGAGATCGTCGCCACCGAACAGCTGGCCGACGCCGCCCGGTTGACGATCCGCGGCAAGCTGGTGACTTCCGATGCCGGGCACGGTGATTCGATCGCCGTCAACGGCGTCTGCCTGACCGTGGTGGACGTGGTCGACGGCGACAGCTTCACCGTCGACGTCATGGCCGAGACGCTGAACCGGTCGAGCATCGGCGCGCTCGGCGTCGGCTCCAGGGTCAATCTCGAGCGCGCCGCCGCGCTGAACAGCCGCCTCGGCGGACATCTCGTTCAGGGCCACGTCGACGGCACCGGCACCGTGCTGACCCGCACCCCGTCGGAGAACTGGGAGGTCGTGCGGATCTCGCTGCCCGATGCGATCGCGCGGTACGTGGTGGAAAAGGGCTCGATCACCGTCGACGGTGTCTCGCTCACCGTCTCGGGCCTCGGCATCGCCGACGAGCCCGCCGCCGACGGCAACCGCGATTGGTTCGAGGTCTCGCTCATCCCGACCACCCTCGCCCTGACCGTTCTCGGCACCGCGCCGGTCGGCACCACGGTGAATCTCGAGGTCGACGTGATCGCCAAGTACGTGGAGCGCCTCGCGCAGCGAGGATGACCCGGCAGACGGGATGCGGCCGCCGGAACCGGCGATCGCACGCCGTAATGTAGTAGCCAATGCCATCGCCGGTTTCTCGGCCGCCTCGATTCTGGACCGACCAGAGGGTGCGACGAAGGAGTACCCGGCGGGAGGGAAGAATCGAGGCCGCAAGGCCGAGAAACCCGCGGCGCCAGCCGCCAAGAATACGGAGCAAGCAGACGTGACCAGGTTGGACAGCATCGAGCGCGCGGTCGCCGATATCGCGGCCGGCAAGGCTGTCGTCGTCGTCGACGACGAGGACCGGGAGAACGAGGGCGATCTCATCTTCGCGGCCGAGAAGGCCACCCCGGAGCTGGTCGCGTTCATGATCCGCTACACCTCGGGCTACATCTGTGTCCCGCTCACCGGCGACGACTGCGACCGGCTCGGCCTGCCGCCCGCGTACGCGATGAACCAGGACAAGCACGGCACCGCCTACACCGTGTCGGTCGATGCCCGTGAGGGCGTCACCACCGGCATCTCGGGTGCGGACCGCGCGGTCACCATGCGGCTGCTCGCCAGCGCGCAGGCCAAGGCCGACGATTTCACCCGGCCGGGGCATGTGGTGCCGTTGCGCGCCAAGGACGGCGGCGTATTGCGGCGCCCCGGCCACACCGAGGCCGCGGTCGACCTGGCCAGGATGGCCGGGCTGCGGCCCGCCGGGGTGATCTGCGAGATCGTCAGCCAGAAGGACGACGGGCACATGGCCCGCACCGACGAGCTGCGTGTCTTCGCCGACGAGCACGACCTGGCGATGATCTCCATCGCCGACATGATCGCGTGGCGGCGCAAGCACGAGAAGCACGTGGTTCGGGTGGCCGAGGCGCGCATTCCGACCGCGCACGGCGACTTCAAGGCGGTCGGCTACCAGAGCATCTTCGACGAGGCCGAGCACGTGGCGCTGGTGCGGGGCGACATCGGTGACGGCGAGGACGTGCTGGTGCGCGTGCACTCGGAATGCCTGACCGGTGACGTCTTCGGTTCGCTGCGCTGCGACTGCGGCCCGCAGCTGGACGCTGCGCTGGAGATGGTCGACAAGGAAGGCCGCGGTGTGGTCCTGTACATGCGCGGGCACGAGGGCCGTGGCATCGGCCTGATGCACAAGCTGCAGGCCTACCAGTTGCAGGACACCGGTCGCGACACCGTCGACGCCAACCTCGATCTCGGTCTGCCCGCCGACGCCCGCGACTACGGCACCGGGGCGCAGATCCTGGTCGACCTGGGGATCCGCTCGATGCGGCTGCTCACCAACAATCCCGCCAAGCGCGTCGGCCTCGACGGCTACGGGTTGCGGATCACCGAGCGGGTGCCGATGCCGTTGCGCGCCAATGCGGAGAACCTGCACTACCTGCGCACCAAGCGGGATCGGATGGGGCACGACCTGATCGGCCTCGACGATCTCGATCTCGATCTCGGCGAGACCGCGCAGTGACCACGACTTCGGAAAGGGAGCAACGATGAGCGGCACGGGTGTCCCGTCCTTCGCGCTGGCCAAGGCCACAGACGTCAAGCTCGGGATCGTCGCCTCCCGCTGGCACACCGAGATCTGCGACACCCTCGTCGCCAACGCGCAGCGGGTGGCGAAGGAGGCAGGCGTCGAGCATGTCACCGTGGTGCGCTGTGCCGGGGCGATGGAGCTGCCGGTGGTGGCGCAGGAGCTGGCCCGCACACATGACGCGGTGGTCGCGCTCGGGGTCGTGATCCGCGGCGGCACACCGCACTTCGAGTATGTGTGTGACGCGGTGACGGCGGGGCTCACCCGGGTGTCGCTGGACGCGGCTACCCCCGTCACCAACGGGGTACTCACCACCAACGACGAGCAGCAGGCGCGCGATCGCGCCGGGTTGCCCGGTTCGGCCGAGGACAAGGGCGAGCAGGCCTGCGCCGCCGCCCTCGACGCCGCGCTCACCCTGCGCGCCCTGCGATCGGTGTGACCGTGCCGGTGGTGCGGACCTGGCGGCGTTCCGGCGGTGCTCCCGGAACCGGGGAGTGGGAACTGGAGGTGCGGCCGCGCCGGGCGATCCGTACCGCCGTGGTGGTGGCGATCGCCATCCTGGCCTTCTTCACCGTGGGCGGGGTGTTGCTGCGCACCGGCTCGACCGGCGTCAACTTCCGCGTCGTCGATCAGATCGCGATGATCCTGATCGGCGTCCTCGGTGCGGGGGCGGTGCTGCTGCTCACCCGCCCCCGCGTCCGCGCGGGCGCCGCGGGCGTGTCGGTCCGCAATATTCTCGGCGACCGCGATTACCCGTGGTCCTACATCCGCGGCGTCTCCTTCCCCGACCGCAAGTCCTGGGCACGCCTGGAACTGGTCGACGACGACTACGTCCCCATGCTCGCCATCCGCGCCAACGACAAGGCCCATGCCGCCGCCGCCATCGAACGCCTCCGCGAACTCGGCGCCCACTACACGGCCGCCGAGGACTGAGCGGCTCGGTACGCTCGCGGGCATGACGCCCGCGCAGGTGGTCGAGCTCTACCCGATGGCCATGACCCGCTAGCGGGAGTCGCCGAGGACGGCGCCTTCGCGGCGTGGATCGGCGCCGCCGGTCCAGCCGTCGGTGCCGTCGCGCTGCAGGGCGCTCAGGCCGCTGGTCTGGGGTGCCACCGAGACCTGGTGGCCCATGGCGCGCAGCCGCTGGACGAGGGGGTCGTCGTCGCCGTTGTCGGCGGCGTCGATGGCGGGATGTTCGCCGCCGACACCGGTGACAGGGGTGTTGCCCGCGCCGAAGGAGACGCCGGAGACCGCCTGTTGCGGGTCGAGGCCCCAATCGAGGATATTGACCAGCGTCTTCACCACGAACTGGATGATCACCGCGCCGCCGGGGGAGCCGGTGACGAGGGCGAGCTCGCCGCGATTGCCCGCGTCGTCGCGGTCGAAGACCAGGGTGGGGGCCATCGAGCTGCGCGGCCGTTTGCCCGGCTGCAGCCGGTTCGCGACGGGAATTCCGTCCGGGTCGAGCGGATCGGCGGCGAAATCGGTGAGCTCGTTGTTCAGCAGGAAACCGTCGACGAAGTGGAACGAGCCGAACGCGGACTCGATGGTGGTGGTCATCGCGGCGGCATTGCCGTACTCGTCGACCACGGAGATATGACTGGTGCCGTGCTCAGGCGGCTGCGGGCCGACGCCGAGCGGAACCGGACCGAGATCGCCAGGGGCGGCGGTACCCATGCTGCGGTCCGGGTCGATCAACGTCGACCGTTGCTTCAGATATTGCGGATGCACCAGCGACAGCGCGGAATTGCCGGGTAGCGGAACGAAATCCGGGTCGGCCACGTATTTGTTGCGGTCGGCGTAGGCCAGGCGCTCGGCCTCGGAGATCAGATGCACCGCCTGCGCGTCCGGGCGCCCGCCGTCGGCGTCGACGTCCTGTGGGCCCAGCGCGGAGAGGTCGAAATTGGCCAGGATGCCGAGCGTCGCGGCGACGGTGCTGCCACCGGAGGACGGGGCGGGCATGCCGCACAGCTCGAACTTGCGGTACCCGGTGCACAGCGCGGTCCGCTTCTCTGCCTCGTAGTTCGCCAGATCGCTGGTGGACAGCAGGCTCGGCGTGCGTCCTCCTGCCGTGCTGCCCGCGGCCTCGACGATGTCCTGGGCGATGGCGCCGGTGTAGAACGCCTCGGCCCCGTCGGTGGCGATCGCACCGAGCGTCTTGGCCAGTGCCGGGTTGGTGAGCAGGGTTCCCGCCTGCTTGGGCGAACCGTCGGCTTCCAGGAAGTAGCCGCGCGCGCCCGCGTCGGTGGCGAGGTCCGTCGTCGACTCGGCGATCTGCCCGGCCAGCCGCGGACTGATCTCGAACCCGCTGTCGGCCAGGCTGATCGCGGGATCGAACAGCTCGTTCCACGCGGTCTTCCCGTGCTCGCGGTGGGCGAGCTCGAGCATCCGCAGCACTCCTGGCACGCCGATGGAACGGCCACTGGCCCTCGTGTTCGGCGCCGGTTCGGTGCGATCGGTGTCGCTGACCCAGCGCAGATAGTTCTCGGTCGCGGTGGCAGGCGCGGTCTCGCGGCCGTCATAGGCCTCGACGGTGCGGGTATCGGCCCGGTAGTGCACGAGGAAGGCGCCGCCGCCGATACCGGAGGCCTGCGGCTCGACCAGCCCGAGCACCGCCTGCGCGGTGACCAGCGCGTCGGTCGCCGTTCCGCCCGCCCGCAGCACCCGGCAGGCGGCCTCGGTGGCCAGCGGATTGGCGGTGGAGACGGCGTAGGTCGCGGTGCGCACCGCGGTCATCCCCGTGCGGTAGCCGGACGCGATCTCAGGGTTGGTGCTGAGATTCGTTGTGGTCGTCGCGCCGGGTACGGGCGCGGCCGTGACGGGCGTCCCGTTCGGCGTGCCGGCGCAGTCCGCCGCCGCGGTCTCGTCGGCCGCGCAGCCGGTGAGCAGACCCACCGTGAGGATCGCGGCCGCCGCGGCCCCGATCCACGTCCGTCGCCTTGGCGTCATCAGGGCAGGATAACCCCGCGCGGTGGTGACGGTGGCGCGAATGTTCGGTTGCCGAAAGACTTTCCGCCCTGGCGCGGGCGCGGGGATCGTTACCCTGGCGACATGGATATCGATGCGGTGCTGTTCGACTTCTCCGGGACGGTCTTCCGGCTGGAGGAGGACCCGTCCTGGGCCGACGAGCTGGTCGACGACGACGGCACGCCGTTCGACGTCGCCGCCAAGGCCGAGGTGTTGCGGCGGATGACGGCGCCGGTCGCGCAGTTCATGACCTTCGACGCGGCCGGTCAGCACGCGTGGGATCACCGCGACCTCGACCCGGACCTGCACCGGCACGCCTATCTCGAGGTGTTGCGCGGCGCGGGCGTCCCCGAGCACAAGGCCGACGTCCTCTACCACCGGCTCATCGATCCGCTGGCGTGGACGCCGTATCCCGACACCGGAATCGTTCTGGAAGCACTGGCTGCCCAGGGGATTCCGATCGGCATCGTCAGCAATATCGCCTTCGACATCCGCCCCGCCTTCGACAAGCACGGCTGGACCGACCTGATCGGCGCGATGACGCTGTCCTACGAGGTCGGCGCCATCAAACCGAACGCGGAGATCTTCCGCGACGCCACCGACCGCCTCGGTGTCGATCCCGGCCGCGTCCTGATGATCGGCGACAGTGCCGAGGCCGACGGCGGCGCGACCGCGCTCGGGGCCCGGTTCGCCCTGGTCGACGCCGTCGCGACCGTCGACCGGCCACATGCTTTGATCGACGCGCTCGTCGGCCACGGGATCACCGTCGAGCACTGAGCCGGGCACCGCCGGGCAGCACGCTCACCCGGATCGGGCGCGGGCTGAGGACCGGAGGGCACGGCGCCCACGCGCACGGGACCGGAGCACGACCGACCGGCTCAACGCTCGCGCGTGAACCAGGCCTTGGCCGAGGGGCGTAGCAGGAGGGCGAGGATGGCGCCGTTGGCGACGATGCCGACGGCGCCGGGTGGGAGGCCGGTGAGGATGCCGGTGCTGGAGACCAGGGCGGCGATGGCGGCTACCGCGATCGTGACCTGGCGGACGCGGTCGCCGCCGCGGCCGAACAGCAGGACCAGCGGGGCGAGGGCGAAGGTGGGCAGGTAGCCGGCCAGCAGGGTGGTCAGCGAGCCCGGCATGTCGAGGGCGACGGTCACCACGATCAGCACCGCGCCGACCAGGGTCGCGACCAGCGCGATCAGCCGGGCGCCGCGCACCGGTCCCGGCATGGTGCCCGACGGTGGCGCCTCGTCGGCGTAGCGGTCGGCGAGGTCGGCGGGGGAGGTGGCGTCGGTCAACGGTGATCCTTTCCGGAACTAGTCCGGGCATTCACGGTACACGGGCAGACCAGGAGGTCCGCTCGGTCGGTGAGGGTGTCGGTCCGGGTCGATAGGCTGAACAGGTGGCAGATCCCGCGACGTACCGGCCGGCGCCGGGCACCATTCCCGTCGAACCCGGTGTGTACAAGTTCCGGGACGCACACGGGCGGGTGATCTATGTCGGCAAGGCCAAGAGCCTGCGCAGCCGGTTGAACTCCTACTTCGCCGACGTGTTCTCACTGCACCCGCGCACCAAGCAGATGGTCACCACCGCCGCGAGCGTGGAGTGGACGGTGGTCTCGACCGAGGTCGAGGCGCTGCAGCTCGAATACAACTGGATCAAGGAATTCGATCCGAGGTTCAACGTCCGCTATCGCGACGACAAGACCTACCCGGTGCTCGCGGTCACCTTGAACGAGGAGTACCCGCGCCTGTTCGTGTACCGCGGCGCCCGCAAGAAAGGTGTGCGGTACTTCGGCCCCTACGCCCACGCCTGGGCCATCCGCGAGACTCTCGACCTGCTGCTCCGGGTGTTCCCGGCCCGCACCTGTTCCAACGGAGTGTTCAAGCGGCACAGCCAGATCGGGCGCCCCTGTCTGCTCGGCTACATCGACAAGTGCTCGGCGCCGTGCGTCGGCAGGGTCACCGCGGGCGAACACCGCCGCATCGTCGACGACTTCTGCGACTTCCTGTCAGGCCGGACCGACCGGATGGTTCGCGCGCTGGAACGCCGCATGCACGACGCCGCCGACGACCTCGACTTCGAGACCGCGGCCCGCTTGCGCGACGACGTGCAAGCCCTGCGCCGGGCGCTGGAGAAGCAGGCCGTTGTGCTCGGCTCCGGCACCGACGCCGATGTGATCGCCTTCGCCACCGACGAACTGGAAGCCGCGGTGCAGATCTTCCACGTGCGCGACGGCCGGGTCCGCGGCCAGCGCGGCTGGGTGGTCGACAAATCCGGCGACGCGCTCGACATCGCCGAATCCGGCACCGAACTCGCCGCGCTCGTCGAACAGTTCCTCACCCAGTTCTACGGTGAACAGGCCGCCGTCGCCGACCAGAACGCCGACTCCGACGTGATCGTCGTCCCGCGCGAGGTACTCGTCCCCGAACTGCCCGCCGACGCCGTGCAGATCCAGCAGTGGCTCAGCGACCTGCGCGGGTCGGCGGTCTCGCTGCGGGTACCGCAGCGTGGCGACAAGAAGGCGCTGGCCGAGACCGTGCAGCGCAACGCGGGTGAGGCGCTGGCCCAGCACAAACTCAAGCGAGCCGGTGACCTGACCTCGAGATCGCAAGCGCTGCAGGACATCCAGGACTATCTCGACCTCGACAGCGCGCCGCTGCGGATCGAATGCGTCGACATCAGCCACGTGCAGGGCACCGACGTGGTCGCCTCGCTGGTGGTGTTCGAGGACGGCCTGGCCCGCAAGTCCGACTACCGCCACTACGCCATCAAGGAGGCGGCGGGGGAAGGCCGCTCCGACGACGTGGGCAGCATCGCGGAGGTGACGAGGCGCCGCTTCGCCCGCCTCGCCCGCGACCGGCAGCAGGTCGCCGATGTCGAACCCGACGAGACCGACGAGCCGACCGGGCGTCCCGGCGTCGATCCGGTCACCGGTAAGCCGCGGCGCTTCGCCTATCCGCCGAACCTGTACGTGGTCGACGGCGGCGCGCCGCAGGTCGCCGCGGCCGCGGAGGTGCTCGATGAGCTCGGCATCACCGATGTCGCGGTGATCGGCCTTGCCAAACGTCTCGAAGAGGTCTGGGTGCCCGGCGAATCCGATCCGGTGATCCTGCCGCGCCACAGCGAGGCGCTCTACCTACTGCAACGTGTGCGCGACGAGGCGCACCGGTTCGCCATCACCTTCCACCGCAGCAAGCGCTCGCGCCGGATGACAGCGTCGGCGCTGGACTCGGTGCGCGGGCTCGGCGAGGCCAGGCGCACCGCGCTGGTCACCCACTTCGGGTCAGTCGCCAGGATCAAGGACGCGACAGTCGAGGAGATCACCTCGGTGCCAGGAATAGGTGTCTCCACGGCCAAGGCGGTCCTCGCGGCGCTCAACAGCGCGTAGCGGGCGGGGTGGAGCGCAGGACGCAAGATTGCGAGTGCCGTACGTTGTGTGTCTGCGCCCGATACCCGAACCGGTGCGGGATGATCGAAAGGCACCCAGAAACGGATCCGGTAGGACATGACACGCGTCGAATCGAACAACAACAATGCGGGGGCGGTACCCGGAAAGGCCGGGTCGGTCCCCGAGACACAGCCAGTGGAAGTGGTCATCGTTACCGGCTTGTCCGGTGCGGGCCGCGGCACCGCCGCGCGCGTACTGGAGGATCTCGGCTGGTACGTCACCGACAACCTGCCGCCCGAACTGATCGGGCGGATGATCGAGCTCGGCGCGGCGGCACAACCGCCGATCCGGCGGCTCGCGCTGGTCATGGACGTGCGGAGCCGGTTCTTCACCGGTGATCTCTCCGGCGTCACCGAACAGCTGAGGGTCGCGGGCATCAGGACGAGGGTCCTGTATCTGGAAGCCTCCGACGATGTGCTCATCCGGCGCTTCGGTTTCGCACGGCGCAGGCACCCGCTGCAGAGCGACAGCCCCGAAGGGACGCTGTCGGCCGGGCTCGCCGCGGAGCGGGTCAGACTCGCCTCGGTGAAGGCCGCCGCCGATGTCGTCATCGATACCACCGAGCTGTCGATCCACCAGCTGCACCGCAAGCTGGAGGAGGTATACGGGGCTGGCGCGCCCGCCGCGCTGCAACTGACCGTGCAGTCGTTCGGTTTCAAGTACGGTGTTCCACTCGACGCCGACATGGTGTTGGACGTCCGATTCCTGCCCAACCCGCACTGGATTCCCGAACTGCGGGAACACACCGGGCAGGAGTCGGTGGTCAGCGACTACGTGTTGTCGAGGCCGGGCGCGCAGGACTACCTGTCGACCTGCCACCATCTCGTCGACCTGACCACGACCGGATACCGCCAAGAGGGGAAGCGATACATGACGGTGGCAGTGGGGTGCACCGGCGGCAAGCATCGCAGCGTCGCGATCGCCGAGGCGCTCGGGGAGCGCATCGGCGCCGATACCGGGGCCGTGGCGGTGGACGTTGTCCGCGTCGTGCACCGGGATCTGGGGCGCGAATGAGTGGCTGGGAAGCCGACCCCGCCGTCGTCGCGCTCGGCGGCGGACACGGGCTCTACGCGACCCTGACCGCGATACGCAGACTGACCAGGCGGATCACCGCGGTGGTCACCGTGGCCGACGACGGCGGCTCCTCCGGCAGGCTACGTGGTGAACTGGGCATGCTGCCGCCAGGTGATCTGCGGATGGCGCTGGCCGCGCTGGCCGAGGACGCCGACGGGGTGTGGACGACCACGGTGCAGCACCGCTTCGGTGGCACCGGCGCGCTGGCCGGGCACTCGGTCGGCAACCTGATCCTGGCCGGGCTCACCGATGTGCTCGGTGATCCGGTCGCCGCGCTCGACGAGGTGGGCAGGCTGCTGCGGATCACCGGCAGGGTGCTGCCGATGTCGCCGATTCCGCTCGATATCGAGGCCGAGGTATCGGGCCTCGAATCGGATCCGCGGATCGGCAGGTGCGTGCGCGGCCAGGTTGCGGTGGCCACCACGCCGGGTAAGGTCCGGCGGGTGCGGCTGATTCCGTCCGATCCGCCTGCAGGCCCGGAAGCCACCGCGGCCATCGCACACGCGGATGTCGTTGTGCTCGGCCCTGGTTCGTGGTTCACCAGTGTCATTCCACATGTGCTGGTGCCGGGGCTGCGTGAGTCGCTGGTGCATACCAGGGCGCGCAAGGTGCTCGTGCTGAACCTGGCGGCCGAGCCGGGGGAGACGGCCGGCTTTTCCGCGGAGCGTCATCTGCATGTATTGTCCCAGCACGCACCGGATTTCGCGGTCGACGACGTGCTCGTCGACTCGGCGTCGGTGCCCGAGGGGCGGCAGCGGGAACATGTGGCAAGAGCCGCCGAACAGTTGCGTGCACGGGTAACGTTCTGCGATGTCGCCGAGCCGGGAACGGATCGGCACCATCCCGGAAAACTGGCCGCCGCGCTGGATCAGCTGATCCGGCAGCCGCGGCCGCAACTGGCAGGGCTTCGAGTCGAGGGACAGCACACGGGATCGGCTGTGCGTTCCGGGTCGGTGGGAAAGGAGCGCGTCTCGTGGCGATGACAGCCGAGGTGAAGGACGAGCTGAGCAGGCTCGTGGTGTCGCAGGTCAGCGCGCGCAAGGCGGAATTGTCGGCCTTGCTGCGGTTCGCCGGTGGTCTGCACATCGTGGGGGGCCGGGTGATCGTCGAGGCCGAGGTGGACATGGGATCCATCGCGCGGCGGTTGCGCCGGGAGATCTTCGAGCTCTACGGGTACGGCTCGGATGTGCACGTACTCGGGGCGGGCGGCCTGCGCAAGACCTCCCGCTATGTGGTGCGGGTGTCCAAGGAGGGCGAGGCGCTGGCCCGCCAGACCGGCCTGCTCGACGTGCGTGGCCGCCCGGTGCGCGGGCTGCCGGCGCAGGTGGTCGGCGGCAGCATCGGCGATGCCGAAGCAGCCTGGCGCGGCGCGTTTCTCGCGCACGGCTCGCTCACCGAACCCGGCCGGTCCTCCGCGCTCGAGGTGAGCTGCCCCGGCCCGGAGGCGGCGCTGGCGCTGGTCGGCGCGGCGCGGCGGCTCGGCATCACCGCCAAGGCTCGCGAGGTCCGCGGCACGGACCGGGTCGTGGTCCGTGACGGCGAGGCCATCGGCGCGCTGCTCACCAGGATGGGCGCGCAGGACACCAGGCTCACCTGGGAGGAACGCCGGATGCGCCGCGAGGTGCGGGCCACCGCCAACCGGCTGGCCAATTTCGACGACGCCAACCTGCGGCGCTCGGCGCGCGCGGCCGTCGCCGCGGCGGCCAGGGTGGAACGGGCGCTGGAGATTCTCGCCGACGACGTGCCGGATCATCTCGCCGCGGCGGGCAAACTGCGCGTCCAGCACCGTCAGGCCTCGCTGGAGGAACTCGGCCAGCTGGCCGATCCGCCGATGACGAAAGACGCTGTGGCCGGCCGTATCCGGCGGCTGCTGTCGATGGCCGACCGGCGTGCCAAGGACCTCGGGATTCCCGACACCGAGTCGGCGGTCACCGCGGAACTCCTCGACGACGCGTAGCCGCGCCACACCGGTGGCGGTGTGGGGAATCCGACGTTTTGGGCAGAGCGGTCATGCATGACCGCTCTGCCCTTTATCGTGGGCGTTCCCGGCGGCGTTCGGCCGGGGACTCACAAACCGCAGGTGGCTGTCGGTGGGCTTCGGTCGGCTACTACTGTGGTGAGCGTCGGAATGAATCCGCTTGAATGCTGAGGAGCGATAACGTGACTGTCCGGGTAGGTATCAACGGCTTCGGTCGTATCGGACGTAACTTCTTCCGTGCGGTGGAGGCGCTGAAGGCTGTCGGCAAGACCGATATCGAGATCGTCGCGGTCAACGACCTCACCGACATCAACACCCTCGCCACCCTGCTGAAGTACGACTCCATCCTGGGTCGGCTGCCGCAGGACGTCTCGGTCGACGGTGACACCATCGTCGTCGGCGAGCAGCGCATCAAGGCGCTCGCCATCAAGGAGGGCCCCTCGGCCCTGCCGTGGGCCGACCTCGGCGTCGACGTCGTCGTGGAGTCCACCGGCATCTTCACCGCCGCGGAGAAGGCCAAGGGCCACCTGTCCGCCGGCGCCAAGAAGGTCATCATCTCCGCGCCCGCGACCGGCGACGACATCACCATCGTGATGGGCGTCAACGACGACAAGTACGACGGCTCGCAGAACATCATCTCCAACGCCTCGTGCACCACCAACTGCCTCGGCCCGATCGCCAAGGTGCTGCACGACAGCTTCGGCATCGAGCAGGGTCTGATGACCACGATCCACGCGTACACCCAGGACCAGAACCTGCAGGACGCGCCGCACAAGGATCTGCGTCGCGCCCGCGCCGCCGCGCTGAACATCGTGCCCACCGGCACCGGTGCCGCCAAGGCCATCGGCCTGGTGCTGCCCGAACTGCAGGGCAAGCTCGACGGCTACGCGCTGCGCGTCCCGGTCCCGACCGGCTCGGTCACCGACCTGACCGCGACTCTCACCAAGGCCGCCACCATCGAGGAGATCAACGCCGCGATGAAGGCCGCCGCCGAGGGCCCGATGAAGGGCATCCTCAAGTACAACGAGGACCCGATCGTCTCCAGCGACATCGTCACCGACCCGCACTCGTCGATCTACGACGCCCCGCTGACCAAGGTCATCGGCAACGAGGTCAAGGTCGTGTCGTGGTACGACAACGAGTGGGGCTACTCCAACCGCCTCGCGAACCTGGTCGATCTCGTCGGCAAGTCGCTGTAGCCACGATGACGGTCAAGACACTCCAGGATCTCCTGGCCGAGGGTGTCGAGGGTCGGGGCGTGCTCGTGCGCTCCGACCTGAACGTCCCCCTCGACGACAACGGCCAGATCACCGACCCGGGCCGCATCATCGCCTCGGTGCCGACGCTGTCGGCGCTGGTCGAAGCGGGCGCCAAGGTCGTCGTGATGGCCCACCTCGGCCGCCCCAAGGGCGAGCCCGACGCCAAGTTCTCGCTGGCCCCGGTGGCCGCGAAGCTGGCCGAACTGCTCGGCCGCAACGTCCAGCTGGCCGGTGACGTGGTCGGCTACGACGCGCTCTCGCGCTCGGAGGGACTCACCGACGGCGACGTGCTGCTGCTGGAGAACGTGCGTTTCGACGCGCGCGAGACCAGCAAGGACGATGCCGAGCGGGCGAAGCTGGCCGCGGCCTACGTGGAACTCGTCGGCGAGGACGGCGCGTTCGTCTCCGACGGTTTCGGCGTTGTGCACCGCAAGCAGGCCTCGGTCTACGATGTCGCCCAGCTGCTGCCGCACTACGCGGGCACCCTGGTCGCCGCCGAAGTCGACGTGCTGCAGAAGCTGACCACGGATCCGGCCCGCCCGTACGCGGTGGTGCTCGGCGGCTCCAAGGTCTCGGACAAGCTGGCCGTGATCGAGGCGCTGGCGCCCAAGGTCGACACCCTGGTGATCGGCGGCGGCATGTGCTTCACCTTCCTTGCCGCCCAGGGCGTTTCGGTGGGTACCTCGCTGCTGCAGGAAGAGATGATCGATACCTGCAAGGACCTGCTGGAGCGCTTCGGCGACGTGCTGCACCTGCCGGTCGACATCGTGGCTGCCGACACGTTCGCCGCCGACGCCGACGCGAAGACGGTCGCCTCGACCGAGATTCCCGACGGCTGGATGGGCCTGGACATCGGCCCCGAGTCGGTGGCCCGGTTCGCCGCGCTGCTGACCGAGGCGAAGACGGTGTTCTGGAACGGCCCGATGGGCGTGTTCGAGTTCGAGAAGTTCGCCGCCGGCACCCGCGGGGTGGCCGAGGCCATCGTGACCGCGACCGGCAAGGGCGCGTTCACCGTGGTCGGCGGTGGTGACTCGGCCGCTGCCGTACGCACCCTCGGCCTGCCGGACGACGGCTTCTCGCACATCTCCACCGGTGGTGGCGCGTCGCTGGAATACCTGGAAGGCAAAGAGCTGCCCGGTATTTCGGTACTGGAGGGCTGAGACATGGCACGCAAGCCGCTCATCGCGGGCAACTGGAAGATGAATCTCAACCACCTCGAGGCCATCGCGCTGGTGCAGAAGGTGGCGTTCGCGCTGCCGGAGAAGTACTTCGCCAAGGTCGACGTGGCGGTGATCCCGCCGTTCACCGATATGCGCAGCGTGCAGTCGGTGGTCGAGGGCGACAAGCTCCTGCTCACCTACGGTGCGCAGGACGTGTCGGTGCACGACTCCGGTGCTTTCACCGGCGAGGTCAGCGGGTCGATGCTGGCCAAGCTGGGCTGCACTTTCGCGGTGGTCGGGCACTCGGAGCGCCGCCAGTACCACAACGAGGACGACGCGATCGTGCTGGCCAAGGCCAAGCAGGCGCTGAAGAACGAGATCACGCCGATCGTCTGCATCGGTGAGGGACTCGGGGTCCGCGAGGCGGGCACGCACGTCGAGTACAACCTCGAGCAGCTGCGCGGTTCGCTCAAAGGCCTGTCGGCCGAGCAGATCTCGCAGGTCGTGATCGCCTACGAGCCGGTCTGGGCGATCGGCACCGGCAAAGTCGCCTCGGCGGCCGACGCGCAGGAAGTGTGCGGCGCGATCCGGGGTGAGCTGGCCGAGCTGGCCTCGCCCGAGGTGGCCGCGTCGGTACGGGTGCTCTACGGCGGGTCGGTCAACGCCAAGAATGTCGGCGAGCTGGTCGGTCAGCCCGATATCGACGGTGCCCTGGTCGGCGGTGCCTCGCTCAAGGCGGACGAGTTCGCCACCCTGTCGGCGATCGCCGCAGGCGGGCCGCTGCCCTGATCGGGTGACAACAACCGAAAGGCCGGAAACCGTTGTGGTTTCCGGCCTTTCGGTTGTTCCGGGCTACTGCCGTGCGTGCAGGATCAGGCCGTAGCCGTTCTCGTTGCGCAGCGTGAGCTGGTCGGCGTCGACGGTGGCGGTGGTGGTGCCGTCGAGGGCGCGCAGCACATCGTTCTCGACCTCCATAACCTCCGGTGCGCACATCATCTTGGTGGTGGCGACGGCGAAGTTCACCGCGTCGCCGGGGCCGATGCCCGCGGTGCCGGACAGCTGGTTGCAGCCGGCCATGCCGGTGACGGTGCCGCCCTCGCCGATCGTCAGGTGCGGGCCGACCTCGTCGAGGGTGGTGGAACGCACCTGTGCCTCCTGGCTGATCAGGGTGGTCACGACCCAGGTGGTGCCGAGCAGCGGCTTGTCCGGGGTGAGGACCTTCTTGTCGGTGAGGTGGACGGTGACGGTCTCGCCGGTGAGGATCAGCCGGTCGCCGTCGAGGCGCCAGCGCGGATCGGACTCGAGGAATCCGATCTGCCAGGCGTCGGCGTCCCCGCGCTCGCCGGGGCAGGCCATCATCGTCGCCGCCAGCGGTGCGGTGGGGTGTAGCACCTGCTCGCTCAGGTCGACCGCACCGCTGGCGGTATTGCAGCCGGAGTTCGCGCTGACGCGCCCCTCGGCGAAGGTGAGCGTCATCGGGCCGCCGCCAGGTATGGCGCCGCCGATCACCTCGGTGGAGATGTAGGTGTGACCCATGGGCGTCGCCGCCGGGCCGGACGGTTCCTCACCGCCCGACCCGCAGCCGGTCAGTGCCGCGGCGGTCACTGCGAGGACGAGGAGGCCGAGCACAGGGGTGATCCGCATGCCACCGATCGTACGGGCGGGCGTCGCTGACGCCGTTCGGCGCTGCGCTGGTGTGTCCGGCCGACGGCCATGATCCGCGAGCGGGACTGCGCGGTCGCGCCGGTCGCCGCAGGCATGCAGCGTCGACGTCGTCCATGGGTGTCCGGCGATCCGCAGTCGCAGGGGTTGGCGCCTGCTCCCGTGTGATCGGCGGGGTGGGTACCGGCCGGGGGTGACCCGAGTACGTCCGATCGATGGACGTGGCCGGTGGCGCGGCCGCCTACGACCCTGCGGCAGCACCCGGCTGGCCGCTCGGTCGCGCCCGGCTGTGCCGATGAGGTGAACTCTGGGGCAGCCTATGACGTTGTTGCGCAGGATATCCAGGTGTTCGCGGATGCTCGTCGGCACCGGCCGCCTCCGGTCGGTGCCGCGGTCTCAGCAGCGAGCGCGTCGCGGTTTCTGGAGTCGCCGAGGATATGCTCGTCGGGTGGACAGGGTGGCGGCGGAGCGGATTTCGACCTGGGCGCCGTTGCGATCGCCGGTGTTCCGGGCGCTGTGGATCGCGCAATTGGTGTCGAACCTGGGCACCTGGATGCAGACGGTCGGGGCCCAGTGGCTGGTCGTCGATCAGCCGAACGCGGCGGCGCTGGTGGCCTTCGTGCAGACCGCGCTCACCCTGCCGGTGATGTTGCTGTCGATCCCGTCCGGGGTACTCGCCGATCTGGTCGACCGCCGCAGGCTGCTGCTCGGCGCGCAGGCGGGCATGGCCGTCACCTCGCTCACCCTCACGGTGTTCACCGCCACCGGGCACACCACGCCCGCGGTGCTGCTCACCCTGCTGTTCCTGCTCGGGTGCGGGCAGGCGCTCACCGCGCCCGCGTGGCAGGCGATCCAACCGGACCTGGTCCCGCGCGAGCAGATCACCTCGGTGGCCGCGCTGGGCAGCATGAGCGTCAATATCGGCAGGGCCGTTGGCCCCGCGGTGGCCGGGGTGGTCATCTCGCTGACCGGGCCGACGGTCGTGTTCGGGTTCAACACGCTGTCCTTCGTCGGGATCGTGGCGGTGCTGCTGGTCTCGAAGTGGCCGACCAGGCCCGTGACCCTGCCCACCGAGCGCCCGCTCGCCGCGCTGCAAGCGGGCACCCGCTTCATCCGTGCCGCCCCCGCGATCCGCCGGGTGCTGTTCCGGGCGATTCTGTTCATCGCGCCCGCCAGCGCCGTGTGGTCGCTGCTGCCGGTGATCGCGCACGACCGGCTCGGGCTGGCCGCCGACGGGTACGGGCTGCTGCTCGGCGCGCTCGGCCTCGGCGCGGTGTGCGGCGCGCTGGGGCTGTCGCGGCTGCGGGTGCTGTTCACCCCCACCCAGCGGCTCGCGCTCGCCGCGGTGCTGTTCGGGTTCGGCGCGGTGGCCGCCGCCCTGGTGCCCAGTGTGCCGGTGGTGCTCGTGCTGCTGGTCGGTGCCGGGCTGGCCTGGTTGCTGGCGATGTCCACCCTGAACTCGACCATGCAGCTGCTGCTACCCGCGTGGGTGCGGGCCAGGGGTCTTTCGGTCTACATGCTGGTCTTCATGGGCGGGCAGGCGATCGGCTCGCTGCTGTGGGGTCTGGTCGCCGGCGCCTACGGGCCGGTCACCGCGTTGCTCATCGCGGCCGCGCTGCTCGCGGTGTGCGCGGTGAGTACCGCGTGGTGGCCGATCCGGCACAACGTGGAGGACATCGATCTGTCCCCGGCCGCGTTCTGGCCGGAACCGCAGCTCGTCGTCGAACCCGATCCGGCCGACGGCCCGGTGCTGGTGATGCGCGGCTACGATGTGCCGCCCGCCGATGTGGCGGTGTTCACCGAGTCCATGGCCCTGGTCGGGCGGTCGCGGCAGCGGACGGGTGCGATGGAATGGCGGCTCTACCGGGATGTCGGCGTCGTCGACCGGTTCGTCGAGGCCTTCGTTGTGCGCTCCTGGGCCGAGCACATGCATCAGCATCAGGTGCGGTTGACCGCCCGCGACCGGGAGATCGAGGAGACTGTCGCGCACTGGTCGGCCGGTGCCGAGACGGTCTCCCACCTGGTCGCCGTCGAGCCTGGTTCGACCGGCGGGGCGCGCACCCCATAGGATGGACGCCATGTCGCTGTTCCTCGATATCCTCCTTGTGATCACCAGCGTGCTGTTGGTGCTGCTGGTGCTGCTGCACCGCGCCAAGGGTGGCGGCCTTTCCAGCCTCTTCGGTGGCGGCGTCCAGTCCAGCCTGTCCGGCTCCACCGTCGTCGAGAAGAACCTCGACCGGGTCACCATCTTCGTCGGCATCGTCTGGCTCATCGCGATCCTCGGCATCGGCCTGGAGATCAAGTTCGCCTGACGGCGGCAATGACCCGGACCTTCCGTCGGCGGTTCGGCATCGTCACCGGCCGGGGGCAGTGCTCGACCATGGTCGGGATCGCCGTGGTCAGCGCATCGGTGACGTCACGCGCAGCGCCGCCGTCTCGATCGCGGTTTCGCTGAGCAGGACCGTCTCGGCGGCCGGGCCGAGCGGCACGAAACTGTCCGCGCTGGTGACCCGGGCGAGCGCACCGTCGAACCCCGCATCGATCAGTGCCGCGTACACCGACTCGGAGACCCCGCCGCTGCGGCGGGTCTCATCGGCGACGAGGACCCGGCCGGTCGCCTCGGCGTGCCGGAGCAGCTCGGCGGTCGGGAGCGGATCGAGCCAGCGCAGGTCGAGCACCCTGGCCCGGACACCCGCCGCGGCCAGCCGGTCCGCGGTGCGCAGACACATCGGCACACCGTTGCCGAAGGTGACCAGGGTGAGATCGGTGCCGTCGCCGTAGCAGCGGGCGCTGCCGATCGGCACGTGTGCGGATGTCGGTGCGGCAAGCCAGGATTCGTCGCCGGGATACAGATCCCTGGTGTGGTACAGCGCGATCGGTTCGACGAACAGGCAGACCCGCCCGTCCACCCTGGCCGCCGACACGCAGGTGCGCAGCATGGCCGCCGCGTCGTCGGCGCGGGCAGGCACCGCCACCACCACACCGGGGATGTCGCGCAGCGCCGCCAGCGAATCGTCGTTGTGGAAGTGCCCGCCGAATCCCTTCTGGTAAGCGAGTCCGGCGATCCGCACCACCATCGGATTGCGGAACTGCCCGTTGGCGAAGAACGACAGCGTCGCCGCCTCGCCGCGGATCTGATCGGCCGCATTGTGCACGTAGGCGAGGTACTGGATCTCCGGGATCGGGACGAAACCGGCCAGCCCGGAACCGAGTGCGGTGCCGAGAACAGCTTGTTCGTCGAGCAGTGTGTCGAAGACCCGGCGGGCGCCGAAACGCTTCCGCAAGCCCTTAGTCACGCCGTACACGCCGCCCTTGCGGCCGACATCCTCACCGAAGACCAGTACATCCCGGTCCCTGGCGAGCAGCTCGCCGAGGGTGTGGTTGATGGCCTGGGCCAGCGTCATCGCGGGTTCGTTTCCGGTCGGCGACGAGGTGCGCCGGTCAACGGCCTGCCCGCGACGGTCGTCCGGCCCGGGACGTCGGGGTAGCGGATCCACGTGCACCGCGGCCGGTTCCGGCGCCGCGCGCTCGGCTGCTGTCCTGGTCGGGTGCGGTCCGGCTGTCGGCAGGTGAGTGGTCGCGCCGGCCTCGTCGCCTGCCGGTCCTGTGGCAACCGACGCTCCGACGTGCTCGGCCTCGGCGTCGACCGCGGCCGGGCGAGTGGCGTCCGGCGCCGACTGCTCGCTGACAGTCCTGAGGACATCCGCCCTGACAGCGAGCGGATGGGCGGGTGCGAGCGGCGCGACGACCGCGGCGGCGGATTCCAGCCGGGGTTCACGCACCACCTCTTCCGCCGTCGCGCGCACCACGGCGCCGATGCGGTCGTAGCGCGCCAGCAGCTCGGGTGCCTCGGCCAGGCCGGTGGTGTGCAGGTAGCGGGCGGTACCGAGCAGGGGGTCGCGGGCCAGGTCGGCGGCGAGTTCGGCCGGGCCACGGTAACCGGCCTCGACATCGGAGCCCGCGTGCCCGCCGAGGCGCACGGTCCGCAGATGCAGGAATACCGGCACTCGCCAGGTGCGGGCCAGCTGGACCGCGTCCTCGGCGGCACCGAGCACGTCGGGCAGATCACAGCCGTCGGCGGCCAGGTAGGTGAGGCCGGGCCGCGGTCCGTAGGCACGCTCGATCCAGTCCGGTGGGGTCGGCACGCTGATGCCGAGTCCGTTGTCCTCGCAGACGAATACGATCGGCATCGGCACCTCCTGGTGCGAGGCGTGCACCGCGGCGTTGATGGCGCCCGCGGCGGTGGAGTGGTTGGCCGAGGCGTCCCCGAAACTGCACACCACCACCGCGTCGGCGGGCCAAGGACACCGGACACCGAGGCGCGCCGCCCGCTCGAGCGCGAAGGCGAGCCCGACCGCGCGCGGTAGCTGGGAGGCGATCGTCGAGGTCTGCGGAATGATCGAGGCGGCCTTGCTGCCGAACACCTTGTGCCTGCCGCCGGAGATCGGATCGGCCGCCGCGGCGACCACGCCGAGGAGCATGTCGCGGATCGGATTCGCGCCAGGTATCCGCGAGCACCGCTGCACGAAGAACGCCCCGGATCGGTAGTGCAGCAACGCCGGATCGTCGACCCGCAGCGCGGCGGCGACCGCAGCGTTGCCCTCGTGCCCGGACGAGCCGATGCTGTAGAATCCCTGGCCCGCCGCACCGAGCCGCCGCGCGGCCAGATCGAGATGTCTGCTGGTGGCCTGGGCTTCGAACAGCTCGAGCGCGTCGGCGGCGGTGAGGGTGGGGACGGCTTCGGATCGGGCGTACACCGCCAGACCGGTCATCGCGGTCCGGAACGCCGTGTCCAGGTCGAGCGAACTCCGCGTCATCGCACCCACTCCTCGCCCGCCGTCGATTCGTTCAGCACTCCGATGCTAGGCGCTCGGCGGGCGTCGGCCGAGGTAGTCGGCGCTCAGACGGTCCGGGCGAGATCGAAACGTACCGCGGTGAGCGGTCAATTCGCGGGTTCACCGGTCGGCCAGAGGGGCCGGAGCGGGCGCAGGCTGTCCTCGACGTACTCGGCGACGGAGCGATCGTCGCTGTCGAGGAACCACTGCTCCAGGGCGGCCAGATAGCCGAAGATCAGCGCGTTGGTGGCCACCCTGGCCTGCGCCTCGGTGAATCGGCCGGTCGCGGCGAGCACCGGAGTGAGCCGCTGGCTCGTCCGGTCCGCCGAGGCGTACGCGGCACGGCGCACCGAGGGCTCGGTGAAGTGATAGCGCAGGCTGCGGCGCCACGGGCTCGGATCGGTGGCGCCGGATGTCGCGGCGGCAGGCGCGGATTCGTACGCGCGGACCGAGGCGAGCAGGCTGCCGATGGGGTCGCGGGCGTCGACGACGCGGTGGAGGTCGGCGTCACTCAGATTGTCGAATTCGTCGGCGACGATGATGCCCTCCTTGGTGCCGAAGAGCCGGTAGACCGTCGATGGCGAGACCTCGGCGGCGGCCGCGATCTCGTCGATGGTTACCGCGGCGAAGCCCTTCTCGTCGAACAGGTCGAGGGCACGTTCCTGGACGGTGTGCATGGCCTTGAGCCGCCAGCGTTCGCGAAGTCCGGTCATGTCCGCAGAGTAGCAGCAATCGACTCTCTACAGATTGGCGCTCGCTTCAGACATTGACTGTCTGACAAGCGGGTCGTACAGTCACTCGCTATAGACAGTGACTTTCTGAACTGGGGTGTGCAATGACGACCATCGACCGTGCCGAGCGGGCCGCGCCGCCCGACCTCGGGCAACCGGGACTCGCGGCGCTGCTCCGCCCACACGCACCCGGCTTCGCCGCCGTGGTGGTCCTGCAGGTCATCGGCGCGGTGGCCGGGTTGGCGCCGCTGCTGGCCGTGGTGGAGGTGGGCCGGTTGCTGCTCTCGCCCGGGCCGGTCGACAGCGACCGGGTGTGGGCGGCCGTGCTCGTCGGCGCGGCCGGGTTGCTGGTTCGGCTGGTGTTCACCGCCGCCTCGTCCGGGCTCGGCCACCTCATCGACAGCCGCGTCCAGCTGTCGTTCCGGCGGCTGCTCGCCGCGCAGCTCGGCCGCGTGCCGATCGGCTGGTTCGCCCGGCGCCGGACCGGGGAGCTGGCCAAGGTGGTGGGGGAGGACGTGAGCGCGGTGCATCCGTTCCTCGCGCACGCCCCCGGCGAACTCGTGTCGGCCTTCGTCGTGCCACTGGTCTCGCTGGTCTACCTGCTCACCGTCGACTGGCGGCTCACCCTGATCACGCTGATCCCGGTGCTGCTGGCGATCCTGCTCGTCCCGCTGTTGATGCTCCCGTCCCGCGAGCGCGAGCAACGCGCGTTCGATGCCGCGATGGGCCGGATCGCCGATGCCGTCGTGGAATTCGTGCAGGGCATCGCGGTGGTCAAGGCGTTCGGCGGCGGCGACCGGGCGCACCGCCGATTCCGCACGGCCGCCGACGAATTCGCCGACACCTTCCTGCGCTGGGTGCGCGGGCTCGCGCCGATCGCCGCCGGCATGCAGCTGGTCCTCGCGCCACCGTTCGTGCTGCTGATCGTGCTGATCGGCGGCACCGCGCTGATCACTCGCGGCGGACTCGCGCCCGCCGATCTACTGCCCTTCCTGCTGCTCGGGCTCGGCTTGACCGCGCCGGTCGCGGCGCTCGGGCACGGCTTCGACGATCTGCAGGCCGCGGGCCGCGCCGTCGGGCGGATCCGGGACGTGCTCGCCGTGGCACCGCTGCCCGAACCCGCCCGCCCGGTGACACCGCGTGGACACCGGGTGGTCCTGCGGGACGTGCGATTCGGCTACGACAGCGACCACGAGGTGCTGCGCGGCGTCGATCTGGTGCTCGAGCCGGGCACCGTGACGGCGCTGGCCGGACCGTCCGGTGGCGGCAAATCCACCCTCGCCCAGCTCCTGCTGCGATTCTTCGACCCGGCGCACGGCAGCATCACCCTCGGCGGCGCCGAGCTGCGTGCGATCGGCAGCGACCAGCTCTACCGGACGGTCTCGTGCGTCTTCCAGGACGTACGGCTGCTGCGGGCCACCGTCGCCGACAACATCGCGCTCGCGGTGCCGCACGCCGAGCGCGCGCAGGTGGTCCAGGCGGCTCGGCTGGCCGGGATCCACGAGCGGATCACGGCCATGCCGCACGGCTACGACACGGTGCTCGGCGACCAGGCCGGACTGTCCGGCGGGGAGGCGCAGCGGCTCGCGCTGGCTCGCGCGCTGCTCGCCGATACCCAGGTCCTCGTCCTCGACGAGGCCACCGCCTTCGCCGACCCACGGACCGAACAGGCCATGCGGCAGACCTTGGCCCGGATGCGCGGCGAGCGCACCATTCTGGTGATCGCCCACCGCCCCGAGACCATCGCTGATGCCGACACCGTCGTCCTGCTCGACGACGGCGTGATCGTCGAGCGCGGGAAACCCGCGCGACTACTGGCCGCCGACGGCGCCTTCGCGGCGTTCTGGCGTACCCATCGAGGAAGTGAGCTGTCATGATCCGCCTGTTGCTGCGCGTGCTCGGCCACGAATACGCGGGCCCGGTCCGGCGCGCCGTCGCGCTGATGAGTGTCGCCGCGGTCCTGGAAGGGCTGTCGTACCTGCTGCTGGTCCCGGTGTTGCGGGAATTGCTCGGCGCCGACCCCACTCGCGCCTGGCCGTGGCTGATCGCGTTTGCCTGCGCCGTCGCGGGCTACGCGGTGCTGCGCTATCTCGGCGACCTCGCCGGTTTCCGCGCGGGCACCACCCTGCTGCGCGGCACCTACCACCGGCTCGGCGACCATTTGGCCCGGCTGCCGATCGGCTGGTTCGGGCCGCAGCGGATCGGTGAGGTGTCCGCGCTGGCCAGCCGGGGCGTGCTCGAGGCGATGGGGGTGATCGCGCACCTGCTGGCGCCGTTCGTCACCGCCACCCTCACCCCGGTCACGATCGTGGTCGTCATCGGGGTGTTCGACTGGCGGCTCGGACTGGCCGCGCTGCTGGCCGTGCCGCTGGTGGCCGCGATCCAGGCGGGCGCGGGGCGGGCGATGGCGGCCGCCGACACCGAACGTCACCACCGCGACCAGCAGGCCACCGGGCGGGTGATCGAGTATCTGCAGGCCCAGCCCGTGCTGCGGGCCGGCGGCCGCACCGCCGAACGGTACGGCCTGCTCGACGACGCACTGCGCGACATCCACCGGGCGGGCCGCCGCGCCGTCCTGGCAGCACTGCCCGGCATGGTCGGCCTCACCCTGGTCGTCCAGGCGGCGTTCACCGCCGTGCTCGCGTTCGGCGTGTACTTCGCACTCGGCGGCAGCCTCGGGGCACCCGAGTTGCTGGCGATCCTCGTACTGGCGGCCCGTTGCGCCGAACCGCTGCTGTCGCTGGCCGACCTCGGCGGGCAGCTGCGCAGTGCCAGATCCCAGCTCGTCCGGCTGGACGCGCTGCTGCGCACCGAACCACTGCCGGAACCGGCCGACCCGCTCCTGCCGCAGGGCTCCGAGGTGGCCTTCGACGCCGTCACCTTCCGGCCCGACGCGCACACCGTGCTCGACGACGTGACACTCACCGTGCCCCAGGGCGCCAGGTACGCGATCGTCGGACCGTCCGGTGCGGGCAAGAGCACCTTGCTGCACCTGCTCGCCCGCTTCCACGACGTGGCCGCTGGTGCGGTGCGGATCGGCGGTGTCGACGTGCGTCAGCTCGGCACCGCCACGTTGATGGCGCAGGTCGCGATCGTCTTCCAGGACGTCTACCTCTTCGACGGCACCATCGAGGACAACATCCGCCTGGGTAGGCCGGATGCCACCGATCCCGAAATTCGCGCCGCCGCCACCGCGGCCCGCCTGGACGAGGTGATCGACCGGCTCCCCGGCGGCTGGTCGACCGCCGTGGGCGAGGGCGGTGCCCTGCTCTCGGGCGGTGAGCGGCAACGGGTTTCGATCGCGCGCGCCCTGCTCAAAGACGCGCCGATCGTGCTGCTCGACGAGGTCACCTCCGCGCTCGACCCGGCCAACGAAGCGGCCGTACACGAGGGCATCGAGCGGCTGATGCGCGGCCGCACCGTGATCATGGTCGCGCATCGGCTGCGCACCGTCCTGACCGCGGATCGGGTCGTCTTCCTCGACGAGGGCCGCGTCGCCGAATCGGGCACACACGAGGAACTGCTCGCGCGCGGCGGGCGCTACGCCGAATTCTGCGACATCATGGCCTGCGCTCTGACTTCCGGCTGACCGTGACGCATGTCACCGCGTCCGCGCGACACAGACCGTCGGCGGCCGGCATCCCATAGTCGATTCGATGACACCGTGGGAGGCAGACATGAAGGTTGTAGTGGTAGGCGCGGGCTACGCCGGGACCATCGCGGCGAACCGGCTCGCGCGGAAGACCGGCGACGCGCGGATCACCGTGCTCAACCCGCGGACGGACTTCGTCGAACGAGTGCGATTGCATGAGCAGGTCGCCGCGACGGGTACGGCCGCGACGCCGCTCGGTGCGATGCTGGCCCGGGGAATCACGACGCGGCTGGGGACCGTCGACAAGGTCGGCGACGGCAGTGTCGCACTCGGTGACGGCGGCAGTGAGACCTTCGACTACCTGTTCCTCGCGGTCGGCAGCACGGTCGAGGCACTGCCGGGCACCGTCGCGGTGGGGACGTGGGAGGGAGCGGACCTGGCGCGGTCCGCGCTGGCCGCACTCCCGGCCGGGAGCACCGTGACGGTCGTCGGGGGCGGGTTGACCGGCATCGAAACGGCTGCCGAGATCGCCGAGGCGCGGCCCGATCTGTGTGTGCGGTTGGTGGGTGAAGTGATCGGAGCGACCCTGTCGGAGGGCGGGCGGCGGCGAGTGCACGCCGGTCTGCGGCGGTTGCGGGTCGAGGTCGTCGAGGACACGGTCGCGCAGGTACGCCCCGGTCCGGGTCGGCTCGGGGGTGTCGTGTGCCTGCGGACGGGTGCCGAGCTCGCGTCCGACCTCACCCTGTGGGCGATCGTGGCCCACGTTCCCGACCTGGCGGCGTGCAGCGGGCTCGCGGTGAACGCCGAGGGCCGCGCGGTGGTGGACGAGTACCTTCGAAGCGTGAGCGACCCGCGCGTGTTCGTCATCGGTGACTGTGCGGCGGTCCCTGGTGCGCGGATGAGCTGTGAGACCGCCGTCGCGCAAGGCGCGCATGCCGCCGACACCTTGGCACGGATCCTCGCCGGCGAAGACCCCGAGCCGTACTCCATGGGGTACACCGCCCAATTCCTGAGCTTGGGGCGGCGCGACGGGCTGGTGCAACTCAGCCGCAGGGACGACACGACACGGCGGCTCTACGTTGCCGGGCGGCCCGCGGCCGTGCTCAAGGAGCGCGTGTCGCGCTACGCGAAACACAGCACCCGTACCGCCGACTACTCCTGGCTATCCGGGCCGAAGTGACCGGGACATCGGACACCGGCGACGAGTTCACCCGGCATCGCCCGTTGCTGTTCTCGATCGCCTACGAGATCCTCGGTACGGTCTCCGACGCCGAGGATGTGCTCCAGGACAGTTACCTTCGCTGGCGTGCGGTCGACATCGCTACGGTAGCCAACCCGCGGGCGTATCTCGCGCAGATCGTCACTCGCCAGGCGCTCGGGGCATTGCGCGCCGCCGCTCGGCGGCGGGAGGAGTACCTGGGGCCCTGGCTACCCGAACCGCTGGCGACCGGCGCGGAGGGCGGTGCGCACGTACTCACCGGCGAGGCAGTGACCACGGCGATGCTGCTGATCCTGGAGACACTGACACCGGCGCAGCGCGCGGTGTTCGTGCTGCGTGAGGTTTTCGGTTTCGGTTACCCGGAGATCGCCGTCGCGGTCGGCCGGTCCGAGCAAGCCGTGCGCAAGCTCAACCAGCGCGCACGGCACCTCGTGCGTACGCGTCGCGACCTCACGCATACCGGGATCGCGACCCCGGTCGAAGCCGAATCGGTCGCGCGGCGGTTCTCGATCGCGGCGGCGACCGGCGATGTTCAAGCACTGATGGACGTGCTGGCACCCGAGGTGGTGTTCCTCGCCGACGGCGGCGGCGTGGTGAACGCGGGCCGACGACCTGTGGTCGGCGCGAGCAAGGTGGCCCGCCTGCTGGTCGGCTGGCTGATCAAGGGCGCCCGAATGGGTGAGGTCGGTCTGCGCGCGTGCACCTACAACGAGATGCCGGCCGTGGCGGTGTCGATCGACGGGGTGCTCGACCAGCTGATCTCCGTCGAGGTCCGCGGTGATCGGGTGACAGCGGTCTATTGCGTGCGCAATCCCGGGAAATTGACGGCCGTCGAGAAGTAGTCGGCCGCCGTGCTCGAACGGCGGGCCGACCGGACGAACGAGAGGGAGCGGCCACCATGGCCTACTTCGATGAGATGTCACGGTCCCGCCAGGGGTGGGAATCGGTGGGTGGAGCGGTCGTCGCCGGCATGCTGACCGGGCTGCTGCTCGGGGTGAACGTGTGGGCCTATACCGCCGCGACCGTCGTGTCGGTGGCCGGCGGGATCCCCGCGGGTAGCCAGCACCGCACCCTCGGTGGTGCGGTGCTGCGGGGCTGCACCGGCGGGCTGACGTGGAGCGCGGCCCTGCTGTTCGCGCACGAGCTCGCCGGTCGGCCTGCGACCGCCGCGCTGCCGGAGCCGCAGGTGGCATTCCTGCCGTACTGCTTCCTGCCGACCGCGCTGGCGGCGGCCATCGTCTGGCTTGTCGCGAACAGGCGTCGCGCGTCGACCGAAACCGGCGGGGTCGTCGAACGACCCGTACCGGCTGATCGGCCGGTGTCTCCCTGAGCACTCGGACCGCGGGAGTCAGCCGGCGTGGACCTGCGGCCCGGACACCTCGGCCACGGGGTGCCGCCGCGCGGGGCGCGGTTGCGCTGCCGCGTCCCGGGGCGCGACCCACAGTGCTTCGGCGAGGGCACACAGCTCCCCGCCCGGAGTGGACACGGCGACCCCGACCGTGTGCTTGCGGCCCGCGCTGCGAATCGCCCAGCCGTGCACCAGATACCGTTCGCCCGCGAAAACCGGCCTGCGAACGCGCGCCGTGAGGGCTGCGGTGACCGCGCCGAGTGCCATGTCCTGGAACACCCAGGCGGCGAATCCGCCGGGACAGTCGAGCGCCGACCAGATGATCTCCGGTGGCAGTTCCCCCTGGGCATCGGCCAGACCGGAATCGGGGATCCAGGCGCCCGCGACGATCGGACGATCCGGGACCGGCCAGGTGAACAGCCGCAGACCGTGACCGTCCGCGCACTCCACACCACAACCGAAGCAGTCGGTGACCTGGCGTTTCGGGCTCGCGATGGCAGCGGCGGTGGCACGCTGAGCCGCTGACCACGACGGCGCGGGCGGTGCGCTCAGGTCGAGGACACCGGGCCCCGCCTGCACCAGGAGCGTGCCGTCCCGGTCGGTGAGGACGGCATGCCCCGGCTCGGCGGCGGGCAGCAGCAACGTGGTGCCTACCGGGACGGCGCGCCGGAAGTCGACGCGTGTGGTGCCGGTTCCGACCCGGCGGGCCAGCAAGCCGGCCACGTAGCCACCGAAGGCCACCTGCGGATAGCCGTGCACCTGGCCCGGAATCGTCACGGTCTCGGTCTGGATCATGCTGGGCTCACCCTTCACCCGGTCGAACGTCGTCGACAATAGTGCCGGTCACCACCGCGCCGCAGCTGGCCACCGCATCGCCGACACCAGACACCGTGCGCGGTCGGCGGTCACCCTGGCGTGCGCGCGAGGCACTGCTGCCGGGCAAAACGGCCGACGCGAGGTGCCGTGCCCAAAGACCCGCGACTACTCGTCGTCCGGGAGTAGATCGGCAGCCGCGGCCTCGTCGATGACCCAGGTGGTGGATTCGATGCCCACCGCGCCCGCCGCGGGGACGTCGTCGGGGGACGCGCCGTTGACGGCGGCGGCGACAGCGGCCGCCTTGCCCTCGCCGCTGACCACCAGCATGACGTGGCGGGAGCGGTGCACCGCGGGCAGCGTCATGCTCACCCGAGTGGGTGGTGGCTTCGGGCAATCATGGACCGCGACAACGTAATCCGTCTGCTCCCTGACCGCGGGGGAGTGCGGGAACAGTGAATTCATGTGGCCTTCGGGGCCCATGCCGAGCACGGTCAGGTCGAATTCGCCGCGTTCGTCGAGCTCGGCGTGCACGAGCTGGGCGTACGCCGCTGCCGCCGCTTCCGGTGAACCGTAGGTGCCGTCGGAGGCGGCGATCGGGAACACGTGCGCCGGGTTCAGCGGCACGTGGTCCAGCAGAGCCTGCCTGGCCTGCAGCTCGTTGCGGTCGGCGTCGCCGTCGGGGACGAACCGCTCGTCGCCCCAGTACACGTACAACCGCGACCAGTCCAGATCGCCCGGATTCGCGCGCACCCGTTCCAGCAGCCGGATGCCGTCGCTGCCGCCGGTCAGCGACACCGAGGCGGTGCCGCGCTCGGCCTGCGCCGCCACCAGGACCTCGACGAACCGTTCGGCGGCCGCGTCGGCGAGCAGGTCGGCGTCGTCGTGGACCTCGATGGTGGTGGCGGGGAATTCCGCGCCGAGCTCGTCGTGCACGTCGATATGGTCACTCATAGGTCACCTTCTCGATTCCGGCGAGCGCCTCGGCGTAGATCTCGTCGGCGTCGAGCCGGCGCAGTTCCTCCGCGAGACAGTCGCGAGTTTCCCGGCGTGCCAGCGCGATTCGCTGGTCGGGTTCACCGGTGCGGGTCAACGTTGCGGTCCTGCCCAGTTGTGGGCGGCTGATCGCGATCGAATCCGTGCCGCGGCGCACCTCCACCCGCAGCTCACCCGTCTTCCGGACAACGGGACAGTCGAGGCGGGCGGCCAGCCAGCCGGCCAGCGTGTCCAGCGCGGGCTCACCGGCCAGCCCGGACACCGTCACCGAGGTGACCGATTCGAACGGCGGTTCGTCCAGCGCCGCCGCAAGCAGCGCCCGCCAGTAGGTGATCCGGCTCCACGCCAGATCGGTGTCACCGGGGGCGTAGGAGTGGCGGCGCTTCTTGATCGCCGCCTGCGGATCGGGCGCGAAGGTGGCGTCGGTGATCCGGCGTTTGGCCAGCTTGCCCACCGAATCCAGCGACGGGAACTCCGGCGCGCCCCGCGGCCACCATGCCACCACCGGGGTATCGGGCAACAGGAAGGGCGTGACGATGCTGCTCTCGTGATTCACCAGCGGGCCCTGCAACCGCAGCACGATCACCTCGGCCGCGCCCGCGTCGCCACCGACTCTTATCTGGGCGTCGAGCCTGGTCTCGGCGTCGCGATCACCGCGGGCCAGCACGATCACCCGGCACGGGTGTTCGCGGCTGGCATCGTTGGCGGCGTCGATCGCGTCCTCGGCCTCGGACGAATCCAGCGTGCACACCACCAGCGTGAGCACCCGGCCCTGGGTGATGACGCCGTTGGTCTCGCGCAGCTGCACCATGCGCTTGCCGACCTCGACAGTGTCGGTATCCGGCATGTCGACGATCACGGGCGCCGCCATTCCCGCCCGCTGCGCGCGAGCATCTCATCGGCCGAACTCGGTCCCCATGTGCCGGCCTCGTACGGTTCGGGTTTGCCCTCCGCTGCCCAGCGCTCGAGCACGGGATCGAGGATCTGCCAGGACAATTCGACCTCCGCGTTCACCGGGAACAGCGACGGCACCCCGAGCAGCACGTCCAGGATCAGCCGCTCGTAGGCCTCCGGGGACGACTCGGTGAACGCCTCGCCGTAGCTGAAGTCCATGTTCACGTCGCGCACCTCCATCCCGGAACCCGGCACCTTGGAGCCGAACCGCAACGTGATGCCCTCGTCCGGCTGCACCCGGACGACCAGGGCGTTCTGCCCGAGCTCCTCGGTCATCGTCTGGTCGAACGGCAGGTGCGGCGCGCGTTTGAAGACCACCGCGATCTCGGTCACCCTGCGGCCGAGGCGTTTTCCGGTTCGGAGATAGAACGGGACACCGGCCCAGCGGCGGTTCTCCACGTGCACGGTGATCGCGGCGAAGGTCTCGGTCCGCGACTGCGGATCGAACCCCTCCTCCTCGTGCAAGCCGACGACGTGCTCGCTGCCCTGCCAACCCTCGGTGTACTGGCCGCGCGCGGTCGTCTCGTCCAGCGGTTCGACGAGTTTGGTGGCCGAGAGCGCCTTGATCTTCTCGGTGGTGAGCTGGCGCGGCTCGAAGGAAGTGGGTTCCTCCATCACCGTCAGCGCGAGCAGCTGCAGCAGATGGTTCTGGATGACATCGCGCGCGGCACCGATCCCGTCGTAGTAGCCCGCGCGCCCGCCGAGACCGATGTCCTCGGCCATGGTGATCTGCACGCTGTCGACGTAGTTGGCGTTCCAGATCGGCTCGAACAACTCGTTGGCGAAGCGCAGCGCCAGGATGTTCTGCACCGTCTCCTTGCCGAGGTAGTGGTCGATGCGGAAGACCTGTTCCTCCGGGAACACCCGGTTGACCAGCGCGTTGAGTTCCTTCGCGCTCTGCAGGTCGTGACCGAACGGCTTCTCGATCACCACCCGCCGCCACGGCAGGTGACCGTCGGTGGCGGCGCCGGTGGGCTGGGCGAGGTGATGTTCGGAGAGCTGATCGAGCACCACCGGGAACATGTTCGGCGGAATCGACAGGTAGAAAGCGTAATTGCCGTTCGTGCCGCGGGTGGCGTCGAGGGTGCTCAGGGTCTGCGCCAGCTTCGCGAACGCGGTGTCGTCGTCGAAGCTGCCCTGCACGAACCGCACGCCCTCGGCCAGATTGTCCCAGACCTCCTGGCGGAAGGGTGTGCGGGCGTGGTTTTTCACCGCGTCGAGGACGACCTCGGCGAAATCCTCGTCGGCGTAATCACGCCGGGCGAACCCGACCAGGGAGAAACCAGGGGGCAGTAACCCCTGGTTCGCCAGGTCGTAGATGGCCGGCATCAGCTTCTTGCGGGACAGATCTCCGGTGACGCCGAAGATCACCAGGCAGCACGGGCCCGCGATGAAGGGCACCCGCTTGTCTCGTTCGTCGCGCAGCGGGTTGCGCCACAGCCCCGCCGCCTGATCCGTCGATGCTGTGCCGGCCATCGGGTCAGTTGCCCCCTGCCGCCGCGGTGCGCAGTTCGGCGGTGGTCGCCTCGAGCAGTTCGTTCCACGCGGACTCGAACTTGTCGACGCCTTCGCGCTCGAGCAGGTCGAACACGTCGGTCAGGTCGATGCCGACCGCTGCCAGCTCGGCGAAGACCTGTGCCGCCTCGACGGCATGGCCGCTCAGGGTGTCGCCGCGGACCTCGCCGTGATCGGCGAAGGCCTGCAGGGTCTTCTCCGGCAGCGTGTTCACGGTGTTCGGGCCGACCAGCTCGGTGACGTACAGCGTGTCCGGGTAGTCCGGGTTCTTCACGCCGGTGGACGCCCACAGCGGTCGCTGCCGGTTGCCGCCCTGGGCGGCCAGGTGGTTGTAGGTGGAGGTGTGCGCCCCACCGTCGAACACGTCCTGGTACTCGGCGTAGGCGAGCCGGGCGTTGGCCACGCCCGCCTTACCGCGCAGCGCGAGCGCCTCCGGGGTGCCGATCGCCTCCAGCCGCTTGTCGATCTCGGTGTCGACGCGGGAGACGAAGAACGAGGCGACGGAATGGATCTTGGCCAGGTCGTGGCCGCCGATCTTGGCGTTGCGCAGCCCGTCGAGGTAGGCGCCCATCACCGCGCGGTAGCGGGGCACCGAGAAGATCAGCGTGACATTCACACTGATGCCCTCGGCGATCACCGCGGTGATGGCGGGCAGGCCCGCCTCGGTGGCGGGGATCTTGATGAACAGGTTCGGGCGGTCGACGATCTTCCACAGCTCGATCGCCTGGGCCACGGTCTTGTCGGCGTCGAAGGCGAAGCGCGGGTCGACCTCGATCGAGACCCGGCCGTCGACGCCACCGGTGGCATCGAACACCGGGGCGAGCACATCGCAGGCGGCGCGCACGTCGTCGGTGGTCATGGTGCGGATCGCGGCGTCGGCGTCGGCGCCCTGGCCCGCCAGTTCCTTCAGCTGACCGTCGTAGTCGTGGCCCTTGCTCAGCGCGGCCTGGAAGATGCTCGGGTTCGTGGTGACCCCGACGACGCTCCTGGTCGCGATCAGGTCGGCGAGGTTGCCGGACGCGATCCGCTCACGGGACAGGTCGTCGAGCCATACCGAGACCCCAGCGGCCGAGAGTGCGGCGAGCTTCTCGTTCTGTGCCATTGGATTTACCCCTTCACCTTGTCGGTCGACCGCAGCGCGGCGGCGACGACGGCATCGGCGGTGATACCGAACTCCTGGTAGAGCTTCTTGAAGTTGGCCGAAGCGCCGAAGTGCTCGATCCCGACGACCTCACCGGCGTCACCGACGAATCGGTACCACGGCATCGCGATACCCGCTTCCACGACGACCCGCGCGCGCACCGACGGCGGCAGCACCTCGTCGCGGTAGCCCTGCTCCTGCGCGTCGAACCACTCCACACACGGCATCGAGACCACCCGGGTCGGGATGCCCTGCTCCTCCAGGGTAGTGCGCGCGGCCACGGCGAGCTGGAGCTCGGAACCGGTGCCGATGAGGATCACCTGCGGGGTGCCGGTGGAGGCCTCGGCCAGCACGTAGCCGCCCTTCTTGACCCCTTCGTAGCTGGTGCCGTCGAGGGTCGGGACATCCTGCCGGGTCAGCGCCAGCGCGGACGGGCCGTCCTGGTGCGGGGTGTCGTGCACCGAGAAGTGCGAGGTGTGCTCGTCGGAGTCGCGCTCGAGGATGGTGCGCCAGGCGTGCACGGTCTCGTTGGCGTCGCCGGGGCGCACCACATTGAGGCCGGGGATCGCGCGCAGCGCGGCCAGGTGCTCGATCGGCTGGTGGGTGGGGCCGTCCTCGCCGAGACCGATCGAGTCGTGGGTCCACACGTAGATGGCGGGCACCCGCATCAGCGCGGCGAGCCGAACGGCCGGGCGCATGTAGTCGGAGAACACCAGGAAGGTGCCGCCGTAGGGGCGGGTCGGGCCGTGCAGCGCGATGCCGTTGAGGATCGAGCCCATGGCGTGCTCACGGATGCCGAAGTGCAGGGTGCGGCCGTAGGGCTGCGCCTTCCACATGCCGGTGGAGATGGCCTCGGGGCCGAAGCTCGGCTGGCTCGGCATGGTGGTGTTGTTGGACTCGGCCAGGTCGGCCGAGCCACCCCACAGCTCGGGCAGCTCGTCGGCGACGGCGGCGAGGAACTTGCCGGAGGCCTTGCGAGTGGCCATGCCCTTCGGGTCGGTCTCGAAGGTGGGCAGCGCCGCGGTCCAGCCCTGCGGCAGCGCGCGGGTCTGCAGGCGGTCGAACAGCGCCTTGTTCGACGGGTTCGCCGTGGCCCAGGCGTCGAAGTCGGTCTGCCACTTGGCCTTCGCCTCCGCGCCGCGGCCGAGCGCTCTGCGGGTGTGCTCGATGACGGCGGGGTCGACGTCGAAGGACTTCTCGGGGTCGAAGCCGAGGGCCTGCTTGACGGCGGCTACCTCGTCGGCGCCCAGCGCCGCGCCGTGCACGCCGCCGGTGTTCATCTTGTTCGGCGCGGGGAAGCCGATGATGGTGCGCAGGATGATGATCGACGGCTTGCCGGTCTCGGCCTTGGCGGCCTCGATGGCGGCCTCGATCGCGACGACGTCCTCGCCGCCCTCGACGATCTGCACGTGCCAGCCGTAGGCCTCGTAGCGCTTGGCCACGTCCTCGGTGAAGGCGATGTCGGTGTCGTCCTCGATGGAGATCTCGTTGTCGTCGTAGATCACCACCAGGTTGCCGAGCTGCTGGGTGCCCGCGATGGAGGAGGCCTCCGCGGTGACGCCCTCCTGCAGGTCGCCGTCGGAGGCGATGGTGTAGACGAAGTGGTCGAACGGGCTGGTGCCCGCGGGCGCGTCGGGATCGTAGAGGCCGCGCTCGCGGCGGGCCGCCATCGCCATGCCGACCGCGGACGCCAGGCCCTGGCCCAGCGGGCCGGTGGTGATCTCGACGCCGTCGGTGTGCCGGAACTCGGGGTGGCCCGGGGTGAGCGAGTCCCACTGGCGCAGCTGCTCGAGATCGGTGAGCTCGAGGCCGAACCCGGCCAGGTACAGCTGGATGTAGAGGGTGAGGCTGGAGTGCCCACAGGACAGTACGAAGCGGTCGCGACCCACCCAGCGCGGCTCGGCCGGATCGTGGCGCATGGTGCGCTGGAAGAGGGTGTAGGCGACCGGCGCGAGGCTCATCGCGGTGCCGGGATGCCCGTTGCCCGCCTTCTGCACCGCGTCGGCGGCCAGGACACGGGCGGTATCGACGGCCTTGGTGTCGAGGTCCGTCCAGTCGCTGGGGTAGTTCCGCTGGGTGAGGGCGCGAATGTCGTCTGTGACTGACACGACCGTGGTTCTCCTGACCTAGGTTTCGTCGACGGCGATACATGGCAGCGGCGATGCTGGATGTGGGGTGGACCGCACGCGGCCTCGGGTACGTACCGATGTACACCCATACCCTAGTGGGGGTGTTCCCCGGACCGGCGCGAACCCTGGTTGTGAGTGTAGTGCGCGGTGGTGACAGTCCTCACCGTGTCGGTCGCCGGATCCGGCGCGTCGGGCATCGGCACGCCGAAGTCGTCGTTCACCTGCGCGTCGGCGCCGGTTCACCGCCGCGTGGGCGGCCGGGACCGCCGTGACCGCGCCCACGGTGGCGGGGCCCTGGCGCGGAGCGGCACCGGCGTGGGTCTACCATCGTCTGTAGTAGTGGCCGCGCCGCAGCCGCGCGCTGCTCGTTCCAATGCCGGATGCGAAGCACAGCGTGCGAGGAGAAACAGTGCGGATCGATCCCCAGCCGGGTAGTAGCGGTGCGCACAATTCCTCCACGGCGCTCGCCGATCGTCTCACCGGTGACGGGCTCGTCGCCAGGATCGTGCGCAAGCCGCTGGCCTACATCGCGCTCACCAAGCCGCGGGTCATCGAGCTGCTGCTGGTGGCCACCATCCCCACCATGCTGCTGGCCGACCGCGGCAACGTCGACCTCCGGCTGATCCTGGTCACCCTGTTCGGCGGCTGGCTCGGCGCGGCAAGCGCCAACACCCTCAACTGTGTCGCCGACGCCGATATCGACAAGGTGATGAAGCGGACCGCGCGCCGTCCACTCGCTCGCGACGCGGTGCCGACATCGCACGCGTTCGTCTTCGGCGTCACCCTCGGCATCGTCTCCTTCGCTTGGCTGTGGTGGCAGGCCAACCTGCTCAGTGGTGTGCTCGTCGTCGCCACGATCCTGTTCTACGTCTTCGTCTACACCAAGGGTCTCAAGCGCCGGACCTCGCAGAACGTGGTGTGGGGCGGCGCCGCGGGCTGCATGCCCGCCCTGGTCGGCTGGTCGGCGGTCACCGGCACCATCGGCTGGCCCGCGATCGTGCTGTTCCTGGTGATCTTCTTCTGGACTCCGCCGCATACCTGGGCGCTGGCCATGCGCTACAAGGAGGACTACCGCGCGGCGGGCGTGCCGATGCTGCCGGTGGTCGCCACCGAGCAGGTCGTCACCAAGCAGATCGTGGTCTACACCTGGCTGACCGTGCTCGCCACGCTGGCCCTCGTTCCGGCGACCGGCGTCATCTACGCGGCCGTCGCTCTGGTGGCGGGTGCCTGGTTCCTGCTGATGGCCCATCAGCTCTACGCGGGGGTGCGCCGCGGCGAATCGGTGAAGCCGCTGCGGTTGTTCCTGCAGTCGAACAACTACCTGGCGGTGGTGTTCTGTGGTCTCGCCGTGGACTCGGTGCTCGGCTGGACCACCCTCGGTAGCCTCGTCGGGCTGTAACCTATCGTGAGCTGACAGCGGCGGCCGGGCGGATTGCCCGGCCGCCGCACCTGTCTGCGGACTCCGCTCAGCGGACGGCGTTGCGGCCACGGCGAGCGCGCCCGCAACGCCGGTGCCTGCGAACGCCTCGCCCGCTCGAATCGGGTCGCTACGGAAGCAGCACGATCGAGCCGGTGGTCTTGCGCCCGGCCAGATCCCGGTGGGCCGCGGCCGCATCCGCGAGCGGATAGGTCGCACCGATCCGGAAGCTGAGGGTGCCCGCGGCGATGCCGTCGAAGACATCGGTGGCGCGCCACAGGAATTCGGCGCGGTCGCGGGTGTAGGCGCCCAGCGACGGGCGGGTCAGCCAGAGGGAACCGGCCGGGTTGAGCCGCTGGGGGTCGAACGGCGGGACCGCGCCGCTGGCCGCCCCGAACAGCGCGAGGGTGCCGCGGACGCGCAGGGACGCGAGGCTCGCCTCGAACGTGCTCGCTCCGACACCGTCGTACACCGCGGCCACCCCGGCCCCGTCGGTGAGCTCGCGGACCCGGTCGGCCAGGTCGTCACCGTAGCGCAGCACCTCGGCGGCGCCCGCCGCGCGCGACAGCTTCTCCTTGTCGTCGGTGGACACCGTGGTGATCACCCGCGCACCCTTGGCGGCGGCCAGTTGGGTGAGCACCAGACCGACCCCGCCCGCGCCCGCGTGGATGAGGACCGGATCGCCGGGCTCCGGCGTGAACACCGATTCGACCAGGTAGTGCGCGGTCATGCCCTGCAGCAGCGCGGCCGCCGCGACTGTCGGTTCGACTCCGTCGGGCACCCGTACCGCGACCGCCTCGTCGACCGCGACCCGCTGCGCGTAGCTGCCCGGCGCCGCCGCCCAGGCCACCCGATCGCCGACCGCGAACTCGGTGACCTCCGCGCCGACGGCAGCCACCACTCCGGTGCCCTCCGAGCCGGGAACGTACGGCGTCGCCTGCGGATACTGCCCGGTCCGGAAGTAGATGTCGATGTAGTTGACACCCACACCCTGTGTCTCGACCAGCAGCTGACCCGGGCCGAGTACCGGATCAGCCATCTCGACATACCGCAGAACCTCGGGCCCACCGTGCTCGGAAACCTGAATCGCATGCATGAGTCCCCTTTGTACACCCCGTGTTCGACCCCACTCGGGGGTGGACGCCCGACTACCGGCCGGTAAACTCACCGCCATGAGTACAACCGACGCCCCCGCCGCCGTGAAGGTGCCCGCCGAGGTCGAGAAGTCCATCGCCACATTCGTCGCCGCGCACGGTGGTTCGGCGACGGCGGTACTGCAGTATGTCGGCGAGCAGGGTGTGCGGATCACGCTGGTCGGCTCCGACGGGATCATGGGCGACCGGGTGGTGGCCGATCCGGCGACCGCCAAGGCGATCGTCGAGCGGATCGACGGGCTCACCGAGGCCGACGAGTGGAACCGCGAACTGGTCTCCGTGGCCACCCCCACCATGCCGACACATTGGCAGAAGATGGCGGGCTGGGTCGCCAAGCAGACCCGGTTCCCGAAGGCCCGCAACGCGGACGTGTTCGCAGGCGCCTGACACCGGAACGACACGAGCCCGCGATCGGCCGTGATCGCGGGCTCTTCGTATTCTCAGTGCCCGACAGCCACCGGAGCGGGCGCGTCGACCCGCTCCCTGGTCCGCAACGAGGCCCACAGCGCGGCGGTCGCCGCCGTACACGCCGCCGCGCCGCCGACATGGATCGCGACCAGCGCGGCGGGCACATCGGTGAAGTACTGGACGACGCCGACCAGCGACTGTGACACCACCAGTCCGAGCAGCACGAACAGCCGGGTACGGATCGCCGGGGTGATCCCCACGGCGAACAGCCCGAACGCCAGGCCGACCAGTAGCGCCAGATATCCGACGAGCAGCTGCGAGTGCAGGTGCACCAGCGTGACGATCTCCACCTCGAGCCGCGCGACCGGCCGGTCGATGCTCTTGTCGCCCGCGTGCGGCCCCGCGGCGGTGACCAGCGTGCCCGCGATCAGCACACCCGCCAGCGCGACGCCGCTCAGCGCGGTCAGCCACTGCAGTGGCGCGGGGACCTGCACCGTGTCGATCCCGTCGTCTGGCTGGTTGATCTTGGCGTAGAGCACCACCGCCAGCCACACCATCACCATCGAGGCCAGCAGGTGTACCGCGACAGTCCACCACAGCAGCCCGGTGCGCACCGTGATGCCACCGATGATCGCCTGCACGACCGTGCCGCCCGGCATCAGCCACGCGTAGACGAGTACTTCCTTGCGGCGCCGCGCCCGCACCACGGCGAGCACGATCAGGGCGGCGCACAGCGTCACCACGAAGGTGAGCAGCCGGTTGCCGAACTCGACGGTCTGATGCAGCACCGGCACTTCCGAGACCCCGACGGGGGTGAAGCTGCCGGGAAAGCACTGCGGCCAGGTGGGGCAGCCGAGGCCGGACGCGGTGACGCGCACGATGGCGCCGGTCACCGAGATGCCGGCCTGGCTGAGGATCACCGCGACGGCGATGAGCCGCTGCACCCGCAGCGAGGGGAGCGGCAGCCGGTCGACGAGTCGCAAGAAGGCGCGATACAGCACGTCACGATGGTACTGGCCGGAGTTTCCCCGCCGATATCAGGGCTACTACCGTGCGTCGTTGATCACTCAGCTGAACCGGAACAGCCGGATCGCCAGCGCGCCTGCGACCACGCCCCACGCCGCGAGCACCGCGACCCCGAGCCAGTCGATGCCGCCGGACAGCGCCGCTTCCAGCGCGAACGCGAGTGCGCCGGAGGGAACCAGCCGCACCAGTACGGTCAGCGCCGTCGGCAGCGAATCGCCGACCAGCACCAGGCTGGCGATACCGAGCAGGACGAACCAGGCGATATTGGCCAGCGCGAGCACCACTTCGGCCTTGAGGGTGCCGCCCAGCAGCAGTCCCATCGCGGCGAACGCGGCGGTGCCGAGCGCGATCACCAGGGCGCCGAGCGCGAGACCACCCGGCCCCGGCCGCCAGCCCAGCGCCGCGCCGATCGCCCCGAGCAACAGCGCCTGCAGCACCACCACGATCAGTACCGCCGCGCACTTGCCCCCGATCACGCCCCAGCGGGGCAGGGCAGTGGCGCCGAGCCGTTTGAGCGCGCCGTAGCGGCGGTCGAAGCCGACCGCGATGGCCTGACCGGTGAACGCGGTCGACATGACCGCGGTCATCATCACCATCGGCAGCACCTTGTCCACCCTCGGCTCGCCGAACTCGCCGAACGGCAGCAGGGTGAGCCCGACCAGCAGGGTGATCGGGATGAACATGGTCAGCAGCAGCTGCTCGCCGTTGCGCAGCAGCAGTTTCAGCTCGAGGCCGGTCTGCGCGGCGAGCATGGCCCACCGGCTCGCTGGGCGCGGATCGGGGGTGAAGGTGCCGGGCGCGAACCGGCCCGTCGTCTCGGTCATCCGCGCAGGTCCCGTCCGGTCAGTTCGAGGAAGACGTCTTCGAGGCGGCGCTGATCGATGCGGATGTCGGTGGCGAGCACGTCCATCCGCGCGCACCAGGCAGTGACCGTCGCCAGCACCTGCGGCGTGATCTCGCCTTCGATCAGATAGGTGCCCGGTGTGGTCTCGTGCGGCGAGAACCCTTCCGGCAGAGCCGATCCGAGCAGTGCCACATCGAGTTTCGGTGGGGCGCAGAACCGGAGCTGGCCCGCGGCGCCGTGCGCGGTGACCTCGGCGGGCGTGCCGGCGGCGACGATCTCCCCGTGATCGATGATCACCAGGTGGTCGGCGAGCTGCTCGGCCTCGTCCATCAGGTGGGTGGTGAGGACGACGCTCACCCCGTCGCGGCGCAGCGCGTCGATCAGTTCCCACACGATCAGCCTGGCCTGGGCGTCGAGTCCGGCGGTCGGCTCGTCGAGGAAGACGATCTCCGGCCTGCCGACCAGCGCGCAGGCCAGGGCGAGGCGCTGCTGCTGGCCGCCGGACAGCCGCCGGTACGGGGTGCGGCGGTGATTGTCGAGTCCGAGGGTCGACAGCAGCCAGGCCGGATCCAGCGGGTCGGCGGAGTAGGCGGCGACCAGCTCCAGCATCTCCCCGGCCCGCGCGCCCGGATACGCGCCGCCGCCCTGCAGCATCACCCCGATGCGCGGGCGCAGCTGTTCGGAGTCGGCGATCGGATCGAGCCCGAGCACGCGGACGGTGCCTGCGTCCGGGCGGACGAAGCCCTCGCACATCTCGACGGTGGTGGTCTTGCCCGCGCCGTTGGGGCCGAGCAGGGCGAACACCTGGGCCGGTTCGACCTCGAAGCGCAGGCCGTCGACCGCGGTCGTCGCGCCATAGCGCTTGACCACGCCGTCGACGGCGACGGCAGGTCCGGGGCGTGTTCTCACGATGTCACACGGTAAGCGCTGCCCTCGTGTGACCCAGCCGACACCCCCGCCTGTGCGCGCCAGGGCAGGGTGTGCCGGGTGAGGGCGTAGAACAGGGCGAAGCAGATCGCGGCAGCCAGTGCGGCGCCGATGATCTGGAAGACCTGGAACTCCGCGCCGCGCGGCATCACCAGCAGCGAGACCACCGCAGAGAAGGCGACCGCGGGGATACGGAACACCGGCTGGGTGGCCCACGCGGCCAGCGGCACGATCGCCCACAGTAGATACCAGGGCTGCACCACCGGGAACAGCAGCACTATCGCGCCGAGCGACACCCCGAGCGCGCCGACCGGATGCAGTCTGCCCGTGCCGGTGGCCACCAGCATGCGCAGGGTGATGAAGGCAGCGACCGCCGCCGCGATCGGCCGGGTGATCGACAGCAGCGCGGTCGTGTGGTCACCGAGGCCGAGTAGTACGCCGCCGAATCCGGTGATGATGCCGATGACTGTCGGCAGTGACATCCAGCTGCGGACCGCGTTGGCCACGCTGAGCGTGAACACCCAGCCGAAACCGAGACCGCTGGCCCAGCTCACGAACAGCGTTGTCGCCCCGGCGATCACGCCGAGCAGCAGCGCCGACTTCAGCACCGCCCGCAGATCGCCGCCCCAGCGCCGGGCCAGCGCCATGCCGACGAAGCCGAGCGCGATGATCGAGGTGAGTTTCACCGAGGACGACAGCGTGATCAGCACCGCACCGCCGATCAGCAGGCCGTACGCGGCGGCGTCGAGCGGCATCGGGTTCGCGCCGGTCAACCGGTCGGGTTTGCCGCCGTCGCCGTAGATGGCGCGCAGCATCAGCTCCATGCCCGCCAGCATCAGGCCCAGCATCAGCGCGTCGTTGTGCACACCGCCGACCAGGTGGAACAGCACGAGCGGATTGGCGGCGCCGAGCCACAGCGCGCTCACCGGGGCCACGCCGCAGCGCACCGACAGCCGGGGCAGCGCCCACACGATCAACGCCACCCCGGCCAGGGCGAGCAGGCGATGCACCCACACCCCGGCGATGATGTTGTCCCCGGTCAGCTCCGCGATCCCGCGGCCGATCCAGAGGAAGAGGGGTCCATAGGGCGCGGGGGTGTCACGCCAGATGGTCGGCACATTGTTGGTGAGGACGTTGTCGATCCCGAGCCCCGCGACCGGACCTTCCTCGTACGGGTCGATGCCGCGGGCGGCGATCTCGCTCTGTGCCAGATAGGAGTAGACATCGTTGCTGAACATCGGCGGTGCCACGCTGAGCGGGATGATCCACAGCAGCAGCGTGCGGTCCAGTTGCGAGCGGGTCAGCCGGTGCACCGGGGAGCCTGCCAACCCACCGATCGCGAACCGGCCGAGTAGCAGCCAAGCACCGATCACCAGCACGGTGCCGAACATGCACATCGCCAGTGACCCGGTGTGCGCGCGGGCGAAGATGCCGAGTACCCGCATCCCCGACACCGGGTTCTGATGCACCGGCTGGGCGCCGATGCCCAGCGCCGCGATCGCCATCAGCACGGCGCCGGTGGCGCCCATCAGCCGGATCCGGTCCAGCTGGGCGCGTTCGCGCTTGTCGAGACCGGGCACCTCGGTCTCGTCGCGGTGCAAGGCCGCGACCGTGTGATCGGGTGCGGGCACGTCGAAGCCGAGCGCCCGCCTGCCGAACGCCGATATCTTGCGCGTCGCGCCCTCCAGTACCGCCACGAGGAGCGAGCCTAGTGTGATCCGTGCCCGTTGGCCGCGCCGCCCGCTAGCGAGGCTCGCTCATGCCGACGTGCGGCTCCATCGTGCGCGAGAGCGCAATGTGCTGATGGTTCATCTCGCCGGTGCTCGCCGACGGGGCGGCCACCCGGACCGGGAACCGCGGAATGTCGTCGCGGACCAGCATGGTCGCCGCGAAGGTGACGGCAAGGCACGCGACCGCGATCGCGGCCAGCGCTGCCCAGCCGATGCGCGCCGCCGCCTCCGGGGACCGGGCCGACAGCCAGCCGGGGGCGAACAGGATGCCGAGCGCGGCGAGGGTGCCCGCGGTCAGCCCACCGAGGTGGCCCCACAGCGAGATACCGGGCAGCGAGAAGCTGATCAGCACGTTGACGCCGATCACGACCAGCATCGGCGTCGGGCTCTGCCGCAGCCGGATCAAGGTCACGGTGACCGCGCCGAACAGGCCGTACACGGCGCCGGAGGCACCCGCGGTCATGGTGATCGAGTCCGACAGTGCCATCACCGCGGCGGAACCGCCGAGCAGGGACACCAGATAGACCCCGGCGAACCGCACCCGGCCGAGCACCCGCTCGAGGTCACGGCCGACGATGTACAGCGCGAACATGTTGACCAGCAGGTGGATCGCGCCGTAGTGCAGGAACCCCGATCCGAGCAGCCGCCACCACTCGCCGTCGGCCACGAGCAGCGGCACGAGGACGAACTCCCGGAACAGCGCCGAGCCGCGATAGTTGTCCATCGGGCTGCCCGCCTGCGCCGCCGTGATCACATAGACCAGCACGTTCACCGCGATCAAGCCATAGGTCACATACGGTGCCGCCATATCCACGGCCCGCGCGCCCCCGACCGTGCGCACCGGCCGTACCTCCCGCTGCCCCTGCCGGACACAGTCGACGCAGTGCTGCCCGACCGACGCCGACCGCAGGCACTCGGGACACGCGGGCCTGCCGCACCGCGTACACGCGAGTCCGGTAGGGCGATCAGGATGGCGGACACACGTGGCCGTCAATGGGTTAGACACTCTTTCATCGTGCCAGAACGCCCGACCCCAGGGACGGGCGCGACGGCGGATCAGCGGAAGTGATCGATGACCGCGTTCATCACCCGGTGCGCGACGGGGGTGTCGCCGCTGACCACGGCCGCAGGCACGATCGGGCGGTTCTCCTCGTCGGTGGTGAACGCAGGGCCGAGCTGCGCCTTCATCAGCGCGGGGCCGTCCGGAAGGACATAGCGGCCACGCTCGTCGTGCGGTCCATCGGCGAAGCTCGCCTCGGGGAAATGGTCGAAAAGGATCGCGGTGTGTGTCCCGTCGAGCCGGAACGAGCAGGCGCCGAGTTGTTGCTCGTCGGCACGGATGGTCGCACCCAGCGCGGCAGGGACGGCACAGGGATCGATACCGGCCAGGATGCTGCGTGGCAGGCCCGGTGTGGTGCCATGCGGAGGCTGCTCGAGCCATCGAGCCATGGCGGCCAGCGCCAGACGTTCGGCTCGCGGACAGGGATCGCTGCCCGCGGGCATGGCCACGCTCACGGTGTATCCGGCGGCCGCCGGATACTTCACGTCGACCCGGCAGGTCCGGTCGCCATCGGGGATCGAGCGCTCACGGCGCATGTCACGATCCTCGACGGTGGTGATCGCGGCACCGTCGACGATCGTGGTGGTGGCGTCGTCGGGGACGACACCCCACGCGCCGTCGAACGTACCGGCCACGACGATCACAGTGACGGTCGATCGGCCGTGCCGGCCGGCCACCGCCACTTCGCAGGCATCGGGCCGCCGTACCTGGTCCGGTCCTGGCTCACCCAGCTCGGCGAGTTCGGTCCGTGGCAGCAGGGCGCACGGCTCGACCGCGGCTGCCCGCCGCAACATCTCGAAGGCCTCTGCGTCCGTCGTGGCCTCCACGGTCCAGTACGGCGCCGGAGACTCCGCGGGCCCGCAGGCGACGACGGCGACGAGTACCGCGACGGCGAGCAACAGTCGTTGCACGATGGTCCCCCCACATGAATCGGATTCCCGGACATGGTGTCACGAACCGCCGCCGCGGGACCAGCGTCGGCTCGATCGGCACACCCGGTCGATGGGCGAGGGCACGCCATGTCCGAGGGAGCCGGCGGCGCGGCTCGGTCAGGCCGGCTCGGCGAGGATCTCCGCCGCGGTCCGCCGACCCGACCGCACCGCGCCCTCCATGTATCCGCTCCACTCGGTGGCGTACTCCGCGCCTGCCCAGTGAATCCGTCCCACCGGTTCGCGCAGGATCGGTCCGTAGTTCGTCCACACGCCGGGACCGAAGCCCGCGCCATAGCAGCCGCGGGTGAATTCCTCGGCACTCCAGTCTTTTTCGACGTAGGAGAGGGGGCTGGCCGCGTCGCTCCCGAAGTAGCGCACGAAGCAGTCGATGACGGCGGCGCGCCGCTGGTCGTCGGGGAGACGTTGCCAGCGGCGGGCCTCGCCCGCTTCGACGAAGCCGATCAGGATGCCGGCTTCCGCGCCCGGCGGCGACACGTCGAAGGTGATCTTGACCGGGCCGTGGTCCCCGATGGCCTGACCGTTGAGACCGCGCTCGCGCCAGAACGGCGTCGGGTAGGCGGCGAAGCATTTGACGACCGTCCCGGCCGGCACTCGCTGGGTGAGCTGGTCCCGGCCCGCGGGCAGAATGGGGTGGTAGTCGAGGCGCCCGGCGAGCGTCGGTGGCAGCGTGACGAGCACGCGCCGGGCCGTGTGGGATTCGCCGCCGCGCGTGCCGACCGTGACGTCGTCGCCGGTCTGGGCGATGCGGGCGACGGGCGAAGCGAAGCGCACGTCCACACCTTCGGCGAGGAGCTGCGAGACGAGCGCCGAACCGCCGACGACGCGGTCCTGCTGGGCACCACGGTCGGTGGACGCCAAGGTCTCCAGATCGCCGTTGCTGCTCGTGTAGAAGAGCGTGTGCAGCAGCGAGAGATCCGCGGAATCCGCCGAGTAGATGGCCTCGGCGAGCACGCGGAAGTACGAACGGCCGGTCGGGGTCTTCAGGGTGCGGCGGATCCACGACTCGAAGGTCTGCCCGTCCAGTCGCGCGGCGTCGGGATGAGTCCACGGACGCTCGATGTCGACGCCGCGCGCGAGCCTGCCGTAGCGGGCCAGTCCCTGGACGAGATCGGCAAGGGCGATCGGATTGAGCTTCGGCGTCGCGCCCCGGTGTGAATCGAGCAGCGTCTGCCTGCCGCCGAGCTCGAGCAGGAGCTTGCCGCCGTGGTTCCAGGTCGGGAAGGTTTCGAGGCCGAGTTCGGCGACCAGCCGGTACATCTCGGTGTGACCTTCGCCGATCCAGGTGCCGCCGAGCTCGATCGGGTGGCCTTCGAGGGTCCCGCCCTCGGTGCGGCCACCCACCCGGTCTCTGGCCTCGAGCACCACCACGGATCTGCCCGCGGCGATCAGGGCGCGGGCCGCGCTCAGGCCGGCCAGACCGGCTCCCACCACGATCACGTCGATATCGGGCATCGTTCGAACCTCGGTTCAAGTCGGTCGTATGACTGAGATCAAAGTACCGTGTGGTCGCGGTGCTGGGCAAGGGGGATCAGGAGGCCTGTTCGGGTCCGACGCCGGTGATGCCGATGACCATGTCGATCATCGTGCCCAGGTCGCCGTTCGACCGAGCGGTGTCGGGGTCGCTGGCGTGCTGGAGGATGAGCCCGTCCACGCAGGCGACGATGACGCGCCCCAGGCGATCGAAGGGCACGGCGGAGGTCTCCCCGGCGCTGTCGGCGGCGTGCCTGCACCAGTCCGCGACGATGCCGGTGTACCGCTCGTACTGCCAGCGGGCCAGGCTCTCCTGGCCCGCGGTGCGCAGCGCGTAGGTGGTGAGCTCGTACTGCATGAGCTGTTCGCCGGCATGACCGGCGACGAGCTGGGACCAGAAGGACATGAGTCCCTGGCGGATCGCGTGCGCCAAGCCGCGGTGCAGGTCGGCGGATTCCTCGAGCACCCGGGCGATCTCGCCGACGACGTCCTCGATGACCGCGCGCAGCAGCTGCTCCTTGGCGGGAAAGACGTACTGCATCGTCCCGAGTGGTACCCCGGCCTCCGCGGCCACCGCCCGCAGGGTTGTCTTGGCCACGCCGTTGCGCGCGAGGACGGCCCGGGCGGCGGACACCAATTGTCCTCGGCGAACCTCGGCGTCGACATAGACCATCGCCGCGCCCCTCCTTTTCGGTCGGCTGACCGAGATTTTGCCATACGTCGTATCCCCGGCACCGGCACCGGCATCGGCGGCGAGGGGTGTGCGATGGGTCACCCCCAGTCGGGGTGGACCGTTGGACTGTGTGGCCCGCACCTGGGGTTTTGTCCGGGCGGTGGCTTTCGCGACGATCTTCCTCGCAGGTCAGGCCACCCTTTGTCAGGGGACCCTTATTAGATTTAGGGAACGAATTCCGCCACACTTGTGTTGTGAAAACCGTGGGTTTGCGGACAGACGTGGACGGGACCGGTCGTAAGACGACCGGCGCCCGGCCGTCCGCTGGTCCTGCGGTGACCGGGCACGAGGGCCAGACCAGGGCGGCGATCGTCCAGTTGCTGCTCGAAGAGGGTCCGATCACCGCCACCGCGATCAGCGCGGCACTCGGGCTCGCGCCCGCCGGGGTGCGCAGGCATCTCGACGCGCTCATCGACTCCGGTCAGGCGCGGGCGAGCCGGTCGGCGCCGTGGCAGCAGAAGGGCCGGGGCCGCCCGGCCAAGCAGTATCAGCTGACCGCGGCCGGACGCGGCACACTCGGGCACGCCTACGACGATCTGGCCGGGGCGGCGATCCGTCAGCTCGGCGAGATCGGCGGCGACGCCGCGATCGCGGAGTTCGCGCGAAAGCGGGTCCGCACCATCGTCGACGGCATCGAGCCCGTCGCCGGGCACACCGCGCCCGAGATCGAGGCCAAGGTCGAGGAGATCGCGGAAGCCTTCGCCGACGCCGGCTTCGCCGCCACCACCCGCCAGGTCGGCGCCGGTGTGCAGATCTGCCAGCACCACTGCCCGGTGGCCCACGTGGCCGAGGAATTCCCGCAGTTGTGCGATGCCGAACTGGACGCTTTCCGGGACCTGCTCGGCACCCACGTGCAGCGACTTGCGACCATCGCCAACGGCGATTGCGCCTGCACCACCCATGTACCGCTGATCGCGCGCCCCACGAACGCGTCAACCCCATCCGCCGCACAGCCCGCGGCGGGACGAACGAACGACTCCGGAAGGAGTGCCGAATGACGACGACCACCGACCAGGTGCAACCGCTGACCCAGGACGAGACCATCGCCTCGCTGGGCAACTACGGTTACGGCTGGGCCGACTCGGACGAGGCCGGCGCCAGCGCCCAACGCGGCCTGTCGGAAGCTGTCGTTCGCGACATCTCGGCCAAGAAGAACGAGCCCGAGTGGATGCTCGACATCCGCCTCAAGGCGCTGCGCATCTTCGACCGCAAGCCCATGCCTGGCTGGGGCTCCAACCTCGACGGCATCGACTTCGACAACATCAAGTACTTCGTGCGCTCGTCGGAGAAGCAGGCCGAGAGCTGGGAAGACCTGCCCGAGGACATCAAGAACACCTACGACAAGCTGGGCATCCCGGAGGCGGAGAAGCAGCGCCTGGTCTCCGGTGTCGCCGCGCAGTACGAGTCCGAGGTCGTCTACCACTCCATCCGTGAGGATCTGGAGTCCCAAGGCGTCATCTTCCTCGACACCGACACCGCGCTCAAGGAGCACCCGGAGATCTTCCAGGAGTACTTCGGCTCGGTGATCCCCGCCGGCGACAACAAGTTCTCCGCGCTCAACACCGCCGTGTGGTCGGGTGGCTCGTTCATCTACGTGCCGCCGGGCGTGCACGTCGACATCCCGCTGCAGGCCTACTTCCGGATCAACACCGAGAACATGGGCCAGTTCGAGCGCACCCTGATCATCGTCGACGAGGGTGCCTACGTGCACTACGTCGAGGGCTGCACCGCGCCGATCTACAAGTCCGACTCGCTGCACTCCGCGGTCGTGGAGATCATCGTGAAGAAGGGCGGCCGCTGCCGCTACACGACCATCCAGAACTGGTCCAACAACGTCTACAACCTGGTCACCAAGCGGGCCAAGGCCGAAGCGGGCGCCACCATGGAGTGGGTCGACGGCAACATCGGCTCCAAGGTCACCATGAAGTACCCGGCGGTCTGGATGACCGGCGAGCACGCGCACGGCGAGGTGCTCTCGGTCGCGTTCGCCGGCGTCGGCCAGCACCAGGACACCGGTGCCAAGATGCTGCACCTGGCCCCGCACACCTCCTCGACCATCGTGTCGAAGTCGGTGGCGCGCGGCGGCGGTCGCGCGTCGTACCGCGGTCTGGTCCAGGTGAACAAGGGTGCCCACGGCTCCAAGTCGACGGTGAAGTGTGACGCGCTGCTGGTCGACACGATCAGCCGCTCCGACACCTACCCCTACGTCGACATCCGCGAGGACGACGTGACCATGGGCCACGAGGCGACGGTCTCCAAGGTCTCCGAGGACCAGCTGTTCTACCTGATGAGCCGCGGTCTCACCGAGGACGAGGCGATGGCGATGGTGGTGCGCGGCTTCGTCGAGCCCATCGCCAAGGAACTGCCGATGGAGTACGCCCTCGAGCTGAACCGCCTGATCGAACTGCAGATGGAAGGAGCCGTCGGCTGATGGCCGTGGACAACGTTGCCGAGGCCGCCGAGGCTCGCATTCCGGCGATCAACAAGGGCGAGGTGTTCACCTCGTTCGATGTGAACGCCTTCGAGGTCCCGTCGGGGCGCGACGAGGAGTGGCGGTTCACCCCGCTGCGCCGTCTGCGTGGACTGCACGACGGCACCGCCGTCCGTGACGGCGTGCCGACTGTGGAGGTCACCTCGGTCGAGGGTGTCACCGTCGAGACCGTCGACCGCTCCGACGCGCGTCTCGGTCAGGCGGGCACGCCCGCCGATCGGGTCGCCGCCCAGGCCTACTCGGGTTTCGAGTCGGCCACCGTGGTGTCGGTCGGCGCGGAGACCGAGGTCGCCGAGCCGGTGACGATCACCGTCACCGGCCCCGGCGAGGGCAAGACCGCTTACGGCCACCTGCAGATCCGGCTGGGCAACTTCGCTGCCGCCACCGTGGTCATCGACCAGCGCGGCAGCGGAACCTACGCCGAGAATGTCGAATTCGTGCTCGGGGACAGCGCCAAGCTGACCGTCGTCGCGGTCCAGGAATGGCACGAAGACGCCGTGCACGCCACCGCGCACCACCTGAAGCTGGGCCGTGACGCCACCGTGCGCCACTTCGCCGCCACCCTCGGCGGCGATCTGGTCCGGCTCACCGGCACCGTGCGCTACGCGGGTCCCGGCGGCGAGGCCGAGCTGTTCGGCCTGTATTTCGCCGACGCGGGCGAGCACTTCGAGCAGCGCCTGCTGGTCGATCACGCCGAGCCCAACTGCAAGTCCAACGTGCTGTACAAGGGTGCGCTGCAGGGTGATCCGGCCTCGCCCAAGGGTGATGCCCGCACCGTGTGGGTCGGCGATGTGCTGATCCGCGCGGCCGCCGAGGGCACCGACACCTACGAGGCCAACCGCAACCTGGTGCTCACCGACGGCGCGCGCGCCGACTCGGTGCCGAACCTGGAGATCGAGACCGGCGAGATCGCCGGTGCCGGACACGCCAGTGCCACCGGCCGATTCGACGACGAGCAGCTGTTCTACCTGCGTGCTCGCGGTATCCCGGAGGACGTCGCCCGCCGCCTGGTGGTGCGCGGCTTCTTCCACGAGATCATCCAGAAGATCACGGTTCCCGAGGTCCGGGAGCGGCTCGAGGCGGCCATCGAGGCCGAGCTCGCCACTGTCGGTATCTGACACCCCTCACACTCCCCACGAAGGAATCCGAATTCGATGACCACCTTGGAAATCAAGGACCTGCACGCCGAGATCACCACCCCCGAGGGTGAGTCCAAGAAGATCCTCAACGGCGTGAACCTGACCGTGCGCTCCGGCGAGACCCACGCCATCATGGGCCCCAACGGCTCGGGCAAGTCCACGCTGTCCTACGTGATCGCCGGTCACCCCAAGTACACCGTCACCCAGGGCACCATCACCCTCGACGGTGAGGACGTGCTGGAGATGTCGGTCGACGAGCGCGCCCGCGCCGGCCTGTTCCTGGCCATGCAGTACCCGGTCGAGGTCCCCGGTGTCTCGATGTCGAACTTCCTGCGCACCGCCGCCACCGCCGTGCGCGGTGAGGCGCCGAAGCTGCGCACCTGGGTCAAGGAGGTGAAGGAATCGATGGCCGAGCTCGACATCGACGCCGCCTTCGCCGACCGCTCGGTGAACGAGGGCTTCTCCGGTGGCGAGAAGAAGCGCCACGAGGTGCTGCAGCTCGGTCTGCTCAAGCCGAAGATCGCGATCCTGGACGAGACCGACTCGGGTCTGGACGTCGACGCGCTGCGCATCGTCTCCGAGGGCGTCAACAAGTACAAGGAGCGCGAGAACGGCGGCGTGCTGCTGATCACGCACTACACCCGCATCCTGCGCTACATCCAGCCCGACTTCGTGCACGTGTTCGTGGGCGGCAAGATCGTCGCCGAGGGCGGCTCCGAGCTCGCCGAGGAACTCGACGCGAACGGCTACGTGCGCTTCACCTCCGCGACCGCTGGAGCCTGACAACCATGACCGCTGTGTCCGTCTCGGGGCCCGCCCTCGACGTCGCCCGGATCCGGGCCGACTTCCCGATCCTGAACCGCACGGTCCGGGACGGGAAACCGTTGGTGTACCTGGATTCCGGTGCGACCGCGCAGCGTCCCTTGCAGGTGCTGGACGCCGAGCGTGACTTCCTGCTCACCCGCAACTCGGCGGTGCACCGCGGCGCCCACCAGCTGGCGGAGGAGGCGACCGACTCCTACGAGGACGCGCGTGTCGCCATCGCGCGCTTCGTCGGTGCCGATGCCGGGGAGATCGTGTTCACCAAGAACGCGACCGAATCGCTGAATCTGGTGGCCAACGCCTTCGGTGACGACCGGTTCCCGCATCACGTCGGCCCCGGCGACGAGATCGTGATCACCGAACTCGAGCATCACGCGAACCTCGTGCCGTGGCAGGAACTCGCGCGCCGCACCGGTGCCACCCTGAAGTGGTACGGCAGCACCGACGACGGCCGCATCGATCTGGATTCGCTCGAACTGTCGTCCGCGACAAGGGTTCTCGCTTTCACCCACCAGTCGAACGTGACCGGCGCGGTGGCCCCGGTGGCCGAATTGGTCCGCCGGGCAAAGGACGTCGGCGCGCTCGTCGTGCTCGACGCCTGCCAGTCGGTGCCGCACATGGCGGTGAACTTCCGGGAGCTCGGCGTCGACTTCGCCGCGTTCTCCGGGCACAAGATGCTCGGCCCGATGGGTGTGGGCGGACTGTGGGGCCGTCGGGTTCTGCTCGAGGAGACCCCGCCGTTCATCACCGGTGGGTCGATGATCGAGACCGTCACCATGGAGCAGACCACCTACGCGCCGCCGCCGCAGCGCTTCGAGGCGGGCACGCCGATGACCTCGCAGGTCGTCGGACTGGCCGCCGCGGTGCGCTATCTGGAAGACCTCGGCATGGACGCGGTCGCCGCGCACGAGCACGCGCTCACCGGCGCCGCACTCGATGGTCTGCGCGGGATCGAGGGCGTGCGGATCATCGGCCCCACCGAGAACGTGGACCGCGGTGGCGCGGTGGCGTTCGTGGTCGACGGGATCCACGCCCACGACGTGGGCCAGATCCTCGACGACCAGGGGGTCGCCATCCGGGTCGGGCACCACTGCGCCTGGCCGTTGCACCGCCGGTTCGGTGTCGCGGCGACCGCACGGGCGTCGTTCGCCGTGTACAACACCCTCGACGAGGTCGACGCGCTGGTGCAGGCCGTGCGGAAGGCTCAGAGCTTCTTCGGAGTTGCATAGATCATGCGCATGGAGCAGATGTACCAGGAAGTGATCCTGGACCACTACAAGCACCCGCACCACCGCGGGCTGCGGGAGCCGTTCGGCGCCGAAGTTCACCACGTGAACCCCACCTGCGGTGACGAGGTGACCCTGCGCGTGCACATCGACGACGCCGGTGAGGTCGCCGACGTCTCCTACGACGGTCAGGGCTGCTCGATCAGCCAGGCCGCCACCTCGATCCTCACCGATCAGGTGATCGGGCTGCCGGTGCAGCAGGCACTGAAGGTCGTCGACTCCTACAGCGAGATGATCTCCAGTCGCGGCACCGTCGAGGGCGACGAGGACATGATCGGCGACGGCATCGCACTCGCGGGCGTCGCCAAGTACCCGGCGCGCGTGAAGTGCGCACTGCTGGGGTGGATGGCGTTCAAGGACGCCGTCGTGCAGATCGCCTCGGCCGAGGATGCCAAGCCTGCCATGGGAAATGGGGAAGCGTGATGAGTGAGACACCCGCCGAGACCACCGGTGCCGCACCCGCCGAGGTGGAGCTGACCGCCGAACAGATCCAGCACCTGGAGGATCTGGAGGAGGCCATGCGCGATGTGGTCGACCCCGAACTCGGGATCAATGTCGTCGACCTCGGCCTCGTCTACGGCATGTCCGTCGACGACGACAATGTCGCGACCCTCGACATGACGCTGACCTCGGCGGCCTGCCCGCTGACCGATGTCATCGAGGACCAGTCCCGCAACGCGCTGGTGCGTAGCGGACTGGTGGAGGATCTGAAGATCAATTGGGTCTGGATGCCCCCGTGGGGCCCGGACAAGATCACCGACGACGGGCGCGAACAGTTGCGCGCTCTCGGCTTCACCGTCTGATCACGCCTCGCGAAAGCCCGGATCCGGTAAGGATCCGGGTTTTTCGTTTTCACAGCGAGGATTTCGGACTGCGATATCCGGCGACCGGACCGGCCCGACCGGCCGGTGCTCGCGTGACAATCGGGTTGGCCTGCGGCCGATAATCGGCGATGATCTCGGTGCTCCGGTTTCGGGGCATTTTTCCAGAGGAGATTGCACGTATGAGTTTCATGGGTAAGGCCGGTCTCGCCGTCGCGATGCTCGGCCTTGCGGCCGGATCGGTCTTCGGGGCGGGCGCGGCGAAGGCCGACAACCTGTACGCGGCCTACGCGGTGAGCAACCAGGAATGGGTCTTCGGCGTCGGGGTGAACGCGCCGAGCCGCGAGGACGCCGAGGCGGAGGCCATCGCCAACTGCGGTGCCGACGACTGCCGCATCGTGACCTGGTGGGGCAACGGATGCGGGGCACTGGTCGAGAGCGACCAGGGTTTCGCGGTCGCTGTCGGCCCCACCCGCGCCGACGCCGAGCGGGAGGCCTACACCACGCTGTCGGAGATCACCCCGACCGCGCAGCTGGCCAATGTCGGTTCCTCGCAGTTCAGCGGCACCGACCTGATCGACGTGACCTGCACCGCCAACGCGGTCTGAGCCACGCCGAACTCGGGGCCCGGATTCCGGCAGGGATCCGGGCCTTTCGTATTACCGGGATTGCCGCACTGTGATTCTTCACATTCGAGGTTGGCCGGTGCCGGATGTTCGGCCATGATCTTGGTGCTCCGGTTCTCGGAGCATTTTCAGAGGAGATATTTCGAATGAGTTTCATGGGTAAGGCAGGCCTTGCCGTGGCCGCGCTCGGCCTCGCGGCCGGTTCGGTCTTCGGCGCCGGCGCGGCGCAGGCGCAGAGCCTGCACGCGGCCATCGCGTTCAGTGACCTGGACTGGGCCTACAGCTACAGCGTGAACGAGCCGACCGCCGAGGCCGCCGACTCCGCCGCCCTCGCCGGTTGCACCGCGTCGGATTGCCACATCTGGGCCGCCTGGTCCAACGGGTGCGGCGTCATCGTCGAGGGTGAAGAGGGCTCGATCGGCGTCGGTACCGGCGCGACCAGCGGCGAGGCGGCGAACCTCGCCTACGCCAGCCTGGGTGAACTGGAGCCGCGTGCCCTGCTGGCGACCACCGGTTCGGCCGGCCTCAGCGGCGCCCGCGTGATCACCACCATCTGCACGGCCAACGCCCGCTGACCACGGCGTCCGAGGGGCCCGGATCCGCACCAGGATCCGGGCCCCTCGTGTGCGCGTGGAATCTAGGCGGGCCTGCGCCGATCGGCGACCGAACCCAGCCATGCGCCGATCATGTCGGCGGTGTGCTCGATGAGCGCGTTCCGGTCGATGCCCTCGTTCTCCATCTCGACCGACCGCAGTGCGGTCGCGAACCCGGCATTGAGGACGACGAGGGCCATGGTGTCGATATCGATGTCGATGGTCGGCCCGAGCAGCTGGATCAGGTAGAGCTTGATGATCATGCGCAGGCGCGGCTCGAATTCGGGGATCCCGCTGCCGTAGAAGTGCAGGTCGGCCACGAGGGCGCGGACCAGCGGGCCGTTGGTGACGAGGATCTCGACCGCCGTGTGGAGCACTTCGGCGACCGCGTCGCGCGGTGACCTGTCGGGACCGATGCCGATCAGCCTGCTGTATCGGTCCTCCACCTGCAGGAACAGGCCGTCGGTCAGCTCCTTCACGATTTCGTCGCGGTCGGAGAAGTACCGGTACAGGGTGCCGATGCTCATGTTCGCCTCGGCGGCGATCCGGTTGGTCGAGGTGTTGCTGATTCCGCGGCTGCCGAAAAGCTGAGCGGCGACCGCGAGAATGCGCGCCCTCGTCTCCTTCGCCCGATCCTGTTTCGGGCGTTTGCGCTGCTTGTCGGCGTGCGGTGGCATGTGGTGACCTCGGTCGAAAGCGGAGTAGAAGGTGAGCGGTTACTCATCCTAGAGTCATGATCACCGAAGACCGCCAGTGCGGGCCATCACATCGGCCGCGACGGCGGAAGCAGAACCACCGACGGCCCTGCCGCCGCGGTGTGGAAGGAGCCGACGATGATCACCCTCCCCGTGGACGGCCCGCCGAACGGTGCCGCGTCGATGTGGCAGCCGCTGCGCGATGTGCGCGGCCTGACCGGCACCCTCGTCGGTCATTTCGTCGACACCGTCGCGACCTGCCGCACGCTACCCGGCGACGCCATCTCCGGCGATGTCACCGCGGTGACCCGGCTGTGCCTGGAGATCGTCGGCGGGCGGCTAGACGGGCGCGACGAGACCGAGCGGCTGAACCGGCTCTCGGTCGCGGCGGCGGGCTGGGCCAGGGAGGGTGTCCCGATCGACGCCATTCTGCACGCGTTCCACGAGGGCTTCCGGCTCGGTTTCGACGCGGTGTTCGCCGAGGGTGTCCAAGGGGACCGCGCGGCCATGGTCGCGGCGTTCCGCCGGGCGGTGGAGCTGTCCGACCTGTTGTGCACCACGGTGACCAGGGCTTATGTCAGCGAGCATCGGGAGATCGCCGGCGAACATCACTCGGCGGTGCACACGCTCACCTCGGCGCTGCTGGCCGGGCAGCCGACGGTGACCATGGCCAGGGAGTGCGGCATCGCCGTGGCCGACGCGTACTCGGTGCTTGCGCTGTCGATCCGGCGGAACCGGGAGCAAGCCGACCCGAGAATGAACGCGGCTGTCGCGGCTCGGCGCACCCTGCGGCGGGTGCAGGCGGCGCTGGCGCATCACGGTGGGGAACAGGTGCTCTCGCTGCTGTCGGTCGACGGTGGCACGCTGCTCGTCCCGGTCGAACTGCTCGACGGGCCGGGTCTCGACGACCTGATCGCGGCCCTGTCGCACGCGGCCAGGGTCGAGGTGACGGCCGCGCTGGTTCCCGCGAACACCGAGGACATCCCCGCCGCTGCCGAACGCGCCCACGAACTGCTCGACATGGTGGAACGGCTCGACTGCGCGCCCGGTCTGTACCGCTTCGGCGACCTCGCCCTGGAGTATCAGCTCACCCGTCCCGGCCCTGGTCGCGCCCGCCTCGGCGAACTGCTCGCCCCGCTCGACAAGCATCCCGAGCTCTACGAGACCCTGCGTGTGCACATCGCCAACAATATGAACCGCCGCCGCACCGCGCGCCTGCTGCACATCCACACCAACACCGTCGATTACCGCCTGCGCCGCATCGCCCAGCTCACCGGCCTGGACCCCACCCAGGGCTCGGGCCTCTGGCAACTCCGCTCCGCCATGATCGCCCGCAGTTTCCATACCGGCCCCACCCTCGAGGCCCGCCTCGCCTGAAACCCACTGGCGGCCACCCCGTCTCCGTTATATGGTGTGTTGCACCAAAACTAGAGGGGGTTGACCATGGACACGGTCGAGGAGTTGCGCGCGACCATCGCGCGGGGTGCGACGCCGAAGTATCTCCCGTTCTGGGGACATACGCCGCGGCGTGCCGGAACCATCGACGCGAGCTGCCTGAGTCAATGGTGGCCTGCCGAATTCGTCGTCGACGGCCACCCGTTCCGGACGGCCGAGCACTACATGATGTGGCGCAAGGCGTTGTTGTTCGACGACGAACGGACCGCCACGCGAGTACTGGCGGCGGACCATCCCAGCGTGGCCAAGAAGCTCGGCAGGCAGATCAGCGCCTTCGACGACACCGTGTGGGAGCGCGCCCGATTCGAGATCGTCGTCGCGGGCAGTATCGCCAAGTTCGGCCAGGACGAGGCGCTGCGGGCGTATCTGGTCGGTACCGGACGGCGGGTGCTGGTGGAAGCCAGTCCGGTGGATCGGATCTGGGGGATCGGGGTCGCCGTGGATGATCCGCGGGCCTGCGATCCCGAGCGGTGGCCGGGGTTGAACCTGCTCGGGTTCGCGTTGATGCGGGCTCGCGCGGTGCTGGCCGCGGGCGGATAGCGGGGGCGGTTCCCGGCGGCGAGGTGTTGTTGTCGGTGGGGGTTGTTATGGTGTGGCGGACGGGCGGACCGGGAGGATTCGCGCGTCACGACAGGTGAAATCCGTTGGCACCGGGAACAAGTCGGTGTCCGCGGATTCGCGATGAACGGCAGCGTCGGTGATTCGGGAAAGCTATTTCCCGATGTCGATGCGGCGGTTCATGATTGGTTCGGCTTCGCTCGTGGAGCCGAGTTTCGATGGGGAGATCCACTGATGTCTGTTGTGGGCAAGTATGCCCTTGGTGTGGCCGCCGTTTCCGCGGTGGCCGCGTTCACCGTCGCCACGGCCGGCCCGGCCGGCGCGGCGGAGAGCGGCGTCGCGATCGCCGAGGCGCCCGGTTACACCGCCGTCTCGCGCGATGGTGGCTTCCAGGCCGCCGCCGGTGATCTGTACGGCGCGCTGGCACTGTCGTCGAAGGAGGCTGTGGTCGCCTCGGCGGTGAACTACGGCAGCTGGGAAGCGGCGAGCCGGGCCGCGCTGGCCGAGTGCGGCGTCTGGGACTGCCAGATCGTCGTCCAGTTCCGCAACGCCTGCGGCGCGGTGGCGCAGGGCGCCGACTACCGGTTCGGCTGGGCCTGGGACCACACCCTGCACGCCGCGGAGCGGGCCGCGGTGGATGTGCTCGGATTCAGCGCACCGCCGTTCCCTGACCCGGGTTCGGCCTCGCCGCGCGCGGCGAGCGTCATCCTCTCGGCGTGCACAGGAAACGTCTGACCCAGAGGTGTAGGCGGCGGGGCAACGGGCGGATCGCCGGTTGCCCCGCCGCGTTTTCCGTGACCGGCGAGTCCCGCGCCACCGGGCAGGCGTTCTCTGGACCGTTCTGATGGCCGGTATGTCCTATGCCCCCTTGCGGGCCGCGGTCCTGCGCGGCGCGGCTTTCTTGGCAGGCGCCTTCTTCGCCGCCTGCTTCTTCTTCGGCGCGGATTCCGGCTCGGCCTCGCGCCTGCCGCTGGCTTCCAGGCTGCGCTGCAACGCCGCGACCAGGTCGACGACCTCGGCATCGGCCTGTTCGACGGGTTCGGCGACGGCGGCCGATTCGACCTTGCCGGATCCGCTGGCGATCGCCTCGTCGAGCAGCTTCTGCAATTCGATCTGATATTCGTCGGTGTACTCGCTGGGTTCGAAATCGCCCGACATCGATTCGACCAGCGTTTCCGCCATCTTCAATTCCTGCGGACGCGGCGCCGGCGCGTCGTCGAGCGCGGGGAAATCGACGGCCCGCACCTCGTCGGGCCACAGCAGCGTCTGTAATACCAGCACGCCATCACGGACGCGCAGCGCCGCCAGCCTGGTCTTCTGCCGGAGCGTGAAATGCACGAGGGCGGTCTTGTCGATACGTTCGAGGGTGGCGGCCAGCAGCTGATAGGCCTTCGGCGTCGCCGAGTCGGGTTCGAGGTAGTAGCTCTTGTCGAACAGCACCGGATCGATCTGTTCGGAGGGCACGAATTCCAGCACCGGGATTTCGTGCTTCTCGGCGGCGGGCAGCTTCGCGAAATCGGCGTCGGTGAGGACCACCTGGTCGCCGTCGGGGGAGACGTAGGCCTTGTCGATATCGGAATACTGGATGGATTTGCCACACACCTGGCAGACCCGGTCGTATTTGATCCGGCCGCCGTCGGCGGCGTGGACCTGATGGAACCGAATATCGTGGTCCTCGGTCGCGGTGTACACCTTGACCGGCACATTCACCAGCCCGAATGCGATCGAGCCCTTCCAGATCGATCTCATATGGCAAGGGTACTGGTCCTGCGGTTTTGCGCCACCCGAACCTCGGAACCACCTGCGGGTTACCTCGGGTTAGTTCGGGTTGGTTAGGGACATATCTGGGCCTCC
>NZ_JBHSBA010000008.1:0-798 GCF_042650365.1 Nocardia rhizosphaerae
GTGGAACACTGACACTCTCATCGCATCAAGGTCGGGGCACAGTCTTCGACCGCGGTGATATACCGGCACACTATTGGGTCCTGAAAGAACACGCGAGTGTCTTTCAAGGCAAGACTAACGATCCGCTCGGATCTCGTTGACATCGCCGGCATTGCCGGGCTGGTCTTCGAATCTGGTTCGATGCGGGTGTGTTGTTTGAGAACTGCACAGTGGACGCGAGCATCTTTGTTAGTAAGTGTTTAAGAGCGTACGGTGGATGCCTTGGCACCAGGAGCCGATGAAGGACGTAGGAGGCTGCGATAAGCCTCGGGGAGCTGTCAACCGAGCTGAGATCCGAGGATTTCCGAATGGGGAAACCCAGCACGAGTGATGTCGTGTTACCCGCATCTGAATATATAGGGTGTGTGGAGGGAACGTGGGGAAGTGAAACATCTCAGTACCCACAGGAAGAGAAAACAACAGTGATTCCGTGAGTAGTGGCGAGCGAAAGCGGATGAGGCTAAACCGTGTGGATGTGATACCCGGCAGGGGTTGTCCATGCGGTGTTGTGGGGTCTTCTTTCTTACTGCTGCCGCAGTGAGCGAGAGTGAGAAACCGTTGTGTTAGTTGAAGTGGTCTGGAACGGCCTGCCATAGACGGTGATAGTCCGGTAAACGAAAACTCAACGGCTCTCGTAGGAGATACCCGAGTAGCAGCGGGCCCGTGAAATCTGCTGTGAATCTGCCGGGACCACCCGGTAAGCCTGAATACTCCCTGGTGACCGATAGCGGACTAGTACCGTGAGGGAAAGGTGAAAAG
>NZ_JBHSBA010000009.1:0-139370 GCF_042650365.1 Nocardia rhizosphaerae
GCTGCCGTCGGGCCGGCGGATATTCCCGGCGAGGCGCTCCTGGACGTACTCACGCAGCCTGTCATTCGTCGCGAGCCTCGCTGTCTTCGGACGCTTCGCCGCCTGCTGAGCCTTCTACTGCGCCACCAACGCCCGGTATTCCTGCTTCCCGCTGCGCGTGGCCGCGTTGCGCCGCAGTTCGCGGGAAATCGTCCCCGGGTCGCGGCCGATCCTGCGCGCGATCTCACGCACGCCGACCTGCTTGGCGCGCAGCAGCGCGATTTCCTCACGCTCCTCGAAGGACAGGTAACGCCCGGTGGGCTCGGCCAGAGAGATCGGCGGCATGCCGCCAGCGTGGCGGAACCAGCGGGTCCCAACCGGCACGGATACGCCCACCTTCAACGCTGCTTCGGCCGAGGTGATGCCCGTCGCGATCAGACGCCAGAACTGCCGCTGCACCGCCCGCGAGGGCTCAGGCCGACCAGGCGAGCGCATCGGGGGCCGCAACGCCCGATCCGCGCGCCACTGCCGTCGAGCCCCTTCGGGAACCTCGCTCGTCTTCGCGACCCAGTCCTTCGTCGCCACTGCGCAACACCTCCACGGTCAAGGTGTTGCGACGACCAGTTGAATCCGCCCTGCGACCCGCGGTCGCTGTGAACCACGCAACCAGCGACCTCGTCGCCAACGGTGCGACGTCGAGCCACCGCCGAGACCAGTGCATCAACGGCGAGGCCGGCTTTCATCCTCGAATCGATCGAGTAGCCCACGATCCGGTTCGAGAACACGTCCTTGACCGCGCAAAGATACAGCTTCCCTTCACCGGTGTGATGTTCGGAAATATCGGTGAGCCACAACCTGTTCGGTGACTCGGCGACGAATTCCCGTTCGACGAGGTCGTCATGGACCGGCGGCCCCGATCGACGGTCCTTGGTGCCGCGTTTCTTGCCGAAACTGCTCCACCATCTGTTGGCCGAGCAGAGCCGCCACGCGGTCCGCGCCGCCATCGACTGGCCTGCGTCAGCGGCCTCGTCGGCGAGGAACCGGTACCCGAACTCGGGGTCGTCGCGGTGGGCATCGAACAAGGCGTTGGCCCGATACGCCTGCTCGAGGTCAGTAGTGGTGATCGGGTCGGCGAGCCACCGGTAGTACGGTTGGCGCGCGATGCCCAGGACCCGGCACGTCACCGCGACGGGAATCCCGTCCGCGGCCAGCTCGCGGACGAGCGGGTAGATCATTTTCCCGGCAGGTTCGCCTGCGACAAGTACGCCGCAGCCCGGCGAAGCACCTCGTTCTCCTGCTCGAGCAACCGGATCCGTTTCCGTGCTTCGCGTAGCTCGACGTTCTCGGTCGCAGTGGTTCCGGGTTTGCTGCCGTCCTCGACATCGGCCTGCTTGATCCAGTTGGCCAGACACGACTCGCTGATCCCGAAATCGGCGGCGATCTGCTTGAGCTGCTGGCCGGGCTCTCGATTGCGGGCAACGCGCACGACGTCGTCGCGGAACTCTTTGGGGTAGGGCTTGGGCACGGGTACATCCTTCCAGCAGTGCCTGCTGGCACCACAGATCAGATGTCACCTACTCATGCAGCAGTCCCGATCGCGTTCTCGGGTGGGTTCATGTAGAGCCCGACGATGTCGGTGACCTTGCCCGCCAATTCGGGATCGGTCGAGAACTTTAACGTCTCGGCTCGCCACGGCTGGACTCCGTACTCGCTCCACACCTTCGACACAGTCCCGTGCGCGATACCGAGATGATCAGCAAGAAGCCGCGAACTCCAGTGGGTGACACCGTATTTGCGTGGTGGCGGGGTCAATGTTGTGGTGATCAACTTGTCCCGGTCCAAGGTTCGTGGCCGTCCTGACCGGTGCTCGTCGTGGAGCCCCTCGATCCCGTGCGCGAGGTAGCGGGACCGCCAGTTGATCACGGTCTGACGCGAGATATCGAACCTGCGAGCGATCTCGGCATGGGCCACACCATCGGCGGCCAGGGTGATGATCCGGGCTCGTAGAACGAGTCCGGACTTCATCGTCGTCGACCGGATCCAGGCCTGCAGGATCTCTCGGTCACCATCACGCAACACCAGAGGGGCAGCTCGCACGCACAGATTCAACCAGACCGCATACAGTCCAACAACTTTGGAATCACTCCACTAGAAAGGTGGGCAGGTCCGGCCAGGTGTCGAGATCGAAGACGACGTCGCCGAGGCTCCACTCGTCGCGGTAGTTCTCCTGGTACCGGGTCTGTGTGAGCCCGATCTCGGTGAGAATTTCGGCCATCGATTCGGGGTCGCCGACTGTGGTCTCGACCTCGGTGGTGCCGTCGATGGCGGTCGAATCGGTGACGCGTTTGAGTGTCAACGTCGTTCGGGTGCCTTCGTCTCGGAGGCGGACCCAGGCTCCTTCGGGCACCATCTCGCCGTCGAAGATCTTGCGGGTCAACAGGGTCCGAGGGAACTGCTGCGTCGCGCTGAGCGCCTCGAGCTTCGCTCTGATCGCTACGACGTCCACCGCCAGGAAGGTAGCTTCGTATTCGTGCTTCATCGAGCTCGCGCCCCTTCGTCGAGGTATTCGGACTTTGCAGCGAAACGTACACCCACGTGGGGCGAGGTCGTGGACCGTGGAGCTGTCCAAGGTGCGGTTGTTCGATGACGGGGGCACGCACCGTTGCCCGCCGGGCCCGTCGCAGGTTCGATTCCTCGGCAGGACACGCAGAACATGGGCAACTGAAAAACGCCTGGTCATAGCCGGGGACTACGCGATCTGAGTGTCGTGGCCTGCCTGTGCGGCAGCGTGCCGTGCCCAACTTGGATCTGCCCGAAAGCGGGGCACGATATGCACGGTCATGGCCGGAAATCTCTGTCTCGACCGCACGTCCCACGACGTCGACCTCGATTCTCGCCAGTTGCGCGTATGCCTTCGGTATCACCGATTTGTCGGCCGCACACAAGTAGTCCTATTTGGCACAGTAGCCAAGTCTCGACCTGCGGGCGGTACACGATAGGCGCGCGGACGCTCCGCGTAGTGAGTATCCGCGCGCCGGCGCAGCGCATCAGGCCATTCCCACGTTGGTCTTTGACGCGCATGTGCCGAGCCTCGGTCGCCACTAGGGCGACCTCGTGACAAAACAGAACCTCCCGCACAGTACGCCGGTGAGTCCGTCGAGGACTTCCTCCGATCCAACTGTTAGGTCCGCAGGAGGGCTTTGATGGCACGGCGTTCGTCCATCGCCTTGTACCCTTCAGCGACTTGGTCGAATGGCAACTCGAGGTCGAAAACCTTGCCTGGTTCAATGCGGCCAGTAAGAACGCGATCGATGAGGTCAGGCAGAAAGCGGCGCACCGGGGCGGGACCACCGCGCAGACCGACATGCGAGAAGAACAGCTCCTCGCATGCGATCGTAACGCCATGCGGGACGCCAACGAACCCGACGTTGCCACCCGGCCGGGCGGACTTCAGGGCCTGCCGCATCGCCTCCTGCGTTCCGACGCATTCGAGTACGCAGTCGGCCCCGATGCCGCCGGTCAGTTCGATGGCAGCCGCGATGCCATCGCCGCCACGTTCGGTCACGATATCGGTGGCGCCGAAGTCGGTTGCCAGCTGCTGCCGAGTGTCGTGGCGGCTCATCGCGATGATCCGCTCCGCGCCGAGTTCACGAGCTGCGAGCACCCCGGACAGACCGACCGCGCCATCGCCCACCACTACCACTGTGGAGCCCGGTCTGACGTCGGCGGCTACCGCCGCGTACCAGCCGGTGCCCATCACGTCCGACAGGGCCAGCAGGTCGGGGATCAGACTGTCGTCGGGCAGGTCGGAGGTGGAGACCAGGGTGCCGTCTGCGAAAGGGATGCGAATGTAGTCGGCTTGGCAACCGTTCACAAATTCACGGCGCACGCAGGCTGACTGATAGCCGCTACAGCAGTGCTGGCAGGTGTTGTCGGTCGCGTAGAAGGAGCCGATGACGAATTCTCCCGGCGTGACCGAGCTGACGTCGCGCCCGACTTCCTCTACCACACCGACATATTCGTGACCGATCGGATGCGGGGAGACGACCGGATTGACCCCGCGATAGTCCCAGAGGTCGGAACCACACACGCAGGTGGCGACAGTCCGGATGATCGCATCGGTCGAGGCGACGATGGTCGGGTCGGGCACGGTCTCCAACCGAATATCGCCAGGGGCGTGAATGATGGTCGCGCGCATGGCGGTTCCTCGATTCTTGTGAGGCGTGGTGGGGATTACTCGGGGGCAACCGGATCGACGTCGGCCTCTGAACTTCTCGTCAGGAAGATCAGACTGGTCAGTGATCCGAGAATGGCGATGAATCCGCAAACCACCAAGGCGTGCGACATGCCACGCAGATACGCGTGCAATGCGCTGCCGAGCAGGTGCTCGCCGTCCAACCCCAACGCCGTCATCCGTTGCGCAACAACCGCCGCTCCCTCAAACGACCGTTGTGCCGCATCGGCCGCATCCTGCGGCAAGGCTTCGACCACAAGGTGACGTCGATACTGGGTGGACATCACGCTGCCCAGCACGGCGACGCCGAGCGCCGCGCCTATCTGCCGGAAGGCCATGACCAATCCGCTTCCCCGCCCGGCCTCGTCGTCAGATAGCTCCTTGAGCGCGACGTCCAGTCCGGGAATCAGGGACAGGCCAAGTCCCAACCCGACGACGGCAAGCCAAACCGCCATGTACCAATACCGGTCAGTTACCGAGGTCATCGCCCCAATCGCGCAGCCCGTGGCAAGGATCGCCATCCCGGCGGCGATCACTTTCGCGTACCCCAAGCGGAGAGCGAGCCGTTCGGTCACCGCCGCCGCGCACAGCACACCGAATGCCAAGGGCCAGATCCGAACACCGGTCCCGAAGGCGTCGTTGCCCATGCCCGATTCCAAATACTGCGGCACGAGGAACAGGACGCCGTACATGACGGCGCTGGCGAGCGTTGTCACAACGATCGCCACCACGAACGAACGGCAACGCAGCAGTGCGACATCGATCATGGGACTGCTCGCCCGGTGCTGCCAGACGACGAAGGCGCCCAGCAGCACAATCCCGGCCACCAGGGCGGCAATGACATTCGCCGCGGCCAAACCTTCGGTTGGCGCTTCGATGATCCCGTACGCCAGCGCGGACAAGCCGACCACGACCAGGATGACACCGGGGAAGTCGATCCGGGGCACCGATTCGTCGCGAGACTCCGGAAGGAACACCACCGATGCGATCACCGCGATGATCAGAATGGGGAGGTTCACCACGAACACCGAGCCCCACCAGAAGTGCCGCAATAGCCATCCGCCGAGGATAGGACCTAACGGTATTCCGGCTGCGAAGACAGCCGACCAGATTCCGATCGCTCGCGTTCGTTCCTCCCGGGCGAACAACGTCGGAATCAAGGACATAGTCGCGGGCAGGATCACAGCGGCACCGACACCCATGAGGGCACGGGCCGCGATAACCTCCGTCGACGTGTCCGACCACGCGCCGACGAGCGAGGCCACGCCGAAAATCAGCAGGCCGGCCACCAGGGTTCGTGCGCGCCCGAAACGGTCACCAGCCAGACCCGCTGGTAGGAGCATGGCGGCGAAGACCAGCAGGTATGCGTCGATGATCCATTGCAATTGACTGGTCGAAGCGTCCAACTCGGTGGACAACGTGGTCAGCGCGACATTGAGGATGGTCGCATCGAAACCCACGACCAGTACACTCACCGACAGAGCCGCAAGCCCCAGCCACCGTCTCGGTGATTGGGAGATACTCGGCGCGCCGATCGCAGTTCCTGCTTCCGTAGTCATTGGCGGCCGGCCTGTCCCGCGCCCACGTCTGCAGTCGCATCCGCGAGATCGGAGAAGGCTTGTTGAATCGAAACGGCGTATTCCTCGATATCGATGATCGTCGGGTCTGCGAGGATCGCGAGCGAGACGTCATCGCCATAACTCGACATAGTATGTACGACCCCGACGCCGTCATATATGGGCGCGAAACCGAACAGCCGGACACATTCGCATCCGTCCAGGGAAATTTTGTCGCGCGGTCCGGGTACATTCGTGGTCACGGTATGCCCACCGAGCACATGGCCGACCCGGGCCGCCGCCCACGCGTTGAGCCGATAGTTCCATTCCAGCGGCCCGGGAAGCAGGTCGTGTCCGTCGCCGCTTCCAAATTTGACAGTGGATTTCGCTTCCACAGTCCAGTTCCGGATACTTGCCAAGCGGTCGAGTGGTCGGCTGTCGGGCTCGCCGAGAGAGACAAATCGAATCGCGAACTGATTCGCACTCGACATACCATCCAGCGGGTCGGCGGTACAACCCTGGGCGATCGAGACCGGCATGCATGTTGTCAGCGCCCGGATATCGGTATGCTCATTCGTTCGTCCGGAAAGGTAACCATCCATTCCCGCACCGACGACCGCCAGGAAGACATCATTGACAGTGGCACCCGGGACGGCGCGACGCACAGCACGAATATCTTGATAGGAAAAGCGGCAAACCCGCACTGCTCTTTCGTGGGTGACCGACGAATTCATTGCGGTACATTCGACCGTTGTACCGGACATTCCACCGCCCGCCAGAATCTTGAGAGCCCCAGCGAGCCCGCGACCCATCGTGCGCAACTCTCGAATCAAGGAGCGGAAATCCTCTCGTGCCCGTCCGTGCTCCGAATCCGAGCGTGGTGTGGGGGAGCCCATCAGGCCCCGCTCGGGCCGTGCACCGTCATGCAGTCGCTTCAGAATCTCGAGCCCGAACCCGCCGTCTACAGCAGCATGATGAACACGGAATACGACCGCGAATCCACCCGGCGGAATTCCATCGATATTGTCCAGACCTGTGACAACGTCAAGCCGCCACAACGGCCCGGTCAGCGGGATTTCCTGCGTGTGTAGCCCGGCTACATAGTCACACAGTTCGGTCCAGCCGCCGGGAGCCGGCACCCGGCCCCGTCCGACACCGACTACGGGACTCCAGTCGGTCACGTCCTGCCAATAGGCATGCCCGACACCGGAAAGAGGAGTCACCGGCCGCCGCGTGAGAATCGGGATCTCGCCGCTGAGGGTCGTCAATCGATCGACCAGCAACTCAACAACCTCGTCGATCGACTTGGACGGGTGCGGCTCATACAGCCCGACGTATACGATCTGCCGCTGCGCACCGCGCCTGTCGCGGTAAAGCATCAGGGTGTCGAGGTTACTCATTCGGAGCATGGTTCGCCTTCCAGATTCGCTGCTGCAACGATGTGCGCAGTTCGGGCCATTCGCTCCGCAAGATAGAGTAGATGGCAGAGTCCCTGACCGCTCCGTCGAAAGCAGGCATGTGGCCGCGCAGCACCCCGTCGAAGGTAGCCCCGATGCGCTCGATTGCTTTGCGACTCCGCTCATTTCGATCATCTGTCATGAGCGATACGCGAAAAGCGTCCATGGGTCCGAAGGCGTAATCCAGTAGCAGCAGCTTGGCTTCGGCATTTACTCCGGTCCGCTGTGTCTCAACCGATAGCCAGGTACCGCCGATCTCAGCGACCGTAACCGATGGACGCACCGAGGTAGCAGGCCAACGCTCAATACAGCGGAACCGGGTCGATCCCACGACCCTACCGTCGTGGTTCAAGATAACGAAGGGCAGTCCCGATCCCGCATCACGCTCTTTCAACGCGCTCTCGACATAGGCGGTCATGCCGTCCAGATCCATTGGTACGAGCGTGAATCGATACGACTCGTGTCCACCGGCGGTCGCTTCCCACAAGGGATGAATATGTTCCGATTCCATCGGAACCAGGCTCACCAGATCGCCGTGTAAAGGAAGATTCACGCCAAACGTCCTCTCTGTCATTTGATCACCATTCTTTGATTGGTAAGGGAGTTGGCTACCGCACGCGCTACCCGCTCGGCATCGCGCCCGAAGGTGCCGTTCGTGCGCACGCGGCGTGCGCCGATCTGGGTGAACCACCGTTGTCGTTCGGTCGGAATTCCTAGAATGAACAGTCCCGGCGTCACGGATCCATCGGCTCCGATGGCCGCATTGGTGCGAGGATCCACCTCGCATGCGCCGGTCTCCACCGCGCCGGATGCCCCGTCGTGACGGAATCGCCGCACCAAGCCATCGGCAAACAACTGGCGGTACAGCCCAGATCCGTCCTGGACGGGATCGAACTTCGGAATCCGCGCGTCGATCACTCGATCCACCACGATCGAGCCGGGAACCGCAGGTGACCGCACGATTACGGCCGAACCATCGTCGACGACCTCCGCCCCCGGTCCGGCGACTGTGACTACGCCGGCGCGGATCAGAGCGAGAAGCTCTTCCACACGCCGAATCGGCGGGCCTCCCACCAGTAGGGAATAGCAGGGGACGAACTGTCCGAGGAAGTCGTCTTCGTGACTTCGAGGTGTCAGTCCAACTCACCCCGAGAAGCGCCCGCCCTGACCGCCGAGGCAGCGCGCTTGTACGCGTGACGATCTCGATCGGGAGATCGGCCAACAGGGGGTGCGGCGAACGCACGTGCAGCGAGGCGGGCATGGTCCCGTGCCTGGCGATCAAGGTCGCCTTGATGAATCCGGCTATGCCTGCGGAGGATTCCGTATGCCCGATATTCGACTTCACCGATCCCACCCACAAAGGCTGGTCACCCCTGCGGCCATCGGCGATGGCCGCACCCAGTGCCCGCAGTTCGACACCGTCACCCACGGTGGTGCCGGTGCCATGCGCCTCGACATAGTCAAGATCGGCCGGGACCACGCCTGCTGCTTCGCAAGCCTGCTGAACCATGGACACTTGGCCGCTGACTGCAGGTTGCAGCAGCAGTCCACTGCCTTGGCCGTCATTGCTCACCGAGCTGCCCAGCACGACCGCCAGGACCGGGTCCCGATCGCGCTGCGCATCCGACAGCCGCTTGAGTACGACCACGCCAACACCGTCGCTGCGCACGAATCCGTCCGCACCCGCGTCACCGAATTGGCAACGACCCGAGGGTGACAGCATGTCTCCCCGCGAGTACGTGATTGCGTCGGTCGGCGTCAGCACGAGATTCACCCCTGCGGCGATCGCCAGATCGCTCTCGCCGGAGAGCAGGCTTTGCCTGGCTAGATGCACCGCCACCAATGACGAAGAGCACGCGGTGTCTACCGTGAGACTTGGACCCCGCAGGTCCAGCGCATAGGAGAGTCGACCCGAGGTCACGCCACGGACCCGGCTGCCCGCGGACTCTCGAATATCCATGGATTCGGCGTACTGCTCACCGTATTCGGCTGTGGCCTGGCCCACGAACACGCCGCTGCGACTGCCGGCAAGCGTCGATGGACGAATTCCCGCGTTCTCCAGGGCTTCCCATGCGACCTGCAGCAGCATGCGTTGTTGAGGGTCCATTCCCCTCGCCTCAACCGGGGCCATGTTGAAGAACGCGGCGTCGAAGCCGAACACATCGTCGACGAATCCGCCGTACCGCGACACCGTCTTGCCCAGTGTGCCCGGCGTGGGATCGAAGACTGCCGCGATATCGAAGCGATCGCTAGGAACGTCCGTGATCGCGTCCTCCCCATTGATCAGCAGACTCCAGAACTCGTCGATCCCGGTTGCTCCCGGGTATCGGCACCCCATCCCGATCACAGCTATCGCCGTCGATGCCGTTCCCCGCTCGGTGTACATCAGTTTCCCTCCCTGCCCCTCTACCCGAGGGGTCGAACACGCTGCCCCTGGCAGCAATCCACCCTGCAGTCCAAATCTGTACTGCAGAGTAAGTTTAACTTGAGGTGCGAGGTTGCGCTAGGCGTGCTGCCGCGACAGCGACTCCGTCCGTGCTGTGGGTCAAGATCGTAAGGTGTAGGCCGGATGGTGCTGCCGTGCTTGTTGTTTCGATGCCGCACCCGAAGTGTTCCGGCCACCACCTGCTCGCTGGCTCACGTGGTGCTACGCCCACTACGTGAACGCATTCCCTTGGAGTTATGTACTATGGTTCATTAATTGTCACGAGTTCATTTGCTATGCCACCCTGGCATGAGCAGGCAAAGGAGGAGCGCCGTGCCCAGCGATCAACCGCACGCCGCGTCCAAGGGGCGTCGGGAGCGGAACAAGCAAAGAGTTCGCAATCAGATCTACTCGTCGGCCGTCGCGCTCTTCGCAGAGAAGGGGTACGAGGGGACCACGATCGACGACATCACCGAACGTGCCGACGTCGCGCGCGGAACGTTCTTCAACTATTTCCAGCGCAAGGATGACCTCATCACCGAATGGGCCGAACTCCGCCGCCGCGCGGTGAGCAAGCGGCTCGAGCTACCCCTGAGCATCGGGAGCACCGATGTCGCCTCCGTGCTGCACCTGTGCTTCGCAACGCTGGCGCAGGTGAATGAGGAGGAGCGCGAGCTCAGCGAGACCATGTTGAGCGCGTGGGTCAAGGCCGGCAAGCCCCTCACCGAAGCTCCGCACACCGCGGAGGTCTTTGCCCGCATCCTGCGGATGGGTCAGGAGCGCAACCAAATCGACGCTGATGTCGACGCCACCCTAGTGGGCGACATGCTGCGGGACGTCTACCTGGGCGCGCTCTACAGGTGGGCTCGCCATCGCAGCGAGCCGGGCGAACTGGGCGATAGCCTGGGGACCATCGTCGACATCTTCTTGCACGGCATTGTTGTCCGCCCCGCTGATTCCGCAAACACTGCGGTGCTTTGACCGCGATGCGGCACGGAAGGTTGCGGCACAGGGACATGAGACCCGATTCAGGGAGTCGACCTCCGTGGCGGTGGCCGATCTTCCGTCCAGCTCGGTTGGCGAGTTCAAAGAGCGATCTGGCTTCGCGGAGTTCGCTCCCGGCGTGCCTTCGTCGTGGAAGTCGTACTGGGACGCAACGGGAATGAGCGATCCGCTGACGACTGACGTCGGAAACGAGCACTCGGTAGAGGGCTACCGGGATCCGAGGCGATACGTCGTCATCCACGATGGGGGCGCCGATACACTCCGCGTCTTCATCCACACGGATTGCTGACGCGGGGGCGCAGCTCGTTGGTTCACGATAACCGAGCGAGCGATGTTCCCGCGGTCGAGAGCGGAGCACAGTCGGCTCAACGCGCGGGCGGTGTCGAGCCGGACACCCCTCAGCGGCTTCCGGTCGAGCTGCCATTTGGTCAGCGAGTTGCGATGCTGGTTGGACGACCTCGAAAAGCGAGGCAATGTCGGTGAGATCCTTGTCGGCGCCCCGCGAATTCCACGCCAGCGCCTCGAGCGCCACCGCGGCCTCAACGTCGGATTCTCACCTCTCGAACCTTACAACCGAGTACACGGCATCCTACATTCGATTGTTTGACATATCCGACACGTAAGTGTATCTATAGCCCGTTTCGGTCCCTTCGTGCGCATATGGGTCAGGGGAGCTGGGCAGGGTACTTCGATCGATGGTCGAGCGCCGACGTCCGCACAGCACGATGCAATCGGACTTGGCCTTCCATCAATCCAGTCATTCCCGGTGCCCTGTGCAGAGTGAACGGGATGGCGGAGACTGGTACGCGTGCAACCTCTTTCGATTGTCGAGCGCGGAACCGGTCCTGCGGTGGCGTTGGTGCATGGTGGGGCGGGGCCTGGGGCGACGTGGGCGGGGTTGGTGGGGTTGGCGGGGCGGTGGACGTTGTTGTCGGTGTATCGGCGGGGGTTCGGCGACAGTCCGGCGATGGTGGGTGGGCGGCAGGATTTCGCGGTCGATGCGGGGGATCTGGGGCGGGTGTTCGCGCAGTGGCGGCCGCATGTGGTTGCCCATTCGTATGGAGTGTTGGGGGCGTTGCTCGCGATCGCGGAGCGGCCGGGGTGTGTGCGGTCGGTGACGGTGATCGAGCCGCCGCTCTACTTTCTCGCGCCGGGGGATGCCGAGGTGGCGCGGCTGGAGAAGCTGGGGGACGAGGTGCTCACCCGTGGTGCGGAGGCTGATCCGGCGATGCTGCGGGAGTTTCTCGGCATCGCCGGTGCGCCGGCGTCGGGGCGGTTGCCGATGGAGGTGTTGCGGCGCACGGTGGGTGCCCGGCTGCCGGGGCAGGCGCGGCCGGATCTGGCGGCGATACGGGCGGCGGGGGTGCCCGCGCTGGTGGCTTCTGGTGGGCATGCCGGTGCGCTCGAACGGATCTGTGATCGGCTCGCCGAGGAGTTGGGGGCGCGCAGGGTGGTCGCGGTGGGGGCTGGTCATTTCGTGCCTGCGGCCCCGGGTTTCGCCGAGCAGCTGGCGGGCTTCCTGGCGAGCAATGAATAAGGTTTGCCTTGCCTAATTAATTGTGTTCTAGTGTTTGCGAGCCGATTGCCATGCGTGGAGGAGGATCGTGAACGCGAACCCGGATCGACCGGACAGAGCGCTGAGCCGCCGCCGATTCTTCGCGGTGGCGGGGGCAGTGGGTGTGAGTGCAGGCCTGGTGGCGTGTGGTGTGGACGCCGAGGACGGTGGCAGCGCCGGGAACTGGGAGTTCGCGGATGGGCGTGGCGACACGCTGCGGCTGGGGAAGGCGCCGCGGCGGGTGGTGGCGTTCACGGGGTCGGCGGGGGCGCTGGCCGATTACGGGGTGCGGGATCGGGTGGTGGGTATCTTCGGGGAGGCGGGGTCGCCGGATCTGCTCGGTGAGCTCGACCCGAAGTCGGTGACGGTGGTCGGTGACGCGTGGGGCGAGTTCGACATCGAGAAGTACGCGCTGCTCGAGCCCGACCTGCTCGTCACGGATTCGTATGTGCCCGGCCGCCTCTGGTATGTGCCCGACGAAAGCCTGAGCAAGATCGAGGCGGCGAATCCGAATGTGCTCGCCATCGAGGTGGCGGGTCGGCGTCTTCCCGACATCATCGATCGCTACCGGATCCTGGCCGAGGCGTTGGGTGCCGACCCGGCATCCCCGGCGGCCGCGGCCGCGCAACAGCGCTTCGCGGTCGCGTCGCAGGCGGTGCGGGACGCGGTGGCGGCACGCCCCGGATTGCGGGTGCTCGCCGTGTCGGCGTCGCCCGAACTCTGCTACGTCTCCGATCCGCGCGCCGCGGCCGATCTGAGCTATTTCACCGAGCTCGGGGTCGACCTCGTCGTCCCGGACCAGGTGGATCCCGGTGGCTACTTCCAGTCGCTGAGCTGGGAGATGGCCGACCGGTATCCGGCGGATCTGATCCTGCTCGACGATCGGGCTTCCGGCCTGCAACCCGATGCCCTCGCCGGTCGGCCGGTGTGGCGCAGCCTGCCCGCGGTGGCGGCGGGGCAGGTCGCGCCGTGGTCGCCGATCTTCCGCTTCTCCCATGCCGCCACCGCGCCGCTGCTGGAACGGCTCGCCGCCACCCTTCGCGGCGCGGAGAAGGTGCTCTGACGTGGCCTACTCCGCCAGCGCCGCGTCGAGGGCGGACTTCAGCGCGGCGTAGCTGGGCGGGCCGTCGAACGCCGTGTCGCCGATGAAGAACGTGGGTGTGCCGCGGACGCCGAGCGCGAGGCCGTCGGCGCGGTCGGCGCCGACGCGGGCGGCGGTGGCGGGGTCGGTCCAGGCCGCTTCGAAGGCGGGCATGTCGAGGCCGAGGTCGCGGGCGAAGCCGCGGAAGGTCTCGACATGGGAGACGCGCTGGTCGCCCCACTCGGCCTGGGTCTGGAACATCATCCGGTACATGGGTTCCCACTTGCCCTGGCGCCCAGCCGCTTCCACCGCGCGGGCCGCGGCCTCGGCATTGCGGTGGCTCGGGATCGGGAAGTACCTGGCCACGAAGGTGACCCGGTCGCTGTATTCGGCGCGCAACCGCTCCACGGCGGGGAAGGCGGCGCCGCAGGCCTCGCATTCGAAATCGAGGAACTCCACCAGGGTGACCTTGCCGTCGGGGGCCACCGAGAGCCGGTGGCTGTCGGGGCGGACCACCTGGGCCGCCCTCGGCGGTGCCGGTTCCGCCGTCGTCGACCGGTTGACCACGATCAGGGTGAGCACCGTGGCGACCGTGCCGACCACCACCGCTATGGCGAATTTCCTGCTGAGTGTCATCGTCGCGAACATCGCGTCGCGCCTTTCGTCGTTCGAGCGCAGGGCAACGACACCTGCGCAGGGAGCCGCGGCGCTCGACGCGCCGGGAGTGAGGGGTGCGGCGGAGCTGGGTTCGGCCTATGTCCGCAGCACGCAGAGCATGGCGAGAGAGGGTGCCGTCGGCAGGCGTGGTGGGGCCGCGACACGCGCCCGGCCTGCGGTACGAGGCACGATCGCGTTCACGGTGGGAAGGCCGAGCAGCGCGGCGACGGCGAGTACCGCGAACAGCAGAGCCACACACAATCCGAGCATGTCGATGGCGGGGTCGGCATCCGATGCGGGCCAGGCGAACTCGTCCAGGGAGGTGGTGAACCCACTGGGTTGGGCGGTCGGCGCCGCTGTGGTGCAGACGGTATCGCCGTGTCGCGCGGCGACCGCGTCATGACACGCGGAGCCCTGGGCGAGTAGCGCCGCGACGACGATCGCGAACGCGACGAGCAGCCATCGCAGCCGACCACGCCTGTTCGCGTGGGAGGTGTGGCTGCTCGACATGCCGACGAGGGTAGCGCGACGCTGTCCGGCGGGCGCGAATCCGTGCGCCACATCACCGGCGCCCAGGCTGGGCGGACACCCCCCGTGCAAGGGCCAGTCGTGCGGTTCGTCGTTCACCATCGGACACAGTCGATCAATAAGTTACTTGTCATTTCGTCGACCTATTGGGCATTGCCAGGCACGGTCGCGCGAGTGGCTGGATGCGCGCGAGAACATGGCCGTCGCGGCTCGATGCTGCAAGGCTGCAGGTCATATTCTGTTCGGACAGGATAATCTCCTGTATGGAACCGGCCGCGGGGTTGATCGAGGCGCTTCTGCGGCACTTCGGCGAATTGTGTGCTGGCTCAGTGTCACTCTTGTTAAGTTACTATGCATTCCGCCGATTCATGGTCGGGCGCCTTGGGTCGTCTCCGTGTGCGCGCGGACCTTCCCGGTACTCAGGAGTGACGCAATGGATGGACTGAACAGACGTGGGGCGTTGAAGGCGGGCGGAATCCTGGGGGCGCTCGGCGCCCTCGGTCTCACCGCGCCGGTCCGGGCGCAGCCGTGGACCTGGTCACCGGCCGAGTCGGTCGCCGGATCCGGTTCCGGCGCCGACCCGATGACGGTGTGGGACCCGGAGGCCGACGATCTGGTCGCGGGCCTGATCGACAGCGGCCAGGTGCCGCGGGTCAACGAACTGCTGCGGACCTGGACGCGCAACGGACAGGCCCTGCCTGACGGATTGCCAACGGAACTGCGCGATTTCATGGAGTACGCCCGCCGGATGCCGCACTGGGCCGATCCAGCGAAACTGAACACGGCGATCGAGTTCAACAAGAAGCGCGGGCTCTATCTCGGCGTGCTCTACGGATTCGCCAGCGGCATGATGAGCACCGTCATTCCCAAGGAGGCGCGGGCGGTCTACTACTCCAAGGGCGGTCACGATCTCGAGGACCGCATTTCCAAGACCGCCAAACTCGGCTACGACATCGGCAGCTCGAATGCCTATGCCCCAGACGGGGAGATGGTCGTCACCTGCGTGAAGACGAGGTTGGTGCATGCGGCGGTGCGGCATCTGCTGCCGCAGTCGCCGCATTGGGTGCGCGCGGCCGAGGAAGACAAGCCGATCAGCCAGAACGACATCATGGTCACCTGGCACAGCCTGCCGACCACCGTCAACAAGCACCTCACCAACTGGGGAGTGCCGATCCCCGGCAACGAATCGGCGGCGTTCCTGCACTCCTGGCAGGTCGCCGCGCACATGCTCGGCGTGCGCGACGAATACATCCCGAACTCGTGGCCCGCGGCCAACGCGCAGGCCGCGCAGGTCCTCGACCCGATCCTGGCCCCGACGCCGGAGGGCGCCAAGCTGGCCGACCGGCTGCTGAGCCTCGGCGCCAATATCGATCTCGCGCTGCTCACCAAGCCGGTGCTCGGCTCCTTCACCCGCTTCCTGCTCGGCGACGCCATGGCCGACGGTCTGCTGATTCCGCGTGAACCCGTGTGGGATCCGCTGCTGCGATTCAGCTGGGGCCCGTTCATCGCCGTGCGTGAGGGGGTGCTCGGCGCGGTACCGCCGGTGGCCGACGCCTACTGGCTGCTCGACGAATTCCTCCGCAAGGCGGCGCTGATCTACCTGGCCGAATTGCGGATGCCGATCAGCATCGAGATCCCGACCATGAACCGCGACCTGAGCGTCCCACCCCGCTGACCCCGACCCTCTCGAAACCAGGAGCGCAACGATGCGTTACACCTTCCGTCTCACCGCGGCCACCGTGGCCGGACTCGGCTTGCTCACCATCGCCCCGGCCGCCGCCGACCCCGTCCCGACCGCCACCGACTACGACGCAGGCTCTTCGGTGGTGGATTCCGGATCGGCCGCGATGCGCTCGGCGATCTACCTCGCCCAGCAGGGCGACCTCATCGGCTTCCTCGTCCTGCTCGGCGTCACCCCGTTCCAGCTCCTGACCAGCGGCATCTGCGACCTGGCCACCTTCTCGGCTCTGCGCAGCCCGTGCGTGCCGGGGCCGCAGCATTATTACACCGAGGCGAATTGAGGTAGTGGCCATGGAATCAGGGGGTTGGCGGTGCACCAGGCGGAAAATACGATCGGTGCGTCGCCATCCTCCCGCCAGGAAAGAGAACGAAGCATGCTTCAGAAACGAGTCTTGTTCGGCGTCGCGGTAGCCGCCGCGGTGGTCGGATTCGCGCCGACAGCCGGTGCTGCGCAGACCCCCGTCGCGCTACCCCAGGCGAGCTGCAGTCCGATGCCCGGCGCCGATCTGCTCTGGGAGTGCCTGATTCCGGGGCTGCTCACCGGTTCGTCCTCGATGTCGGCATCGCTCTCCGGCGACTAGCACGCAGACCGCGCGCCGGGCGAACCGGCGCGCGGTCTGCTCACGGAACGAACGGCGCAGCGGCCCTGGCTGTTCGGAGGGCCGCGGCCCACCAGACGAGCTGGTCGAGCGTCGCTTCGACCGATTCGTGGAGTTCAGGGTCGCGACGGGGCCAGGTGCCGTCGATGGTGAAGCGCTGCCAGGCCTTGGTGATGGTGACGGTGCGGCGGATCGGGACGGCATTGAGTTCACCGAACACCTGACGTAACTGGGCGGCGCCATGGCCGCCCTCGGCGTCGCGGCAGTAGGTGACCACCGACACCGGTTTGGCGGCCCATTCCACATCGAACCAGTCGACGGCGTTCTTCACCGGTGCCGGGAAGCTGCGGTTGTATTCGGGAGTGACCACGACGAACGCGTCCGCTTTCGCGAGCCGCGAACCCAGCTCGCGCACGGGTTCCGGGGTGGGTTCGTCGAGGTCGGGGAGCTGCTCGGGCAGCGCGGCGGTGGCCAGGTCGATGCGGTCGACCCGCAGGTCGGGGCGGCGGTCGCAGCGGGCGGCGAACCAGTCGGCGACCAGCGGCCCGAAGCGGCCGGTGCGGGTGGAGCCGAGAATCAGCGCCACCCGCAGCGAGCCGGTCATCAGGCATCCTTGACGGGCGCGTCGAGGAACGCGGGGATCATCGGCAGCAGCAGCTCGGGCCGGTGCGGCGCGCTGATGTGTGAGGTGCCGGGCAGGATCGCCAACTGCGAGTTCGGCAGGCCGGCCGGGGTATCGCCCATGATGCCGCCACCGAACAGCCGGAACATCTCGACCGAGTGCTCGGGCCGGACGATGTCGGAGTCGCCGATGATGGTCAGCGTCGGCGTGGTGACGGCGCCCGCGGCCTCGGGCGACACCGAGGGCATCGCGTTCTGGTCGTGCTCGATCACCCTGGCCACCAGTTGCGGGAAGTCCTCGGGACGTGGCGCGTTGGCCAGGTAGTCGGCGTGGAAGGGTGAGCCGTGCAGGTCCTCCGGCTTCAGCTGGGCCAGGCCGTCCAGCAGTCCGGGGTGCATGGCCTCGGCGCCGAGTCCGCCGGACAGCAGGATCTGCTTGCGTACCAGCTCGGGGTGCCGCAGCGTGATGTCGAGGGCGACACCGGCGCCCATGCTGTAGCCGAGGATGTCGAACCGGTCGATGCCGAGCTGCCCGAGCAGGGCGACGGTGTCGTCGGCCATCTGCGAGGTGCGCAGTGGACGGTCGATATCGGCGGTGCGTCCGTGCGCCTGCTGCTCGACGGCGATCACCTCGCGGGTCTGCGCCAGGTCGGGGATCAGCTCGCCGAAGTCGGTGCCGATGCCCGACAGCGCGCCGTGCAGCAGCACCAGCGGCGGCTGGCCGTTGGCGGCGCCATGGCGCTCGTAGTACATGCGCAGGCCGTTGACCTCGGCGTACGCGCCGGGCTGCGCGGTATCGGCGGGTCGTCCCGCGCCGCAGGCGGACAGTACGGTGGTGGCGGCGATGCCTGCGGCGATGGCGAGAGCGGTGAGCTTCATGGTGGTTCTCCCTGTGGTGTCGATGACGTTGTGACCACAGTGCGCGCCGGGCCTTCCGGTTTGTTTACGGTCGGATGCCGTTGGCACCGGAAACCGCCTAGGCTGCGGTTATGCGTTTCGGTGTGCTCGGTCCGTTGACGGTGTGGACCGACGCCGGCGCCGTCGTCGGGGTGCCGGGCACCAAGGTGCGCGCGCTGCTGGCGGATCTGTTGCTCGCGGCCGGTCAGCCGGTATCGGCGGACCGGCTCGTCGACGACATCTGGGCCGATGACCCGCCCGGCAACCCGGCGGGCACCCTCGCGGCCAAGGCGTCGCAGCTGCGCCGCGCGTTCGAGGACGCCGAGCCGGGCGGCCGCGATCTCGTGGTCTCCCCGCCGCCCGGCTACCGGTTGGCGACCACCGAGGTCGACGCGCTGCGGTTCCGTGCGCTGCTGGCCGAGGCGCGGACCCGGACCGATCCCGGTGCCAGGATCGCGAGCCTCACCGAGGCGCTCGGACTGTGGCGCGGCCAGGCCTTCGCCGACTTCCGCGACGCGGAGTTCGCCCGCTCCGGCATCGCGCAGCTGGAAGAACTGCGACTGGTCGCGGTGGAGGAACTCGCCGAAGCGCGGCTCGCCGAGGGCGAATACGGGCCGGTGGTCAGTGATCTCGCGCCGTTCGTCGCCGCGCATCCGCTGCGGGAACGGCTGCGGGCGGCGCAGCTGCGCGCGTTGTACGGCGCGGGCCGCCAGGCCGAGGCGCTCGACAGCTACGAGGACCTGCGCAGGCAGCTCGCCGACGAACTCGGTCTCGACCCGAGCCCGGAACTGGTCGACCTGCACCGCGCGATCCTCGGCCAGGACCCCGGACTCGTGGTGTCGCGCCCGGCGCCGGTGGTGCGCAGGCGGACCACCAATATCCGTGCTCAGCGCACCGAATTGATCGGCCGCGCCGCCGATCTGGCCGCCCTCACCGCCGCCGTCGACAGGTCCAGGCTGGTATCGCTGATCGGACCGGGCGGCGTGGGCAAGACCCGGCTCGCCACCGCCACCGCGGCCGGCCTCACCGATCGCTACCGGCACGGAGTCTGGCTGGTCGAACTCGCCCCGCTGGCCGCGGCGACCACCGATGTGGATCGGGTCGCCGACGCGGTCGCCCAGGTCATCGGGGTGCGTCCGGGTGCTGGTGCGGCGGCGGCGCTGGCGGACACGCTCGCCGAGCAGGACATGCTGCTGGTGCTCGACAACTGCGAACACGTCATCGATGCCGTCGCCGAGCTGGCCGAGCTGCTGCTCGGGGCAGCGCCCGGCCTGCGCGTCCTGGCCACAAGTCAGGAACAGCTGCGGCTGACGGGGGAAGAGGTCGTCGCGATCGAGCCGCTCACGGTGGCGCCCGCGGGCAGCGAGGTGGCGGTGATCGCCGCGTCGAACGCGGTGCGGCTCTTCGTCGCCCGCGCGCAGGCCGGTGCGGGTGATTTCGTCCTCGACGAGGGTAATGCCGAGGCGGTCGCGACCCTGTGCCGTCGGCTCGACGGCATTCCGCTCGCGCTCGAACTCGCCGCGACCAGGGTCCGCGCGCTCGGGGTGCGCGACATGGTGGCCCGGCTCGACGACCGGTTCCGGCTGCTGGCCACCGGGCACCGTGGCGCGCCGCCCCGGCAGCAGACGCTGGCGGCGATGATCGATTGGAGCTGGGGGCTGCTCGACGAGGACGAGTGCGCGGTGTTGCGCAGGCTGGCGGTGCACGCCGGTGGCTGCACCCTGGCTGCCGCCGAATCCGTGTGCGCCACAACGGTGTCCGACGGCGCACCGACGATCGAGCCTGCCGTGGTCGCCGATACGGTCGCGCGGCTGGTCGACCGGTCCCTGGTGCGGCAGCGGGGGCGCCGCTACCTGCTGCTCGAGTCCGTTGCCGCGTTCGGTCTGGACCGGCTGGCCGAGGCGGGCGAGGAAGCGCAGGTGCGCCACGCCGCGCACGCCTATTATCTCGGGCTCGCCGAGACGGCCGCGCCGGAACTCTTCGGTGCCGACCAGCAGCGCTGGCTGACGACTCTCGACAGCGAGGACGCGAATCTGCGTGCCGCGCTGGATGGCTACCTGCGCGCCGGGGACGCCGACGCCGCCCTGCGCTGCACCGACGCGCTGGCCTGGTATTGGCTGTTGCGCGGCAGGCTCGGCCCGGCGCGCCGCAGCTTCGAGGCCGCGCTGGCGCTGGGGGGCGATCCGCGCCTGCGCGCGCCGGTGGCGGCCTGGCGCCTGGTCACCGCCTTCCGGCAGGGCGATTTCACGGAGGTGAGTGCCCGGCGCGCCGAGGTATCGGCGGGGCTTGCGCTGCTCGACGATCCGGCCAAGCGGGCGCGTGCCGAGGTCATCGGGCTGATGGCGGCGCTGGAGGCGGGTGCCGATCAGGACCTGGAGACCTCGGTGCGCGCCCTGCTCGCCGAGTGCGAGCGGGTCGGCGACCGGTGGAGCGTGGCGATCATCCATGCGGCGCTGGCGAAATCGGCGCACAGCCGAGCCGATGTCGCGGCGCTGACCCAGCACGCGACGACGGCCGCGCGGATGTTCGGCGAGCTCGGGGAACGCTGGGGCAGGCTGCAAGCCGCCGAATGGCTCGGTGGCCTGGCCGAACTCACCGGCGACCTGGCAGGCGCGGCCGAGATCCATCGCGAATCGCTGGTCCTGGCCAGGGAGCTGGACCTGTGGGGGCAGGTCGCCGCGCACCTGTGCTGGCTCGGCTGGATCGCCATGCAGCACAACGAATTCGGCGAGGCCCGAGACTTCGCCGAGCAGGCCATGGCACTCGCGGCCGAACAGGGCGACGGGGAGGGGCGGCTCTTCGCCGAGATCGTGCTGTCCTTCACCGCCCGCAGGGACGGTGACCACGGCGAGGCGGAGCGACGTGTGCGCGCCCTGCTCGCGGGATTCGCCGACACCACCGAGACGCTGCTGTTCGTGCCGATGTTGCAGGTGGAGCTGGGGTATCTGCTCGAGCTGCGCGGTGAACCCGCGGCGGGGCTGGCCGAGCACTTGCGCGCATTCGACGGTTCTCGGCGTATCGATGCCCCGCGCGATGCCGCCTTCGCCCTCGGCGGTGCCGCGGCGGCCACCGCGGCTCTCGGCGAATTCGATACCGCCGCACGGCTGCTCGGCGCGGCGGAGGCATTGCGCGCGGCGACCGGAATGCCATTGTTGCCCGCCGAGCGCCCGGATATCGACCGTGCCACAGCGACGGTGCGGGCAGCGCTCGGTGCGGACGCGTTCACCACCGCACACGCCGCGGGGCGCGCGATTCCGGTCGACAATGCCAGGGAGTTGATCGCCGGGATGGTCGCCGCACCGGCCTGACCGGACGGGTCAAGCCTGACGACCATCCGCAACCGATCGTCCTGCCGGGCGGCGATATCCCCGGGATGCTCGACGAGCGCCACGAACCCTCAGGACGCGACAGGCACGTATCGCAGTCCGACGACGCCACAGCCGAAGCGGGTCGCCGACTCGAGCGTGTAGGGCTGGTTGGTGCCGGTCGCGGCGAACACCGGCAGGCCCGCGCCGATGGCGGTCGGGTTGACGAACAGGTTCAGCTCGTCGAACAGGCCGTCGGCGATCAGGCCGCTGACCAGCTCGCTGCCGCCGTAGGCGATGATGTCGCCGCCCTCGCGCGCCTTCAGGTCGCGGATGGTCGCGGCCGCGTCGGTGGCGACCACGGCGTTGTCCCACGGTGATTCGGTGAGCGTGCGCGAGATCACCACGCGCGGTGTCTTGTTCATGAAGTCGATCGACTCCTGGGTCTCGTGCTCCGGCTGCGCGGCCCAGTGCGGGATGAAGCCCTCGGCCAGTTTGCGGCCGAGCACGATGGTGTCCACCGGATCGGTCAGCGCGCCGACATGCGCGGACAGATCGTCGCTCCACGCGAATGTCATCCAGTCCATCTCGCCGTTCGGGCCCGCCATGAAGCCGTCGATGGTGGTCTGGACCTGGAGCTTGAACTTGCGCATTGGTGCTTCCTTCCGTGGTGGCCGATCCGTTCCGGTGGCCAGTTGGCTGCTGTGCACTCACTGTCGCCGAACCGGCTTACGGAATGTTTACGCTCCGAGAAGTACAGAATTTCCTGAATACAGATATCCATGTACCATTTGGTCATGGACACGGTGATGCAGCGCGACGCACTGTCCCGGTTCGGGTACGCCCTGTCGGACTCCACCAGGACACAGATCCTGCTGAGTCTGCGGGCCGGGCCCGGTTACCCGTCGGAGCTGGCGGACAAGATCGGTGTCTCGCGGCAGATCCTGTCCAATCACCTGGCCTGCCTGCGTGGCTGCGGACTGGTGGTCGCGATGCCGGAGGGCAGGCGCAACCGCTACGAGCTGGCGGATCCCCGGATCGGGCGGGCACTCGACGATCTGGTGGGGCTGGTGCTCGCCGTCGATCCGGCCTGCTGCCCCGCGGCTGCCGCCGAGGAGTGCTGCTGATGGCCGATCTCGGGATGCCCCAGCTGCTTTCCGATCCGGGCAGGCGGGCGATGCTGGCCCGGCGGATCCGCTGGCTGGTCGCCGCGACGATCACCTACAACGTGCTGGAGGCGATCATCGCGCTGGCCGAGGGCACCAGGGTGTCCTCGGCGGCGCTGATCGGGTTCGGGCTGGACTCGGTGATCGAGGTGTCCTCCGCGGCGGCGGTGGCCTGGCAGTTCGCCGGTCGCGATCCGGCGGCACGGGAGAAGGTCGCACTGCGGATCATCGCGTTCTCCTTCTTCGCGCTGGCCTGCTACGTGACGGTCGATGCCGTGCGCGCGCTGTTCGGGGCCGGCGAGGCGGCGCATTCGCCGATCGGCATCGCGCTGGCCGCGGCGAGCCTGGTGGTCATGCCGTTCCTGTCGGCCGCGCAGCGCAAGGCGGGCCGCGAGCTCGGCTCCGCCTCGGCCGTCGCCGACTCCAAGCAAACCCTGCTGTGCACGTACCTGTCCGCGGTCCTGCTGGTCGGCCTCCTGCTCAACGCTCTGCTCGGCTGGTCGTGGGCCGACCCGATCGCCGCGCTGGTGATCGCCGTCATCGCCGTGAAGGAAGGCCGCAACGCCTGGCGCGGCGACACCTGCTGCGCCACCCCGCCGATCGGAGCGGCGTCCGCGCCGTCGTGCGACTGCTGCGACGACTGAAAGCCGCCTGCCCTGGGCCGGTGTGGCCGCGCGCTTACACCGCGCCACCCGAGACCCCGGAGCGCGGATCAGTGCCCGCGGGCGATCCAGTCGGCGAGGGCGGGCCGCTCGGCGCCGATGGTGGTGGTGTCGCCGTGGCCGGTGTGCACCGTGGTCTCCTCGGGCAGGGTGAGCAGCCGGTCGCGGATGGAATCGATGATGGTGCCGAAATCGGAGAAGGAGCGGCCGGTGGCGCCGGGGCCACCGGCGAACAGGGTGTCGCCGGTGCACAGGGCCGCCAGTTCGGGCAGGTACAGCGAGACCGAACCGGGGGAGTGACCGGGAGTGTGCAGGATGTCGATATCGGTGCCGGCCACCGTGATCCGGGTGGTGTCGGCCAGCGACCGGTACGCGGTGTCGGGGTGGGTCATCCGCCACAGCGGGTCGTCGCCGGGGTGGAGCAGGATCGGCGCGTCGAGCCGTTCGGCGAGCGCGGGCGCCGCGGTGACGTGGTCGTTGTGACCGTGCGTGCACAGGATCGCGGTGACCCGCCTGGTGCCGACCGCCGCGGCGATGGCGTCGGCATCGTGGGCCGCGTCGACGACGAGCACCTCCGCGTCGTCGCCGATCAGCCACACATTGTTGTCGACGTCCCAGGTGCCGCCGTCGAGGCTGAACGTGCCAGAGGTGACGACCCGGTCGATGCGGGCGCTCACCGGACCACCACCGAACGCAGCACCCGGCCCTCGCCCATCGCGGTGAACGCTTGCTCGACATCGTCGAGGCCGATCCGCTCGGTGACGAACTTCTCCAGCGGCAGCCTGCCCTGCCGGTACAGGTCGATCAGCATCGGGAAGTCACGTTCCGGCAGGCAGTCGCCGTACCAGGACGATTTCAGCGCGCCACCGTGCGAGAAGAGGTCGATCAGCGGCATGTCCAGGGTCATCTCCGGGGTGGGGACGCCGACCAGCACCACGGTGCCTGCCAGGTCGCGGCCGTAGAACGCCTGCTTCCAGGTCTCCGGTCGGCCGACCGCGTCGATCACCACATCGGCGCCCCAGCCGCCGGTGAGCTCCTTGATCCGCTCCACCACTTCCTCGGTGCCCGCGTCGATGGTGTGCGTCGCGCCGAATTCCTTCGCCCACTCCAGCTTTCGCGGATCGCGGTCGACGGCGATGATCGTGCCTGCCCCGGCGAGGCGGGCACCGGCCACGGCCGCGTCGCCGACTCCGCCACAGCCGATCACCGCCACGCTGTCACCGCGGGTCACCGCGCCGGTGTTCACGGCGGCGCCGATCCCGGCCATCACTCCGCAGCCGAGCAACCCGGCCACGGCCGGATCGGTGTCGGGATCGATGACGGTGCACTGCTTCTCGTGCACCAGGGTCTTCTCCGCGAACGCGCCGATACCGAGGGCGGGCGTGAGCGGGGTGCCGTCGGTGAGCGTCATCGGGGCCGAGGCGTTGTGGGTGTCGAAGCAGTACCACGGGCGGCCACGTCGGCAGGCACGGCATTCACCGCATACCGCGCGCCAGTTCAGCACCACCACATCGCCCACCGCGACATGGGTGACCGCCGCGCCGACCGTCTCCACCACGCCCGCCGCCTCGTGCCCGAGCAGGAACGGAAACTGGTCGTTGATCCCGCCCTCGCGGTAGTGCAGGTCGGTGTGACACACCCCGCAGGCCTTGACCTCGACGATCACATCGTGCGGGCCCGGCTCGGGAAGCACGATGTCGACGGTCTCCACCGGCGCGTCCTCGGCACGGGCGATGACGGCGCGGACGGTCTGGGGCATGCGGATCTCCTCGGGTCGGCGTTGGCTGCACCCCACGCTAGCGCCGAGGGCGTCCGCTCATCCTGGGATGGGTGGGATACCGCCTGTCGGTGCGCCGAGTTCCTCGCGCACATGGTGTTCCACGAGCAGGGGCACGAAGTCCCGGACGTGTACCTTCGCGAACTGGTCGTAGGCGCGCCGGACGGTGTCGGCGATCTCGGCGGGGGCGATTGTCGGGTAGCGCACGGTGAGCCGCTCGATGACCTCGTCGAGTTGCTGGTCCTCGTGAGTTGTCATACCTCAGCGTCGCGCGCCGAGCGGCCGTGGTCAACAGGTACGGCATCGCGTGCCCTTCGTCTCGTGGCCGGTGCGGCAGTGTGCCGCGCGGTCGCTGAGCGTTCACACCGTCCGCTCAGGTCAGCGGACTACGCTCGGCGGCATGACCGAGGACGCGCTGTTCCTGGCACCCCTGATCGGTCGCCCGGCGAGCAAGATCGGCTACTTCCCCGATCGGCGTGCTTTCGAACGCTTCGCCACCGCCTACCGTGCCGGCCTGGCCGTGCTGCCGCGACCCGACGCGATCGCGGCGGTCTCGACCCCGTTCGGCCCGGTCCGCGCGTATCGCTTCGGGCCGGGCGGCACCACCCCGATCGTGTTGCTGGCGGGGCGGCAGGCCAGCACGCCGATGTGGGCGTCGAACCTGCCGAGCCTGATGGCCAGGCACAGCGTCTGGTCGGTCGACAGCGTCGGCGAACCGGGGGCGAGCGCCCAGTACCGCGAGCTCACCGACGGTGCCGATCAGGCCACCTGGATCTCGGAAACGCTTGCCGGACTCGGTCTCCGGCGCGCGCATCTGCTCGGTGTGAGCATCGGCGCCAACCTGGCAGTGCAGACCGCGCTGCACCGGCCGGACCGGATCGCCTCGATCACGCTGCTCGACCCGGCGAATACCTTCGCACCGCTGAGCCCGAAGATGATCGTGGTCTCGCTCGGCAGCGCGCTGCCTTGTATGCCCGGCAAGCTGCGCGACAAGCTGCTGAGCTGGATCTCCGGCGGCGCTACGGTGGACGCCACGGTGCCGGAGGGCAGGCTGATCGCCGCGGGCATGAAGGAGTACCGGGGCGCACAGCCACTGCTGCCACGTCCGACCGAGGACCAGTTGCGTGGCCTCACCGTCCCCGTACTCGCCGTGTTCGCAGGCCGCAGCATCGTCCACGATCCGGCGAAGGCGGCGGCGAGCGCCCGGCTGATTCCCGGTGCGCAGGTGGAGATCTGGCCGGAGGCATCGCACGCGATCAACGGCGAGTTCCCCGACCGGATCGCCCAGCGTGTCACCGCGTTCCTCGCGGATCTGTGAACACCACGGTGCCGGAACCTATTTCGCGGCCGCGAGCTGAGCGAGGACGGCGTTGACGACGAGGAATCCGCTGTCGACGACGTCGCCGACGGGCTGGCGGTAGTCGTCGAGCACCCATTTCTGGGCGATGATCAGGATCGCGCCGACCAATCCGAGGATCACCATCCTGGTGTTCACGGCCGGATGGTCGCCGAGATCCAGGTACGGGGTGAGCAGCACGGTGCAGATGTCGACCAGGGCGTCGAGGACCTCCTGGTACGCGCGATCGACGGTGGGGCTCACGCCGAGGATCTCGAAGAAGGCGATCCGCGGCACCCTCGGGTCGTCGCGGATGAGCTGGAAGTACGCGGTCAACGCGCCGCGCACCCTGGTGTCGATGTCCGCGTCGAGCGCGCCGCTGCCGAGGTGGATCGCCTCCAGCATCCGCGCGGTGACCTCGCGATACACCTCCAGCAGCAGATCCTCGCTGTCGGTGAAGGATTCGTAGAAATACCGCTTGCCGACGCCTGCGGCCGCGCACAGCGTGGTGACGGTCGTGTTGCGGTATCCGTCGGTGCCGAAGGCCTCGGTTCCCGCCTCGATCAGCCGGGTGCGGCGTTCCCGCTGGCGCTGGCCCGGTGCGGCACCGCGGTACCTGCGTCCGTCGGCATCGAGTTCGGGCGCGTTCACGTCGTCGATTCTGTCAGGTGCCGTGCGGGCGCCGGTGCGCGCGTGGGGATCGCCAGGAACATGTTCTTGCGATCGGACGTGACGCAGGCTACGTTACTTCCCGGTATGGGAACGTCGTGGTTCCCGATGGTGGAGGGCTGAGACCGAAGCATGATCAAACATCGAGGGCGGCTGGCCGCGCTGGTCGCGAGTGTCGTCGTGGTCGCGGGAGCGATGGTGTCGGCGCCGGTGGGCCAGGCGTTGCCGGCAGGCAGCGGACTGGACGCGCAGTTCGTCGACACCCACAACGGGCCGCAGCAGTACCCGAACGTCTTCATCGAATGGGACGTGCCGATCACCATGAGTGACGGAACGGTATTGAAAGCCAACGTCTATCACCCGGCGGGTGCCGACGGTCGGCCGATCGCCGAGCCGACACCGACGATCGTCAACATGACGCCCTACACCAAGCTGGTCTCCAATATCGCCGACTCGGCGCTCGCGGTGCCCGGATTGTCCGAGCTGCTGCTGCCGGTGCTGCAGAATCTGGACTTCACCCCGTTCGGATACAGCACCCTCAGCGACATGATGAACGCGCTGCCGGGCGGCGCGGCCCGCACCTTCGGTGTCGACCGCAACCTGATCCGCGGTGGCTACACCCAGGTGGTCGTCGACGTCCGCGGCACCGGATTCTCGCAGGGCACCTGGCAGGTGTTCGGCGAACGGGAACAGCTCGACGGTGTCGAGGTGGTCGACTGGGCCGCGCAGCAGGCCTGGTCGAACGGCAAGATCGGGATGAGCGGCATCTCGTACTCCGGGATCAACCAGTTGCACACCGCGCAGCGGCAGCCCGAGGCGCTGAAGGCGATCTTCCCGATCGTGCCGGGCAGCGACCTCATCCGTGATGTCGCCGCGCCGGGTGGCGCGCTCGGCATCGGCTTCATCCCGGCCTGGCTGCTCGCCGTCGACGGCGCGAAGCTGCTGCCGGACATGGTCTCCATCCTCACCGGCCGGTTCGACTGGACCTGGCTGGCCGACCGGGTGCGCGACCCGTTCACCTTCTTCAACGTGCTCATCGCCGCCTTGACTACTCCCACTGTGGACCAGATCCCGCCGGAGATGGCCTCGATCCTCGACGACGAGAGCGCGCTGCGCACCGCCTGGGTGGGACAGCCCGACCAGGTGCGGGTGCCGACCTTCCTCTACGGCGGCTGGCACGACATCTTCACCTACTCGACCCCGCGTATCTACAACGCCGTCGAGGTGCCCGCCGAGCAGAAGAAGCTGGTCATGGGTGACGTCTACCACGTGACCGTGAGCTCCGGGAACGGGCAGCCCGGCGGGCCCGCGCCGCTGGACGCGTTGCAGCGTGCTTGGTTCGACAAGTGGCTCAAGGGGATCGACAACGGCATCGACCGGTACGAGCCGGTGACGTTGTGGCAGCAGGGTAGCGAGCAGTGGACCACCGACGTGGCGTTCCCGCGGCCCGGCATGCAGCATCGCCGGCTGTACCTGGACGGCGCGTCCTCCGGTACCGCGCCGGGCGCGCGCTACGACGGCAGCCTGGTCGGCAGTCCCGGTGCCGCGCAGCGGGTCTCGGTCGACCCGAGTCTGGCCACGATCTGTTCCCGCGACGCCGCGCAGGGCACGGCCGGACTCGTTCCGCTGCCCGACATCTGTGTGGAGGACGCCAGGATCAGCGAGGGCGCCGCGCTCACCTTCACCTCGGCGCCGGTGACCGAGCCGACCCGGATCTCCGGCTCCATCGCCGCGCACCTCAACACCGTGCTCGACGCGACCGACGGCTACTGGACCGTCACGGTCAACGATGTGGCACCCGACGGCCGGTCGACGGTCTGGACCCAGGGTCAGCTGATGGCTTCGCTGCGCGCGGTCGACGACAGCCGGTCGATGCGCTCGGCCAATGGCGACTACACCGACCCGTACCCGTTCCTGACCCTGGATACCCGGCAGCCGGTCGTACCGGGCGAGCCGACCACCATCGACATCGGCATCAGGGCCACCGACGGTGTCCTGCTGCCGGGCCACCGGTTGCGCGTCGACATCTTCGCGAGCAACTTCCCCAGCGGAATCCCGTTGCGGCCGTTGCTGAACGAGAGTGGTCTGCGCACTCAGCATCTGGAGCTGGATCCGGCGCGGCCGAGCTGGATCAATGTGCCGATGGACACCGATCCGGGCTGGTGAGTCCAGCGCGGCCGGTCACCCGGGCGTTCCCGCCGTGGGACCGGTGATCCTTCGGGCGCGGTCAGTCGCGGCCGAGGGCGTGGGCCAATTGCTGTTTGTTCATCGTCGAACGGCCCTCGATATTGCGGCGGCGAGCCTCCTCGTAGAGCTGGTCGCGGGTCATGCCGCGCGGGCTCTTGCGGTGTGCGCGCTGCCCGCCGCGCCGCTGCGGCGAGGTATCGGTGCGGGACAGCTTGCTCGAGCGCTCGGCCTCACCGGATTGCGCGCGTGACTTGTTGACCGTGCGGGCGGCGATCTCCTCGGCCCTGTCCTCGCCGACCCCGCGCTCGCGCTGGGACTCCTTGATGTGTTCGTACTGCCGTTCGCGCTTGTCGCTCCATGCTTGCTGCGGCATCGCCACACACCTCCCCGGTCTCGATGGGTGCTCCTGTGGGCCGACTACCCTGACCGTGGCGGAGGAAACAGCTGTTGCCGGAGGATAGCCGGTTCGGGTGACCCGATGATCGTGCTGGTGCCCGGTGCGGGCCTGCTGGTGGCGTGATCGTGCGCCGAATCGGACTGAATTAAGTGTTACTTCGAATACTACGTATGTGTATGATTGGGCCTACCGCATCATCGGCGCAGCGGTGCGCCGGGGCGCTCGGACGAGCGGTGTGCGGGAGGACGAGGAGTACCGATGAAGTTGCTTCGCCGGACTGCGCGGCGACCGGAGGTGGATCCGGGCAAGGTCGCGCTGCAGGCCCGCAATGTCACCTTCGACTGGTCGGGTGTCGACCTGCACTGGATGCCCGCCGAACCCTACGCGGCACATCTGATCAGTGCGCTGAACATGCTGCTGCCGGAGGGGGAGCGGATGTTCATCGTGACCTACCGCGAGGCCCTCGCCTATGTGCGGGACGAGAAGCTGCGCGAGGACATGCTCGGCTTCATCGGTCAGGAATCCATGCACGCCGAAACCCATGAGAAGGTGCTGCACGATGTGCTCACCGCCAACGGTATCGACGCGAGCCCCTACGTGCGGCAGATGGAGTACCTGTTCCGCAAGACCCTCGGCCCCCGCGGCGGCGACGATCGGGCCGGACGGCAGATGCTGGTCGAGCGCCTGGCCTTCATCGCCTGCCTCGAACACTTCTTCGCCTGGCTCGGCGACTGGGTGATCAACGCCGATCTGGAGAAGTTCGGTGCCGACCCGCGCATGGCCGACCTGTTCCGCTGGCACGGGGCCGAGGAGGTCGAGCACCGCAATGTCGCCCATGACGTCGCCGAGTACTTCGGCGTCGGCTACGTGCGGCGCTGTGCCTCGATGATGCTGGTCTTCCCGATCTTCATCTCCCTGGTGGTGCGCGGAATGAAGTTCCTGGTGCACCAGGACCCACGGCTGCCCGACGACGGCTATCCGCGGGTGATCGCGAAGGTGCTCGGCGCGATGTGGCGGGGTGCGCTGCCGGGCATTCCGTCGCTGCTGGTCAGTGCGTTGTCCACGTTCCAGCCCGGGTACAGCCCGGAGAACGTCGGCTCCACCGCCCAGGCCGTCGCCTACCTCGCGCAGTCGCCCGCCGCGCGCGCGGCGGCCTCGTGACCGTGCGTGAGGTGCCGCGCGCGCTGCCCGGCGACCTGTACGGCAAGCACGAGCGGGATCCGGGCACCAGGGCGCTCGACGTGATCGCGAACGCCCGGCTGCGCTGGAGCGCCCTGATCAACCGACGTGACCTGCGTCCACGCGTCGACGATCGCCGATTCCCGGTGGTGGTGACCGAACGCCGGATCGTCGCGCACGATCAGGACGTGGTGAGCTTGCGGCTGGAAGCGCCGGACGGCTCGGAGCTGCCCTCCTGGCGGGCAGGCGCGCACCTGGACCTGGAGCTGCCGTCGGGCCGGTTGCGGCAGTACTCGCTGTGCGGTGACCCCGCCGACCCGCGCGCCTACCGAATCGCGGTGCGCCGCATTCCCGACGGTGGCGGCGGGTCGGTGGAAGTGCACGACGCACTGCCGGTCGGCACCGAGTTCGTGGTTCGCGGTCCGCGCAATGCCTTCCCGTTCGCGGTACCCGGCCACGGATCGCCCGCGCGGCGCCTGCACTTCGTGGCCGGTGGCATCGGCATCACCCCGATCCTGCCGATGGCCCGGCTCGCGCACCGCCTCGGCGTGCCGTGGACGATGGTCTACACCGGACGATCCCGTGACACCATCCCGTTCCTGGCCGAGCTGGCGAGCTTCGGCGAGAATGTGCTCGTGCGCACCGACGACGAGCACGGCCTACCCGACGCGGCGGCCCTGCTGCCGGGCGTCGGCGCAGGCACCGCCGTGTACGCGTGCGGCCCTACGCCGATGACCTCGGCGATCGTGGCCGCGGTGCGCGTGATGCCCGAAGTGGAACTGCATTTCGAGCGGTTCTCCCCGCCGCCGATCGTCGACGGCACCGCCTTCGAGATCGAGCTGGCCTCCTCCGGCACCGTGCTCGAGGTGCCCGCCGATCGCAGCGTCCTCGACACCGTCCTCGCGGCCCGCCCCGATCAGCCGTACTCGTGCAGGCAGGGGTTCTGCCGCACCTGTGTGGTGCGGGTGCTCGCGGGCGAGCCCGACCATCGGGAGAACACACTGTCCGCCGACGAGCACGCCGCTGGAGCGCTGCTCGCCTGCGTATCCCGTTCGCATGGTGAGCGATTGGTGCTCGACCTGTGAGTCCGATTCCAGGACAAGGAGTCCGAAAGATGACCGCCGACACCCCGACGCCCGCGAACCGGCGCACCGTCCGCAACGGCGATTTCGACCTCGCCGTGTTCGAATACGGCGACGCGGCCGCCGACACCGTGGTGCTGGTACACGGCTGGCCCGACACCCATCACCTGTGGGACAAGGTGATTCCGTTGCTGGCACAGCGCTTCCACGTGGTCGCCTACGACACCCGCGGGCACGGCGAGTCCACCCGCACCCAGCACACCGCCGACTTCCGCCTCGACGAACTCGCGCGCGATTTCTACGCCGTCGTCGACGCGGTGAGCCCCGATCGTCCGGTGCACGTGCTCGCCCACGACTGGGGCTCGGTGCAGGTGTGGGAGGCCGTGTGCGAGCCGCAGGCCGCCGCGCGGGTCGCCTCGTTCACCTCGGTGTCCGGCCCGAATCTGGACCACCTCGCGGCCTGGGTGCGCAACCGGCTAGCCCGGCCGACGCCACGCAATATCTGGCAGCCGATCACCCAGGCGCTGTCCTCGGCGTACACCGCGTTCTTCATGACCCCGGTGCTACCGCGCGCCACCTTCACCGCGATCGGCACCGAGAAGGTGTGGCAGCGGGCGGTGGCGTTGATGAACGACACCGCGCCCGGCAATGTGCGCCTCGGCCCCACCTTCCGCCGAGACATGGTCGACGGCCTGCTCATCTACCGGGCCAATATCGTGCAGCGCATGCTCGCGCCGCGCGAGCGCCGCACCACCGTGCCGGTGCAGCTCATCGTCGCCGGTCGCGATGTGGCGGTGCGGCCCGCCGGCTACGACGACTCCGGCAAGTGGACCGACCGGCTGTGGCGCCGGGACGTGCCCGCCGGGCACTGGATGCCGTTCTCACATCCGGAACTGCTGGCCACCGCCACCACCGAACTCATCGACGCGCTCGCAGGCGATGCTGTCCCGCGCGGCCTGGCCAGGGCCGAGGTGGGCCGCATCCGGCGCGAATTCGACGACAACCTGGTGGTCGTCACCGGGGCGGGCAGCGGCATCGGCCGGGAGACGGCGCTGGCCTTCGCCCGGCTCGGTGCCGAGCTGGTGGTCTCGGATGTGAACGAGAACGCCGCCAAGGAGACCGCCGAACTGGTGGCCGCCGAAGGTGGTGTGGCGCATCCGTATTCGCTGGACGTGTCCAGTGAGGAGGCGGTGCGCGCGCACGCGGACACGGTGCTGGCCACCCACGGTGTGCCCGACATCCTGATCAACAACGCAGGAGTCGGCCAGGCGGGCGCCTTCCTCGACACCACGTCCGAGGAGTTCGACCGGGTGCTGCGGATCAACCTCGACGGCGTGGTGTTCGGCTGCCGCGCCTTCGGCGCCGCGATGGCCGAACGTGGTCTCGGCGGGCACATCGTGAATCTGTCGAGTATGGCCGCCTACAGCCCGCAGCGCGATATGGCCGCCTACGCCACCAGCAAGGCGGCGGTGTTCATGTTCTCCGACTGCCTGCGGGCCGAGCTGGCCGAGCGCGGAATCTCGGTCTCGACCGTGTGCCCGGGCATCGTGCACACCAATATCGTCGCCACCACCCGGTTCTCGGGCATCTCGGCCGAGGAGGAAGCGGCGACGCAGCGCAAGTTCGACATGCTCTACGAGCGGCGCGGCTACACCCCCGACCGGGTCGCGGCCAAGATCGTCACGGCGGTGCGCGAACGGCGTGACATCGTGCCGGTGACCCCGGAATCCTGGCTGCAGTACCGGGCCAACCGGATCGCCCCCGGCGCGGTGCGGTTCGCGGCGCGGCGGATGAAGCTGGTCTGAGGACGGGTCACGTCCGGCGCAGTCGCTCCTCGACGGTGGCGACGTGCCGGGCGTCCACACCCCAGGGGCGCTCGACCCCGACCCGGCGATCCAGGTCCCACAGCACGCACGCCTCGTCCGGGCCCGCGACCAGGGACCAGGCGACCACGGTGCGGCCGAGCTGGTCGAGCATGGTGCCGTGCGCCGCGGTGGTATCGCCCGCACCGTCCGGATAGTGGTGCAGGAAACGGCTGTACGCCGCGGTGCAGAAGCTCGCGTAGCGCTGGGTGCAGAGAATGAAGCCGTGCCAGGCCTCGTCGACCGCGTGCGATGGCATGCCGATCACCTGGTCGTCGCGCATGGCCGCGCCGCAGCAGCGTAGCCATTGGCGCAGACCGGTTTCGACCAGCTCACGCGGCTGCCAGGGACAGGTCTTGTAGACCGCTTCCGGGAAACGCAGGTCGGCGACGACCCGGTCGACCACGTCGAGGTCGACCCGCGTACCGCGCCGGGAGAACGAGAGCACCACGAACTCACTGTAAGCGCCCGCGCTGGACATCGCCCCGGTCCGCGCGGGCGGCTAGCCTGCAGACATGGCGTTGATGCTGCTGATACTGGTCGTGGTCCTGGCGGTGCTCGCCATCGTGGGGCTGGTCGTGCTCGCGGTCTCCCTGGCCAACCGCTCGAGTGCCCGGCGCCGAAGCCACGGCGGGACGGACGCGGGCTGGGCGGCCGGTTCGGGGGGCTACGTGGTGTACGACCAGGCCCCGGGATCGCATGATCGCGGGAGCGATTCGTCCGATGGGGGAGGTAGCAGCGGCTGTGGTGCTGGCAGCGGTAGCAGCTGTGGCGGTGGGGGCGGCTGTGGTGGCGGTGGTGGGGACTAGTAGCGGTGTGGCGGAGCTTGCATATCGAGGATGTCGATCTGAAAGCACTTGCCGCGCAGATTTTTCCGCGGAACGTCTCGGACGCCAACGCGACGCCTGGTCGAAAATCTTTCTGTATCAACGTGTATCAGATTGACGATCGGCGCGTCATTGTAACTTGTTGTGCACGCCAAGGGAATACGCGATAAGTTCTTTTCGTGCAGGGGCTGATTGTCATCGCGGTGATTGTGGCGGTTCTCGTGTTGGTCGGCGGCGTGATCAAGGTCGCCAGCAACCCGGGCTCGGATATCGAACGGCGTGATCGCGAGCGTGTGCGGGCACGCGAGCGGGTCGACGAGCGCTGATCTCCCGTCGGCAGGGCGCTGCAGGCGGTGCCCTGCCGACGGAGTTCCCGAGTGGTCGGGATCGCACCCGAGCGGGTACCATGCGACACGCCCGCGGACTCCCGCGGTCAGGGGCGGTAGCTCAGTCGGTTAGAGCCGCGGACTCATAATCCGCTGGTCGTGGGTTCGAGCCCCACCCGCCCCACCTTCCCACGTTGACCTGCGACTTCCGCGGGCGAGGTCGGTGCGGTGTCGGTGGGCGGGCATAGAGTCGCGTTCGGTGCCGTCCGAAGGAGACCTCGATGCCGAATGCTCGTCGCCGCGATACCCCACCCCCGCGGACCGGGGGAACCGAAGTCGAGACCCTGCGTGGGTTTCTCGACTATCTGCGCGACTCCATCGCCGCGAAGGTCGACGGTGCGCCGGAACCTCAGGTGCGCACCTCGGCCGTGCCATCGGGCACCACGCTGCTCGGGTTGCTGCACCACCTGACCCACGTCGAGGGCGCGATGTTCCTCGGGCACACCGTCACCGACTGGCAGGCGACCTTCACGCCGCCTCCGACCGACAGCGTCGAAGAGATCGTCGCCCGCTACCGCGAGGTTGTCGCCGAAGCCGATACGGTCCTCGACACCTGCGCCGACCTCGCCGACCCGGTGCCCCGGCCGAAGGCCGGTCGGCCCACTCCGAGCGTGCGCTGGGCACTCACCCACATGATCGAGGAAACCGGAAGGCACGCAGGCCACGCCGATATCCTCCGTGAACTCATCGACGGCGCCACCGGACGCTGACCGGCGGATCATCCGCTGCGGGTAGCGCGGCGGATCCGGTCGCCGATCGTGGTGCCGGTGGCGATCGTGCCGTTTAGGGTGTCGGGCAAGAGCGAACGGACGAGGAGTGATGGTGACGGGAACGCTGGTGAAGGGGCAGAACGCGGTGGTGGCACACCCGCGCGTAGTGCTCGCCGTGCGCGGCGGGGTGACGGCGGATCTGTCGGCACTGCTGGTGACCGAGGCGGGGAAGGTGCGCTCGGATGCCGACTTCGTGTTCTTCAATCAGCCCGCGGCGCCAGGAGTCCGGCTCGACGGCTCGACGCTCGCGATATCGCTCGCCGAGGTGCCCGCCGGAGTGGCGCAGATCCGCGCGGTGCTCACCGCCGCGACAGCGGGCGACCGGTTCGGCGCGGCGACGGCGCCGGTGGCGACCCTGACCGACGGCGACGGAAACCTGATGTACGAGTACGTGATCGACGGACTCGGCGAGGAATCGGTGGTGATCGCGCTGGAGCTGTACCGGCGTGGCGAGCAGTGGAAGGTGCGCGCGGTCGGGCAAGGCTATGCGGGTGGGTTCGCCGAGCTGGTCACCGACCACGGGGTGAGTATCGACGACGAGCCGCACGCCGCCGTCGAACAGGTGCGGACCGTGCCGGGCGAACTCGCGCTCTCCTTCGAGAAGCGGCAGACGCTGGATCTGCGTAAACGAGAGGTCGCCAAGGTACTCATCGACCGCAGCGCGTTCGGTGCGCGGGCCAGGGTGGTGCTGGTGATCGACAAGACCGGCAGCATGCAGAAGCTGTATCGCGGTGGCACCGTGCACCGGGTGGTGGAGCGGATGATCCCGGTCGCCACCCAGCTCGACGACGACGGCACGCTCGAGGCCTACCTGTACGCGCTGCGGTTCGCGAAGCTGCCCGATATCACCGTCGCCGACGGCGACCGGTGGGCCCAGACCTATCTGCATCTGACCGGCACCCACGACGGCATCGACTACGACGCCATCGGCGGCCGCAACGACGAACTCCCGGTGATGCGCGCGGTCATCGACACCATCGCCGCCGCCACCGAACCGACCCTGGTGCTGTTCTTCACCGACGGCGGCTTCGCCAAGAAGCGCGAGATCGCCGCCCTGATGCGGGAAGCGTCACGGCTGCCCGCGTTCTGGCAGTTCATCGGCCTCGGCACCGCCAATTTCGGTGTCCTGCGCACCTTGGACGAACTCGACGGCCGTATCGTCGACAACGCGGGCTTCTTCGCCCTCGACGACATCGATCGGGTCGACGACGCCGAACTCTACCGCCGCCTGCTCGGCGAGTTCCCCGACTGGCTGCGCGCCGCCCGCGCCGCGGGGATCCTCGGCCGATAGCGTGGCATCGACCTCGAGACCGTGACGCTCGACGGAAGGTGGCACGATGACCGGTGATTCCTCGATGGCGCCGACCGCGGAATCGGTCGACGACTATCTCGCCGCGCACGACGAGGACGGCGCGCTCGCCGCGGTCGACGCCGTGATCAGCGCGGCCATGCCCGGCGCGTCGCGGGTGCTGTGGCGCGGCGTGTTCTGGGGCGGCACCGAGCAGGCGATCATCGGCTACGGCGATATCGAGCAACCCCGGCCGCGAGGCAAGAGTGTCGCCTGGTTCCTGGTCGGGCTGGCCCGGCAGCGGAACCACCTGAGTCTGTACGTCAACGCCGTCGAGGACGGGCGTTACCTGTCGCAGACCTACGGTCCCGAGTTGGGCCGGACCAAGGTCGGTGCCGCGAGCATCGCGTTCCGGCGGGTCGAGGACATCGACCTGACCGTATTGGACCTGATGGTGCGCCACGCCGGGCGCACGGTCGGGTGGTCCACCTAGACCGTCTGATCGAACGCTGGCCGCGGTCGGTGCGCATACCGATGGCGGCCGGTGACAGCGCCGATGCATCGGGCGCGAAACTCGGTTGTCAGTGCTCGGGCGGCATCGTTAGCGTGTCTACCGTTTGTGCACCGACCATCGAAAGGACCCCGATCATGGACCCTGTCACCGAACGCGACATCAGGTCGTCGTTCGTCAACTGCTCGAAGGGGGAAGCCAAGCGGCTGTCCGTGCCGCGTGACCTCACCGAACGCCCATGGGGCGACCTGGACTTCCTGGGCTGGACTGATCCGTCGTATCCGGGGCGCTGCTATGTCACGGTGCCGCGGGACGGCGAGCTGGTGAGCGTCGCGCTGCGGCACGAGACCGGCGGTTCGGGCAAGACTCAGATGTGCGCGATCTGCCTGACCGCCCACACCGGTGGCGGCGTCGTGCTGATGACCGCCAACAAGGCGGGCGAATCGGGGCGGCGTGGCAACACGGTCGGCAGCTATATGTGCACCGACCTGGCGTGTTCGCTGTATGCCAGGAACAAGAAGCGGCCCGCGCTTGGCAGCCGGTACCGCGAGGACCTGACCCCGGAAGAGAAGGCGCGGCGGGTCCGCGAGAACCTGTTCGCCTTCCTGGACCGGCTCTACACCTAGCCGATCCGGCCCATCGCTGAGCAAGGAGGTAGATGCCATGCGCCGACACTCGATAGCACGTGCCTCGCGCGGACCCGGGTTCTGTTGTCCCGCAACCGGACCCGGGTCGATTCCTCGCCGGTCGTACCGGCCCGGAACGCCGGGCCGGTACGAGCGGAAAGGAAGCTAGAGCATCGCGTTCATGATGGTGCCCGCGCTGGTGGCGACGGCGCCGCCGATCATCGCGCCCGCGATCATCTTGGGCGACTCCAGGCCGCCGCCGGTCCACTTCTCCCAGGCGAACTTGCCGCCCGCGTATGTGATTGCCGTCACACCGGAAAGCAGGATGAACCAGGTGAAGTAGCGCACCAACTGCAGGATCTTGTCCGACATCGGGGGAGCTTCGGGGGTCGGATTGCCGAGCTGCGCCAGGGTATCGGTGACGGCGGCCAGAATCATGTTTGCTCTCACTCGGTACTCGGGGGAACGGCGACGAACTGCTCTGCAGAGATGTTATCCGGTCGAATCGGGTGCCGCAGCAGCCCACCCGGAGCGGACCGATCGGTTTTGTTGGTGTGCTGGGGGTTCTCGCCCGTATCCTGGACTCGTTCGAATACGGCAGTGCTGGAACACAGTTCGCATCACGCGAAAAGGGGAGCAGGCTATGAGCATCATTCTGACGTCGATGGCCGACACCGTCACGACCTATGCGCAGGTCAGCAACCCCACGCCGGAGGCGCCGCCGCTGGCGGACAAGATCCAGCAGATGGTGCAGTACCTGACCTGGTTCATGATCCTGTCCGGCGTGCTCGCCATCACCGTGGCCGGTGGAAAGTTCGCCTGGGAGAAGTGGAACGGCAGCGCGATGGAGTCGCCCAAGATGATCGCGGGCGCGATGATCGGCGGCGTGGTCGCCACCAGCGGTGGCACCATCATGAACGCGATCCTCGGCTAGATCCTGGCGCCCTTGGCGCGGTTGCAGGCCCGGCACAGGATCTGCAGATTCGCCACGCTCGTCGCGCCACCGCGGCTGAGCGGGATGATGTGGTCGAACTCCAGGTAGTGGCCGTCACCGCACTCGACGCACGCGCCACCGTCGCGCTGCCACACCTGGGCCTTGACATCCTGCGGAATGCTGCGGCTGTCGCGCTGGCCCGGCGCGAGGACCAGCCGCTTCGCCACCCGTAGCGCGCCTTCCAGCGCCGCGGCCACATAGTCCGGATCGGTGACGGCGAAGGTGGCACCGCCGCGCGCCGAGGTCGCCGCGAGCACGACCGTGCCATGCTCGGGATGCACTGACACCACCCGGTTCCACGGCAGCTCGATACCGGTGCCGTCGCCGACGAAACGCAGCTTCTTCGAGCTACCGATCAGCCTGCCCTCGGACGTGCGCGGGCCACGCGTCAGCATCTTCACGTGCACCGCGGGCAGATCGAGGTGCACTCGTTCCTCCGGATCCAGGTGCAGCCCAGGCGTGTCGAGCACCGGCAGTTCACCCGCCCGAAGCCGGGACAGGGTGCGTCCGCGGTGCATCCGGCGGCGCAGATCGTCTACCACGCCGCCGCCGAGGCCGAGTTCGCCGACGACGTGCTCGAACGCGTCGAGCTCGTCGGCGAGCACCTCGCCGTCGGCGAAGGCGAACGCGACCATGCGCTCCACGTGAGCCAGCCCGGCCGCACCAAGGACCGCGCGGCCGCGCGCTGCCTCGATGCGCTGGAACCGCAGGGCCGTCCACAGCTCGTCCCACTCCGCGGACCTGGTACCGGGACCGTGCAGAGTGCGCAGCGCCCGGTTGTGCCAGTGGTCGAGGAACTCGGCGGTCTCGGCGGCGCAGCTCTTGCAGCGGCGGTGTCCGCCGAACAGTTTGCGCCGCACCGGGCTACCGCAGCGGGGGCAGCGTGGGCGCTGATCGTCGTACCTCGGCCTGCTGCTCGTTGTCCACTCCTGGCCGTCCCACCAGCGCAGGCGGGCCGGGTCCTCGGGATCGGGGTGCCAGTCCGGGGTGTCCTGATCCGCCGGTGGCGGAGGCGGCACCTCGATGACACGACGGGTGAGGGCTGGTGGGCGGACACCGGAATGGACCTGCCTGGTGGTGGGGTCGTGCGGATCGCCGGACAACCGACCTGATCGCGGGGAGTGCCGGCGCTGGGACGCGTGCGCAGGCGTACGCGGATGCTGGGATTCCGGCTCGTCTTCGAGCAAGGGGTACCGGTCGACAGCATTCGGCAGTCGCGGCGAAGCGCCCGGCTCCGCAGCCGCCCCTGGCCCCGCGGCGGCGGGCGAATCCCCACCGGACCCGCGCTGCCCGACCACGGGCGAGCCGGTGTGCGACACGGTGCCGCTCACCGGCGCATGTGGTCGAAGTGACGGGGCAAGCGGCCCGGAGTCGACGGGCGGGTACCCCCGCACACCGGCCCGCGCCGGCTCGTCCACCGTGACACCGAACTCCGCGGCCAAGCCCGGCAAACCACCCGCCCAGCCCTGGCCGATCGCCCGGAACCGCCACTGCTCGTCCCTGCGGTAGAACTCGCCGAACATCATCGCCTGCACGCTCTCGATGCCCTCGAGCGCATAGCGAGCCACCGGGCCGTCCGCCGCGTGCACCGTCAAGGTGAGCTCCGACAGTTCGGCAAAGCTCGCGTCGTCCACCGACGCGCTCACCACGATCCGCGCCACCTCGGCCTCGGTCCGCGGCAGCGAGATACTCAACCGCGCCGTGCCGGGCGCGGGCTCCTGATCCACCGTTACCGCCTGCGACGCGTGCCGCGGCGCGTTGAAGAACACGAAATCCCGATCGTCACGCACCAGCCCCGACTCCGTGACCAGCAGCGCATGCGCATCCACGGTATGTGCGGAACGCCATGAAAAAACCACGGCGAGAAGCGATGTCGGCACCGGCGCGTGCGCGCCTTTACGGAGTTCCATGGTCCTCGCATGATGCCACGGCCTACCGACAGTGTTTTTGGAGCGCTGGCGCGCTCGAGTCGCGGCCCCCTTGGTCCCGTCGATCAGGCGCCGTTTCTTGCTCCTTTGTCGCTTGCGAAACGGCGCCTGATCGACGGGACGGGCCGCGACCGCCGCTGCGCGGCGTGACCCTCCTCGAGGTCGGGTCGTGCGGGGCCGGGTTGGGTGGTGCGGCTGCGGTGTTTGTCGGCGCGCCGGGGTCTCGCCGATCGGGCGTTGTTGCTCGCTCCTTCGTTGCTTGTGCTCCGGTGCCTGGTCGACGGAACGGCCGCGACCGCCGCCGGCTGACGGACCCTCCTCGGGGTCTTTCGTGCGGGGCTGGTGGTGTCTCCCTGCGTTCGGGGGATTTGTGCGGCACAGTGGTGTCATGACCAACCCGAGGAAACGGGGACGTGCGCAGGAGCCGGTGCCGGAGGCGCGGAAGGTGCCAGGTTCCGAGCTGCTGTCCGCGGCGCAGGCGGCGGTCGGGGCCGCGCAGACCGCGGCCGGGCAGGCGATCGATGCCGCGCAGCAGACGGCGGGCTACGCCTTCGACGCGGCCGTGCGCCTGCCACCAGCCTCGGCGCAGCTGGCCGCCCAGCTCCCGGACCTGGTGGAAAACCTGTCGATCGCCATCGACCGGCTCAACAGCACCATCGACCGGCTCGACCGCACGCTGGCCCTGGCCGACCCGGTCTTCGCCACCTACGACCGGTTGCTGCCCCGGCTCGAGGCGATGATCTCCCTCGGCGAAGACCTCTTCGGTGCGCTCTCGAAGCTGCCCGGCGTCGGGTTGCTCGGCAAGATCACCGGTCGCGGGGGTGCGGAGCCGGAGCCGGAACCGGAACCGCGGAAACGATCGCGGCGGTAGCGCGGAACAACCGCGCCGGAGGCGTCGTATGCGGTGCGCCCAGCTGCCACCGTCACCGGGCGTGGACCGGCGACCACATCGGGCCGCCGCGTGCTCAGCGCCGCGGCGTCAACGCGCGGAAGGTGGCCGTGGCCTTGAGGACCATCTCGGTGTACTCGTCCTCGGGATCGGAGTCGAGGACGATCGCGCCGCCTGCCCCGACACGCCATTCGTCGTCGTAGCGGACGGCGGTGCGGATGACGATATTGAGGTCGGCGGTGCCGCCCAGGCCGAGGAAGCCGATGGTGCCCGAATAGACCCCGCGGGCCTGGGTCTCGAGCTCGTCGAGGATTTCCATGGTGCGCAGCTTCGGGGCGCCGGTCATCGAACCGCCGGGGAAGCAGGCGCGCAGGCAATCGATCGCGCCCGCGCCCGCGCGCAGGGTGCCGCGCACCGTCGACACCAATTGGTGCAGGGTGGAATAGGTTTCGGTGGCCATGAGCTCGGGCACGTGCACCGTACCGACCTCGCAGACCCGGCCCAGATCGTTGCGCAGCAGATCGACGATCATCAGATTCTCGGCGCGGGTCTTCGGGTCGTCGGCCAGCGACCGGCGTAGCCGCTCGTCCTCGGCGACGGTGCGGCCACGCGGCGCCGTGCCCTTGATCGGTTTGCTCTCCACCACCCGGTCCCGGTCGATCTTGAGAAACCGCTCGGGCGAGGAACAGGCCACATCGAGCCCGTCGAAGCGCAGATAGGCGGCGTACGGCGCGGGATTGCAGCGGCGCAGCCGCCGGTACACGGCCAGACCGTCACCCGGTGCCGCGGCGACCGCGGCCGCGTCGGTCAGGCAGATCTCATAGGATTCGCCCGCGTGCAACCGCTCCTGGCACACCGTGATATCGGCCAGGTACCGGTCCCGGCCGCGCACCAGGTGCGCAGGCACCGCGTCCGGATCGGCGGCGACAGCGAGATCGGCCGGGTTCACCCAGGTGGGCAGGTCGGTGAGCGCGGCGTCGGTGTCGGCGAGCCAGCGGTCCGCCGCGTCGATATCGTGCTCGGTCAGCGCCAGCAGATGGGTGCGCCCCGCCTCGTGGTCGACCACGATCAGCCGGTCGGCGAAGATCCACTGCGCGTCCGGGGTGGGGGAGCGATGCGCCGCGCGCGCCCCGCAGTCGGCCTTCACCTCGTACCCGAGGTAGCCCACATAGCCGCCGGCGAAATCGAAGGGCAGCGAGGGGGTTTCGCAGCGGCGCCGCCGGAGCTCGCGGTCGAGATAGTCCAGGACAGTGCCGGGGACGGTCCTGGCCCCCGCGGCGTCCGTCACGGTGACAGCACCCTCACCCACCCGATAGCCGACGATCTCGGCGTGTGGACCGGCCGCGTCGCCGAGGAAGGAGAACCGGTCGAGGCCGGGCTCGACATGCTCGCTGTCGAGCCAGAAGGCGGCGGGGGCGTCGGCGTATCGGCGCAAGAAGATCGCCTCGGTGTCGACGGCCCGCTCGATCACCCGGTGCCGCAGCCGGAATCGGCGCTGAGGGAGCGGATCGGGCGCGGTCACCCGCGGCCCGCGCACCACGATCGGCGCGCCGTCACGGGTGCGTGCCTTGGTGAGATCGGCGAAGTTGCGCAGCAGCGCCGCACCGAATTCGCTCGACACCGACTCGGGATGGAACTGCACACCCCATTGCGGTCGCCCGCGATGCCGGACCCCCATGATCACGCCGTCGCCCGTCGACGCCGTCATCTCCAGCTCGGCAGGCAGCGGTGCTTCGGCGGCCAGCGAGTGGTACCGGACCACGGTGAAGTCCTGTGGCAGCCCGGCGAACAGGTCGCGGTCGTCGTGGGCGACCTGATCGAGGTAACCGTGCCTGGCCAGCGGTGCCCGGCCCACCGTGCCGCCCGCCCCGATCACGATGCCCTGATGCCCGAGGCACACCCCGAGCAGCGGTAGCTCAGTCTCGGCGATCACCGCCGTGGAGACACCCATGTCCCGCGCGCGATCCGGGCGGCCCGGCCCCGGCGAGACCACCACATTGTCGAAGCGGTCGAGCGCGAGTTCGGCGAGGCCGCGCACCTCGTCGTTGCGCACGACGGTCGGCTCGTTCCCGTTGACCTCGCTGATCAGCTGATAGAGGTTGTAGGTGAACGAGTCGTAGTTGTCGATCAACAGCGTGCGCATCCTGGCAGAAACCCTACGCCGGGCCCGCGGACGTCCCGCCTCGGGCACAATGATCGTCATGTCTGTTTCGCAACCGGTCGAGGTCGACCCGACGATCGCGGATTTCGCGGCGATCGGGCGGTGGATGGACGAGTGCGGCCTGCCCGGCGGAGCCGTCGGCACGGTCACCCCGATCGGCGGCGGTACGCAGAACATCATGCTGCGCTTCACCCGTGGTGAACAGGAGTACGTCCTGCGGCGCGGCCCCAAGCATCTGCGCGCCAGGAGCAACGACGTGATCCGGCGCGAATCCCGGTTGCTCGGCGCGCTCGCCGGCACCGAGGTGCGGGCGCCGAAGGTGATCGCCGCGTGCGACGACGAGACGGTCACCGGCGCGGTGTTCTATCTGATGGAGCCGATCCACGGCTTCAACCCGCAGACCGAACTGCCCGCGCTGCACGCGGGCGACCCGGAGGTCCGGCGGCGGATGGGGCTGTCCGCGGTCGAGGCCATCGCGCGCCTCGGCGCGCTCGACTACCAGGCGCTCGGGCTCGCGGACTACGGCAAACCGGACGGGTTCCTGGAGCGCCAGGTGCCGCGCTGGCTGCGCGAACTCGAGTCCTACACCGCCAACGCGGGCTATCCCGGCCCGCGGATCCCCGATGTCGAGCGGGTCGGCGACTGGCTGGAGCGCAACCGGCCCACCGACTGGACCCCCGGCATCATGCACGGCGACTGCCACCTGGCCAACATGATGTTCGAGTACGACAGCCCGCAGGTGGCGGCGATGGTCGACTGGGAGATGTCCACCATCGGCGACCCGCTGCTCGACCTCGGCTGGCAGCTGGCGACCCGGCCGGTGCCAGGCACGGTTGGCGCCGGGCTGATGGGCACCCTCGGTACTGTCTGCGGTTTGCCCGAACCGGCGGAGATGATCTCGCACTACGGCGGGTTCTCCGACCGTGACCTCGGCACGATCACCTGGTACGAGGTGCTGGCCTGCTTCAAACTCGGCATCGTGCTCGAGGGCACGCACGCGCGCGCCTTCGCGGGGAAGGCGCCCAAGCAGGTCGGTGACTTCCTGCATGCCGTGACGCTGGAACTGTTCGAGAAGGCCGCTCGCCTGATCGCGTGATGCCCGGATCTCGCCGAGGATTGGCGGGATATTGATGGCTCATAAGATGCAGACATCCTAGGCTGGGCGACATGATCGCTCCCGACACGAAGAACTGGACCTGGGTACTCGAACGGCCCTGCGCCGAATGCGGATTCGACGCCGAGGCCGTGACCTACGCGCAGATCCCCGAGCGCGCCGTCGACAGTGCCACCCGGCTCGGTGCGGCGCTGGCCAGGCCCGACGCACGGACGCGGCCCGACGAGGCCACCTGGTCGCCGCTCGAATACGCCGCCCATGTGCGCGATGTGTGCCGAATCTTCGACACTCGGTTGGCGCTGATGCTCGGCGGTGACGGAGTGACCCCGCCCCGTTTCCAGAACTGGGATCAGGACGCGACCGCGATCGCCGACCGCTACGGCGAACAGGACCCGGCCGTGGTGGCCGGCGAGCTCGCCGAGGCCGCTGAGCGAGTCGCCGAGGCGTTCGCCGTGGTCGGCGCCGAGCGGCGTGGACTGCGTGGCGCGCGCAGCGACGGATCGCTCTTCACGGTCGATTCGCTGGGGAGGTACTTCCTGCATGACCTCGTCCACCACGTCCATGACGTGCGGGGATAGATTTTTCCGGCAATATTTCTAGAACGTGTTTCAGAATTGGCCGATTCTTCGTTAGGGTGAGTGCAGTCACAACGAGGCACCAGCTTGGCGAGAGGTCGAAGGCGACATGAAGACGAAGGGCGCGATCCTGTGGGGTACCGACCAGCAGTGGTCGGTCGAAGAGATCGAGGTCGGCGATCCCGTCGCCGGTGAAGTGCAGATCCGGATGGAAACGGCGGGCATGTGCCACTCCGACCATCACATCGTCACCGGCGCCACGCCGATGCCGGCGTTCCCGGTGATGGGCGGCCACGAGGGCGCAGGCGTCATCACCAAGCTCGGCCCCAACTGCCCGAGCGACCTGGCCGTGGGCGACCACGTGATCCTGTCGTTCATTCCCGCCTGTGGCCGCTGTCCGGCCTGCGTCGCCGGGCACATGGCGCTGTGCGATCTCGGCGCCGGTCTGCTGATGGGGCAGGCGATCTCCGACGGCACCTACCGCATTCAGGCGCGCGGCGAGAACGTCATCCCGATGTGCTTGCTCGGCACCTTCGCCCCGTATATGACGGTGCATCACACCTCCGTGGTCAAGATCGACCCCACCATCCCGTTCGAGGTCGCCTGTCTCGTCGGCTGCGGCGTGCCGACCGGGTTCGGCTCCTCCACTCACGTGGCCGAGGTCAAGCCCGGCGAGACCGTGGTCATCGCGGGCATCGGCGGCGTCGGCATGAGCGCGCTGCAGGGCGCGGTGCTCTCGGGCGCCTCCAAGGTCGTGGCCATCGACCCGAACCCGTGGAAGCGGGAGCAGGCGGAGAAGTTCGGCGCCACCCACACCTACGAGAGCATGGCCGCCGCGATCATGCCGCTGATGGACGCGACCGAAGGCCGGATGGCGCAGAAGGTCATTCTCACCATGGGTGAGATGCACGGCGACTACGTCGAAGAGGGCCTGATCCTCACCGCCAAGGCGGGCACCCTCGTCGTCACCTCGATGGGCCGGATGGACGCCGGTGAGGTGAAGATGAACAGCTTCCTGCTCTCGATGCTGCAGAAGACCGTGAAGGGTTGCATCTTCGGCGGCGGCAACGCGCGCCAGGACGCGCCGCACCTGCTGTCGCTGTACAAGTCCGGCCAGCTCAACCTCGACGACATGGTCACCCGTAGCTACTCGCTGGAGCAGATCAACCAGGGCTATCAGGACATGCTGGACGGCAAGAACATTCGCGGCATCATCCGCTACACCGAGGCCGACTGGTAGTCAGCGCTCGCGTTCCCGCTCGGCGAGCCGGACCGCGACCTGGGTGATCAGGTCGTACGGAAGCGGTTCCCTGAGCGGGAATCTCAGGTGCCGCGACCGGAGACATACGGTGCGACGGCACGTTCGAACGCCTCGTCCCCCTCTGGGACGGGGTACACGCTCACGTGCGCCTTCCAGCCCGCGAAGTTCAGGAACGCTCTGCCGTCGAGCATGACGGCGGGCATGCCGTAGCTGATCTTCTCGCCGTATTCCGGCGGGGCGCGATGTCGCTGCCCACCGTGTCGGTCTGATCGGCGGCGACGAGCCGCCCGTCGCCGAGTCGCAGCCGCTGGTCGGCCCGCGCGGCCTCGACCGGATCGTGCGTGGCCTGCACGACCGTGACTCCCGCGGCGGCCGCCTCGGACAGCACCGTGGCGATGGCGGACTGTGAGGCCGCGTCCAATCCGGTCGCCGGCTCGTCGAGCAGGAGCAGATCCGATTCCTGGGCGAGGGCCTGGGCCAGCAGGGTGCGCTGGCGTTGGCCGCCGGAGAGGGTGTCGAGCCGTCGCGTCGCCAGGTCGGCAAGGTCGAGGCGGCACAGGCAGTCGTGGGTGATCGCGCGGTCGGCGCGGGTCAGCCGCCGCCACGGACCGCGATGCGCCCACCGTCCCATCGCCACTGTCTCGCCGACCGTGATCGGCAGCGTGACCGGAATCGCGGTGTGCTGCACGACGAACGCGGGTCTGCCCGCGGTGGTCCTGTGCACGGTCCCTGATTGGGCTCGCAATGTTCCGGCAAGCACGCCGAGCAGGGTCGATTTCCCCGAGCCGTTGGGTCCGACGAGTGCGGTGATCCGTCCGCGCGGAATCGTCGCCGACACCTCCGACAGCACCGGGGTCGAGCCGTATCCCGCGGTCAGTCGCTCGATCGTGATCGCCGCGTCGTCTGTGTGTCGCATCCCACTCCAATGGAAATGATACCCGTTTTCAGTTGAAACGATAACCATTTTCAGTATATCGTTCCGTAACATGGATTGGCTGGTTACCCCGTTCGAGGTGGCATTCGTGCAACGGGCGCTATGGGGTGGTCTGCTCGTTTCGTGCGTCTGCGCACTGGCCGGAACCTGGGTTGTGGTGCGCGGCATGGCTTTTCTCGGCGACGCGATGGCACACGGAATGCTGCCGGGGGTCGCGGTGGCGGCGCTGCTCGGCGGCAATCTGATCATCGGCGCCGCGGTGAGCTGTGCGGCCATGGCCTTCGGCGTCTCGATGCTGGGGCGCAGCAAACGTTTCGCGCCCGACACCGCCATCGGGCTGCTGTTCGTCGGCATGCTCGCGGCGGGGGTGATCATCGTGTCGCGCTCGCAGTCCTTCGCCGTCGACCTGACCGGATTCCTGTTCGGCGACGTGCTCGCGGTCCGTGGCCGCGACCTGATGTATCTCGGTGTGGCACTGGTGATCGCGCTGCTGGTCACCGTGCTCGGGCACCGCGCGTTCGTCGCCTCGACCTTCGACCCACGCAAGGCGCACACCCTCGGGCTGCGACCAACTCTCGCCCAGGTGGCACTCGTCGGCCTGGTCACCCTGGCGATCGTGGCGTCGTTCCATGTCGTCGGGACGCTGCTGGTGTTCGGGCTGCTCATCGCGCCGCCGGCCGCGGCGATGTACTGGTCGGACCGGATTCCGGTGGTGATGGTGCTCGCGGCGCTGCTCGGTGCCGTGTCGACCGCGATCGGCCTGCTGATCTCCTGGCACGCGGGCACCGCGGCGGGCGCGACCATCGCCGCCGTCGCCGTCGGCACGTTCTTCCTCTCGGCGCTGGCCGCCGCGCTGCGTGACCGGTTCGGCGCGCGCAAGCTCGGCGCCGCGTCGGTGGCGGCGCTCGCGGCGGTACCGCTGGTCGGATGTGGTTCCGGGGAGACGACGCCGGCGGCCGAGGAGACGCCGCACGGCTACGTGGCCGGTGCCGAGGAGCAGCAGGAGGCGCAGACCCGATTGGTCGTGGCCGACGCCGACGGCGCGGTACTGGTGGTGGATCTGCTCAGCGAACAGGTCACCACCGTCGACGGGCTGCGCGCGGACCACGCGCGGCCCTCGGACATGGCCGGCGTGCGCCTGGCAGGCGACGGCCGGTACGGGTATGTGAGCGGCGGTGGCAGGCTGACGATCGTCGACAGCGGAGCCTGGACCGTCGACCACGGCGACCACAAGCACTACTACGCCGCCCCGATCCGCACGATCGGCACCGTCGACGCCGACGCGCACGCGGTCGCGGCCCACAGCGACCCCGCGCTCGCCGCGGTCGTGCTCGACTCCGGGCAGACCCTCGTCTTCGACCGCACCGCCCTCGACCAGGGCAGCGTGCCGCGAGCGCGCCGTGTCGACGGCATCGCCGTGCCCTACGGCGAGCGGCTCGTCGTCGCCGACGACGCGGGCCGGGTGGAAGTGCGTCCGCGGGACGACAGCGCGGGACAGCCGCTTCCGGCTCCCTGTCCGCAGCCGCGCGGCCAGGCGGTGACCCGGCGCGGTCTCGTCTTCGGCTGTGCCGACGGCGCGCTCGTGGTGACCCGGCGCGACGGGGAATTCGCCGCCGAAAAGATCGCCTATCCGGCCCCCGGCGCCGACCGGGCCACCGCGTTCACCCACCGTCCGGGCAGCCCCACACTCACCGCGCTCGCCGGTCGCGACGGTGTCTGGACCCTCGACATCAGGAAGCGGACCTGGTCCAGGCTCGCGATCGCCGATCCGGTTGCGGTCAATACCGCGGGAGAGAGTTCGGCGGTGCTCGTGCTCACCGGCGACGGGGTGCTCCATGGTCTCGGCCCGGAAACCGGTGCGGCGCAAGCACGCCTGGAGTTGCTCCCGCGCGATGCCGCCGGTGCCGCGACCATCCAGGTCGACCCCGCCCGCGCCTATGTCAACGACACGAGCGGACGCATGATCCACGAAATCGCCTACAACGACAACCTGCGCGCGGCACGCACGTTCGCCGTCGACATCGCGCCGGCGCACCTGGTGGAGACCGGCCGGTGAACACGATCCGACGGCATCCGGCGGCCGGACTCCCCGCGTCGGCCTCGCTCATCGCGCTACTCGACGCTCTGAACCGCCGGCGACATGGCCCGCTGACATCGCGCGCGCCGGCGGCGCTGCGCGGCCCGCTCGTCGCTCGGGCATCCGGCACCGCCCCGGCGCCGACCGGGGACGCGGCCCGGCCTGCGATACGCGTAGCGCGGCAGCGCTCCCTGATCGCCCTCGTGCTGGCGATCGCCTGCCTCGTGCCGATGGTGGCAGCGTGCTCCGCGGGCAGCGATCGGTCCGGGATCGTGGTGACCACCAATATCCTCGGCGACCTGACCAGGGCCGTGGTCGGTGACACCGTGCCCGTGACGGTGCTCATGCAGGCGGGGACCGATCCGCACTCCTTCGCGATCTCCGCCAAGCAGGCGGCGGGTATCGAACAGGCCGCGCTGCTCGTCCACAACGGTCTCGGCCTCGAAGAAGGCGTGGCCCGCAATGTGGACGCGGCGGTGGCCCAGGGTGTTCCGGCACTCGCGGTCGGCGAACACGTCGACCCGATCGTCTACACCGCCGACGCCTCGGCCGGACAGCCCGATCCGCATTTCTGGACCGACCCGCGACGGGTGCGGCGCGCGGTCGAGGTGATCAGCGCCGAGGTGCTGGCGCGGGTCGACGGCGTCGACGCGGCGACGGTGCGCGCCAACACCGACCGCTACCTCGGCGAACTCGACCAACTGGACCGGTGGATGACCGACCGGTTCGCCGCGATCGCGCCGGAACGCAGGCAGCTGGTCACCGACCATCACGTGTTCGGCTATCTCGCGCAGCGTTTCGGGTTCCGGGTGATCGGCGCGGTCATCCCCAGCGGCACCACCCTCGCCTCACCCAGCGCCGCCGACTTGGATCAGCTCGCCGCCGCGATCAGGAGCGCCGGGGTCGGCGCGATCTTCGCCGATTCCGGGCAGCCGGACCGGCTCGCGCGCGTGCTCGCCGAGCACACCGGGCTGCAGGTGCAGGTGATCGACCTCCACACCGAGTCGCTGTCGCCACCCGGTGGCGGAGCCGAGACGTATCTCGAGATGGCGCGCGCCAACACCGAGGCCATCGTCGGTGGGTTGGCCTGGCCGACAACGTAGTACACGCAGGAAGAACGGAGCAGGACATGATGAGGTCACGCAAGGCCGCCCTGGTGGCCGTCGCGGCGGTGGTCGCGCTGAGCGCGTGCGGCACCGACACCGCCACCGACGAACACGGACACGAGCACGGGCCGGGCATCGACCCGATCGCCCTCACCTACGACGGCGGGATCTACGTTCTCGACGGTGCGACCCTCGCCCAGGAGGGCGAAGTGAAGCTCGACGGCTTCAACCGGCTGAATCCGGCGGGCGACGACGATCACGTCATGGTGTCGACCGCGGACGGCTTCCGCGTCTTCAACGCCTTCGACCGCGACTTCACCGGAACCGACTTCCCCGCGAACAAGCCCGGCCACGTGGTCCGGCACGCGGGCAAGACGATCCTGTTCGCCGACGGGACCGGTGAGGTCACCATCTTCGAGTCCGACGCCCTGTCCGACGGCGCGCCGAAGACCGAGACCTACCAGGCGGCGGCGCCGCACCACGGGGTGGCGATCGAGCTGGCGAACGACCAGTTGGTGGTCACCCTCGGCACCGAGGACAAGCGGGTCGGCGCCCTCGCCCTCGACGCCGACCGCACGGAGATCGCGCGCAACGAGGACTGCCCCGGTGTGCACGGCGAGGCGACCGCCCAGGACGAGGCCGTGGTGATCGGCTGCCAGACCGGCGCCCTGATCTACCGCGACGGCACGTTCACCAAGGTGCAAAGCCCTGACGCCTACGGCCGGATCGGCAACATGTCCGGCAGCGCGGCCTCGCCGATCGTGCTCGGCGACTACAAGGTCGACAAGGATGCCGAACTCGAACGGCCGCAGCGCGTCTCGCTGGTGAACACCGCCGACGGCACCCTCCGTTTCGTCGACCTCGGCACCAGCTACACCTTCCGTTCACTGGGCCGCGGGCCCGCGGGTGAGGCGCTGGTGCTCGGCACCGACGGCAAGATCCATGTGATCGATCCGGTGGCGGGCGCCGTCACCTCGACCATTCCCGTGCTGGCGAACAGCTGGGAGGAACCGCTCGATTGGCAGGATCCGCGGCCCGCGCTGTTCGTCCGCGACGGTTTCGCCTACGTCACCGACCCCGGCGCCAAGCAGGTGCACCGGGTCGATCTGACCGAGGGGAAGGTCACGGCCACCGCGACCCTGGCTTCGGCGCCGAACGAGATCAGCGGGGTAGCCGGGCACTGAGCTCGCCGATCATCGACCGCGCGCACCGGGAGTCTCCTCCGGTGCGCGCTGTCGTGCGTCGCGATGATGCTCGGACGCATCGACCGAAACTGGCGCAACGCCGATCGACGGCCCAACGTGTGGGCGGGCGTCGAGTGCCGCACGGGTGCGTGCGCAGAAGTGCCGCCTCCGGCGCATGTCAACGCGCGCAGCGCAACACCGCCTCGCGCAGCTTCCGGCTGCGGACATCGTCGAGGATGGCCATGCCGAGGCGGTTCATGCTGTAGCCGAAACCGAGTCCGGTCGCCGGATCCGCGAAACCGAAGGAACCGCCCAATCCTGTAGTGCCGTAGGCGCGTTTGTCCGATCCGAAGCGGAAACTGCCGCGTGACTTGCGGAATCCCAGGTGGTAGCGGCTCTTGGTGTGCAGCACCAGGTCCTCGGCGGGCACGTCGTCGGCGGTCTCGGCCGCGGCGAGTGCGTCGAGCACCGCGTCGCTGATCGGCAGCGCGCCTGTGCGGCCCGCCGCCGCGCCGTACACCCTGGCCAGCGCGCGGGCATTGCCGACGCCGTTCATACCGGGCCACTCCACCTCGAGGAACTCCCGACGGGTGGCGCGGGCCGGTGCGCCGGGCCGCGGATTGGTCAGGGCCGCATAGGAGAGGCCACGCTTGGCGTACACCTCGGCACCGATCCGCACCGGGATGTCGGCGAGCTCGTAGCGCGCGATGTCGAGACCCTTCGTCGCCGACAGCTCGGCGATCCGGTCCATCGGCTCCGACGCGGGCAGCCCGATGAACAGGTCGGCGTCCACCGGCTTCGCGATCTCCTCGGCGAAGAACCGGCCGAGACCGCGGCCCGCCGGATCGACCCGGCGCAGCAGCTCACTCTGATACAGCCCGAGCGTCAGCGCGTGATAGCCGTGCCGGGTGCCGGGCCGCCATGCCGGTTTCTGGGCGGCGAGCAGGGCGGCCAGAGTGTCGCGATCGGCCAGTTCGCCCAGCTTCACGATCCGGTCGAGCCCGGACAGCCCGGCTTGATGGTCGATCAGCTGGCGCACGGTGATCCGGTCCTTGCCGTGCGCGGCGAATTCCGGCCAGTACCCGGCCACCGGCTGTTCGTAGTCGAGCAGACCACGCGAGACCGCGGTGGCGATCGTGAACGCCGACATGCCCTTCGACGAGGAGAACACCGGCACGATCGTGTCGCGCTCCCACGCGACCTCCCGGCGCCGATCCCGATGCCCCGCCCACAGATCGACCAGCGGCTGGTCGCCGGCGTAGACGGCGACGGCGGCGCCGATCTCGCCGTGCTGGGTGAAATTGCGGCGGAACGCGTCGGCGACGGGGCCGAAACCGGCCGCCACGTCACCGTGGATCGATGGTGCGGGACTCATGGTGACCACGATCGTAGCCGCGTCTCGTACGCTGCCGATATGCGCTCGTTCGAACAGCTACAGCACTGGCCGGTGGCCAACGCCGCCGCCGCGGTCGTCACCCCGCAGGGCGTCTCGGCCACCGGCGACACCGGCCGGGTGTTCCGGCTGGCCTCGGTCACCAAGCCGCTGGTCGCCTACGCCGCGCTGGTCGCGGTCGAGGAGGGAGCCGTCGAGCTCGACCAGCCCGCCGGGCCTGCCGGATCGACCGTGCGGCATCTGCTCGCGCACACCTCCGGTGTGGCCTTCGCCACCCCCGAGGTGATCGCCAAGCCGGGCGCCCGCCGCATCTACTCCAGCGCGGGCTTCGAACTGCTCGCCGATTTCCTCACCGCGCATACCGGCATCGAATTCCCGGTCTACCTGCGCGAGGCCGTGTTCGAACCGCTCGGGATGGGCGGTGCCGTGCTCGACGGGTCGGCGGGCCACGCCTGTCACGCGTCCGTCGACGACCTGGTTCGATTCGCCGCCGAGTTGCTGGAGCCGCGGTTGGTCTCCCGGCAAACCCTCGACGAGGCGACCTCGGTGCAATTCCCCGGTCGTGATGGGATCCTGCCCGGATTCGGTTCCCAGCGCCCCAACGACTGGGGATTGGGATTCGAGATCCGCGACGGCAAAACCCCGCATTGGACCGGCAGCGCCAATTCCGCCCGCACCTACGGGCACTTCGGCCAATCTGGCACCTTCCTCTGGGTCGACCCCGAAATCCAGGTGGCGACGATCGCGCTGACCGACGAGAATTTCGGGGACTGGGCGCGGGCGGCGTGGCCGGAATTCAGCGATTCCGTAATCGCAGAGACACACAACACGCTGTGAAGTAACACCCGCAACACCGAGCACTTCAGTACACTCGGGCCACGCCGGTCCGACGGGTCGTTGGGGAAGACGCTCCTTGTCGAGGCTGGAGGTGTTCCTGGTGCGCGCATCGAGTCAGTTCGCTGATGCGACGGCGGGTGTGGTCTACATCCACTCCTCGCCCGCCGCGTTGTGCCCGCACGTCGAATGGGCGTTGTCGACCGCGCTGTCCGCGCCCGCGAAATTGCGCTGGACCGCACAGCCCACCGACGGACAACTGCGCGCCAGCAGCGATTGGATCGGCCCGGTCGGCACCGCCGCACGGATAGCCCAATCATTGCGCGCCTGGCCCGTTCTGCGTTTCGAGGTCACCGAGGACCCCAGCGAAGGCGTCGACGGCGAGCGCTACAGCTTCGTCCCGGCCCTCGGTCTGTGGCACGGCTCCACCGGCGCCAACGGCGATGTGATGCTGGGCGAGATGCGATTACGTGCCCTACTGCAAGCCGCCAGGGAACTCGGCGGTCACGGCACCTACGACCTGTCCGCCGAGATCGATCGCGCGCTCGGCACGGCATGGGACGACGACCTCGAGTCCTACCGCCAGGGAACCGACTGCGTCGGAGCCGAAGTCACCTGGTTGCGCCGCGACGTCGGCTGAGGTCAGGACGTCCTTCACCCAGCGCATTCCGCGCCCGGACTCGGTCATGCGACGGTGAAGCGGGCCGCATTGGTGCGGGCCCAGTCGGCGAACGTGGTCGCCGGACGGCCGGTGATGTCGGGGACACTGGTCACTGGGAGGGTGGCGGGATCGGGTCGGTAGTCGGTAAGGACGTTGTCGACGTACCAGGAGGCGTTGTCGCCCATGGTCGGAGTGAGGGCGGCGACGGTGTCGGCGCGGGACGCGCGTTCGACGGTGATCTCCCGGCCGAGGGCGGTGGCGAGATGACGGGCGAGGTCGGTGCGGGCGAGGACCTCGGGACCGGCCAGGGGGTAGGCGCGGTCGCGGTGGGAGTCGTCGAGAAGGGCGGTCGCGGCGACGGCGGCGATGTCGTCCATGGCGATCGGTGCGGAAGCGCTGTCGGGATGCGGCTCGCGGATGACGCCGGACGCACGGATCTGGTGCGACCAGGTCAGCGTGTTCTCCATGAAGTCGGCAGGCCAGAGATGCGTCCAGGCCAGACCGCTGTCCTCGACCGCCGTGCACACCGTGCCCCACCAGCTGTCCGGCTCACCGGACAGATCGACGACATGCTCGATGCCCGCTGCCTTTGCCAGCGCGAGCACCTCGCCGACCGTGTCCGGGGTCGGCGCGAGATACATCCGGTCCACCCCGGCGAAGGCCGCGGGTAGCGTCTCCGGGCGGCGGAGATAGCCCTCGACCACCGTCACCCCCTCGGGTAGCGCGGCGCGGCGCGGGTTCGTGGTGAGCGCGCGGATATCGGCGTGCCCCGCGGCGAGCAGATGGTCGACGACCTTGCGGCCGATGTTCGCGGTGGCGCCGGTCACCAGGACAGTCATTCGTGTACCTCCGGTCGAACTCGCTGAACCACCATCCTGCCCACTGATCGTCACCCCGTCCCGTGCCGGACGCGGTGCACGATTCGACCCACGGTGTGTGCGGGCGGATGGGTGGATCGACCGATGCGGGCGTCCGGCGGCGCGCCATAGCGTCGGAATCGGACAGCACAGCTTCGGATCGAGGAGATCGTGATGACTACGCAATACATCGAGACGCTCATCATCGGCGCAGGTCAAGCCGGATTGTCGACGGGCAGCGCGCTGCGCGGGGCGGGGCGGCCGTTCCTGATCGTCGACCGGGGTGACCGGATCGGCGACAACTGGCGGCGGCACTACGACTCGCTGCGGCTGTACACCCCGGCCAAGTACGACGGCCTGCCCGGACTGCCGTTCCCGGCCGACGACCCGTGGAGCTACCCCGGCAAGGACGAGGTGGCCGCCTATCTCGAGCAGTACGCGCTGCACTGGGATCTGCCCGTGCGGATGAAGACCGGTGTCGACCGGTTGACCAGGCGACCGGGCGGCGGGTTCCTCGCCTACCTCGGCGCCGATGTCATCGCCTGCGACAATGTCGTCGTCGCGACGGGCACCTTCGGCCGCACACCCAGGGTGCCCGACTTCGCGGGCGAGCTGGATCCGGCCATCACCCAACTGCATTCGAGCCGCTACCGTGGCCCGGCTCGGCTCGGTGACGGCCCGGTGCTGGTGGTCGGCGCGTCCCATTCGGGCACCGATATCGCCTACGAACTGGCGGCCACCCACCCGACCGTCCTGTGTGGCCGCGACTGCGGGCAGCTGCCGATGCGCTGGGATTCGAGCGCCATCAGGGTGGCACTGCCGGTCCTGGTGTTCCTCTGGCGGCATGTCCTCACGCGGCGGACACCGATGGGGCGCAAGCAGCTTCGGGAGGCGCGGCGCCACGGCGGGCCGATGCTGCGGGTCAAGCGCGCCGACCTCGCCGAACGTGGCGTCGACCGGCGCACGCAGCGGGTGCGCGGAGTGCGCGACGGCAGGCCGGAACTCGACGACGGCACCGTACTCGACGTGCGCACTGTCGTGTGGGCCACCGGATTCCGTCAGGTCTTCGACTGGATCGACATCCCGGTCTTCGACGACAACGGCTGGCCCGCGGAGTACCGGGGTGTCGTCGATACCGTTCCCGGCCTGTACTTCTGTGGCCTCAGCTTCCAGTACGCCTTCTCGTCGATGGTCTTCCCCGGCGTCGGGCGCGACGCCGAATACCTCGCGCGCCGGATCGCGCGGCGTGCGGCCGAGCCCGCCGGGGTCGCGGCCGCCGCATAGCCCGCTCAGCCTCGAACCGATCCCATGACCTGCGCGTATCCTCCTAGGGAGGTGATACGTGATGGGTGTGGTCGACAGCTTGCTGCGGGCGCGCGACGCCTATGAGCGCCGCGAATGGGTGGTGGCCTTCGAGTCCCTGTCCGGTACCGACACCGACCTGCTGCGCGCCGAGGACTTCACCCGCCTCGCCTTCGCCGCCCAGCTGACCGGCCGCACCAACGACAGCGTCGCGGCCATGCAGCGTGCCTACCAGCTACACCTGGACGCGGGCGAGGTGTCGACGCTGTTCGCCGGCGAGATCTACTGTTCGCTGGTCGAAGCCTGTCAGGAGATCTCGGATTTCGCCCGCATGGAACAGTGGACGCTCGCACTGACCACCTGGTGCGCTGACCAGCCGGGTCTGGTGCAGTTCACCGGTCAGTGCGCGGTGCACCGCGGCCAGCTCATGCGCGCGCACGGCGCCTACGACGCCGCGCTGGACGAGTTCGGGCTGGCACTGCGCCGCTACCTCGCTGCCGGGGCGGTGGCGCCCGCCGGACTCGCCGAGGCCGAACGGGGCGATGTCCTGCGGATCCGTGGCGCGTATCCCCACGCCGACGCCGCCTACACCGCGGCCATCGGCTACGGACACGATCCGCAGCCAGGGCTCGCGCTGCTCTGGGCGGCCCGCGGCCGCACCGATGCCGCCGTCGCGGGCCTGCGACGGCTGGTCGCCGAGACGCCCGATCCGGTGCACCGTTCACAGGTGCTGCCCGCGGCGGTCGACATCCTGCTCGGGGCAGGCGAATCGGCGGAGGCGAGCGCGTTGAGCGCCGAACTGTCCAGCATCGCAGACAGCTTCGGAGGTTCGGCGCTGCGGGCGACGGCGGCACGGGCGGCGGGCAGGGTCGCGGCGGTCCGTGGCGACCACGCCGCCGCCGTCGGTGACCTGCGCCGGGCGATCCGGCTGTGGACGGAGCTGAGCGTGCCGTACGAGACCGCACGTTGCCGTGCCGATCTTGGCCTCGCGCTACGCGCGCTCGACGACGAGGATTCGGCGCGGCTGGAATTCGCCGCCGCCCGCGCCGTGTTCGCCGAACTCGGTGCCGCGCCCGCCGAATCCGAGGTGGCGAACATGCTGACGCCCACCCTGCCCGCCGGGCTGACCGCGCGCGAGGCCGAGGTGCTGCGGCTGGTCGCCGCGGGGCGGAGCAATCCGCAGATCGCCGAGGAGCTGGTGGTGAGCGAGAAGACGGTGGCCCGGCATCTGTCGAATATCTTCGGCAAGCTCGATGTCGGCTCGCGCACCGCGGCGGCCGCGTTCGCCTACGAGCACGATCTCACCTGATCCGGTCACGCTCTTGCGTCTTTCGGTGCACGCAGGTATGTCGCACTGATGTTTTTCCGGTATCACCGCTGGTGGGTTCCGTGTGATCGTTCCCTTTGGGAAAATGTTCGCGGATCGAGATCCGGTCCGGCAGAGGATGTTCCGCCGTCGTCTCGGCGGGCAGACTGGAGGGGCACGATGACTTTCTCGTCTCGAACGAACACGGGCGCATGGCGATTCGGCTCGATCGCGGTGTTGGCGGCCGGCGCGATCGGTCTCGCGAGCGGTACCGCGCACGCCGAATCGGCGCCGACCGTTCGCGGTATGGAAGGGGCAGTGGCGTTCACCGCGAGCCCGCTGGGTGACGGCACCGGCCTCACCGCCTCGGTCACCGACGGCACCTTCCGCCTCGCCGCAGACACACTCACCCTGACCGACAACGCGGGCCGGATCGTGACCAGCCTGCCGACCCACATCACCACCGGGGCCGGTGGTTTCGACATGGCCACCGACATCGCCGCCGACGGCCGCACGGTGACGTTGCGCCCGATCGCCGCGCCGGCCGTGGTCACCGCCAACATGGCCGCCTTCGTCGACGAGGCCAGCGACACCATCGCCCGCAAACAGCACAACGCGGCCGTCGGTGCGCTCATCGGCGCTGGGATCGGTGCGGTGCTCGGCTTCTTCCTCGGTGGGGTCGGCGCTCTGGTGACCGTGCCGATCGGCGCCGGAATCGGCGCCCTGATCGGCTATTCGACACCCTGATCGTCCGGTGGTGGACGGGTCGCCGCCCGGCCACCACCGTTCGGGTCATCCGTGGCGTGCTCGGCGGGTGCGACATGCGCGCACTCCCGGCGGTCGAGCGTCCGAGGGGCGAAGTGTCGGTGGTGCGGTGCAGAATGCCGATACGGGTTCGGACCGGAAACACGCCAGGGGGATGATGTGGACACGGCATCGCGGTATCGCGCCTTCGCCGACATCGAAGTGCGTGGGCATTCGCCGTGCTACGAGCGGTGGTGCCACGGGATTGCCGGTGACGCGATCCTGCTCGGGCTGATCGAACAGCTTCCGGTGCGGCAGCGGCAACCGAATCTGGTCCTCGGCGCGGCCCGTTGGGTCGGCGCCGAGCCCTCGGGCACCGCCGCGTGTCGGTCAGCCCAAGCGGCGGATGTCGCCGCGGACGCGGTAGAAGCCGCCGCGGGCCGATTCGGTGACGGCGTCGACGACGTAGCGGGTGCCTGCCTGGCGGATGTCGCGGGGGAACTGGACGTTCCAGCCACGCTCGTAGCCGGGGCTGACGACGTGGACGCGCAGCGAGCCGCCGTGCTCGACGCATTCGACGACGATGCCGGTGCCCGCGTCGGTGGTCACCTCGAGGGTGTTGGAGGCGGTGACGGCGGAGATCTCGGGGGCCTTGACGGAGACGGTGCTGGGGAGCACGCCCTGGTCGGCGTCGCGGATGGCGGATTCGCTCACGTCGAGGCAGGCCAGGGCGCCGGAGGTGGTGACCAGGTTGAGCTTCTCGTCGTGGTACTGCATGGAATAGGCCGAGCCGCAGCCGGTGGCCAGTTTCCACAGGCGGGTGCCGGTGGCGTCGAAGCAGTAGACCGACGAGTGCGAGTCGCCGGCGAAGACGTAGCGGCCGTCGGGAGAGGCGGCGCAGGAGAAGACCGCGGCGTCGCACTGGTAGGCGCGGGTGGTAACGCCCTGCTTCGTGATCTCCTCGACGCGGTTGGCCGCGGTGCCCGCGTATACGTCGGAGGTCTCCTGCCAGCCGAACAAGACGGAGCCGTGCGTGGGTGAATGCCATTGGGTGGCACCGGTTTCCAGGTGGTACTTGGTGACACCGCTGCTGTGGCCGTGGTAGACGCCGGTGGGGTCGAGACGCACCATCCAGCCGGACGAGCCGGTGCTGCGGGCTGACCACAGGGATTCCTCTTCGTGGTCGATGACGGTCAGGCCGCCCGCGGCGTCGGAGGCGGCGAGGATGCCGTCGTGGATATCGAGCCAGTAGACGTCAGTGGCCGAGACGTCGTAGGCGGCGCGCGGGACTTTGCCCGACAGGTCGTATACGCGACCGTCGTCGCAGCCCGCGTAGATCCAGAAGTCGTCGGCCACGAGGCATTTCACGCCGTCGGGCAGCTGGTAGCGGTTGGTCACCACGCCCTCGGGCGTGAGGGTGAAGACCTCGCCGTTCTCGTTGCCGACCCAGCAGCGCTGCTCGTCGACGAAGATGCCGAACGCGGCGGCGCCGGAATCGAAGCGCCACAGGACCGGGGCGCTCTTGGCGGTCGAGCGCTGGCTTGTGATCACGCGGCGGGTCACCGCGCGGCGCTGGCGCGCACCCATCACGGCGGGCGCGTAGCCCTTGCGGACCTTCTCGCCGATCTTCTTCTGCGCGGCCGACTTCGCCTTCTCCGCCGTGGCGAACGAGCTCGCTTTGGACTGACCCTGCTCACCGATCCGGCCGAAGCGGATGTTCACCTGGGTGCCGGTGACGATCACCTCGTAGAACTTGTGCGAGGAACCGGTGTCGTCGGACAGTTCCAGGTAGGTGGTTTCGGCGGTCGTCATGGATCCTCGCTGAGCTCGTGCGGCATCGAACGAGCGAAAAGTAGCAAAGGGCACCGACATCGGCGATCCGCGCGGTTGCCGGGCGGCCCCTCTGGCAGCAGTGGACCGACGAACGCCTCCTCGCTGTCCACGAGGAGTTCGGAGTGGTCCAGCGAAGGTGAAGGCGGCCAGGCTGCCGGTGATCCGTCCGCACGACACTCGGCACAACCGCCGCGAACAACCCCGCTGGTTTCGGGAATGCCACCCGCGGCTGTGGCGGAGTGACTCGGCCACGGTGCGGCGGTGTTGCGGAGGACCGGACCGTGTCGGGGTGCTCGCGGGGACACCACCAGATGGTCAGGAATCGCTCCTGAACTCGGCTCGACGATGTGGGCGCAGAGGGGATCGAACCCCCGACCGCTGGTGTGTAAAACCAGTGCTCTACCGCTGAGCTATACGCCCGGGTCCTGTCGGCGGGTGCCGACGGGATCGGTCTATGAATCTAGCGCGGCGAGGGCTTTCTCCCAAGCCGCCTGGTCACGGGCCTCTCCGGGCCCGTTCATCTCGGCGAAAGTGATGTAGCCGGACTTGTCGACGACGAAGGTGCCGCGGTTGGGGTAACCGGCCTTCTCGTTGAACACCTCGTAGGCCTGGGTGACCGCGCCGTGCGGCCAGAAGTCCGAAAGCAGCGGGAACAGATAGCCCTGTTCGGCCGCCCAGATCTTGTGGGTGGGTGGTGGGCCGACGGAGATCGCGAGGATCTCGGCGTCGTCGTTCTGGAATTTGGGCAGCTCGTCGCGCACCTTGCACAGCTCGCCCTGGCAGATGCCGGTGAAGGCGAGCGGATAGAACACCAGCAGCACGTTCTTCTTGCCGCGGTAGTCCGACAGCGAGACCGGCTGGTTGTTCTGGTCCTTGAGCGTGAAGTCCGGCGCGAGAGTGCCAACCTCTAGCGGCATGGGGTGAATCCTCCGTCGTGTCGGGTCTCAGCCGAGCGTTCTCGTCCGGCTGAGACCATAGCGAACCGCGGATTCAGCGCTGTTTGGACGGTGCCTTCGGCTGGACCAGGCGCGACCCCGTCCAGCTGCCGAGACTGATGGTCGAGGTCTGGGTGAGACCGGCGGTCGGTGCGGCCTCGGCGATCTCGCTCGGATCGACATGGCCGTCCTGCCCGGTCTTGGGGGTGAGTACCCAGATGAAGCCTTCGTCGGCGAGTGGGCCGATAGCGTCCATCAGCTCGTCGGCCAGATCGCCGTCACCCTCTCGCCACCACAACAGGACGGCGTCCACGACCTCGTCGGAGTCCTCGTCGACCATCTCACCGCCGCTGACCTCCTCGATCTCGGCGCGCAATGCGTCGTCGGTGTCCTCGTCCCAGCCCAATTCCTGAACGACCAAGCCGTGAGAAATGCCAAGCTTCTGAGCGTAGTTCTGCGCGTCCGCCGCGGCGACCACGGTGGTGTCCTCCCTAAACTGCCGACAGTAGATACGTGCAAGCGAACATGGTTATCGGCCTCAGCGCAAGCCGATCGGACGAATTGGGACCGTAATCCGCGTGTCGGCGGGCCGGATTCAGCGGTTCCGGCACGCCTCGTGGACGTCGGTTCGGGCCGTGTTGATCTTGCGGCTGGCCTCGTTGAGCCGGCCCACCTGCGAGCTGTAGGTCATCTTCCTGGTCTCGGCGGACAGCTCGCGCGCGGCGACCACATAGGCGGTGAACTTCTCGGCCAGATCGGCGGGCAGCGCGCCCGCGGCCGCGACAACTCCGGTCTCGACCTTGGTCGCGGCGTTGTCGAGCGTGCCCGCCGCGGCTTCCCGCTTGTCGGCGTAGTCGGGCGCGTTGCTGTCGTGCGCGGTGACGAACTCGTTGTAGGCGGTGACACCGGCGCCGGTGGTGGTGGGGAACTGGGTGCAGTTGTCGCTGATGGCCTTGGCCTGGGCGGCCGCGGCCCGCGAGGCGGCGGCGGCCGAGGAGGACGCGGCGGCCTCGGTCCGGTAGGTGGCGACCTCGGCGGCGTCGGTGGTCGCGGTGCCTGGAACCTGCTTGCCGCAACCCGCCACCACCAGGCCCGCGGTGACGGCGACAGCGGCACAGGCCACGCCGAGGCGACGCACGTCGAGCACCCTCATCGTTCCCCGATCCCTCTCCACTCACCGAGCCGGATTTCCCGACACAGAATTTAGTGGATTCGCCCGTGGTCGCCGAGGGCGGCGGTCACATCCGGCGCCCGATGCGGTGAGTTCGGGGGATACCGGGCAGTACCCGCTCGGAGAGGATGACCTGCGCCACCTTTTCGGTAAGGATGGGGGTGCGCCCGAAACGTTCGTAGCGGGTGGCCCGCACACCAAGCGGGCAGGCCCGGGGATAGCGACGCCAACAAGCAGTTCAGCCCCCTGTACGAGGAGCAGATTTGACCGACCTGATCCACCCTGTGTCCGCGAACTCCGCGAACGATCCCGCCGCTGCGGCACCCGTCGCGGGCAGCGACGGCGCCACCAGACCGGCCGGTGAACGCGTCCGGGTGATCCGTGAGGGCGTCGCGTCGTATCTTCCCGACATCGACCCCGAGGAGACCAGCGAGTGGCTGGAATCCTTCGATGCCATGCTCGATCGCGAAGGCCCCGGCCGCGCCAGGTATCTGATGCTGCGGCTGCTCGAGCGGGCGGGTGAACGCCGGGTGTCGATTCCCGCGCTCACCTCCACCGACTACGTCAACACGATTCCCACCGAGAACGAGCCGTGGTTCCCCGGCGACGAGGAGGTGGAGCGCCGCTACCGCGCCTGGATCCGCTGGAACGCCGCGATCATGGTGCACCGCGCGCAGCGCCCCGGCATCGGCGTCGGCGGCCACATCTCCACCTATGCGTCCTCGGCGGCGCTCTACGAGGTGGGCTTCAACCACTTCTTCCGCGGCAAGGACCACCCCGGCGGCGGCGACAGCATCTTCATCCAGGGCCACGCCTCGCCCGGTATCTACGCCCGCGCCTTCGTCGAGGGCCGTCTCGGCGCCGACCGGCTCGACGGCTTCCGGCAGGAGTACAGCCACGGTGGTCCGGGCCACGGACTGCCCTCCTACCCGCACCCGCGCTTGATGCCGGACTTCTGGGAGTTCCCCACGGTGTCGATGGGCTTGGGCCCGATGAACGCCATCTACCAGGCGCGGTTCAACCACTACCTGCACGACCGCGGGATCAAGGACACCTCCGACCAGCACGTCTGGGCCTTCCTCGGCGACGGCGAGATGGACGAACCGGAGTCGCGCGGCCTGATCCAGGTGGCCGCCAACGAGGCGCTCGACAATCTGACCTTCGTCATCAACTGCAACCTGCAGCGTCTCGACGGCCCGGTGCGCGGCAACGGCAAGATCATCCAGGAGCTCGAGTCGTTCTTCCGCGGCGCGGGCTGGAACGTGATCAAGGTGGTCTGGGGCCGCGAGTGGGACGCGCTGCTCGGCGCCGACCGCGACGGCGCGCTGGTGAATCTGATGAACACCACCCCCGACGGTGACTTCCAGACCTACAAGGCCAACGACGGCGCCTACGTGCGCGACCATTTCTTCGGCCGTGACCCGCGCACCAAGGCACTGGTGCAGAACATGTCCGACGCCGACATCTGGAACCTCAAGCGCGGCGGCCACGACTACCGCAAGGTGTACGCGGCCTACGCGGCGGCGATGGCGCACAAGGGCCAGCCGACGGTGATCCTGGCCAAGACGATCAAGGGCTACACCCTCGGCAAGCACTTCGAGGGCCGCAATGCCACCCACCAGATGAAGAAGCTGGCGCTGCAGGACCTCAAGGACTTCCGCGACCTGCAGCGCATCCCGATCACCGATGCCGAGCTGGAAAAGGATCCGTACCTGCCGCCGTACTACCACCCCGGCATGGACAATCCGGCCATCCAGTACATGCTGAGCCGCCGTCAGGCGCTCGGCGGTTTCGTCCCGGAGCGCCGCTCGGCCGCCAGGCCGCTGACGCTGCCCGGCGACGAGGCCTACCGCTCGGTGCGCAAGGGTTCGGGCAAGCAGAAGGTTGCCACCACCATGGCGCTGGTGCGGCTGATGAAGGAGCTGTTGCGGGACTCCGAGATCGGCAAGCGGATCGTGCCGATCATCCCCGACGAGGCCCGGACCTTCGGCATGGACTCGTGGTTCCCGACGCTGAAGATCTACAACCGCAACGGCCAGCTCTACACCTCGGTCGACGCGGAGCTGATGCTCGCCTACAAGGAGAGCGCCGTCGGCCAGATCCTGCACGAGGGCATCAACGAGGCCGGTTCCACCGCGTCGTTCACCGCGGTCGGCACCTCCTACGCCACCCACGGTGAGCCGATGATCCCGCTCTACATCTTCTATTCGATGTTCGGGTTCCAGCGCACCGGCGACGGGCTGTGGGCGGCGGCGGATCAGCTGGCCCGCGGGTTCGTGCTCGGCGCGACGGCAGGGCGCACCACGCTCACCGGTGAGGGCCTGCAGCACAACGACGGGCATTCGCTGCTGCTGGCGTCGACGAACCCGGCCGTGGTGACCTACGACCCGGCGTTCTCCTTCGAGATCGCGCACATCATCCGGGACGGCCTGCGCCGGATGTACGGCGGCACGGCAGCTGAGCACGGCGAACTGCCCGGCACCAATCCGCCCGAGCACGGCGCGTTCGCCGGGGAGAACATCTTCTACTACATCACCCTGTACAACGAGCCGTACCAGCAGCCCGCCGAGCCGGAGGGCCTGGATGTGGCCGGTCTGCTCAAGGGGCTGTACCTGTACCAGCCGGGTGGTGCGGGTGAGATGCGCGCCCAGATCCTGGTCTCCGGCGTGACCGTGCCCGACGGTCTGCGCGCGCAGGAGATCCTGGCGCAGGAGTGGGGCGTGGCCGCCGACGTGTGGTCGGTGACCTCGTTCGGCGAGCTGCGCAAGGAGGCGCTGGACAAGGAGATCCAGGCGCTCAAGCACCCCGACACCGATCCGGGCGTTCCGTACGTCACCGGGGCGCTCGCGGCGGCGCGCGGCCCCGTCGTGGCCGCCACCGACTGGATGCGCGCGGTGCCCGACCAGATCCGGCAGTGGGTGCCGGGCGACTACATCACCCTCGGCACCGACGGGTTCGGCTTCTCCGACACCCGTCCCGCCGCGCGCAGGGTGTTCAATGTCGACGCGCAGTCGATCGTGGTCGCCGTGATCGAGGGCTTGGTCAAAGACGGCAGCTTGGACAAGGCGAAGGCGGTGGAAGCGGCGGCGAAGTACCGCATCGACGACGTGGCCGCCGCGCCGAAGCCGAGTGCGGACGCGGCCGAAGAACTCGCGTAGCGGACGATAGGACTGTGGAACGGAAACCGCCGCGGCCCCGCCGGATCACCGAGGGCACCAGCGAACACGAGGTCTACCTGCCGACCGGGGCGCTGTCCCCGAATCGGCAGACCCGTGATCCGCTGCCCGACACGCTGCTCAAGCGGGTCAAGCAGTTCTCGGGTCGGTTGTCGACCGAGGCGGTGGGGTCGATGCAGGATCGGCTGCCGTTCTTCGCCGATCTGGATGCCGCGCAGCGGGCGGGCGTGCAGATGCTGGTGCAGACGGCGGTCGTGAACTTCCTGGAGTGGTTGCAGGACCCCGATTCCGACATCCGGTTCAGTCTGGACGCGTTCCAGGTGATTCCGCAGGATCTGGCGCGGCGGCTGACGCTGCGCCAGACGGTGGACATGGTGCGGGTGGCCATGGACTTCTTCGAGCAGTGGCTGCCCGCGCTGGCCCGCAACGATCGTCAGCTGGTCGCGCTCACCGAAGCGGTGCTGCGCTACGGGCGTGAGCTCGGTTTCGCGGCCGCCTCGGTGTACGCCAGCGCGGCGGAGTCGCGCGGCGCGTGGGACACCAGGCTGGAGGCCCTGGTGGTCGACGCGGTCGTGCGCGGCGACACCGGCCCCGACATGCTCTCGCGTGCGGCCACGTTGAACTGGGACGCCACCGCGCCCGCCACCGTGCTGGTCGGCACGCCGCCCGCGGATCAGGGCGTGTCGACCGTCGGCGCGGTGCACACCATCGCCTCCAGACATGGCAGGGCCGCGCTGGCGGTGGTGCAGGGAGCCAGGCTGGTGATGGTGGTCAGCGGCCATCTCGGGGACGCGGGGATCGCCTCGCCGTTCCTGGCCGACCTGCTGGCCGATGTGTTCTCCGACGGCCCGGTGGTGATCGGCCCGACCATGCGCACGCTCGGCGCCGCGCACGCCAGCGCCATCGAGGCACTGGCAGGCATGGAGGCCGTGGTGGGCTGGCGGGGCGCGCCAAGGCCCGTTCACGCCTCGGAGTTGTTACCGGAACGGGCCCTGCTGGGCGATAGAGCTGCGATAGAGGCGCTGAACGAGTATCTTGTGCTCCCGTTGGCGTCTGCCGGATCTTCGTTATCCGACACACTCGACGCCTACCTCGATTGTGGCGGCGCAGTAGAAACATGCGCGCGTCAGCTGTACGTCCATCCAAATACTGTTCGGTACCGACTCAAACGAATCGGGGAGATCACCGGACGTGATCCGATGAATCCGCGGGACGCGTATGTGCTCCGCATCGCGGCGACAGTGGGTCGTTTGACACGAACCCATAACGAATCGTCACCCCCAGTCACAGAAACCTCGCCTTCCCCAGTGGGCTACGAGCCCCTGTAACGAGATTGGGGAATCGGTCGATCCCGACACCCCACCTCGGATTTTGTGGGACCCCTACAAAACGCGTCCGAAAGCTTCATTCGCGCCGACATCTCTTGCGGCGGGGGTCACAGTGTTCTCTTAGGGGGTGATCGCGTTGTTCACCCCTGGACAGGGGTCCCAGACACCCGGCATGCTCACGCCCTGGCTCGCCGTTCCCGGCGCGGCTGACCGCCTCGAGCTGTGGTCGAAGGCCGCAGGCCTCGACCTGGTCCGTCTCGGTACCACCGCGACGGCCGAGGAGATCGTCGACACCGCGGTGACCCAGCCGCTGGTCGTCGCGGCCGCACTGCTCGCGTTCGCCGAAATCGCCCCCGAGACGATTCCGGCGGATACCATCGTCGCCGGACACTCGGTCGGCGAATTCGCCGCGGCCGCGGTCGCCGGCGTCATCACCGCCGACGAGGCGGTCAACCTGGCCGCCATCCGCGGCCGGGAGATGGCCAAGGCGTGCGCGCTGCAGCCGACCGGCATGTCCGCGGTGCTCGGTGGCGACGAAGCCGCCGTGCTCGCCCGGCTCGCCGAACTCGATCTCGTCCCGGCCAACCGCAACGCGGTCGGCCAGATCGTGGCGGCGGGCACCATGGAAGCTCTGGCGGAGCTCGCCGCGAACCCGCCGGAGAAGGCACGGGTCCGCGCATTGCCCGTCGCCGGTGCCTTCCACACCGCCTTCATGGCCCCGGCTCAGGCTGCTGTCGCCGAGGCCATCGCCCAGATCACGCCGGGCGACCCGGTCCGGACCCTGCTGTCGAACTTCGACGGCGAGCCGGTCACCTCGGGCGCCGACGCGATCGACAAGCTCGCGGCTCAGGTCACCCGCCCCGTGCGCTGGGACCTGTGCACCGAGACCGTCCGCGCGGCGGGTGTGTCGGCCGTGGCCGAACTGCCTCCGGCGGGGACCCTCGTCGGAATCGCCAAACGGGAACTGAAGGGCACGCCGAATCTGGCGCTGAAGACCCCCGAAGACCTCCCCGCGTTGGCCGAGCTGACCGTCTCCGGCTAGCTTTCCCCCCGGCGGTCGCGCACGACGAGGTGCGGGACCGTTCAGACCCTACAAACGAGAACAAGAAGGGAGCCACCAAAGTGGCCGCTCTGACCCAGGAACAGATCGTCGAAGAGCTCGGCAAGATCATCGAAGAGGTGACGGGTATCGAACCCTCCGAGGTGACCATCGAGAAGTCCTTCGTCGACGACCTGGACATCGACTCGCTGTCCATGGTCGAGATCGCTGTGCAGACCGAGGACAAGTACGGCGTCAAGATCCCGGACGAGGATCTGGCCAGCCTGAAGACCGTGGGTGACGCTGTCTCCTACATCCAGAAGCTCGAGGCGGAGAACTCCGACGCCGCCGCGGAGCTCAAGGCCAAGTTCGACGCCGAGTAGGGCTGAACCAGTGACCACTCCTTCCACCTTGAACGGGAATTTCCCCAACGTCGTCGTCACCAGCATGGCGGCGACCACGTCGATCGCGGGTGATGTCGATGCGACGTGGAAGGGACTCCTCAACGGTGAGAGCGGAATCGACGTTCTCGAGGATTCCTTCATCGAGGAATACGACCTGCCGGTGCGTATCGGCGGTCACCTGAAAGTCAGCCCCGACACCCTGCTGAGCCGGGTCGAGATCCGCCGTATGGCGTATGTCGAGCGCCTGGCGACCGTCCTCGGTCGCGAGGTGTGGAAGAACGCGGGCAGCCCGGAGGTCGACCCCGACCGTCTGGGCGTCGCGATCGGCACCGGCCTCGGTGGCGGCGACGCGCTGATCGACTCGGTCGACAAGCTGAAGAACGGCGGCTACCGCAAGATCTCGCCGCTCGCTGTTCAGATGGTCATGCCGAACGGTCCGTCGGCCGTCGTCGGGCTCGAGCTGAAGGCCAGGGCGGGAGTGGTCACTCCGGTCTCGGCGTGCTCGTCGGGTTCGGAAGCCATCGCCAACGCGTGGCGGATGATCGTGATGGGTGACGCCGACATGGTCGTCACCGGCGGTGTGGAGGGCTTCATCGACTCCGTGCCGATCGCGGCGTTCTCCATGATGCGGGCGATGAGCACGCGCAACGACGACCCCAAGGGTGCGTCGCGGCCGTTCGACTCCGACCGGGACGGTTTCGTCTTCGGTGAGGCCGGCGCGCTCATGACGATCGAGACCGAGGAGCACGCGAAGGCTCGCGGTGCCACCATCCACGCGCGTCTGCTTGGTGCCGGCATCACCTCCGACGGTTTCCACCTGGTCGCCCCCGATCCCGAGGGCACCGGTGCGGCCAGGGCGATGACCCGCGCGATGCAGACCGCCGGTCTGTCCAAGCAGGACATCACCCATATCAACGCCCACGCGACCGCGACTCCCATCGGCGACACCGCCGAGGCCAACGCGATCAACTTGGCGGTGGGCAACCACCCGTCGGTGTACGCGCCGAAGTCGGCGCTGGGCCACTCGATCGGTGCCGTCGGTGCCCTCGAGTCGGTGCTCACCGTGCTCGCGATCCGGGACGGTGTCGTTCCGCCGACGCTGAACCTGGACAACCAGGACCCGGAGATCGATCTCGACGTGGTGCACGGGCAGGCCCGGCATCAGGAAATCGAGTACGCGATCAACAACTCCTTCGGTTTCGGCGGGCACAATGTCGCGCTCGCCTTCGGTCGGGCCTAGTCCGCCGATCGAGAAGTACCCGATCTCGCCGGTGGGGTCGGCCAAGTGAATTGGTCGGCCCCACCGGTCGTTCGGCATACCAAGACAGGAGGACGCGATGACGATCATTGCTCCCGCGTTTCACGACGCGTCGACCGATCCGCGTGATCCACTCGGTCGGCTCCAGCGCTTCTTCGATCCCGGAACCGTGCTGCCGCTGCATCCGCGCGACAAGTCCGGTGTGCTCGCCGCCATCGGCGAGGTCGATGGTGTGCGCACCGTGGCCTACTGCTCGGACGCGACCGTCATGGGCGGCGCGATGGGCGTGGCGGGCTGCAAGCACATCGTCGACGCGATCGACACCGCCATCGAGTCCGGTATCCCGGTCGTCGGGCTGTGGCACTCCGGTGGTGCCCGGCTGGCCGAGGGCGTCGAGGCGCTGCACGCGGTAGGGCTGGTCTTCGAGGCGATGGTCCGTGCGTCCGGTCTGGTCCCACAGATCTCGGTGGTGCTCGGTTTCGCCGCCGGTGGTGCCGCCTACGGTCCCGCGCTCACCGACATCGTCATCATGGCGCCCGAGGGACGGGTGTTCGTCACCGGTCCCGACGTGGTGCGTTCGGTGACCGGCGAGAACGTCGACATGGCGACCCTCGGCGGTCCCACCACCCACTTCAAGAAGTCCGGCGTGTGCCATATCGCCGCCGACGACGAGGCCGACGCGCTGCACCGCGCCCGGCGCCTGGTATCGATGTTCGCCGAGCAGGGCGAGTTCGACCTGGTGGCGGCCGCGCACGGCGACGTCGACCTGAAGGCGATGCTGCCGGAGTCCCCGCGTCGTGCCTACGACGTGAAGCCGATCATCCACGAGCTGCTCGACAATGTCGACGGTGAGTCCTCGTTCGAGGAGCTGCAGGGCGGTTACGCCCGCAGCATGGTCGTCGGTCTCGGCCGGCTCGGTGGCCGCACCGTCGGTGTGCTCGCCAACAATCCGCTGCGCCTCGGTGGCTGCCTGAACTCCGAGAGCGCCGAGAAGGCGGCCCGTTTCGTGCGGCTGTGCGACGCGTTCGGCATTCCGCTGATCGTGGTCACCGATGTGCCCGGTTACCTGCCGGGGGTCGGTCAGGAGCTCGACGGTGTCGTGCGCCGCGGCGCGAAGCTGCTGCACGCCTTCGCCGAGGCCCGCGTTCCCCGTGTCACCCTGGTGACGCGCAAGATCTACGGCGGCGCCTATATCGCCATGAACGCTCGTGCGCTCGGTGCCACCGCCGTCTACGCCTGGCCCGGTTCCGAGGTGGCCGTCATGGGCGCCAAGGCCGCCGTCGGCATCCTGCACAAGAAGGCACTCGCCGCGGCCCCCGACGACGAGCGCGAAGCTCTGCACGAGCGTCTCACCGCCGAACACGAGCAGATCGCCGGCGGTGTCGAACGCGCTGTCGCCATCGGTGTGGTCGACGAGGTCATCGACCCCGCCAGGACCCGCAGCATCCTCGCCGCCGCGCTCGCCTCGGCCCCGGCCCGCAAGAGCCACCACAAGAACATCCCGCTGTAGCGGGCCTGCCGATCCGCTGGCGACCGCGATCGGACCGGTGCGCTGGGACCTCGCGGAGGCGAGCGAACTCGCGGTGTGGGCGAGCCGGTCGAACTCGCGGTATCGCGGGTGGCGCAAGGCGCCGGACGAACCGGTAATGGCGCCGCTCCCGCTGATGCGGCCGGGACGGGCCAGGTGGCCGCGAAGTGGGGAAGCGGTGCGCAATGCGGGAGATGCGCGTCGGCGGTGATTCGGCAGCGTGCGCGGCGGCCACGGGCGAGCGGGGCGCATAATGGCAGCGTGCGGTATGAGGAGCTGGCCGAGGTGCCGTGTTCGATCACCCGGCCGTTGGTGATCTTCGGGGATCGGTGGACCTTGCTGATCCTCAAGTACTGCTTCGCCGGGGTGCGGCGGTTCAACGCGTTCCAGGGTGCGCTGGGGATTTCGCGCAGCAGGCTGGGGGATCGGCTGGATCGGTTGATCGAGCACGGGATCCTGGTGAAGCGGCCCGCGGAGGACGGGGCCTACGAGGAATACCGGCTCACCGAGAAGGGCCACGCCATCTACCCGATCCTGATGGCGATCCGCGACTGGGGCGACACCTATATGGCGCCGGACGGTCCGCCCGTCGAGTACCGGCACCGCGACTGCACCGGCGCTGCCCACACGCACCTCACCTGCGACGAGTGCGACGCTGAGCTCACCGCCCGCGACATCACTGTCGAACCCGGCCCCGGCCTCGCCGCCACGCGCTCGGCCTAGCCGCCGATCCCGATATCCCCACCCGGTTCCGCCGGACCCCGGATCCTGCCGGACTGCCGTGACGTCGTGATCGGCCCGACCTCGACGCAGGCCCTAGTCCAGCTGGACGGCTGATCATCAAGCTCTGGCGCAAGCATTCGCCGAGTGGGATTCTGCGCCATCGCCTGTTGATCTTGAAGGCTCAGGTGGTGTGCCAGGTGAGCTGGTCGTCGAGGGAGGCGCGGGCGGTGCGGAAGGTGTTGATGGGGTGGGCGTGGTCGGGGTAGCCGAAGGAGACGCCGAAGACGACCTTGCGGTGCGCGGGGAGATCGAAATAGTCGTGCAGGAACGGGGCGTAGGAGGCCAGGGCGGCCTGGGGTGCGGCGCCGAGGCCGAGGGCCTGGGCGCCGAGCAGGAAGCTCTGCAGCCACAGGCCGCAGTCGAGGGCGCCGTACACCCCGAGATCGGCTTCGGTGGTGACGATCGCGACGTGCGGCGCGTCGAAGAACTCGAAATTGCGCACCATCTGACGCATCGTTGCCTCGTGCTCGCCCTTGGCGATGCCGACGCTGTCGTACAGCTGGAATCCGCACGCCCGCCTGCGCTCCCGGTACACGCCCGCGTACTGGGCCGGAAACTCGAAATCCGGTGCGGTGCCGTTGGTCTGGATGTGGGCGAGCAGTTCCTTGCGGAACCGTTCGGTTCCCCCGCCGCTGGTGACGACGACCTCCCACGGCTGGGTGTTGCACCACGACGGCGTGCGATTGGCCAGCCTCAGCAGCTGCTCGATCGTCGCGCGCTCGACCTCGTCGGGGCGGAATTGCCGACAGGTCCACCGCTGTTCGGCCAGGCGCAGCAGCGCCGCGAAATCGTCGGTCTCGTGTTCGGTCGGCGTCATCGCCCGGCTCCCTTGCTGACGGCGGAGAACTAGTCTCATTTCGAGACCAGGTTAGCAGTCGGCCGGGACGCGCGGAACCCGCCCGCGACCGTGGACCCCGTTGATGCCGACTCGGCGAACGAGCGCACCCCACCGCTTGGCCGAATCCATCATGGTGCCGTCCCGATCAGGGCGTTCGATGGGCCCGGACGCGTCCAGGATGAACGTGGTCGCCGCGTACCTGGCACTCGCGGCGTGGGGCCGCGCCTCGCGCCTACCCCTGGACGAGGGCCGCAGCGGGCACAATTGAGCGCATGGCTTCGCAGGTCCGCGATGCGCGGGAGCGTAAACGGCACGGCAGGCACTACACACCGACCGCCCTGGCCCGGTTCCTCGCGCGGCGGGCGCTGCGGCACGCCCCACGCGTGAGCGAACTCCGCGTGCTCGACCCGGCCTGCGGCGACGGCGAACTGCTCCTCGCGGTGCACCGGGAAGCCGGGCCCGGCGTCACGGTACGGCTCACCGGCTACGACCTGGACCGCCGCGCGGTCGCGTCGACGGTGACGCGGGCCGCGGCCGCGGGTGTGGACATCGACTGCCGGGCAGGAGATTTCCTCGCCGCGTCGGCGCGCATCCCGGAGGGATCGTTCGATCTCGTCATCAGCAACCCGCCCTATGTGCGGACTCAGCAGCTCGGCGGCGCCACCGCGCAGCTGCTGAGCAAACAGTTCGGGCTGCGCGGGCGGATCGACTTGACCCACCCGTTCGTCGCGGTCGCGCCGCGACTGCTCGCCGCCGACGGGGTACTCGGATTGCTCTGCGCCAACCGGTTTCTCACCACCAAGGCCGGTGCGAATCTGCGCCGGATTCTCACCAGCGACCTGCACCCGGCCGAGCTCTACGACCTCGGCGACACCAAACTGTTCGCCGCCGCCGTCCTGCCCGCCATCACCGTCGCCACCAGGGCCGAGCGAACCGGTGAGTGCCGCTACGTCTCGGTCTACGAGGAGCCGGGCGCCGAACCCGATTGCGCGACGACGCTGTTCGACGCGCTCGCCGGCGACGACGCGTGCCTGGTCGGCGAGGGCGGGCGGGTGTTCGCCGTCGAAGTGGGCGTGCTGATGACCGGTGCTTCGCAGCCGCAGCGGCGGGAGCTACCCGAAGGGGCGCTCGGCACCCGGATGATCGCGCGTGGCAACGAAAGCGGTGCGGAGCCGGACTCGGATGTGGTGCCGACAACAGCTCGGCAGGCAGCGTCGGCGGACGATGATCAGCGCGCACGGTTCCTTTCGCCGGTGGACGGTGGGCCACCGCGGCGGGGCTCGAGTGCTGGATCGGCGTGGCACCGGCGGCCGGTTGCGCGGGAGGGGTTGCGATCCCTACCCGCCGCGGAACCCGCACGCGCACAGCCCGATCGGTTCGACACCGCGTGGCGCATGTCGCGACCTGCCCTCGATCGATGGCTCGACACCATCGCCGGCCGCACGTGGCGCACCTTCGGCGAAACCGCCCGCATCCGCGTCGGCATCAAGACCACCGCCGACCGTGTGTTCATCTCCGATCGGTGGGACCAGATGGACCCGGCCCCCGAACCGGAACTGCTGCGCACGCTGATCACCCATCACGACCTGCAGCCATGGCGGATCGGCCCCGATCGCGGGATCAGGGTGCTTTACCCCTATGATCTCGTTCAGCCGCGGCGTACACCGATCGATCTCGCCGAATTTCCTTGTGCCGCAAGGTATCTACGGGAACACGAGCAGGTGCTGGCGGGGCGCAGGTATGTGCTCGACGGCGGCCGGAAGTGGTTCGAGATCTGGGTGCCGCAGCGTCCGCACCTGTGGGGCGCGCCGAAACTGGTGTTTCCCGATATCAGCGAGCGGCCACGGTTCGCGCTGGACCGGTCCGGCGCCGTGGTCAACGGCGACTGCTACTGGATCTCACTCACCGACCTCGGCGCGGGCCTGCAGGCGACCGAACTGGCGTATCTGCTGATGGGCGTGGCGAATTCGACGCTGGGACTGCGGTTCTACGACGCGGTGTGCGGCAATCGGCTGTATTCGGGGCGACGGCGCTGGATCACCCAGTACGTGGCCAGACTGCCGCTGCCGGATCCGGCCGGACCCGCGTCGGCGGCGGTCGTCGAGCGGGTGCGCGGCGTGGTGGAGGACGGTGTGCCGGGTGCGGAGGCCGGGATCGACGAGGCGGTGGCCGCCGCGTTCGGCGTGCCTGCTCACTGACCGGTGTCGATGCCGACCATCGGGAGCAGGGTGCGGCGGGCGAATTCGCGACCGGCTTCGGCGTCGTCGAGGGGGATGAGGCCGTCCGGGGTCAGTGCCAGCGACAGGCCGAGCCTGGCCATGATCTCGGCGACCAGGTCGGCATCGAAGTCCGCCGATCCGCCCGCTTGGAATTCGCGCAGTTTGTCGGCGAGATAGCCGCGCCCGACCGCCAGGATGGGACCGGCCTCGGTGGTGAGTTTGGGCAGGATGATCTCCGGCTCGGTGCTGAGCAACCGGCGCAGCAGCTCGTTGCCCGCGATGGTCGTGACGAACGCGACGAAGATCTCCACGAGCTGCTCGCCCGGCTCGGCCACGGCCCGCACCCGCTCGTCGATCTCGGCCACATACCGCTGCGCCTCTCGCACCCCCACCGCTTCGACCAGGTCGTTCTTGGATTCGAAGCGGCGATACAGGGTGGCCGGACTGATCCCGGCCCGCCGGGCGATCTCGCCCATGCTCGTGCGTTTTATCCCGAAGTCGAGAAACGCCGACAGCGCGCTGTCGAGCAGCTTCTCCCCGTCAGTGACGGGCTTTTCCAGTATCCGCGCGAGGATGGACGAAACGGTGGGCATCGCCCCATTATCCCTGTGGCGTCAGATCCAGCGCGGCCATCTCCTGTTCGATGGCATTGGCGGCGAAGTGGACTCCGCGGGAGCGTAATTCGTGGACCCGGCACCGGAGTGCCTCGATTCCGCCGGGTTGGGCGGCGATATCGGCCACGCTGAGCCGTCCCGTCAGGTGCACACCGGATTGCGCGTATGCCACCGTGAAACCTCCTGCCTCGCGCATCCGGTGCCGACCGCCGAACTCCTGGCCGGGCGTGATACGCAGGGCAAATGCTATCAGGTTTCCCTACTGGTCACTTGATCAGTGTGATGTCTCACAAGATCTCGGCATCCCGGTGCGCGCCCAGGTTGTGGACGTAGACAGCCGCATTGAGCTTCAGCCCGTCCTGCTGCGCTTCGGTCAGTTCCTTGCGTACCTTGCCGGGAACGCCCGCGACCAGCGAGCCGGGCGGGATCTGCGCGCCCTCGGGGATCAGGGCATTGGCCGCGATCAGCGTGCCCGCGCCGATCACCGCGCCGTTGAGGACGGTCGCGCCCATGCCGACCAGTACGTCGTCGCCGATGGTGCAGCCGTGCAGGATCGCGTTGTGTCCCACCGAGACTCCGCTGCCGACGGTGAGCGGGAAGCCCGGGTCGGCGTGTAGCACGCACCCGTCCTGAATATTGGTGCGCGCGCCAACTGTGATGTCCTCGAGGTCGCCACGCAGGACCGCCGAGTACCAGATGCCGACCTCGCCGGCCAGCTTCACCCGGCCGATCACGGTCGCGTTCGGCGCGATCCACGCGGTGTCGTCGATTTCCGGTGCGAACCCGGCCACCTTGATGATCATGTCCGCGATTATTGCGCTGTCCCGCGGAACTGGGCACGGTGGGCCGCCGGTGAGGTGCCGAGCGCGCGGTGGAAGTGGTGGCGCAGGTTCACCGCGCTGCCGAATCCGGTGTCGCGGGCGATGCGGTCGATGGTGTCGTCGGTGGACTCGAGCAGCAGCCTGGCGTGATCGGTGCGCTGCCGCAGCAGCCAGCGCTGCGGGCTGGTTCCGGTACGCGCGCGGAAGCGGCGGGTGAAGGTGCGCCGGGACATGAACGCGGTCCGTGACCAGGCGTCGAGGTCGATGGTGGTGCCGAGGTGGGTCCGCGCCCAGACCATCGCGTGTTCGATCGGGTCGTCGGTGCCGTCGTCGATGGTGTCGATCGGGATGAACTGCGCCTGGGAGCCGGGGCGGTGCGGAGCGGTGACCAGCGCGCGTGCCAGTTCGGTGGCAGCGTGGGCGCCGAGATCGCCGCGCACGATATGCAGGCAGCAGTCCAGTGCGGCCGCGACGCCCGCGGAGGTGATCACGTCGCCGAGGTCGGTCCAGAGCGCGTCGGCTCGCACCCGCACCTGGGGGAAGGCGCTGGCCATGGCCGCGGCGGCAGCCCAGTGGGTGGTGACGTCGCGGCCGTCGACCAGGCCGGTGGCCGCGATCGCCCAGGAGCCGAAGCAGAGGCCCACCAGCCGGGCGCCGTCGGCGTGCGCGGCGCGGACGGCGGCGGTGAGGGCGGGGGAGGGGTCGTGCCCGCTGATCCAGCCGGGGAAGATCACCAGCTCCGCCTCGGCGATCGCGTCGAGGCCGTGGTGCACGGTGATGTCGAAATCCGCCGCGGTGGACAGGGATCCCGGCTGTTCGGCGCAGACCCGCACCTCGTAGGACGGCTCGGCGTCGACGCCGGTCCCGGAGCGGCCGAACACCAGGGTCGGCACCGACAGGTGGAAGGGACTTATCCCGTCGAACGCGACAACGGCCACCGAACGCATGGCCCGATCTTAGCGATGCATGGCCTGAAGGCCACTCGCTGAGTGCGGGGCAGTCGGTGAGGGTGGATGGGGCTGTGGACGGCGCATGCGGCCGCTGGGTGATCCGAGGGGTGTTCACCCACCGGATTCCGAGCACGCGCCCGAGGCTCGGTGTGTCGTTCCATGACGGAGGAGATGTGTTGCCGAAGACATTGCTCGGTGCCGGTGCGCGGGTGCTGATCGCTCTGATCGCCGTGGTGCCGGCCGTGGCCGGGTGTTCGTCCGGCGGCACCGAGCCCGCGGCCCCCGCGTCGAGCACGGTGTCCAAGACTTCGGTGACGGTCACCTCCTCGGCCCCGACCTCGGTGACGTCGGCACCGGCCCCTGGCGGTGACGGCGCGTCGGTGCCTGGCGGCGCTCAGCCCGGCACCCCGGCTGCCCGAAGCAGCGAGCAGACGCCGCCGCCTGGCTACAACTGTGAGCCGGGCCCGGACTGCGGCACCGACAGCTGCGGTCCCGGTGAGTGTGGCTTGCTGCCGGGGCACACCTGCCAGCCTGGTCCGGACTGCGGGACGGACAGTTGTGGTCCCGGTGAGTGCGGGCTCCCACCCGGGCACACCTGTCAGCCTGGACCCGACTGCGGCACCGACAACTGCGGGCCGGGGCAGTGCGGCGAGGAACCCGCGCCGAGCACGACGACCGAGCCGACCACGACCGAGCCGACCACGACCGAGCCGGCCACGACCGAGTCGCAGGCGACCTCCACCTCCGCGACCGCAGCGCCACCGGCGACCACGACCGCTACGCCGGCCCCCACCTCGGCCGAATCCGCCGCGGCGGGCACCGAGACAACACGCGAGGCGGCAACCGGCTGACGCCCGTCGGCCCGCGACCTAAGCTGGGCCGATGACGGGAACAATCGGGGTGCCTGCCGAGGTCAAACCGCAAGAGTTCCGGGTCGCGCTCACTCCCGCAGGAGCTTCCGAGCTGACCGCCCACGGACATCGGGTGCTGGTGCAGGCCGGGGCCGGCACCGGATCCGGCTTCGGCGACGAGGACTACCTCGCGGCGGGCGCGGTGATCGCGGCGGACGCCGACCGGGTCTGGGCCGAGGCAGAGCTCATCTTGAAGGTGAAAGAGCCCATCGCCGAAGAGTATTCGCGCATGCGGCGGGAGCAGGTGCTGTTCACCTACCTGCACCTGGCGGCGTCGAAGGAGTGCACCGACGCCATCCTGGATTCCGGGATCACCGCCATCGCCTACGAGACGGTCCGCGCCCCGGACGGGTCGCTGCCGCTCCTCGCGCCGATGAGCGAGGTGGCGGGCAAGCTCGGCACCCAGGTCGGCGCCTACCACCTGATGGCGCCGATGGGTGGGGCGGGAGTGCTGCTCGGCGGGGTGCCCGGCGTTCGCCCCGCCGATGTGGTGGTGCTCGGCGGCGGAGTCGCAGGCACCAACGCGGTCACCGTCGCGGTGGGCATGGGCGCCAGGGTCAGTGTGCTAGATACGAATCTGGCGCGCTTGCGGGCGCTCGACGCCCGGTTCGCGGGCCGTGTCGGCACCCTCGCCTCGCACGCGCTCGAGATCGAGCGGGCCGTGCTCGGCGCCGACCTGGTGATCGGGTCGGTGCTGGTGCCGGGTGCCAAGGCGCCGAAACTGGTGTCCGACGACCTGGTCGCCCGGATGCGGCCGGGATCGGTGCTGGTCGACATCGCCGTCGACCAGGGTGGCTGCTTCACCTCGACCCGGCCGACCACGCACGCCGATCCGACCTTCCCCGTGGCGAATTCGCTGTTCTACTGCGTGGCGAACATGCCGGGCGCGGTGCCGCACACCTCCACGGTCGCGCTCACCAACGCCACCCTGCCGTTCGCCACCGCTATCGCCGACCGGGGCTGGCGCGGGGCCTGCGCGGCCGATCCCGGACTCGCGGCCGGGCTCACCGCCGACGACGGCAAGCTGTTGTCCACCGAAGTCGCCGCCGCTCACGGGTATTCGCTCACCGTCTGACACCGCGCGGCTTGGCGTCGGCCAGCGCGGAGAAAACGGGGGACGCAGCCGGGGCCCGGCACCCGCACAGTGAACGAGCGGGTCGGGGCAGGCCCGGCCTTACGTACGCCGCTGGATCCCCGCCGCCGCTCGTATCCCTTGGACGAGAACGGCGGCGACGTTTCCCGACCGCCGCGGCGGAACTCCGCTATTCGCCGGTGCCGAGAAACCAGTCCGGGACGCCCTCGGTGGGGAGTCCGTGCAGCTTGTCGGGATTGCGGACGACATTGATCGCGACGATCCGCCCCGCGTCGATCACGAACGAGAAGACGCCGACATTCGTGCCGTCGAACACCACCAAGCCCGGCGCGCCGTTGACCAGGACCGCGCGGCCCCACGCCCGCTCGGCCGACGGCCCGTGGTACCAGCCCATCAGCATCTTGGCGATGAGTTCGGCGCCGCGCACCGGCTGGCGGATCGCGGGCACCTTGCCGCCACCGTCGGCGGTGAGCACCACCTTCTCGTCCAGCACGCCGAGCAGCGAACGCAGATCACCCGAGCGCCAGGCCAGCGCGAACGCGGAGACGACCTTCTCCTGTTCGGCGCGTGAGGCCGGAAACCGCGGCGTCCCCGATTCGACGTGTCTGCGCGCTCGCGAGGCCAGCTGCCGGACCGCCGCCGGAGTGCGGCCGACGACCTCGGCCACCTCGGGGCCGGTCATCCCGAACACGTCCTGCAGCACGAACGCGGTCCGCTCGGCGGGCGAGAGCGATTCCAGCACCACCAGCAGTGCCGTGGTGACCCGTTCGTCCTGGGAGATGCGGTCGGCGGGGTCGTCCCAGGTGGTCACCTCCGGCTCGGGCAGCCACTCGCCGACATACTGCTCGCGCCGGGCCCGCGCCGAGCCGAGCAGGTCCAGGGCCAGGCGGCTGGTGACGGTCGTCAGCCAGGCGCGCAGGTTGTCGATCTCGCCCGCCGTGCCCGCCTCGTGCTGCCGTTGCAGCCGCAGCCACGCGTCCTGCACCACGTCCTCGGCATCGCTGAGACTGCCGAGCGTGCTGTAGGCGAGCCTGCGCAGGTAGGGGCGGTGCTCTTCGAAGCGGCGGGCCAGCTCGGTCCGGTCGGGGTGCTGCGGTGCGTCGGTCATCGTCATCGCCGTTCGATTGTCGTGGCCCCTGTTCGGGCGAGTGTAGGAAAGTGTGTCGCCGAGACGACGAACCAACCGGGTGCGGTGTGACATTCCCGGCCGATTTCGCCGCGGTGGCGCGGCCGGTCAGCCCGCCGGATCGGGCGGGCCGTGCGTGAGCCAGGGTTGCGGGCGCTGCGTCCGGCTCGGCCGGACTGCCTCGGCTCAGCGATCGGCCGTGCGGCCTGGCGGCGCGCTCGTCAGAGTGGTGCCCGGTGGGGGTGGCGCGCGGTGTCGTCGGCGGAGATCTTAGGGTCTACTCGTGCGGGAGCAGCGGGCGAGTTCGACGGCGGTGGGTCTGGTTCTAGGGTTCGCGCTCGACCGGGTACTCGCCGATCCTCGCCGGCTGCATCCGGTCGCCGGGTTCGGCTCCGCGGCAATGGTTCTGGAGCGGTCGACCTACGCCGACGATCGGTGGGCCGGTGTGCTGCACGAGGCGGTGGCGGTCGGATCGGTGCTCGGGATCGGTGCGCTGGCCGCCAGGGGCGGCGTGCTCGCGACCGCCCTGGCGACCTGGACGGCGCTGGGTGGCCGATCCCTCGCCCGCGCGGGCCACGACATGGCCGACCGGCTCGACGCGGGCGACCTCACCGGTGCCCGCGAGCTGCTGCCCTCGCTGTGCGGCCGCGACCCCTCGGTGCTCGATGCCGACGGACTGGCCAGGGCCGCGCTGGAATCCATCGCCGAGAACACCTCCGACGCGACCGTCGCACCGTTGCTGTGGGGCGCCGTCGCCGGCGTGCCGGGACTGCTCGGCTACCGCGCGGTGAACACCCTCGACGCGATGATCGGCTACCGCAACGAGCGATACGAGCGATTCGGTTGGGCCGCCGCCCGCGTCGACGACGCCGCGAATCTGGTACCCGCCCGGGTCACCGGCGTGCTGACCGCCGTGCTGGCCCCCCTCGTCGGCGGGCGGCCCGGCGCGGCGTTGCGTGCGTGGCGCCGCGACGCCGCCAAGCATCCGAGCCCGAACGCCGGAGTGGTCGAGGCGTCGATGGCCGGTGCGCTCGGCATCCGGCTCGGCGGCCGCACCCAGTACCGGCACGGTGCGGAACTGCGCCCCACCCTCGGCGACGGTCCGGCGCCGACGACGGCGGACCTCCGGCGGGCCGTGCGGATGTCGACCGCCGTCCAGGCGGGTGCGCTGGCGGTGGCGGTCGTTGTCGCGGAAGTGCTTCGGCGGCGTTGAGGCAAGCCCGAGTTTGATCCCCGCGGTGGACGTGCGGGCCGGGTCGGATCCGCGGGGCGGACCCTTTCCCACGGGACGTACGAAGCGTCGGCGACGGGGACGGCGCAGAGGGGGTTCGAGCCCCTTGCCCAGCTGGACAGCCGATCACCAGGCTCTGGCGCAAGCGTTCGCCGAGTGGGATTCTGCACCATTGCCTGTTGATCTTGAAGGCTCAGGCCCGTGGTCGGGGGATGAGGTCCGCCTCGGTCCGGGTGCTGGAACCGGGTGGTACCGATCAGGCGGGGACGCGCTGTCGTGATCGGACCGGGCGGACTCGGCGAACGGCTGGATCCGGGTGGTCAGCGGGTGCGGCCGTAGCGGTCGGCCAGGCGGGCTTCGGTGGTGGTCGGCGTCGGCTCCGGTGACTGGGCGGTCGGTGCCGGAGCGGCGGAGGCGGCCGTTTCGGCGCGATCGCGGCGGCGGGCGCGGAGTTCGGCGACGACGAAGTAGCCGAGGCCGAGCGGTGCCATGATGCCGAAGGCCAGCCATTGGAGGCCGTAGGAGAGGTAGGGGCCCGCGTCGAGCTGGGGGAGGGCGACGGGGGTGAAGGCACCGGGCTGGCCATCGGCGAGCTGGAGGTAGCCGCCCTTGTCGGTGCCGGTCGGGATCTCGGTGAGGGGATACCCGAGCACGGTGGATTCCTGGCCGGTGTCGATGGTGTACACCTGGCGATAGCCGTCCTGGGTGCTCGGTGGCTTGTCCGCGACCACTCCTTCGGACGCGCGCACGCGGGCTTCCAGCCGCTGCGGTCCGGTCGGGGGCGCGGCGATATCCGGCGGCCGGGTGCCGTCGACAGCGGCGACCAGACCTCGGTCGACGAGCACGGTGCGGCCGTCGCCGAGGCGGAACGCGTCCAGCACCGCGTAGCCGGGCGCGCCGTCGAGGTGCCGCAGCCGCACCAGGACCGTCGAATCCGGCACGTACGCGCCGTCGGCGGTGACCCGGCGCCATTCGGTGTGCTCGGTCTCGTCGCCGTCGAGCACACTCGCCACGTCGACCGGATCGGCGCGGACCGAGTCGGCGATCAGCTGGTTGCGGTGTTCGGTGCTGGTGTTCTTGCCGAGCTGCCACGGGGCGAGCACGGTGAAGCACAGGTAGGCGAAGGCCGCGACGATCGCCGCGAGGATGAGCCAGCTCGGGCGAAGCAGGAAGGCGAGTTTGCGCATCAGCGTGGGGTGTCGGCCGGGGCGCGGGCGGCGAGTTCGGCGCGTACCCAGTCGAGCAGGCCGGGGACGGCCGCTTCGATCTGGTCGCGGACCAGGTCGAAATCGGACTGGTCGCCGTAGTACGGGTCGGGCACATCACTGCCGTCGGCGGCGGGATCGAAGCTGCGCAGCAGCCTGCGCTGTTCGGTCGGGACACCGCGATGCGCCAGCTCCCGATCGTGGCCGGTGTCGAGCGCGATGATCAGATCGGCGTCGCGGTGCTGCGCGCCGAAGGTCGCCGCGACGTGCTCGGTGGGGTACCCGGCGCGCCGCAGCGTCGCCTCGGTCCGCGGATCGGCCGGATCGCCGACATGCCACGAACCGGTTCCCGCGCTGGTCACCCGCACTCGGTTGGCGAGACCGGCGCGGTAGAGGTGCGCCTCGAACATCTTCGCCGCCATCGGCGAACGGCAGATGTTCCCTGTGCAGATGAATGACACGTGCAGCTGTCCCACACACGCCATTGTCGCCCGTGCCGCCGAATCGCCGCCACGTAGGGTGGTCTGTTGTGTTCCAGGACTCGGTCGACCCCGCGATGCTGCGCCACCACGGCGACGTGGAGGCCCGTCCCGGCATGCTCGATTTCGCGGTGAACGTGCGCGGGGTGGCCCCGCCCTCGTGGTTGCGCGACCGGCTGGCCGCGCGCCTCGACGACCTCGGCCGCTATCCCGCCGCCGAGGAGGAGGCCGCCGCCCGCGCCGCCGTCGCCGCCAGGCACGGTCGATCTCCCGACGAGGTGCTGCTGCTGGCAGGTGCGGCCGAAGGCTTCGCGATGCTGCCGCGCCTCGCCCCGCGCCTGGCCGCGGTCGTCCACCCGTCGTTCACCGAGCCCGAGCTGGCCCTGCGGGAGGCGGGTATCCCGGTGACCCGCGTGATTCTGCCGCCGCCCTACACCCTGGACCCGACGCTCGTCCCCGAGGAAGCCGACCTGGTGGTCCTGGGCAACCCCACCAACCCGACCTCGGTCCTGCACCCCGCCGCCACCATCAGGGCACTGCGCCGTCCGGGCCGGATCATCGTCGTCGACGAGGCCTTCGCCGACGCGGTCGGCGGGGTATCGCCGGGCGAGGGTGTCCGGGCTCGGACCGCTGTTTCGCCGCCGTCCCGCTCGCCGCTCACCGCGACATCGTGCGATCCGCCGACGGCGCGACCGGAAGACGACATCGCCGAGCCAGAATCGCTGGCCGGGCTCCCCGCGTCCGATGTGCTCGTCCTGCGCAGCCTCACCAAGACCTGGGCGCTGGCCGGGCTGCGCTGCGGGTACTTCCTCGGGGCGCCGGAGGTGCTGGTCAGGCTGAACCACGGGCGACCGCATTGGCCACTCGGCACCTTGCAGCTGGAGGCGATCATCGCCACCGCAGTGCCGTCGGCCGTCGCCGAATCCCGGCGGCACGCGCACGAGATCGCCGCCGAGCGCGCCGCCATGATCGCCCGCCTCACCGCCCTCGGTGTCGAGGTCCACACCCCGGCCACCGGCCCGTTCCTGCTACTGCGCGTCGCCGATGGCGCCCTGGTCCGTAAACGCCTGGCCGATCGCGGTATCGCTGTCCGCCGTGCCGACACCTTCCCCGGTCTCGGCACCGATCACCTGCGGGTGGCGGTGCGGGGCCCGGCCGAAGTCGATCGCCTGATCGCCGGACTGCGGGCGGCGCTGTGGTGATACCGAACCGCTCGTCCGAGCGGCTGGGCCGCACCACGGCGTGCGGACCGTGCTGGTGCCGACCGAGAATCGGTGGTCCCGGCGAGGACAGCGGGAGCATCGGCGGCCCGTCGACCGGATCGAGACTGTGCAGGCGATGACGTTTCGGCGAGGTCCAGCGCGGAGCGCGAGGTCGCGGCGGCGCGCATCGCGAGGCGCCGGCTCCCTCGGACCCGAGGAAACTTCGGTGCCAGGACCTCGGCCTCCGCGGCACGCCCGACCGGGCGGCGTCGGCGCACCGCCCGGCCTCGAGGCGCCGGGTGGTGAGCACGCCATGGTCCGGTGGGCCAGGATCGGTGAGAAGTAGTGGAACGCACCGGGTTCGGCCGGAATCCGGGAAATACGACGAAGGAGGCGGCGGTGACCGACCTGGCCGAACTGATCGGGGTACTCGACGCGGCGTACCCGCCGAGGCTGGCCGAATCGTGGGATTCGGTGGGGCTGGTGTGCGGTGACCCGGCGCAGGACGTCGGCAAGGTCGTGTTCGCCGTCGACGCCACCGCCGCGGTGGTCGACGAAGCGCTCGCATGGGGAGCGCAGGCACTGGTCGTGCATCATCCGCTGCTGCTGCGCGGGGTCGACACTGTCGCCGCCTCCACCCCGAAAGGCGCGCTGCTGCACCGGCTGATCCGCTCCGGCTGCGCCCTGTTCTCCGCGCACACCAACGCCGACTCCGCCGACCCAGGCGTCTCCGACGCGCTCGCCGCCGCGGTCGGTCTCACCGTTACAGGTCCGCTGGATCCGAAACCGTTTGCCGCCATGGACAAATGGGTGATCCAGGTGCCGCAGACCCACACCGCCGCGCTGATGTCGGCGCTGTTCACCGCGGGTGCGGGCGCCATCGGCGACTACCGGGAAGCGGCCTGGTACACCGCGGGCACCGGCCAGTTCCGGCCCCTGCCCGGCGCCACTCCGGCGATCGGGGCCGTCGGCACCGTGGAAACCGTCACCGAGGACGCCGTTGAGGTCGTCGCGCCGCCGTCCGCGCGCCTGGCGGTGCTGGCCGCGCTGCGCGCCGCCCACCCGTACGAGGAACCGGCCTATCACGTCACCGAACGCGCGCCGCTGCCGTCCTCGCTGGGACTCGGCCGGATCGGTGAGCTGGCCCGTCCGGAAACCCTGCGCGAGTTCACCGCCCGCGTCGGCATCGGCCTGCCGCGCACCGTGTGGGGCGTGCGCGCGGCGGGCGACCCCGACCGCGTGGTCCACCGGATCGCCGTCTGCGGCGGTGCGGGCGACTCCTACCTGAACGCCGCCATCCGCGCCGGTGTCGACGCCTACCTCACCGCCGACCTGCGCCACCACCCCGTCGACGAACACCTGCGCCGCGGCGGCCCCGCGCTCGTCGACGCCGCCCACTGGGCGACCGAGTTCCCCTGGTGCGCCCAGGCCGAACAGGTCGTCCGCACCGCCCTGCCCGGCCTGGACACCCGAGTGTCCACCCTGCGCACCGACCCGTGGACCGTCACCGGCTGACCGGTCTCAGCGCAGCGACTACTGCTGCCCGACCGAACCTCGGTCTTCGGGTCGTGGCATACGCACCCGTGCGGCGCGGTACGGTTGACCGACCCCATCCGTCCACTGTGTTCAGGAGTTCGTTCGCGTTGAATGTCGAACCGTCGGTCCAGTCCAAGCTGCTGCAGCTCGCCACTGTCGATGCCGAGCTCACCCGGATCGCGCACCGCAGGAAGGCGCTGCCCGAGCAGCAGGAGGTGGCGCGGCTGGCGGCCGAGCGCAACGGCTACAAGGACGCCGCGGTCGCGGTGGAGATCGGCATCGACGATCTGGATCGCGACATCCGCAAGCTGGAGGGCGAGGTGGAAGCCGTGCGTAAGCGGGAGGACCGCGACCGCGGCATGCTCACCGCGGGCACCGTCGCCGCCAAGCAGCTGTCGGAGCTGCAGCACGAGCTGGGTAGCCTGGAGCGGCGCCGCTCGGTGCTCGAAGACGAACTGCTCACCGTGATGGAGCAGCGCGAGGCCATGGCCGCCGACCACGATCACGCCGGTGCCCGGCTGAGCAAGGCCGAACAGGACCTGGCCGACGCCGAACGCCTGCGCGACGAGGCGACGGCCGACCTCGACGTCGCCGAGCAGCGATGCGACACCGACCGGGCCGGGCTGCTCGGTCTGTTCCCCGCCGAACTGCTCGCCGTCTACGACAAGCAGCGCGCCGCGCACGGCGTCGGTGCCGCCCTGCTGCAGGCCCGCCGCTGTGGCGCCTGCCGGATCGAGATCGACCGCGGCGAGATGCAGCGCATCGCCAAGGCCGCGCCCGAGGAGGTGCTGCGCTGCCCCGAATGCGGCGCGATCATGGTGCGCACCAAGGAATCCGGGCTGTGATCGGCCGATGACCGAGGTGATCGTCGAGGCCGACGGTGGCTCGCGCGGCAACCCTGGCCCGGCCGGGTACGGCGCGGTGGTCTTCGACGCCGACCACGCGCGGGTGCTGGCCGAGCGCGCGGAATACGTCGGCGTAGCCACCAACAATGTGGCCGAATACCGCGGTCTGATCGCGGGTTTGGCGGCCGCCGCCGAACTCGGCGCGCGCGTGGTGACGGTGCGGATGGACTCCAAGCTCGTCGTCGAGCAGATGTCGGGACGCTGGAAGGTCAAGCATCCGTCGATGATCCCGCTCGCCGAACAGGCGCGCGCCCTGGTCGCCGGGTTCGACCGGGTGAGCTTCACCTGGATTCCGCGCGCCGAGAACGCCCACGCCGACCGGCTGGCGAACGAGGCGATGGACGACGGTGGCCTCGTCGGCACGGTCCGCGCCGCGGTTTCGGCCGGGCATGCTCCGGGCGACCAGGTGCCGGTGCCCGCCGCCGACGACCGGGCCGCCGTAGGTACGACCGCGGTCGCGGACCGGCCACAGGCGCTCGATCCCGACTCGGCACCCGATGCGAGAAGCACGGCAGCACAGCAGGTTTCGAACAGCACCCCCGGCTGGACCGGCGCGCTCGGCAGACCGACCCGGCTGCTGCTGCTGCGCCACGGCCAGACCGAACTGTCGATCGAACGCCGCTACTCGGGCCGCGGTAACCCGCCGCTCACCGACCTCGGTCGCAGCCAGGCCGACCGTGCCGCGAAAATGCTTGCCGCCAAAGGCGATATCTCCGCCGTGCTGACCTCACCGCTGCAGCGCGCGCTGGCCACCGCGGAAGCGGCCGCCGCGTCCCTCGACGTGCCGCTGCGCGTCCTCGACGGACTCACCGAGACCGATTTCGGCTCCTGGGAGGGCCTGACTTTCGCCGAGGCCGCCGACCGTGACCCGGCACTGCACACCGACTGGCTCGGTGACCCGTCCGTTCCCGCGCCCGGCGGTGAGAGCTTCGATCAGGTGCGCGAACGCGTCGAGGGTGTGCGCCGCGATCTGGTCGCGCTGTATCCAGGCCAGAACGTCGTCGTGGTCAGCCACGTCACCCCGATCAAGACACTGCTGCAGCTGGCGCTCGGCGTCGGCCCCTCGCTGCTGTACCGGCTGCATCTGGATCTGGCCTCGCTGAGCATCGCCGAGTTCTACCCCGACGGCGGGGCCTCGGTGCGTCTGGTCAATGACGTTTCGTATTTGAGCTAGGCACCCCTGCGCGCGACACGGTACCGTCGCCAGGTTCGCGGTTCGGCGTAACGACAACGCCCCGCCGCCCGAAAGGATCTCGGGCGGCGCAAGGCCGCGGCCATCGAGAAAGGTACTTGATGAGGTTTCTACGGATGGCGGCGTTCGCGGCGGCCATCGCGGGGGTGCTCACCGCGTCCGCCGGTGCGGGCATCGTGTCGGCCGAACCGAGCGTGGTGCTCGGCGCGGCCTCCGGCATCGTCTTCGACAACAACTCCGGCTGCTCGCTGACCGCCATCGGGCACGACAGCGCGGGCCGCCTGGTCGGCCTGACCGCGGGGCACTGCGCCCCGACCGGGGCGAGGGTCGGCGCCGAGCAGGCGCTGGACGCGGGCGTGATCGGTACCGTCGCCTTCTCCGACGACGGTGAATACCTGGACTTCGCGGTGCTGCAGCTGGATGCCACCAAGGTCGTGCCGGTGCGCACCATCGGCCAGACCACCGTCGCCGGGATCGGCGAGCCGCCCGCCGCCGGTGCCACGGTGTGCTCGGACGGCCGCACCAGCGGCCGCAGCTGCGGTGTGGTGTGGGGTGAGCTCGAAGGCACCTCGATCAACCAGTACTGCTCGCAGCCGGGTGATTCCGGTGGCCCGGTCGTGGTCGGCGATCGCCTGGTCGGCATGAACCAGGGCAGGCTCACCGGCCTGGGCCCCCTCGATTTCGACGTGCCGTGCACCAACGGCGCCAATCCGATCCACTCGCCCGCCTACTTCCAGCCCATCGGGGTCATCCTCGAGGTGCTGAACCGGGCAGGCGGGGTCGGCGCGGGCTTCCAGCCCATCTGATCCCGGTTCGGACCCGCACGGGGGCGCGGCACCGTCACGGTTGCCGCGCCCCTGCGCTGTGCGGCGTCAGCGTGCCGCGGCGAGGACACGCGAACGCGCGCTCGGCACTGCCGATCAGGACGAACCGAGGCCGCGTTCGTGCAGGAGCAGCAGACCGTAGGCGGCCACGAGCTGAGCTGTTCCATGACCCCATGGTGCCCGATCGCGCCCGGTCAGGGGCGCAGGACCGACACCAGGAACTCGGTCTGGTCGCGGACGACCTGCTCGAAGACATCATCGAAGTAGACGTCGAAATGACCCACCGGGTACTGCTTGACCACCGCGTGCTTGGTGCGCTCTGCCGCCTTGCGGGTCGGGGCGGCGGGCGCGATCGTGTCGTTCTCGGCGATCGCGTAGAACACCGGTACCTTCAGCGCCTTGGCCCGGCGCCCCGGTGAATCGAACAGTGTCGAGAACGCCACCCGCGCACCGACCTTCGGCCGGTAGTTGGCGCTCTCCTCGGCCAGCCTGCCGAACCCCTCCGGCACATCGGCCGCGCTCATCAGCGCCGCGGCGCGCTTGCGCCCGGCCAGCCGGATCGGCACCGGCTTGCGCCGGATCGGCCCGAACAGCAGGTCGGTCGCGGCGATCGTGGCGACCTTGGTGAGGCTGGTCGGTCCCTTCGCCATCGCCGAGGCCCAGCCGCTGGTGAACGGCACCTGCGCGACGACCGCGGCCAGGTAGTCGTCCTCGGGCGCCACCGACAGCACGTGCCCACCACCGAAAGAGGTGCCCCACAGCGCGATCCGCGTCGCATCGAAGCCGCGGATGCTGCGGGCGTAGGCGATCGCGGCCCGCCAGTCCGCTCGCTGGCGGGCGATGCCGATCACCTGGCGCGGATCGCCCTCGCTGGCCCCGAAATGCCGGTAGTCGAACGCCAGCACCCCCATTCCCGCCGCGACGAACCGCCGCGCGTACCGATCCAACCCCATCTCGCGGTTGGCCCCCAGCCCGTGTCCCATGATCACCAACGGGCGCGGCCGGGGCGCACCGTCGGGCAGGTAGAGCCAGGCAGCGCACTGCTGCTCACCCGAGGGGAAACTGACGTCGACACGTTCCATGAGTGATTACCGTACTGCGTTTTCCAGCGGTGCTCCCGGGGCCCTACGTGGATACCCAGGCTGCCGCCTCCTGGCCCGTCGCTCGCACCGCGGTATCCTGTACGGGCGGACGAGTCGGCCGGGCGACCGCGGCAACGGGAACGGGAACGGGCACACAGTGCCGCCGCCCGCTGCCGAGGAAAGTCCGGACTCCACAGAGCAGGGCGGTTGCTAACGGCAACCCGGGGCGACCCGCGGGACAGTGCCACAGAGAACAGACCGCCGCACAGCTGTGCGGTAAGGGTGAAACGGTGCGGTAAGAGCGCACCAGCGCCCCGGGTGACCGGGGCGGCTCGGTAAACCCCGCCCGGAGCAAGGTCGAAGGTCGCACCACCCGGTGCGGCTGCGCAGGTGTTCGAGGGCTGCTCGCCCGAGCCTGCGGGTGGACCGCTCGAGGCACCCGGCGACGGTGTGTCCAGATGGATGGTCGCCCCCCGGTGCGAACCGGGGACAGGATCCGGCTTACAGGCCGGCTCGTCCGCGCACGAAAGCGGCGGTCCCACAGGGGAACCGCCGCGTGCCTGGGCTCAGCACATGAGCTTGACCGTCTCGTAGATCGTTTTGGCCTCGTCCTCGGTGGCGGTGGTCGAGCCGTTCTTGGAATAGGTGACCACGGCGGCGACGGTATCGGCCTCGGACTTGCCCGCTTTGATATCGCTGCAGGTCAGGTTCAACACGTCGGCGACCGCGGCGTCGTCACGGCCCTCGGCCAGCTTGGGGAACGCGTTGCGGTAACTCACCACGAACATTCCCGCCTTGGCGGCGTCGACCTTGGTGGCGGGGGCGGCGGTGGTCGAGGCGGGCTCGGTGGCGGTGGTGTCGTCGCCGCAACCGGCCAGGAGCAGGGCGATAACGGTGGCGCTTGCCGCGATGGCGGCGGAAGTTCTTCTCACGGAGCGGGATGCTAGCGCCCCGGGAAACAAGTCGCCTCCCGTCGGGAGGACGGGAGGCGGCGGTGCTCGACGGAACCGGTCGGCTACTGCGGGTTGATCATCAGCATCTGGGCCCAGTAGGAGGCCGCGTCCGGGCCGAGGATCGGCAGCAGGTAATCGTAGATCAGCGACGACATACGCTAGGAACTCCCGTTTATCGATGTGGGTGCCGCATCGCCCGCCGAATGCCGGGCGTGCCGCCCGCCACAGTAGCAATCGCGGCGCCACAGGTATCAGGTCGGTGACGATCTCCGGGAACTCGCCCCGTACGTGAGCGAGGTCATAGAGTGTTCGCCGTCGGAAGGGCCCGCGGCCGCCGGTCGCGGGCACTACACATTCGATCCCGGAAGCAGGTCACATTTACATGCGGGTAGTTCGTTCCATTGTCGCCGGTGCGCTGATCGCCGGAGCCGCCGCCGTGCTCACCTCGCTCGGTGCCGGATCGGCGAGCGCGGTCGCGGTGACCCCGCTCTCGGGTGGGGTTCAGGTCGATCTCAGCCCGGCCGATACCGCGTGGGTACACCAGACGCGGTTCGGCTTGACCGTCGCAGGCCTGCCGCATCCGTCGGCGGCCTCGTTCGGCCAGGCGCTCGACGCGGCAGCGGCCGTGTCCTCGACGGTCCCGGGCGGCCGGGTCACCTTCACGGTGTACGGTCCGCTCGATCAGCTCAACGGCACCATGCTGGCGCTGCAGTAGGAACTCGCTACCCTGCCAGGATGGAACTCCATCAGCGGATCGTCTCGGCGCCGGTCGACTTCGGCGCCATCCGTTCCGAATTCGGGCTGGCCTCGGACTATCCGGCCGAGGCCGTCTCGAATGCCCGTGCCGCGGTCGACGCGTTCGCGGGCAGCAGGGTCGACCGGACCGAGATCGAGTTCGTCACCATCGACCCACCCGGCGCCATGGATCTGGACCAGGCGCTGCATCTGGAACGCACCCCGACCGGGTTCACCCTGCATTACGCCATCGCCGATCTCGGCGCCGTGATCGTGCCCGGCAGTGCGCTCGCCCGCGAATCCGAGACCCGCGGCCAGACCTTCTACCTCCCCGACGGCACCGTGCCACTGCACCCGCCCGTGCTGTCCGAGGATGCCGCGAGCCTGCTGCCCGGTGTCGACCGGCCCGCCGCCCTGTGGACCATCGAACTCGACGAAGCCGCTGTGCCGCAGTCGTTCTCGGTGACGCGCGCACTGGTGCGCTCCCGTGAGCGTTTCGACTACGCGCAGGTGCAGGCCGCCGCCGACGCGGGCACCTTGCACCCCGCCCTCACCGCGCTGCCGGAGTTCGGCCGCCTGCGCATCGAAGCCGGGCTGGCACGCGGCGCGATCTCGCTGCGGCTACCGTCGCAGGACGTGGTGCGCCACGGCGACAACTGGCGTCTCGAGCTGGAGCCGCGCACCGCCGCCGACGACTGGAACGAGCAGGTGTCACTGCTCACCGGCATGTGCGCGGCCCGGATCATGCTCGAACACCAGGGTGCCCCGGTCGGCCTGCTGCGCACCATGCCACCGCCGCCGGATTCCGCGATCGCCTCGATGCGCCGCACCGCCGCCGCGCTGGGCGTCGACTGGCCCGCCGACCTGCCGGTGGGCCGGATGCTGGCCGGCCTCGATGCCAACACCCCGGCCGGGCTGGTGCTCATGTCGGAGGCGACCAGTCTGCTGCGCGGCGCCGGATACACCGTGCTCGCCGAGCTCGACCAGCTGACCGAAGACCAGCTGGCGCACAGCGGGATCGGCGCGCCTTACGCGCACGTCACCGCACCGCTGCGCCGTCTCGCGGACCGTTTCGCCACCGAGGTCTGCCTGGCCCACTGCGCGGGTACCGAGGTTCCCGATTGGGCGGTCGACGGCATCGCCGCCGCCGCGGGCACCCTGCGCCGCACCGACGCTGTCGCGAGCAAGGTCGACCGCGCCTGCATCGACCTCACCGAGGCCACCGTGCTCGCCCCGCGCGTCGGCACCGAGTTCGCCGCCATGGTGTTGCGTGAGGCCAACGGCTCCCGCGACGCCGAGATCTTCGTCGCCGACCCGCCCGTGCTGGCCCGCTGCGCGGGCAGACCACCGGAGGGCGCCCACGTCCCGGTCCGCTTGGTCACCGCAGACAGCGCCACCCGCACCATCGAATTCGCTTACGCCGGAAGCTGATCGATCCGGAACACGGGACGCCGTGGGAGACACCGACGGCTTCGGAACCGCCGATCCGGCCGACCTGGCCGACGCCGCAACGGCGGCCGTAACCTTTCGGGCGGCGAGTTGGTCGTTGTCAGTCGGCCGAGGAGATGAAGCTGGCGGCGGCGGGGTAGCGGGCGATCGCCGTGCCCGCGGCCGCCTCCTCGGTGTCGGCGAGCAGTTCGTAGAGCGTGGCGGTCGCACCCGGCGCCGACGCCGCGGCGGCGAGGATGGCCTCGCGGGACTCGACGGCGTCGCGGTGGTCGCCGAGGACGGTCTGCAGGCGCTTGGCGTCTGCCCCGAGTTCGGTGGCCGCGGCGCCGAGGACATCACCGGCGGCCTCACAGGAGTACCGTAACCGCTTGGCGGCCTTGCGGATATCGTGCAGCAGTTCGACCCGGTCGGCCGGTGCCGCCGACGGTTCGGCGAAGACGAGCTTGCGCAGCCGCTTGCGGTCGCGGCCGAGTACGTGCTCGAACACCGGACGCGCCTTCTCTCGCCCGAGCGCGGGGTCCAGCGGGGGATCGGTGCGCCAGCGGTCCAGGGTCTCGGCCAGGTGGCGATAGCGCAGGCCGTCGAGTTCGGTGAGGACCGTCTCGTGCGCGGCGGTATAGGCGTCCCGCGAGGCGCCGACCAACGCGGCGGTCACCTCGTCGGGAACGTTGTCGTGCGCGGCCAGCAGGTCGGTGAAGCGTTCGGCGCGCACCTCCGCGTCGCGCGCCACCCCGAGCAGGTCGGCCAGCCACTTCAGTTCGGTCACGGTGGCCGCGGCCCGCTCGGTGTCGAACACCGCGCGGTAGGAGCGCAGCACGCTGCGCAACCTGCGGGTGGCCACCCGCATCTGGTGGACCGAGTCGTAGATGTCGGCACGCACGTCGGGTTCGGCGGCAAGCAGCCGGTCGATATCCGCTCCGAGTGCCGCGGTGACGGCTTTGCCCGCCTTCATGACCTCACCCTCGCTTTCCGAACCGATCGGTCGCCTCGACCAGCTGATGGGTGATGCCCGGCTCGTGGGCGGTGTGCCCGGCGTCCTCCACGATGTGCAGGGTCGAGGCGGGCCAGGCGTTGTGCAGGTCCCAGGCGCTCACCGCGGGACACACGATGTCGTGGCGGCCCTGCACGATCACGCCGGGGATGTGGGCGATCCGATCGATGTCACGCAGCAACTGTCCCTCGTCGAGAAATCCGCCGTGCCGGAAATAGTGGTTTTCGATCCGGGCGAAGGCCAGCGCGAACCGCGCCTGGCCGGTCTCGGCGACCCGTTCCGGTTGCGGCAGCAGCGAACTCGTGGCCCCCTCCCAGGTCGACCAGGCCACCGCCGCGTCGAGCGCGACCCGCGGGTCGGGGGAGTGCAGCAGCCGGTGATATACCTCGACCAGGTCGTCGTCGCGTTCTGCCGCGGGCACCGGCGCCAGGAACTTCGCCCACTCGTCGGGGTACACGTTGCCCGCCGCGCCGTTGTAGTACCAGTCGATCTCCGCGCGCCGCAGCAGGAAGATCCCGCGCAGCACCAATTCGGTGACGCGCTCGGGGTGAGCCTGGGCGTAGGCGAGACCGAGGGTGGAACCCCATGACCCGCCGAACACCTGCCAGCGGTCGATCCCGAGATGCTCGCGCAACAGCTCCATATCGGCGACGAGATGCGCGGTGGTGTTGAGCTCGAGGCTCGCGCCGTCGGCGATATGCGGCACCGACTGTCCGCAGCCGCGCTGATCGAACAGCACGATCCGGTACACCGCCGGGTCGAAGAACCGCCGCTGCAGCGGGCTGGTGCCGCCGCCGGGGCCGCCGTGCACGAACACCACGGGCTTGCCGTCGGGGTTGCCGCTGACCTCCCAATACACCGACTGGCCGTCGCCGACGCCGAGCAGTCCGTAGTCGTACGGCTCGATCTCCGGGTACGGTCCGCGCATCACAGCACCAGACCCGAGGCGAGATCAGGGAGTTCGAGTGCGGTGAGCACCTCGGCGCGTACGTCCGGGCACGCGCTCTCGGTGACCCGGTCGACGATGGTCTTGTCGGCCACCACCTGTGCCTGCAGTTCGGGATTGCGCAGCACCCAGTCGAGCACCATCGCGTTCAGTGACAGCCTGCCCAGCGTCGGGCCCTGCACCCGGAAGTTGGACAGCTCGGGCCGGAACATGTCGCACAGCTGGGCGGCCTGCGCGTCATCGACCGCCGGATCGCCCGCCGCGCCGTTCGCCCGCGAGGTGGTCGTCGACGGCGCGGTACTGCCCGTCGGCGTCGAGCTCTCGGCACTCCCGGACGGCGAGGTGTCCACGCTGGCACAACCGGTCAGGCCGGCGACGGCGAGCACGCTCACGGTCGCCAGCAGCGGGCGGATCTTCCAACGGCGGTGCGGCATCGAAACCTCTACTCGTGTCGACGGTGTCGTCACCGAGTCTGCCACCCGCCGCCGCGCGAACCCACCGAGCGCACTCCGGCCCGCAGGCCGGAGTGCGGCCGAACTCAGAAGCTGTGCTCGGGACCGGGGAAGGTGCCGCGGCGGACCTCGTCGGCGTAAGCGGCGGCGGCCGAGCGCAGCTCGTCGCCGACATTGCCGAAGCGCTTGACGAACTTCGCGGTCTTGCTGCTGGTGTAGCCGGCCATGTCCTGCCAGACCAGTACCTGGGCGTCGCAGTCGGCGCCCGCGCCGATACCGACGGTCGGGATGGTGAGCTTGTGGGTCACCTGACCGGCCAGCTCGGCCGGGACCATCTCCATGACGACGGAGAACGCGCCGGCCTCCTGCACCGCGATGGCGTCGGCGATGAGCTGTTCGGCGCCGTCGCCGCGACCCTGCACCCGGAAGCCGCCGAGAGTGTTCACGCTCTGCGGGGTGAACCCGATGTGCGCCATCACCGGAATGCCCGCCGCGGTGATGAGCGCGATCTGCTCGGCCACACGCTCGCCGCCCTCCAGCTTCACCGCGTGCGCGCCGCCCTCCTTCATGAAACGGGTGGCGGTGGCCAGCGCCTGCTGCGGCGAGGACTCGTAGGTGCCGAACGGCAGGTCGGCGACGACCAGCGCGTGCGGAGCGCCACGGACGACACCGCGCACCAGCGGGATGAGCTCGTCGACGGTGATCGGCACGGTGGTGTCGTAGCCGTACACCACATTGGCGGCGGAATCGCCGACCAGCAGGACCGGAATACCCGCCTCTTCGAACAGGCGCGCGGAGGAGTAGTCGTAGGCCGTCAGCATCGACCAGCGCTCGCCCTCGGCCTTCATCTGCTGCAGATGCTGGACGCGGGTCTTGCGACGGGGCTTGGTTTCGGCGGGAGCGGCACCGTAGACAGGGTTCTGCTCAGCAGATACGGACATCATCGTCCCTTTCGTCGGGTTCCTCGAGGCCCTGCGCGGGTCCCCGGGCTTTTCTGACGCATCCAGTGTGCCACCCGGCACCGAGCCGGTTTAAGGGCGTGCGCGGGTGTGATCGGTCACACGGGCGGTTCGGCTACCGTGAAGCGAGCCCAGTCGTGTGGATTCGGGCGCATCGTGTTGTGCGCCGGGTGGCGCGGAAAGGTGGCCCACTGTGCAGCGAGGCCGGCTGGTCGGTGCCTTCGTGGCGCTCTGCGCTCTGCTCGTCTCCGGCTGTAGCGGCACCGAGAACAGCAGCACGCCCGCGACCTGGCCGCCCGCGCCCGCCGGGCTGGAGCGGTTCTACGAGCAGCGGATCGAGTGGGGATCGTGCGCCGACTTCGGCGGCCCGGAGGATCGGCTGCCGCCGCGGACCGAATGCGCCATGGTCACCGTGCCGATCGATTACGCGCGGCCGGACGGGCCGACTGCCCGGCTCGCGCTGTCGCGGCTGCCTGCTACCGGGGACAAGATCGGCTCGCTGCTGCTGAATCCAGGCGGTCCCGGTGTCTCCGGGCTGTCGACGGTGGCCGTCGGCCACGGCACCGCGCTGGCACAGCGGTTCGACCGGGTGGGTTTCGATCCGCGCGGGGTCGGCTCCTCGGTGCCCGCGATCGTCTGCCTTACCCCCGAGCAGGCCGATGCCGAACGGGCCGAACCGCCGCTGGAAAACACCCCGGAGGGTATCGCCGCCGCCGAGGCCGACAACCACGAGTACGCGCGCCGGTGCGCCGACCGCAGCGGTGTCGACCTGCTCGCCCATGTCGGCACCCGCGAGGTCGTGCAGGACATGGACGTGCTGCGCGCGGCCCTCGGCGACGAGAAGCTGACCTACCTCGGCTACTCCTACGGCACCCGGCTCGGCTCGGCCTACGCCGAGAAGTACCCGGGCAATGTGCGTGCCCTCGTGCTCGACGGCGCGGTGGACTCCGCGCAGGATCCGGTGCAGGAATCGCTGCGCCAGGCCGCCGGATTCCAGGGCGTGTTCGACGCCTACGCCGCCGACTGCGCGAACAGCCCGGACTGTCCGCTCGGCACCGATCCGGCCGAGGCCGTCGCCCGGTTCCGCGCGCTCGTCTCGCCGCTGGCGGGCGCGCCCGCCGCGACCGCCGATCCGCGTGGCCTCAGCTACGGCGACGCCATCACCGGCGTCCAGCAAGCCCTCTACACCGACGACCTGTGGGACGTGCTCACCCAGGGCCTGACCGAACTGCGCGCGGGCAACGGCGACACCCTGCTCGGACTGGCCGACATGTACGACGGCCGCCGCGCCGACGGCAGCTACGCCAACATCCAGGACGCCTTCAACGCCATCCGCTGCGTGGACGATCCGCGCATCACCGATCGGGCGATCGTCGGCCGCCAGGACACCGAGTACCGCAGGGCCGCGCCGTTCCTCGACGACGGCAGGGGGACCGGCGCCGCCCCGCTGGAACTGTGCGCCGCGTGGCCGGTGCCCAATACGAGCACCCCGCACCGGGTGTCGGCGCCGGGGCTGCCGACCACGGTCGTCGTGTCCACCACCGAGGACCCGGCGACGCCGTACCAGGCAGGCGTGGATCTGGCCGATCAGCTGGGCGCCGCGCTGATCACCTTCCGCGGCAACCGGCACACCGCCGCGCTGGTCGCGGGCGATCAGTGCCTGGACGCGGCGGTGATCGACTACCTGGTCGAGCTCGCCGCGCCCGAACCCGGCCTCACCTGCTGACGCGATCGCTCGCGCTCCCCCGGCTGCTCTTGCGTCGTCGTTCCGGCGCGCTGTGCTGGTGGTTCGCTCGCTCACGACCTCCCATCCACGCTGGTGAGATGTGCGGAAGTGGTGACAAGATCGCAAACCCGATCGCGTATGTAACACGGATTTAACGCCGGGTGCTTACGCTCGCCGGTATGGATCGCCAGAAGGAATTCGTGCTGCGGACGCTCGAAGAGCGGGACATCCGCTTCGTACGGCTCTGGTTCACCGATGTGCTCGGCTACCTCAAGTCGGTGGCCATCGCGCCCGCGGAGCTGGAGGGCGCCTTCGAGGAGGGCATCGGCTTCGACGGCTCGGCGATCGAGGGCTTCGCGCGGGTATCGGAGGCCGACATGGTCGCCCGGCCCGACCCGTCGACCTTCCAGGTGCTGCCGTGGGCCAGTTCCAAGGGCCACCAGCACTCCGCGCGCATGTTCTGCGACATCACCATGCCCGACGGCTCGCCGTCCTGGGCCGACCCGCGGCACGTGCTGCGCCGCCAGCTGAACAAGGCCGCCGACGTGGGCTTCAGCTGCTATGTGCACCCCGAGATCGAGTTCTTCCTGCTGGAGGACGGGCTGAAGGACGGCAAGCCGACCCCCGCCGACACCGGCGGCTTCTTCGACCAGGCCGTGCACGACTCCGCGCCGAACTTCCGCCGCCACGCCATCGACGCGCTCGAGTCGATGGGCATCTCGGTGGAGTTCAGCCATCACGAGGGCGCGCCCGGCCAGCAGGAGATCGACCTGCGCTACGCAGACGCGCTGTCGATGGCCGACAACGTGATGACCTTCCGCTACCTCATCAAGGAAGTCGCGATCGACGAGGGTGTGCGCGCGACGTTCATGCCCAAGCCGTTCTCGCAGTACCCCGGTTCGGCCATGCACACCCATATGAGCCTGTTCGAGGGCGAATCCAACGCCTTCGCCGACCCGGACGACCCGCTGAACCTGTCCACCACGGCGCGCTCGTTCATCGCCGGCATCCTCGAGCACGCGCCCGAGATCAGCGCGATCAGTAACCAGTGGGTGAATTCCTACAAGCGCCTGATCCACGGCGGCGAAGCGCCGACCGCGGCCTCCTGGGGCCGGTCGAATCGCTCGGCGCTGGTCCGGGTGCCGATGTACACGCCGAACAAGGCGTCCTCGCGCCGGGTCGAGATCCGCAGCCCCGATTCGGCCTGCAACCCGTACCTGACCTTCGCGGTGCTGCTCGCCGCCGGTCTGCGCGGCATCGAGAAGGGCTACGACCTGCCGCCCGAGGCCGAGGACGACGTGTGGTCGCTGACCGACGCCGAGCGGCGCGCCATGGGCTTCCGTTCGCTGCCGGGCACCCTCGACGAGGCGCTGCAGGCGATGGAGCGTTCCGAGCTGGTCGCCGAGACCCTCGGTGAGCACGTGTTCGACTTCTTCCTGCGCAACAAGCGCCGCGAGTGGGCGGACTACCGCAGCAAGGTCACGCCGTGGGAGCTCGAGGAATACCTGAGCCTGTGAGGGTGACGCGATGGTGACCGCGAGGATGTACTTTTAGGGCATGGTCCGGCCACCGACTGCCCGCTCCGCTGTTCCCGGCGTCGGGAGGCTCGGCTTGCTCGAGCCCACCGCGGCGGATTCCCTGCACCAGCTCGGCTGGGACAATGTCGACGGGGTGCCCGTGCTCTGGGCGCTGTCGCGCTCGCCCGACGCCGATCTGGCGCTGGCGACGCTGATCCGGCTGCGCGAATCGCTCGCCGACGACTGGGCCGAACTGGATTCGGCGATCCGGTCCGATACCACCTTGCGCGGCAGGCTGTTCGGGTTGCTCGGCTCGTCGACCGCGTTCGGCGACCACCTGGTCGCCGCGCCTGCCGCGTGGAAGATCCTGCGCCGCAAGCACCTTCCCGAGCGCGACGAGGTGATCGCCGATCTGCTCGACGCGGTGGACGCGCGACCGGAGACCGGGCCCAACGCCGGTCCGATGGTGTTCCGGGCCGAGTCGGCAGGGCCGGAGGCGATCGCGTTGCTGCGCAGCCGGTATCGCGATCAGCTGATGCTGCTCGCCGCCGTCGATCTGGCCACCACCGTGGAGAACGAGCCGGTGCCGCCTTATCAGGTGGTGGGCAGGCAGCTGTCGGATCTGGCCGATGCCGCGCTCACCGCCGCGCTGTCGGTCGCGGTCGCGCGGGTGTGCAAGAACGGGCCGCTGCCGGTGCGGCTCGCGGTGCTCGCGATGGGCAAATGCGGTGCGCGGGAACTGAACTACGTCAGCGATGTCGATGTGGTGTTCGTCGCCGAACCGGCCGATGCCACCGCCACCCGGCTGGCGGCGGAGATGATGAGCGTGGCGAGTTCGGCCTTCTTCGAGGTCGACGCCGCGTTGCGGCCAGAAGGCAAGGCGGGCGCGCTGGTGCGCACGCTCGACTCACACCTGGCCTACTACAAGCGCTGGGCGCGCACCTGGGAATTCCAGGCGCTGCTGAAGAACCGGCCGATGACCGGTGACCTGGAACTGGGCCGGCAGTACCGGGACGCGCTCATGCCGATGGTGTGGGCCGCCTCCGAGCGTCCCGACTTCGTCGCCGACGTGCAGGCCATGCGCCGCCGGGTGGAGGACCTCGTCCCCGCCGATCTGCGCGAGCGGGAACTCAAGCTCGGCGCGGGCAGCCTGCGCGATGTCGAATTCGCCGTGCAGCTGCTGCAATTGGTGCACGGCCGGGTCGACGAGTCGCTGCACGCCACCAATACCGTCGAGGCGCTCACCGCACTCGCGGCGGGCGGGTACGTCGGCCGCGAGGACGCCGCCAATCTCACCGCCTCCTACGAGTTCCTGCGCCTGCTCGAGCACCGGCTGCAGCTACAGCGGCTCAAGCGCACCCACACGCTGCCCGCCGCCGACGACGAGGAGGGGATGCGCTGGCTGGCCCGCGCCGCCAACGTCCGTCCCGACGGCCGTCAGGACGCGGTCGGGGTGCTGGAGACCGAGATCCGCCGCAACTCGGTGCGGGTGCGGCGGCTCCACGCGAAGCTGTTCTACCGCCCGCTGCTGGATTCGGTCGCCCGGCTGGATTCCGACGCGCTGCGGCTGAGCCCCGACGCCGCGGTCCGCCAGCTCGCCGCCCTCGGCTACGCCGCGCCGGCCAACGCGCTCGGCCACCTCAAGGCCCTCACCGGTGGCGTGTCGAGGAAGGGCCGGATCCAGGCGCTACTGCTGCCGACGCTGCTCGAATGGCTCGGTGACACCCCCAACCCTGATGCGGGCCTGCTCGCCTACCGCCGGGTCTCGGAGGGGCTCGACGACCAGATCTGGTTCCTGCGCGAACTGCGCGACGAGGGCGCGATCGCGCAGCGGCTGATGATCGTGCTCGGCTCCTCGGAGTACCTGCCCGATCTGCTGATCAACGCGCCCGAGACCATCCGTATGTACGCCGACGGTCCCGGCGGCCCGCAACTGCTCGGCCCGCAACCGGCCGATGTGGCCCGTGGTATCCAGACCGCGGCCGCCCGCTACGACGACCCAACCCGCGCGGTCGCCGCCGCCAGATCGCTGCGCAGGCACGAGCTGGCGCGGGTGGCCTCGGCCGACCTGCTCGGCATGCTGGAGGTGCCGCAGGTGTGCGCCGCGCTGTCGTCGGTGTGGGTGGCGGTGCTCGAGGCCGCGCTCAGCGCGGTGATCCGGGCGTCGGAGGCCCAGCGTGGCGCGCCCGCGCCCGCCGATATGGCGGTCATCGGGATGGGCAGGCTCGGCGGGATGGAACTGGGCTACGGCTCGGACGCCGATGTGCTGTTCGTCTGCGATCCCCGGCCCGGCGAGGACGAGACGACCGCGGTGAAGTGGGCGATCGGGGTGGCCGAGAAGGTGCAGCGGATGTTGGGGGCGCCGAGCACCGATCCGCCACTGCAGGTCGACGCGGGCCTGCGCCCCGAGGGCCGCAACGGCGCCCTGGTGCGCACGCTGGCGGCGTATCAGGCCTACTACGAGCAGTGGGCGCAGCCCTGGGAGGTGCAGGCGCTGCTGCGGGCACATCAGGTGGCAGGCGATCAGGAGCTGGGCGTGCGCTTCCTGCACGTCATCGATCCGATCCGGTATCCGGCGGGCGGGGTATCGGCGGAGGCGGTCCGTGAGATCCGCCGGATCAAGGCCAGGGTCGATGCCGAGCGGTTGCCGCGCGGCGCCAATCCGGCCACCCACACCAAGCTGGGCCGCGGCGGGCTCGCCGATATCGAATGGACCGTGCAGCTGCTCCAGTTGCGCCACGCGCACAACGTGCCCGCCCTGCACAACACCTCGACGCTGGAATCGCTCGACGTGATCGAGGCCGAGGGCATCCTGGTGCCGGAGGATGTCGCGCTGCTGCGCGAATCGTGGATCACCGCCACCGCGGCCCGCAACGCGCTGGTCCTGGTCAAGGGCAAGCCCACCGATCAGCTGCCGGGTCCGGGCAGGCTGCTTTCCGCGGTCGCGCGGGTCGCGGGCTGGCCCACCGACGACGGCAGTGAATTCCTGGACAGCTACATGCGCATCACCCGCCGCGCCAAAGCGGTGGTCGAGCGGGTGTTCGGCGGCGATTGAGACGGAAAAGGCCCCGCACCGAGCGGTGCGGGGCCTTTCCTCACGCGAAGATCAGATGGCGCGGACGTCCTGCGCCTGCGGGCCCTTCTGGCCCTGGCCGACCTCGAACTCCACGCGCTGTCCCTCGTCGAGGGACTTGAAGCCGGAGCCGCCGATCGCGGAGTAATGCACGAAGACGTCGGGGCCGCCTCCGTCTTGGGCGATGAAGCCGAAGCCCTTCTCGCCGTTGAACCACTTAACAGTGCCTTGAGTCATGTGTTTTACAAGTCTTTTCCGTAGATGAGCCATGGCTATCTCTGTGATCAGCCCAGTCTCAGCAGCCAAGTATGCCATACTCCTTGGCAAAATGCCCACATGGCATCTGGAAAAGGCGATCTGGGCGGAGTTCGCAGGTCAGAGTGACCAGACTCGCCGCGCGAAGCGCGGTGTGCCAGTCTTGGCGGATGGGTGAGACCAACGACGCGCACGCCGGACACCACGACCTGGCCCTGCGGGTACTCGACGCACACGTCGCGTTCACCAAGGACCAGCTGCTCCACCCCGTCGGATTCCTCGAACTCGCCACCGAGGAGGTCGACGCTCTGCTGGCCGAGGCCGCGGAATTGACCCTGGCAGGTGCCGTCACCAGGGAGCAGATCAAGGGCGTCGCGCACAAGTACGCCGTGCAGATCCCGGTCGAGGGCGCGATCCCCGAACTCGTCGGCGAGATCGCGGCCCGGCTGTATCACCACCGGGCCCAGGACGAGACCGCCGTCGGCGCGGTCGTCGACGATCGCCGCTTCGAGGAGCTGGTCACCGCGGTAGCCGACATGGAGGTCACCCACCGGCTGGTACGGCTGGTGCTCGCCAGCCCGGTGACCGTCGATGCCTGTGTGGAGGCGGTGCAGCGCGCGGTGGTCGCCGCGGTCGACGAGGGCCGACACCACGACGGCGGCGGTCTGGCGGGGACGCTGCGCGGCGCGCTGGCCCGGCTGGCCGAACCCGCGCTGCCCGCGATCGAGAACAGTGTCGGCCGGATCACCCGCAGCGGCGCCCGATTCGTATTGCGCGGCAACCGCGACGACGCCGACGAGGTGCTACTCGACACCGCCCGCGAAACCTGGCGCAAACACACCGGCGACGCCGTCGGTTCGTTTCGTGACCTGGTGTCGGCCAACGATGTCGAGGACGCGGTGGTGCTCACCTTCGAGTTCTGGCGCACCTTCCGCGAGACGGACTACTTCCACGCGCTGCTCGACGAGGGCATCGATCACGTCTTCGACAAGTACGGTGACACCCCGCTGGCCGAGCTGCTCACCGAGCTGGGCATCGGCCGAGCCGACCTCATCGAGGAGGCCTTGCGGTTCGGCCCTTCGGTACTCGGAAAGCTCGACGAACGCGGCTATCTCGACACCGCGATCCGGCGCCGCCTGGCCCCGTTCTACGCCTCGGACGCCTTCCTGGCGGCGGTGACCGGCCAGTAGCGGATCCCCGGCGCGAGCGTGAGTCCTGTTCGGCCGCTGGCACGTCGGGGTATGTCGGTACGATCCGTGCAACGATGGGGCGTCTGCGCTACCGGATCGCGATCGAAAGGCTGCCGTGACACGTCTGTCCTCCCTGCTCGACCAGATCGACTCCGGCGCGGTGCTGCTGCCCGAATTCCAGCGTGGATACGTGTGGAACCGGGATCAGGTGCGCGGGCTCATGCGGTCGCTGTACCTCGGGTACCCGGTCGGCGGGCTGCTGGTGTGGGAGACCGGGTCCGAGGACATCGCGGTCCGCGGCGCGGGCGGCGGTACCGGCCTGCGTCAGCTCCTGCTCGACGGTCAGCAGCGCATCACCACGCTCTACGGCATCATCCGTGGCCGGGCACCGTCGTTCTTCGAGGGCGACGCGGTGGCCTTCACCGGCCTGCACTTCGATGTCGACCGTGAGGTTTTCGAGTTCCAGGTGCCCGGCCGCGACATCGCGCCGACCTGGATCGATGTCACCGAACTGTTCGCGCTGGGCCCGGTGCACTACCTGCCCCGGTTCACCGAGGTCGCGCCGGACACGCTGGCGGCCTACCTCGACCGGTTGAACAAGCTGCGCGAGATCACCCACCGTGAGTTCAATGTCGAGACCATCACCGGCTCCGACCGCACGGTCGACGAGGTGGTCGACATCTTCAACCGGGTCAACTCCGGCGGCACCAAACTGTCCAAGGGCGACCTGGCGCTGGCCACGCTGTGCGCGCAGTGGCCGCAGGCCCGTGGCAATCTGCGCGACCATCTGATCCGCTGGGACAAGGAGGGCTACAGCTTCACCCTGGACTGGTTGCTGCGCAATGTGATCGCCGTCGGCAACGGCAACGCCCACTTCGACGCGCTCGGTGACCTGTCCCCGGCGGAGTTCGAGCAGGCGCTGGCCGCGACCGCGACCCAGGTGGACACCTTCCTCGACACCGTGGCGGGCAGGCTCGGTCTCGACCACGATCGAGTCCTGATGGGGCGCTACGCCGTTCCGGTGATCACCCGCTTGCTGTTCGTCAACGGCGGCGGCTTCGACAACGACCTGCACCGCGACCGGGTCCTGTACTGGTACATCCATTCCGCGCTGTGGGGCCGGTTCAGCGGGTCCACCGAGACCTTCCTGCAGCAGGACTACGAGACTCTCGAACGCGGCGGGATCGACGGCCTGATCGCCTCGCTGGAACGGCTGCGCGGCGGCTCGCTCGACCTGTGCGCCGACGATTTCGGCGGTGCGACCAGGGGCTCACGGTTCTACCCGCTGCTGTACCTGCTCACCCGCGTCGACGGGTCACGCGATCTCGGCACCGGCTCGGAGCTCGGTATCGAGCAGGTCGGCGAACGCACACCGGTGCAGGTGCACTACCTGTTCCCGAAGGCCACACTGCGTGCTGCGGGCTACGAGCGCAACGAGATCAACGCGATCGCCAACTTCTGCTTCCTCGGCCCCGGCTCCGAGGCCGAACTCGGGGAGCGTGAACCAGCCGACTACCTCGCCGAGATGGAGCGGCGGCACCCGGGTGTGCTTGCCTCGCAGTGGATTCCGACCGACCCGGCGCTGTGGCGGGTGGAGAACTATCGCGAATTCCTGCGCGCGCGGCGGCTGCTGCTGTCCACCGCGGCCGACGCGTTCCTGGAGAAGCTGCGCACCGGCAAGCTGCACCGGCCGACCCTGCTGACCGTCGGGGTGGCCGGGGCGAGTTTCGGTGACCCGGCGGTGGAGCAGGTGAACGCGCTGGTCGACGATCTGGTCGCCGACGGCTTCGGCTTCCCGCTGCTCGACAGCGAGGTATCGGATCCGGTCACCGGACGCGAACTCGCTGTCGCGGAGGCGTTCTGGCCGGAGGGACTGCAGCCCGGTGTCGGCATGCCGGTGGTGCTGGTGCTCGAACCAGGCAACGCCGACCTCACCCGCCTGGCCCAGCTCGGCTACGCGGTATTCACCTCCGCCGACGCCCTGCGCGGCTACGTCGACAATCTGCGCGTGGAGATCTCCGGCGACACCGGCCTCTACGGTCCTGCCGCCGACGTCGCGGTACTGGCCGACCGGCTGCCGGCCACCTGGGTCGGCAACTCCGAACAGGTCTGGTTCCGCTTCGCCTGGGACCTGCTCGAACGCGACCGCGCCGACGGTCCCGACGCGGTGCTCGACCCCGAACAGGTCTCGCTGCGCTACATCGCGCTGTGGGCGCTCACCCGCACCTTCTATATCCACGCCTTCGACCAGGGCAATCCGGGGGAGTGGCGCTACTACCTCGGCGAGACCATCGGCCCGGCCCCGCTGGTCCCGCGTGAGTGGCTGGCCCGCCGCGTCGTCGACTCGGGTGCGCTGGCGCCCGGTGCCGTGCCCGGCGACGAGGACATCGTGATCGCCCTGGTGCACGGCGTCATCGAGGTGGTCGAGGACGTCGCCTCCGCCCTGGCCCACCTGCTCGGCGGCCCCGGCCTGTTCGCCTCGCTCTGGGCATCGGCCGGCGCCGCGGAACACTACGGCTACCCGCTGTCCACCGACCAGATCAACGACCTCATCAACCAGGTCGTCAGCGACCCGGCCTCCCGCAAGATCCAGGCCTACAACTGGATCGAGGCAGGCCTGCCACTCTGAGGCGAGGTCAACCGTCCGAAGGTGGCGACGAAGTCACGTAGTGCGGCGCGTGCCTCGCCGTGGCGGTGGCCACGCGCCGCTTCGACGGTGACGGCGGTGCCCGCGCGGATCGGCAGTTCGCGCCAGCAGACCGGCAGCACCGGCAGCTGCACGGTGCGCTCGGCGACGGTGAGCGTGAGTGCGCAGGTGTAGCGGGTGGCCAGCGCCGCCAGTTCCTCGACGGCCTCCTCGGTGAGCGGACCCGCGGCCGTGAATCGCTCGAGATACATTCCGCCTCCTTCCGTGCAGCCAGTGTAGTTTCCACAGAGATCTCTCGAGCCGCCCATAAGGAGCCGACAAGGCTCGCTGCATAGGGTGAGGCCCATGATGCGTGAGTGGATGGGGCGGGCCATGCTCGTTCTCGGGTGGGGTGCGGTCGCCACCGCGGTGGTCGGGATCGTGCTGCATCTGGGGAAGTGGTCGCAGCGCTCGATGGTGCTGCTGGCGTCGGGGGCGATGTGGTTGATGCTCGGCGCGGTCGTGGGGTTGATCCTGCTGGTGCTCGCGCGGAGCTGGCGCAGCGCGGTGGCGGGGGCGGCGGTGCTGCTGGGGGTGTTGTGGCTGGTCGCGCCGTCCTATCTGCCGGAGAGCAGGGCTGCGGCCGGGCCGGAAGTGGTGGTGTTGCAGTCGAATCTGCTGTTCGGTCAGGCCGATCCTGCCGCTGTGGTCGCCGCCGTGCGCGACAACGAGGTCGACGTGCTCACCGCAGAGGAACTGACCGACGGCGCGATCGACCGGCTGCGCGCGGCGGGCCTGGAAGATCTGCTGCCCTACACCTACCTGGAGCCCGCCCGGTCCGGCGGCGGTGGCACCGGTATCTACAGCCGATATCCGTTGCGGGACACGAGGAAATACGACGGCTTCGTGATGAGCAATATCTCCGCGACGATGGAGCACCCGCAGCGCGGTCCGATCCCGGTGTTCGCCTTCCACCCGATGCCGCCGAATCTCGACTTCGCGGCGTGGTCGGCGGAGATGCGCCGCGTCGACGAGATCCTGGCCGCCACCGCCGCGCCCGCCATCGTCGGCGCCGATTTCAACGCCACCCGCGATCATTCGGCCTACCGCGCGCTGCTCGACGGTCCCTTCGCCGCGGCCGCCGACCAAACCGGTGACGGGATTCTGCTCACCTTCCCCGCGGACCGGCGCTGGGGACCGGTGCTCGGCATCGACCACATTCTCGTCGCAGGTGGAGTGGCACAACAGGTTCGGACGCTCACTCTCCCCGGCACCGACCACCGTGCGGTGCTGGCCACCGTCCGGATGGACAGCTGACCGATCTCGATTACCATGTGAGCGCTCGACAGCGGACCGCTCGGCGTCCGCGTCATTCCTTGGGGAGGAACAGCGGATGATCAGACATCGATTCGGCATGGCCGTGGCCGCGGCAGCGGCGAGCGTCGGCTTGCTCGTCGCCGGCTGCTCGGCGACCACCGTCGCCAGTGACCAGGCCGTGCCCGCGATGGACAACCCGTGGGAGGTGGCCGGCGCCGCGTCGAGCACCGGTCCCAGCGGCCCGCGGCCCGGTGTTCCCGACACCGACAAGCAGGCCGAGAACGGCGACGGCGGCGCGATCGACACCCTCGCGCTGAACGCCATCGCCGATATCGAAGAGTATTGGCAGACCGAGTATTCCAAGACCTTCCGCGGCGATTTCAAACCCGCGTCGAAGTACCTCTCCTGGTCGGCACGGGCACCGGAGTCCGAGGCGGTGCAGTTCTGCCTGAGCAGCACCTACAAGCTGATCAACGCCGCCTACTGCCCGCTCGACCACACCATCGGCTGGGACCGCGCCGTGCTGTTGCCGCTGCTGGTGAACAAGTACAAGGAGATGTCGGTGGTGATGGTGCTCGCCCACGAGTACGGCCACGCCATCCAGGCGCAGGCCGACCTGCTGCGCGGCATCTTCACCGACAAGCTGGTGAAGGAGCAGCAGGCCGACTGTCTGGCCGGGGTCTTCCTGCGCCATGTCGCCGAGGGCAACTCGAAGCACTTCACCCTCAACACCACCGACGGGCTCAACGGTGTGCTCGGCGCCACCGTCGCCGTGCGCGACCGCGACCCCAACGATCCTGACGCCGTGCACGGTTCGGCGTTCGAGCGGGTCACCGCCGTACAGATGGGTTACACCGAGGGCGCGAAGTCCTGCAAGGACATCGACGAGGACGAGATCGAGCAGCGTCGCGGCGGCCTGCCGGTGACCTTCGAGGAGGGCGAGCGCGAGGAGCAGTTGCCCGTGAACGAGGAGACGCTGAGCTCGCTGGCCACCCAGCTCGGCAAGTCCATGCCGGTCGAGAACCCGCCGACGTTCGACTACACCGGCGTGACCCGTAACTGTGCCTCGACCACCACCACCGAGCCGGTGTCGTACTGTCCGGGCCGAAACACCATCGGCACGGATCTGCCCGCCATGGCCGAGCGCGCGGGCGAGGGGGAAGCCGGTGCGAACGAACCGCTCTCGGCGGTCGTCACCGGTGATTTCGACGCGGCCGTGGTCTTCGTATCGCGCTACGCGCTGGCCGTGCAACGGGACCGGAACCTGTCGCTGACCGGTGCCGCGACCGCGGGCCTGCGCACCGCGTGCCTGTCCGGCGCGCTGACCACGAAACTCAGTGAGCCGGGCAGTGATCCGCGGCTGTCGGCGGGCGATCTCGACGAGGCGGTGTCGGGCCTGCTCGCCGACGGCCTGGCGGCCGCCGACGTCAACGGCGAGGTGGTGGCCAGTGGCTACCAGCGGCTCGAGGCGTTCCGCACCGGTGTGCTCGACGGTGAACAGGCCTGCTTGACCACGTTCGGGTAGTCAGCGGGCCGCGGGCAGTGACCGCAGGGAGCTGAGGGTGTTCGCCACCGCGCGGGCGGCCTCGGCTCCCTTCGTCACGAAGTGGTTGGTGTAGTAGTCCACATGCTCACTGTGCTCGTGGAAGTGGTGCGGGGTGAGCACCACCGAGAACACCGGCACGTCGGTGTCGAGCTGCACCCGCATCAGGCCGTCGATCACCGCGGAGGCGACGAAGTCGTGGCGGTAGATGCCGCCGTCGACCACCAGCGCCGCGGCCACGATCGCGTCGTAACGGCCGGTGCGGGCCAGCCGCTTGGCGTGCAGCGGGATCTCGAAGGCGCCGGGGACGTCGAACACCTCCACGGCCGCGGGGTCGAAGCCGAGGTCGGCGTATTCGGCGAGGAACCCCGCGTGGGCCTTGGTGACGATGGAGCTGTGCCAGCTGGCGCGGATGAAGGCGACCGAGGACGTGTTTCCCATGCGTGGAGTGTACTAGCCCCTAATCTACTCGGCGGTAACATGTTGGTCGAGCCATCCGATGAGGTCGCCGATCACCTCGTCGCGCTCCGGTTCGTTGAACACCTCGTGGAACAGCCCCGGATAGCGCAGCACCGTCACGTCGCCGGAACCGGTGCCGTGTTCGAGCACATCGGCGCTCGACGGCGCGGCGATGGTGTCACCGGTCCCGTGCAGCACCAGCAGCGGCGCGGTGAGCGCGGTGAGGCGCCGCTTCACCAGGGCCGTGTGCCGCAGGATCTCCACGGCGGTTCGCGCGGGCAGCCTGCCGCGGAACACCAGCGGGTCGGTGTCGTACGCGCGCACCACCTCGGGATCGCGGCTGATCGCCGACGAATCCAGCTCGAGCACACCGAGATCGGGGGCGAACCGGGTGAGCAGTGGGGCCGCCAGCCGCTGCAGCGGATTGCCGAGCGGGATGTCCAGCGGCGGCGCCGACAGCACGATGCCCGCCACGTCCACCGGCCCGCGGGTGGCCAGGTGCAGCACCACCAGACTGCCCATCGAATGGCCGAGCAGGAACCTGGCCGCGCCGGGGTGCGCCGCGCTCGCCAGGTCGAGCAGGGCCGCCACATGGTCGGCGGCGGCGTCCATCGACCCGATATTGGCGCCCGAACCCGCTGATCGCCCGTGCCCGACGTGGTCGAGCGCGTACACCGCGAACCCGGCCGCGGCCAGCTGATCGCCCAGGTATTCGTAGCGTCCTGAGTGCTCGGCGACCCCGTGCACCAGTGAGATCACCCCGAGCGGCGGTTTTTCGGGATGCCACGCGCGCCACGCGATCCGGCCGCCGGTGCCGGTGAATTCGCCGGTGTCGGTCGTCATCGGCGCGCTCCTTCCACTTGGTCGGGCGCCACCGCGAGCCGTGCGATCAGGCGCCGGTTGAACTCGATCAACCGAGCGTAGTTGAGCCGGGAGATCCGTTCGTCGGTTCCGTGGATCCGCGCCAGATCGGCCGCTGTCAGCACGATCGGCGCGAAGTTGCAGCGGGTGCGGGCAAGGCCGTCGTAGTGGCGGGAATCGGTCGCGCCGGGCACCAGCCCGGTGGTGGCGACGATGCCGGGAACGAGTTCGGTCGCGAGTTCGGCGATCATCTCGTACGCGGGTCCTGGCCCGGTGACCCGCGATGGTTCCGACGCCGGCCCGACGAGGTCGATGGCGACGCCGAGGTCGCGGATCACCCGGCGGCAGTGCGCCAGCACCCCCGACACCGAATCACCGGGCAGGATCCGGAAATTCACCAGTGCCTCGGCGCTCTGCGGGAGCACATTGGCCTTCACCCCACCCCGGATCACCGTCGGCGCGGTCGTCGTGCGCACCAGCGACTCCGTGCTCGGACCCGCCGCGAGGATCCGGGTGACCAGCGGCGCGAGCAGCGTCGCCAGGCCGCGGGTGTCGGTGAGTTCGAGCAGTCTGCGGTGCGGTTCGGGCAGGGCCACCCGCATCCGGGCGAGCATGTCGGCGATCACCGGGGTCAGCCGCAACGGCATCGGGTGGTCCTGCACCCGCGCGACCGCGCGCGCGATTCGCCCGACCGCGGTCTGCCTGCCCGGCATCGACGAGTGCCCGCCCGCCTCGGCGACCGAGAGCCGCACCGTCGCGTACCCCTTCTCGCCGAGCATGATGCCCGCCACCGGCCGGTCGACACCGTCACCGATGCCGTCGGTGATCACCCCGCCCTCGTCGAGCAGCAGGTCGGCGTGCACGCCCGCCGCGCGCAGATGGTCGGCCATCCGCACCGCGCCGCCGTCGCCGAACACCTCCTCGTCGTGCCCGAAGGCCAGGTACACGGTGTGCTGTGGCGTGATTCCGGCCGTCAGCGCCCACTCGACCGCTTCGAGCACGGCCAGCACTCGGCTCTTGTCGTCGATCGCGCCACGGCCCCAGATGTGGTCCGCGTCGACGACGCCCGCGAACGGGGGATGGGTCCAGCGCTGCGGATCGTCGACCGGCACCACGTCCTGGTGGCCGAGCAGGATCGCCGACACGTGCCCAGGCTCGGCGCCGTCCCAGCGGTAGAGCCTGCTGTGGCCGAACATGGTCAGGTGCAGGGCGGCGTGCACGCGCGGGAACGAGGTCTCGAGGTGACGGGCCAGGCGGGCGAACTCCGCGTCGGCGGTGTCGGCGGGGTCCTCGGTGGAAACCGTCGCGCAGCGCAGCGCCTCGGCCAGACGCTGGGCCACCTCGTCGTCGACACCGTCGGTGACCGGGGAGCTGCTCGGATTATCGATGATCGGGCGCACCCTCGCATTCTCGCCGGTGCCCGGCTGGTTCGCCGTCGAAGGCGCCCGAATCGCCGTGTTCGCCCGTCCCGGCCCATGCGGTCAGCCGGGTCGGCGGGCCGCCATCTAAGCTGGGAGCCATGGCAGGAGGCAAGGGCGGCAAGCCGTCGAAGGAAGCCAAGGCCGCGGCGAAAGCGGCCCGTAAGCAGGCATCACGCGAGCGGCGTCAGCAGCTGTGGCAGGCGTTCAACATGCAGCGCAAGGAAGACAAGGCGCTGCTGCCGCTGATGATCGGCGCGCTGGTCGGCACGACGGTGGTGTTCTTCCTCATCGGCCTGATCTTCGACATGCAGTGGTTCCTGCTGCCGCTCGGTCTGCTGCTCGGTGTGCTGTTCGCGTTCATCATCTTCGGACGACGCGTGCAGAAGAACGTCTACCGCAAGGCCGAGGGCCAGGCCGGCGCCGCGGCATGGGTGCTGGACAACCTGCAGGGCAAGTGGCGGGTGGCCAACGGCATCGCCGCGACCACCCAGCTCGACGCCGTGCACCGCGTGATCGGCCTGCCCGGCGTGATCTTCGTGGCCGAGGGGTCACCGCAGCGGGTCAAGTCGCTCATCCAGCAGGAGAAGAAGCGCACCGCCCGCCTGGTCGGTGACACCCCCATCTACGAGGTGATCGTCGGCAACGACGAGGGGCAGACCCCGCTCAAGGATCTGCAGAAGTTCCTCACCAAACTGCCGCGCAATATCGACGTCAAGCGGATCGATCAGATCGAGGGCAGGCTGTCGGCGCTCAGCTCGCGCAGCGGTCCCGCCATGCCGAAGGGCCCGATGCCCCAGGGCGCGAAGATGAAGGGTATGCAGCGCGCCATCCGCCGCCGCTGACCCTGCCTACCGACGAGCTCGGCACCTGATCGCAGGTGCCGAGCTCGTGTCGTTCAGGACTGGGCCGCCCGGCCGGTGAGCAGCCACAGCACCCGGTCGTAGGCCAGCAGCTGGTAGACCACCAGCACCGCCGCCGAGGCAAGGGCCAGCCGCGGCAATCCGGCCGCCCACAGCGCGACGGCCCCGCCGAACAGCACCGTGACCTCGACTAGCAGCCGTACCGGACCGGGAACCGGGACCGGTGCGTCGCCGCCACGGCTCGGATCGTCCGGCACGGCGAAGGTCCCCCAGAGCGCGGCGGCGGCGATCGGCAGCACCACCACGAGGACATAGCGCCAGGGGGAGTCGAAGCCGCGCCAGCCGTACACCCCGAAGGACACGATGGCGATCAGTTCGAGCAGGAACCGCGCGGTGAGCGCGGCGGGATTCAGTGACACGCCGCTGAGCGTACGACCGCGCGGCGGTGGTGTCAGCGCGCGTTGACCAGCGCGGTGCCGGTGGCGCGGTCGTGCATGCCGCGGCCGTCGGCGTCGGTGAACAGGGCGGGCACCACGAACACCAGCAGCACCTGCCTGGCCAGGGCCCGCACGAAACCGACGGCGACCGGGCCGTCGATGCGCAGCACCCGCAGCCGCAGGAAATACTGGCCCGGAGTGAAGCCGAACAGCGTCACCGCGGCGACGCCGATCACGAACCACACCAGCAGCGGCACCGACGACGACGCGAAGCTGCCGGTGATCACCGCGGCGATGCCGACCGCGATGAACCAGTCGACGAACAGCGCGACCACCCGGCGCCAGGTCGCGGCGAGCGAACCGGCGCCCTCGCGGGGCAGCCCGTACAGCTCGCCGGGGTAGCCGAAAGTTTCCGGGTCGCCCGGTTCTGCGGGATTGCCGGAGAGCCAGGTGCCGGTGATACGTGCCATGCCCTCCAGGATAGAGGCGCCGTCACGGCGGCATCGGTGGAGGTCAGCTGGCTGCGCACGCGCCAGGATGGCAGGATGAGGCTGCAGGTAGCGCCCCGAGGGGCCACATCACCCGGCATCCGGCACGCGTAACACTGGCGAAACACGGCCTTGACTGTAGGGAAACACCACCTCCATACCGTCAGGTCGCGACGAACCCATGCATCGTGAACGGCTGGGAACCGATCCGTAAGGAGAACAAGTGACGTTCAGCACGGCCGAAGAGGTCATCCAGTACATCAAGGAACAGGACATCGAGTACGTCGATATCCGCTTCTCCGACCTTCCCGGCGTTCAGCAGCACTTCTCGATCCCGGCCAAGGCGTTCACCGCGGACCTGGCCGAAGAGGGTCTGGCGTTCGACGGCTCCTCGGTGCGTGGCTTCCAGTCGATCGACGAGTCGGACATGCTGCTGCTCCCCGACTTCAGCACCGCCCGGATCGACCCGTTCCGTGCCGCGAAGACCCTGAACCTGAACTTCTTCGTGCACGACCCGTTCACCCGCGAGGCCTACTCCCGCGACCCGCGCAACATCGCGCGTAAGGCCGAGGAGTACCTGCGTTCGACCGGCATCGCCGACACCGCCTACTTCGGTGCCGAGGCCGAGTTCTACATCTTCGACGGCATCCGTTACGGCTCGGGCATGAACGGCTCGTTCTACGAGATCGAGTCCATCTCGGGTTCGTGGAACACCGGCGAGGAGTTCAACCCGGACGGCTCGCGCAACCTGGGCTACAAGGTCCGTAACAAGGGCGGCTACTTCCCGGTCGCGCCGTACGACCACTACGTCGACCTGCGCGACAAGATCGCCACCAACCTGCAGAACGCGGGCTTCGAGCTCGAGCGCGGCCACCACGAGGTCGGCACCGCCGGTCAGGCCGAGATCAACTACAAGTTCGGCACCCTGCTCGGCGCGGCCGACGACCTGCAGCTGTTCAAGTACATCGTGAAGAACACCGCGTGGCAGGAAGGCAAGTCCGTCACCTTCATGCCGAAGCCGCTCTTCGGTGACAACGGCTCGGGCATGCACGTGCACCAGTCGCTGTGGAAGGACGGCAAGCCGCTGTTCCACGACGAGGCCGGCTACGGCGGCCTGTCGGATCTGGCGCGTCACTACATCGGCGGCATCCTGCACCACGCCCCGTCGCTGCTGGCGTTCACCAACCCGACCATCAACTCCTACCACCGTCTGGTGCCGGGCTACGAGGCCCCCATCAACCTGGTGTACTCGCAGCGCAACCGCTCCGCCGCGGTCCGCATCCCGGTCACCGGCAACAACCCGAAGGCCAAGCGCATCGAGTTCCGCGCGCCGGACTCCTCGGGCAACCCGTACCTGGCCTTCGCCGCCATGATGATGGCAGGCCTGGACGGCATCAAGAACAAGATCGAGCCGCTGGCCCCGGTCGACAAGGACCTCTACGAGCTCCCGCCGGAGGAGGCCAAGAACATCCCGCAGGCCCCCACCAGCCTGTCGGCGGTCATCGACCGTCTGGAGAGCGATCACGACTACCTCACCGAAGGCAACGTCTTCACCGAGGACCTGATCGAGACCTGGATCCAGCTCAAGCGCGACAACGAGATCGCCCCGGTCAACCTGCGCCCGCACCCGTACGAGTTCGAGCTCTACTACGACGTGTAAGCCAGACCTGCGGGAATCGGCCCGCTCGTTCGTAGTAGGCACGCAGTGACAACGAAGAGTCCCCCTCGGCATCCGCTGAGGGGGACTCTTCGTTGTCGGCAGCGCGGTCCGGCTAGGCGCCGCCGAGCGCCATGGACTGCACTGTGCGCGTCGAGCAACCATCCGGCACGGTGTGTCCTGCGAGCCGGTCGTCGATCCAGCCCAGCGCGGCGGGAGTCGCACTGATCGCGAGGCTGACGTGCTCACTCAACTGGTCCCTGGTATAGGTGATCGGCGCACCATCCGCGCACCACTGTGCCACCGCCTTGTCGGGCCCGGCGATGTCGATGATCTCGTCGTGCACAGCGCTGTAGAGGAACAGCGGCGCGGTCGAGGCCACGGGATCGAAGTCGAGGGCGTCGATCGAGGTGTGGACCTGCTCGAGCAGTTGTCCGAACGAGATCGTCAGGTAGTCGTCCATGCGCAGGAACGCGTGCTGGGCCACGTTCGGCGTCATGCACTTGCTGTCACCCGCGGCTATCAGGGCATGCCCGGCCGGGGTCAGGGATCGGTCGAAGGCCGCAGCCAGGTGTGGATCGGCGCGCAGCATCCCCGGCAGGATCGACGGCAGGAAGCCGGCGAACGGACCGCCGTCGAGCGACTCCAGGTAGCGGCCGACGGGCGTTGTCCAACCACCCATGGCGACACCGACCAGGCGTATCTCGGGAGCGTAGGTCGGGTGGACCTGCGCGGCCCAACTGGTGCCGTATGACCCGCCGGAGTAGCCCATCGCGGCGACCCATCGAGACGCCTGAAGGCAGTGAGCGTACCCGCCCCGATCAGGTTGGACGCCCTAATCGGCGACGCGGATCGAGCCGGATTCGCTCGCTCCGGGAACGACCGCACTCGAATGCAGGCCGTGGCGTGGGCGCCGCGATCACGAGCGGAGGAACAGGCGCAGCGACTCGTCGACGACGGCGTCGCGCGTGCGGCCGTCCGGATCGGCGTCCGGCCGCAGCCAGATCGAGGCGTGATTGAGGATTCCGTGCAGGCAGTGCAGGGCGACCGAGGGGTCGGGGCAATCGAATTCGCCGGTGCGCAGTCCGGCGTCGACCACCTCGCGGAAGAGCTGGTCGTGCCTGCGGCGCATGGTCTTGATGGCTTCGGCGTGCTCGGTGGGCCACGGTGCCGGGAACGAGAACAGCGTTCCCACTTCGGGATACAGCGCGGTGATCACGCGTAGTTGTTCGGTGACGAGTGCGCGGAGTCGTTCGGCCTGCGGCCGGTCGGCGGCGGCGTCGAGTGCGGCGCGCAGGTGGGTCAGCACATCGGTGGTGAGCTTTTCCAGCGCGGCGGAGACCAGCGCGTCCTTGCTCGGAAAGTAGTGGTAGAGCGTGGCTTTCGCGATATCGGAGCGTTCGGCGACATCTTCGAACCGCATGCCCTGATAGCCGCTGGTCACCAGGATCTGCAGTGCGGCGTCGATCATCTCCGCCTTGCGGCGACCGCGTCGTCGCGCGGCCCGCCCGGCGGGCACGACGCTCTCGCTCGCCGTCGAAGTCATCGGCCGATCATATCCGCGCCCATCCCCGCGCGTGTTCGCCCGGACCCTGTCCGGCGGGCTGTGAATCCGACCACAAGGATGTCTGATCAACTTTCAGGATGAAAATTCGACCCGTAGGTTGAACTCTGTGACGGAGACGAACACCCTGGCGGCGACCGCCTACTTCGAGCGGGTCGGCGCGCACCGCTTCCGGCCGACCGTGCACGCCGGTGGCGCCTGGAACGACGACGAGCAGCACTTCAGCCCGCTCGCGGGTCTGATCGTCCACGAGATCCAGCGCGCCGGCGACAACCGCCGGGCCCTGGATCCGAGCCGCATCAGCTTCGACATCCTCGGCAAGATCGGATTCGAGGAGTTCGACATCGAGGTCAGGACAATCCGTCCCGGCCGCACCATCGAACTGGTCGAGGCGACGGTCGTCATCGCGGGCCGCAGTGTCGTGAGCGCGCGGGCCTGGCTGCTGAGCACGCAGGACACCGAGAGCGTGGCGGGTGGCGATCCCGACCGGCTGCCTGCGCCCGGATCGCTGTCGCCGTGGCCGCTGGGCGAGCTGTGGTCCGGCGGCTATATCGCCTCGCTGGACGTGCGTCCCGTCGGCATCCCGCAGCCCGGCCGGACCACCGCCTGGCTGCGGTCACCGCTGACCCTGGTGGCTGGGGAGCCCGCTGATTCGCTGGCGTCGTTCCTCGCGCTGGTCGACACCGCCAACGGCATCGCTGTCCGGCAGGAACCCACCAAGTGGATGTTCCCCAATGTCGATCTGACGATCCACCTGTACCGGCAACCCGAGGGACCGTGGACCGGCCTCGACACCGAGGTCACCTTCGGCCGCGCGGGCCAGGGCTTGACCTCCACCGTCCTGCACGACATCCACGGGCCGGTCGGTGTTGCCGAACAGATCCTCACCGTCCGCCCGCAGCCGTAGTCGCCCCGGCCCCCGGATCTCGGGGCTGGACGCCGACGCCGGGAACGGCAATAGTCCATCCGTGCGATGGGGTGTGATGGTGGCGCGGGTCGCCGCCGGTGTGGCGTTGATGCTCGGTATGGCGAGTCCGGTCTCGGCCGAGCCGGTGAACGCGGAGTTCACCTGGACTCAGGACTATCTGACCGCTGCGGACGGCACGCGGTTGCATGTGGATGTGCTGCGGCCCGCCGGGTTGGCCGAGGACGCACGCACCCCGGTGCTGCTCACCGCGAGCCCCTATCGTGCGCACCTGGCCTACCTCTCCGAGCCGCGCCCCTTCGGCGGGCCGTCCACCGACAACCTGCCGGTGGAGTGGGCGCTGAAATCCGGCTATACCTATGTGATCGTCGATCTGCGTGGCTACGGCGGCTCCAACGGCTGCCCGGATTTCGGTGGTCCCGGCGAGCAGGCCGACGTGACGACCGCCGTGGAGTGGGCGGCGAGCAGGCCGTGGTCGACGGGCCGGGTCGGCGTGGTCGGCACGTCCTATGAGGGCTGGACCGGCATGCTCGCGCTGGCCGCGAAGCCGAAGGGCCTGGCCGCGGTGGCCGCGTTCGAACCGGTGGTCGACCCGTACTCGTACCTGTACATGCAGGGCATCTCCTGGAAGTTCGGCGGCAAACCCCTCACCGAGGACGGACTGCGCCCCGCCGATTTCGCGGGCCCAGAGCATCTCGCCATCGCCCACACCCCCGGCCGCTGGGACGACTCGCCCGAGTACCAGGCCAATGCCGTGCAGATGACGCAGCAGTGCGTCGACGACTACCTCGCCCTCACCACCGACCACGACGGCGCGAACACGGGCTGGCGCGACCGCGATCTCGTCGACGACCTGCGTGGCAATACGATTCCGCTGTTCCTCGGCCAGAGCTTCCTCGACTCCAACACCCGCGCCGACCGGGTACTCGAGGCGTGGCAGGCGATGGGGCCGGGGGAACACCGCGGCTGGTTCGGGCAGTGGGGGCACTCGGATTGCCGCGCCAAGTGCGGGACACCGCATTTCAACGCCGAGCTCGCCGCATTCCTGGACCGGCACGTGGCCGGTGCCGACGTGCAGGTGCCGGGGCCGCCGGTCACGGTGGGGCAGTTCGACGGTGGCTGGCGCGGCGAGAAGGTCTGGCCGCCGACCGATTCCCGCCGGGTCGCGATCGACCTGCGCACCGGCACCTTCCAGGATCGCGGACTGCTGCCCGGCCCCGATCGTGAGATCTGGTCCGTTTCGGCACCGGTCACCGACACCCTGCACCTGGCAGGCCGCGCCACCGCGACCTTCGACCTGACCGGTCCGCCGAACGCCACCGTCGCGCTCGAGCTCTACGACATCGCGCCCGACGGCCGCGCCACGGTCATCACCCGTGGGATCGCGCCGGTCACCCAGCAGGCGCGGATCCGTCTGCTCTGGCAGGACGCGCGCCTGGCCACCGGCCACCGCCTCGGCATCCGGATCACCGATGTGGTCGACGACGTCTGGTCACACGCCCCGGCCAACGCGACCGTGACGGTGCACGCGGCCCGGCTGGAGCTGCCCGTGCTCGACACGGCGCGGGCTGACGATCTCACCGGGGGAGTGCCGATCTGGCACGCCAGGTGGCGGACCGAGGAGACGATCCAGCTCGACCAGGATTGGCTCGGCGACCAGGCTCGGTCCATCGGCCCGATCGAGTAGGACACCCGCGCCGGCACGGTCCTGCGCCGGGCCCGCTCAGCGCCCCAGCAGCTCAGCCGCGTCCGCGCACATCCGCTCGATGATCGTCGCCGCCGGTTCGACATGGCGGATCAGCCCGACGCCCTGCCCCGCGTCCACCGGCGCGATGGTGACATCGTCGCTGTCCATGGCCGCGCGCAGCACCTCGGCGGTCGGTCGCTCCTCGTCGAATTCCGGGCGCGACCACGGATCGGTCACGTCGTTGCGCAGGACCCGCGCCGGGTAGATCGGCGGCCACGGCAGGTCGAGCACCTCGTCGAACACCGTGGTCACGACCGTGTGGGTGGAGTCGGCGGCCAGCATCGCCCGGCGCGCGTTCTCCGGCAGCAGCGATTCCTCGGCCGCGGCAAGGCCGGTACCCAGCCACGCCCCCGCCGCGCCTGCCGCGAGCACCGCGGCCAGGCTGCGCCCGGAACCGATCCCACCCGCGGCGAGCACCGGCACCGACGCGATCTCCAGCACCGCGTCCAGCAACGGCAGCAGCGCGAGCCGGTCGGCGCCGTGCCCACCACCCTCGCTACCGCGCACCACGAGCACATCGATTCCAGCGTCCTGAGCGCGATGCGCACCCGGCACGTCGTAAACCTGGGTGGCCGTGCGGATTCCCGCCGCCCGCACCATCGGCACCCAGGTGAGATCGGTGCCGAAACTGATCGAGAGCAGCCGCGGTCCGGCGGCGATCGCCGTCGCGAGCAGCCCGGTCTCGTGCTCGCGCACCCAGTCGACAAGGCCGATCCCGAATGCCGTGTCCCCGGCGGCCGCGACCTCGCGTTCCAGCGTCGCGACCGAGCCCGCACTGCCCATCCCGATCATGCCGAGACCGCCCGCCGCGTCGACCGCCGCCGCGAGCCTGCCGCCCGCGACGCCACCCATCGGCGCGTTCACGACCGGTACGCGCAGACCGAGCGAACGCGACCATGGCGTCGCCAGGCGGTGGTCTTGCGGAGTGCTGGTCATGGGCTCGGCACCTCTCGTCGCGGCTCTGCGGTGTCCATCATGCCAAGTGCGACCGCCGCACCGTGGCCGCCTGCGGCGAACCGGCGTGGCCCGGACCTGGCCGGCGTAATGTGCCTCGGCAATGTCGTACCCACGGAGGGATGCGGATGACGATCAGGGACCGGCTCGAGCAGGTGATCACCGCACCGCCCGCGGTGTTCGGCGAACCGCTGGAAACGGCCGACGGATCCACCGTGCTCACGGTGACCCGCGGCGGCGGATTCGGCCGGGCGCCCCGCCCGCTCGGCATCTTCGTCGTCCACGACGGCCGCGCCGACTGGGTCCCCGCCGTCGACTCCACCCGCATAGCCCAGCTCGGCGAGTGGATCGGCCTACTCACCGGCGTCATCGCAGCGCTGGCGATCCTGCGCCGTCCGCCCTGGCCGGACCTGCGCCGCCGCTGATTCCGTAGAGGACCAGCGCCTCGAACCGCTCCCACGCCTGTTCTGGTGCGATCGCGCAAGCCGGGTCGATGATCCTGGTGAGGACGCCGACCAGCCCCCACGACAGGAACGTGACGGCGTCGTCGGGCTGGTCGAGCAGTTCGGCGAGCAGCTCAGCCAGCGCCCTCCGGTAGGAGTGCAGGGTCGTCGTAGTCGCCTTCGGCCCGATGAGCGGCCGGTACACCTGCGGATACCGCCGGGCGAGGTCGAACATCACCCGGAGCGGGGCCAGCGCCGAGGTGTCGGTCCGGGTCCGGGTGACTTCACGACGCAGGAAATCGGTGCAGCTCACCAGCAGCAGGTCGTCCTTGTCACGGTAGTGGGCATAGAAGGTGGAGCGCCCGACGTCGGCGCGGTCGATGACGTCGCTGACCGTCACCCGGTCGTAGCCGCGCTCGATCATCAGCTCGATCAGCGCGATATGCAGCCTTTCCCTGGTCCGGCGGACCCGGCGGTCGGTGCGCTCGGCCATCATTCCTCCACGGGACTGATCGTCGGATCTGTCCGGAAACGGACAGATCCGAGGGTTCTGGTTCTGGTCGGGCCCGCTGCCACGCTCGACGATGGAGACATGTCGAGAAACCAGCTTCGCACCCCCATGTTCGTCGATCACAGCGACACCGGCGTCGTCATTGCCGGCCTGCGCCGATATAACCTGTTCACCGCCGTCTTCTTCCTCGGCAGGCAGCGCAGCCTGCTCGCCGAGTTCGTCAGCACCGCCGGGGCGAGTGAGGCGGATCGGGTCCTCGATATCGGTTGTGGTCCCGGCAAACTCGTCCGGGCGCTCGGCGCTGCGGTCGGCCCGTCGGGGACGGTGGTCGGTCTCGACCCGTCCGATATCGCGGTCGCAGACAACCGCAGGCGCGATCCGGCCCCGAATCATCGATACGAGCACGGCGTAGCCCAGCAGTTGCCGTTCGGCGATGCCGAGTTCGATGTCATCACCTGCACTTTCGTGATGCACCACGTGCCGGAGGAACATCGGTCAGCGGCCGTCGCGGACATGTGGCGGGTGTTGCGGCCCGGCGGACGGTTGCTGCTGGCCGACGCGGCACCGTCGCCGCTGCTTCGTCGGACACTCGGTCGGGTGTTCGGTTCCGGTGACCCTTTCGCCGCAGTCGACATCCGCCGCTATACCGATGAACTGCGGGCGATGGGATTCGTCGACCCCGAGTACCGGCGGAGCCGCTATCAGACGGGAATTCTCACCGTGGCCAAGCCCGCGTCCGCCTGATCCGGTTGGTCTGTCGGTGCCCTCGGCTAGGGTCGATGTCGACAACGATCGCCAATCGAGCACGGGGGTGTGGGATGAAGTTCGATCAGCGCGAGACCGATGCGCAGGTCTTCGCCATCGCGGCGCATGGCGAGCAGCGCTACGGTGACCGGCCGTATGTCATGCACCTCGCGGCAGTGCGGGCGGTGCTCGACGACTTCGGTTACGACGGTGCTCTGGCAGCGGCGGCCTGGCTGCACGACGTCATCGAGGACACGCCGGTCACCGCCGAGGAGATCGAATCCCGGTTCGGCCGTGCGGTGCTGGACCTGGTCTGGGCGGTCACCGGCGTCGGACCCGACCGCAAGGCGAGGAATCTGAACGCCTACGGCAAGATCGCCGCCCACCCGCCCGCCGTCATCCTGAAACTGGCCGACCGCACCGCCAACGCCGAAGCCAGCCCGGCAGACAGCAGCTGGATGGGCATGTACCGCACCGAGCACCCCACCTTCAAGGCGCACCTCGGCGGCCTTCTCGCCGACGACCCGACTGTCGCCCGCATGTGGGTGCGCTTGGAACGCAGCCTCGACCTTTCGGTCGCCCCGCCCGACGACCGATGGGCCGAGATCGACCGATTAGCGGCGGCGGGCAAGCACGCGGAGGCCGTCGCCGCGGTCCAAGCGACCTTCACCTGCAGCCAGGGAGAAGCGGAACTCATTCTCGCCGAACGCTCGTAGTGGCGCAGTAGCTCGGGCGCGCGGTCGGCGAATGCACGTCGTGCAGTACAGATCTGGAGTGCGAGGGGATTTCGATGGGCCGCTGGCAGTCGCGGTGGCTTCGTGGCGGCGCCCACCCGTCACGCGAGCAGGTCGGTGCGTGGCCTCGGCGAGCTTCCTGTGGTCACCTCCCGAAGTGATCTGGCCCGGCACGGGTAGCCGCGCGGGCCGAGGCCGAACCACGGCCGGCACGGTCAACGCACGGCACTTACCGCGCGCCACCGCGTAGCGACCGCGCTCGCGACTTCGAGATCGAATTGGTCATGACCGCAGGTGCCCCCACCACCCGGCCCGCCGTCGTCGGCGACGAGGCGGCGTGCGGACAGGTGGACGGCGTCGACACCGGCCCGGCGTAGCGCGGGCAGGTCGTCGAGGGTCACGCCGCCGCCCGCCATGATCTGGATCCGGCCCGCGGCATGGTCGACCATGCCGGCGAGCTCGTTCACACCGTCGGCGCAGCGCACCGCACCACCCGAGGTGAGCACCCTCGTCACGCCGAGCTCCACCAGGGTGTCCAGCGCGGCCGCCCGGTCGCCGACCTGATCGATGGCCCGATGAAAGGTGATCTCGATGTCCGACACCGCGATACCGGCGAGCACCCGTCGCAGGACGGCGCTGTCGACGCGCCGATCCGCCGTCAGCGCGCCGACGACCAGCCCCGCCGCCCCGGCCGACACCGCCGCCCGCGCATCGGCGTTCATCACCGCGATCTCGTCGGCGTCGAGGTACCGGAATCCGCCTGCCCGGCAACGGATCAGCGCGTGCACCGGAATCCTCGTCGCCACCACCGCGCCGATGGTGCCGGCGCTCGGCGTCAGGCCGCCGGTCACGCCGAGCGCCGCGCACAGCTCCACCCGGTCCGCGCCCACCCGGCGGGCGCCGAGCGCGCCCGCCACGTCCTGGACCGCGAACTCCAGCGCGGGCATCTCAGAACGACTGCCAGGCAGGCTTGTTCGCCAGTGCGTACTTGTAGTAGTCGGCCAGCTTCAGCTTGCTCGCCGCCGCCTCGTCGATCACCACCGTGACGTGCCGATGCCACTGCATCACCGACGCCGGGCAGAACGCCGACAGCGGCCCCTCCGCGGCGGCGGCGATGGCGTCGGCCTTGCCGGCGCCCAACGCGATCATCACCAGATGCCCGGCCTCGCCGATGGTCCCGAGTCCCTGGGTGAGCACATGATGCGGGACGTCCTGCGGCCCGTCGAAGAAGCGCGCGTTGTCCTTGCGGGTCTGTTCGGTCAGCGTCTTCACCCTGGTCCGGGAGGTCAGCGCCGACCCTGGCTCGTTGAAGCCGATGTGCCCGTCGGTGCCGATACCGAGCAACTGCACGTCCACCCCGCCCGCCGCCGCGATGGCCGCGTCGTAGCGCCTGCCCTCCCCGGCGATATCGCCGGCCTCCCCGTTCGGGCTCAGCACCCGCGCCGGATCGAGGTTCACGTGATCGACGAACTCGGACCGGATCACCGAGAAATAGGACTGCGGATGTTCTTTCGGCAGCCCGACGTACTCGTCGAGCAGGAACGCGCTCGCGGTCGAGAAGTCGAGCTTCCCGTCGCGGTAGCGTCGCGCCAGTTCCTGATAGCTGCCCAGCGGCGACGACCCGGTGGCCAGACCGAGGATCGCGTTGCCGCGTTCCACATAGCCGCCGACGATATCGGCGACCGTCGAGGCCACCTCCTGCTCGTCCGCCCGGATCACGATCTCCATCGGCTTCCTTCCGTTCCGGCGACGAACACCCGCCGCGGTTGTAGTGACTTGTCCGTGATGAGCAGGTCGGCACGAGCGCCGACGGCGAGTGTGCCGCGATCGGCGAGACCGAGCATCCGCGCCGGCGTCCTGGTGGCGGCGGCGACCGCATCCGGCAGGGGAACCCCGGCTTTCGACACCGTCCACCGCAGCACGTCGAGCAGCCGCGCGGTCCCACCGGCGATCGCTCCGAGCTCGGCGCCACCGACGGGCGCGGCCGGCGTGCTGCTCTCGGCGGTGTTCGCACCGGGCACCGGACCACCCCTGGCAAGTCGGGCGACCCCGTCGCGCACCCGCACGTCCAGCGCGCCGAGCTGATAGTCCCCGTCACCGAGCCCGGCCGCCGCCATGGCATCGGAGACCAGCGCGACCTGGTCCGGCCCCACGGTGTCGAACACCATCGCCACCGTCGCGGGTGCCACATGCACTCCGTCGGCGATCAATTCGACCACCATGTCGCCACGGCCCGCCGCGGCCAGGCAGGCGGCAACCGGTCCGGGGGAGCGGTGGTGCAGTTCGGGCATCCCGTTGAACAGGTGGGTTGCGGTGATCGGCTTGCCGAGGGCGTCGGTGATGCGGGCGGCGGTGGTCTCGGCCGAGGCGTCGGTGTGCCCGAGGCTCGGCAGCACGTCGTGGCGCCGCATGGCGGCGAGCAGTTCGCCGAAGTGCGCGGTCTCCGGGGCCAGTGTCATCGACCGGACGGCGCCACGCGCGGCCGCGCACACCCGGTCGAACAGGGCGGGATCGCCCGGGATGATCGCCGCGGGATCCTGCGCGCCGCAGCGGATGGCATTGAGGAAGGGCCCCTCGAGATGTACCCCGAGCAGTTCCCCGGCTTCGACGAGGCCCGCGAGCACCTCGGCCTGCCGGACCAGCACCTCCGGCCGCGCCGACACCAAGCTCCCGAGCAACCCGGTGCTGCCATGCCGCCGATGTTCGCCCGCCGCGACGCGAGCCCCCGCCGCATCGGCATTGGGGAAGCCGAACCCACCACCGCCGTGGCAGTGCAGGTCGATCAACCCCGGCAGGATCAGCTCGTCGCTGCGTGCGGGCAGCCGCTCCACCTCCGGGTACACCGCGGCAGCACCGACCCGGCTGATCCGGCCGTCCACGAATTCCACCACCCCGTCGGCGATCTCCCCACCCTCGACACCGACCAGACGCCCCCGCACCACACCGGCACTCACCACAGCGCCCTCCGCTCCACCATCACCCGGCGCCACCTTCCACCTCGACCCGTGTCGGCCCACCTCGCCGCGCCTGCCTGGCCGCCACGATCGAGACATCGGCCGCGAACCGTGTCGGCCGCGGATCGTGGCGACGCCGACGAGCGTGCGACAGGGCATCGCCGATTTCTCTGGTGCCGCCGACTGGGCGGACGGACCCGCCCGAACCACGGCCCGCGCCCACCGGCCTCCACTTGACACCTGCCCGACGATCGCAACGCCCCCATGCGATGTCGGCACCGAGATACTTCCGCATGCGGCTGCGTCCGCGCCGGGGCCGGCCGGTGTCGCCCGCGGGCCGAACCGAGGCCCGACCCGCCCGCACCGGCATCCGCCTCATGCCCGCCCGACGATCGCCGCGACCGCTTCCCGCGCGAGCTGCGGGTTCCTGGCCGCGCACGCCGCATCGGCCGCGTCCCGACAGGTCTCGATATCCACCGCCGACAATGCCGCCCGCACCGCGGGCAGCGCGGGCACCGACATCGACAGGCTCGTCACCCCGAGACCGACCAGCACCGGCGCCAAGGTCGGATCCGAGGCCGCCTCGCCGCACACCCCGACCGACTTCCCGGCCGCGGTGCCCGCCGCACCGACCATCGCGATCAGGTCGAGCACCGCGGGCTGCCACGGGTCGAGCAAGTGCGCGAGCCCACCGGCCATCCGGTCGACCGCGCAGGTGTACTGGCTCAGGTCGTTGGTGCCGATCGAGACGAAGTCCAGCTGGGCGAGCAGATCGGCGGCCCGCAGCGCGGCCGCCGGGATCTCGATCATCGCGCCCACTTTGCGCAGGCCGGATTCCCTGGCGAGCGCGGCGAAGCCTGCGGCCTCGTCGGCGGTGGCCACCATCGGCGCCATCACCCACAGCTCGGCCCCGGTGGCCTCGCCTGCCCTGGCCAGCGCGGTGAGCTGGGTGGCGAGCGTGTCGGGGAACACCGTCCCGACCCGCAGCCCGCGCACCCCGAGCGCCGGATTCTCCTCGGTGCCGAGATCGAGGAACGGCAGCGGCTTGTCCGACCCGGCGTCGAGCGTGCGCACCACCACCCGGCGGCCGCCGAACTGCTCGAGCACCGCGGTGTAGGACGCGACCTGTTCGTCCAGGCTCGGCGCCGACGACTTCCCCAGGTACATGAACTCGGTCCGGAACAGCCCCACACCCTCGCTGTCGACCGGGCCCGCCTTCTCGGCGTCGTCGACGGTGCCGATGTTCACCAGCAGCTGCACCGGCGTGCCGTCGGACGTGCGTCCCGGCCCGCTGGCCGCCGCCAGCCGGGCCCGGTCGGCTTCGGCCTGTTCGAGCGCGGCCTGCTGCCGCATCGGGCTCGGGTCGATCACGACGTCGCCGGTGCTGCCGTCGAGCAGCACCGGCGCGTCCTCGATGAGCCGATCGGTATCGGGGCAGTTCACCACCGCGGGCAAGCCGAGCGACTTGGCCAGAATGGCGGTATGGCTGGTCGGCCCGCCCTCGGTGGTGAGCAGTCCGACCACGTCGCTGTCGCCGAGCATCGCGGTGTCGGCGGGCGCGAGATCCCGCGCGACAAGGACGAAGGGATACCCCGGCTCCGGGATGCCCGGCATCGGCTCGCCGAGCAGCACCGCGACGGTGCGCCCGCCGATATCGCGCAAATCGGTCGCCCGCTCGGCCATGTATCCGCCCAGCGCTTCGAGCTTGGCGCAGAAGCCCTCGAACGCCAGGTGCACAGCGTGCGCCGTCGGCATTCCGTCGGCGAGCTGCTTCTCGGTCGCGGCGACGATGCCGGGGTCCTTGGCCATCGTCGCCGACATCGACAGAATCTCCGCCGCGACCCCGCTCACCCGGCTCGCCCTGGCCTGCATCTCCTCGGCCACGCCGCCGAGCGCCGCCCGCACCCTGGCCAGTTCGTCCTCGACCGAGCCGCCGACGGGATCTCGCGGCGAGGTCTCGAGCTGCGATCCGAACCGCAACCAGGGCGCGCACACCACACCCTGGCTCACCCCGAGCCCACGGATCACCTGTTCGCCCATCAGGCGGCGTCCAGGTCCGAGGCCACGAGGGCGGCCAGGCTGTCGAGGACCGAGTCGTCCTCGGCGTGCAGGGTGACCTCGGTGCCGTGGCCCGCGCCCAGCGTCATCACCGCGAGGACGCTGGCCGCGTCGACCGGTTCGCCACCTCCCACCGAGATCCGCACCGGCACCCCGGTGGCCTGTACGGCCTGGGTGAATTTCGCGGCGGGCCTGGCGTGCAGCCCCACCTCGGATCCGACGACGACGGTGCGGGTGGTCATGGCCTCACTCACCTTCCAGTTTCTTGTCCAGCTTCGCCTCGGTCTCGGCGACCGAGGGGGCGTCGGTCCGAGTATCGCCGGTGGCGGCGAGTGCCGTCTCGGCTTCCACGGTGGCCGTGTCCGGCACTCCGGCCTCGACGTCGGTCTCCGCTTCCCGGCCCGGTGTGCGCAGGTTCCACTTCTTGATCACGAAGCTGAACAGCAGGTAGTAGATCACCGCGTAGCCGAGCCCGATCGGAATCAGCAGCCACGCGTCGGTCGCCTTGCCGAAGTTCAGCAGGTAGTCGATCGCGCCGGCGGAGAACGTGAACCCGTCGTGGATGCCGAGCGCGTTCACCAGGGCCATCGACGTGCCGGTCAGGATCGCGTGCACCACGTACAGCGGCCACGCCACGAACATGAACGAGAACTCCAGCGGTTCGGTGATACCGGTGACGAACGCGGTGAGACCGGTGGAGAGCATGATGCCGCCGACCAGCTTCTTCTGCGACGGGCGCGCGTTGCGCCAGATGGCCAGTGCGGCGGCGGGCAGCGCGAACATCATGATCGGGAAGAAGCCGGTCATGAAGGTGCCCGCGGTCGGGTCGCCCGCGAAGAAGCGGTTGAGGTCGCCGCGCACCAGCTGGCCAGAGGCGTCGGTGTAGTCGCCGACGAGGAACCACACGGTCGAGTTGAGGATGTGGTGCAGACCGGTCGGGATGAGCAGACGGTTGGCCGCGCCGTAGATACCGCCGCCGACCACGGAGTTGTCGGCGACCGTCTCGCCCACCCAGGTGAGCGCCGAGTTGAAGGCCGGGTACACGAACGCCATCCCGATGCCGACGACGAGTCCGGTGACCGCGGTCAGGATCGGCACCAGCCGCCTGCCGTTGAAGAAGCCGAGGAAGTCCGGCAGTTTCGTGCGATAGAACCGCTGCCACAGCATCGCCGAAAGCAGACCCATCACGATGCCGCCGAGCACGCCGTAGTTGATCAGCGCCTGTGCGCCCTTCGGGTCGGTCTTACCCGCGAGCACGATCGGTGACATCGCCTCGAACACGCCGTTGATCACCATGTATCCGACCACCGCGGCCAGTGCGGTCGACCCGTCTGCCTTCTTGGCCCAGCCGATGGCGATGCCGACCGCGAAGATCAACGGCAGCCAGGTGAACACCGCTTGGCCCGCCGCCGAGATCACCGCGGCGGTGCTCTCCATCGCCGAGAAGCGGCCGAGGAGATCGTCCTGGCCGATCCGCAGCAGGATGCCCGCGGCGGGAAGCACCGCGATCGGCAGCATGAGGCTGCGGCCGAGGCGCTGCAATCCCGCGAACACTTTCGATTCTTGCTTGGGGCTGTCGGTTACGGCAGTCATGTCGACCTTCTTCGTGCCGGGTTCCCGGCGGTCTCGGGCGAGCCGGACGAGCTCTCCGAGCCGGTCCGGGTGAACTATTGTGAACCGGTCACCCTGACGGGTACTGTCCGGTCAAAACCAGTTGTCAGTTTGACCAGGTGGCTGCCGGATGTCAACCGCGAAATATGACGTGGCGCACATTCGCGGCTCCCATACTGGTACCGGCAACCACGCGGAAAGGGAGAACACATGTCCAAAGCGGAAGCGATCGTTCAGGGTCTCGGCGGCGCCGAGAACATCGTCGAGATCGAGGCCTGCATCACCCGCCTGCGCACCGAGGTGAAGGACAGCGCCAAGGTCGACGAGGCCGCTCTCAAGGCCGCGGGCGCGCACGGCGTGCTCAAGGCGGGCTCGGTGGTGCAGGTCGTGGTCGGCCCCGAGGCCGACACCCTCGCCGAGGACATCGAGGACATCCTGTGAGCGTGCCCGTCCGCTCGCCGCTCGCCGGTGCCGTCGTCGCACTCGCCGATGTGCCCGACCCGGTGTTCGCCGGTCAGATCGTGGGCGCCGGCGTGGCGATCGACCCGGACCGCACCCGCGGCACCCTCACCGTCACCTCGCCCATCACGGGCAAGATCGTGAAGCTGCATCCGCACGCCTTCGTGATTCTGGGTGGCGGTGTCGGGGTCCTCGTGCATCTCGGCATCGACACGGTGAAACTGAAGGGCGAGGGCTTCGACCTGCTGGCCGCCGAGGGTGACGAGGTCACCGTCGGCACCCCGATCGTCGCCTTCGACCCCACCGCCATCGACGCCGCGGGCTATTCCCCGATCTGCCCGATCGTCGCGATGGACACCGCGAAGGACTCGATCACCAGCCCCGTCGTCGGCGCCACCGTCGACGCGGGCGCACCCCTGTTCGACACCCCGTAGTGGCGACCCGGCCGGCGCGTTGTGCGTGCGTCAGCCGGCTTCGCAGCCGATACCGTCGCCGTCGTGGTCGAGGCCGTACTCGTCGGGCCCGATCACCCGCACCTGCCCGGTGTAGACGGGGCCGTTACCGCCGCCACCTTCGCAGTCGACATCGCTGGCGATCGGCACGCACGGGTCGTACGAAGCGTGGCAGTTGTCGCCGGGCGGTGGTGGCGGTGGTGGGCAGAACTGGCTCGACCCGCTGTTACAGAGGAAATCGGTGAGCGGATCGGCGCCCGCGGTCGCGGGCAGGGCGATGGCGATGCCGATCGCGGTCGATCCGAGGACGGCGGCTGCTCTCATGACTACTCCGATCGTGGAACCCACCGGCCAGTGTCTCGCGAACGCGTGGCAAACCCGGCGGATAGAGACCGAATCGTTGAACCGCGCGCCCGGCCTGACCGTAGATCGCTACATGCGGGCCGCCCGGCCCGGAACCGCGCACTCGGGAGGATCGATCGTGAACACAGCGGAGCAGACAGGCGAGCAGTTCGCCGAGCGGTTGTTCGGCGCGGCGCTCGGCGCGGTCGACGTCCTGGCGATACACCTCGGCGATCGGCTCGGCTGGTATCAGGCGCTCGCCGAGCACGGCCCCGCCGACGCGCTCGAACTCACCGCGCGGGCGGGCGGAAACCTGCGCTATGCGCGGGAGTGGCTGGAACAGCAGGCCGCGACCGGCGTTCTGTCCGTCGACGCCGACGGCAGATTCGCCCTCCCCGCCGGCCCCGCCGAAGTACTCACCGATCGCGGCAGCCTCAACTATCTGGCCCCGCTGGCCCGCATGCTGGCCGGTGCCGCCGTGCAGCTGCCCGCGCTGGTCGAGGCGTACCGGCACGGCGGCGGCGTCGGCTGGTCGGAATACGGCGCGGACATGCGCGAATCCCAGTCCGACATGAACCGCCCGTGGTTCGAGCATCGTCTCGCCGCCGGCCTGGCCGGCGTTCCCGATATCCACGCCGTGCTGTCGGCGCCGAACGCCCGCGCGGCCGATATCGGTCCCGGCGGCGGCTGGTCGTCGATCGCCCTTGCCCGCGCCTACCCGGACCTGCTGATCGACGGCTACGACATCGACGAACCGTCGGTGGCCATGGCCCGCGCGAACGCGGCCGACTTCGGCGACCGCGTCCACTTCCATCACGCCGACGCCGCCACCGCCTTGCCCGCGGACAGCTTCGACGTGCTGTTCGCGTTCGAATGCCTGCACGACATGCCGCATCCGGTCGAGGTGCTGACCGCGATGCGCACGGCGCTGCGCCCCGGCGGCGCGGTGGTGATCATGGACGAAGCCGTCGACGGGGAGTTCACCGCACCGGCGGGCGAGGTCGACCGGCTGATGTACGGCTTCAGCCTGCTGGTCTGCCTGCCCGACGGCATGGCCCATCCCGGTTCGGCCGCCACCGGCACCGTCATGCGCGCGAGCACCCTCACCGAATACGCCGAGCGCGCCGGCTTCTCGGCGGTCGACATCCTCCCGATCGAGGATTTCGGTTTCTGGCGGTTCTACCGGTTGACCGTCTGACGAGCCTGTTCGGCCGATACCGGCCAGTGCGCGGCCAGCTGGTCGAAATACCGCTGGCTGCTCCACAACCGGTGATTGCCGATCACATACACCCGTCGCCGCGCCTGCGATATCGCCGCATTGAGCACATCGGGGTTGGCCGCCGCCCAGCGCCGGGCACCGCCTGCCGCGGGCGCGGTGCCGAGCACGAGCACCACCACCTCGGCCGAATTGCTGTGCGCCCCATGGACGGTCCCCACCTGATGGGTGGCGAACTCTGTCCCGAAGACCGCGAGCGCCACCTCCCGCGCGCCCTCGGCGACATCGCGGAACGGACTCATCACCCGGATGTCACCCGGCGCGACGCCGTCGCCGGCCAGTTCGTCGAGCAGCTCGGCCAGCGCCGCTCCCTCGCCGGGAATCCAGTTGCCCTCCGCCCGTGACGATCGCACATCGATCCAGCGATTCTGTCCGGGGAAATCGGGCCGGTCCGGTGTGCCGAACACCAGCAGATCGTCGTCGTAGGCCAGCCGATGGGTGAGCTCGAAGATCGGCAGGTCGCTGCGCCGATGTACCCGCAGGGGCGTCCCGACCCAGACCGGAGCCTGCGCGTCGGCCGGGGCCAGCCAGGTCCCGACCCGCACCGCGCGGTCGGCCGCCTGCCGGGCCGAGGCGAGGTCGGGCAGCCATTCCCGGTCCAGCCCGAACTGCCCGACCAGTGCCCGCTGTGCCGAGGTCGGCAGGATCCCGGACGGCCCGAGCTGCCGGTGATCCCCGACGATCACCGCTCGCCGCGCCCGCCACAGCCCACCGGCCACCGCCTGCGGTGCGGCGCGTCCGGCGTCGTCGACGAACAGCCAGCCGAGTGCCTCACGCCCGAGTCCGGCGAACAGCCGTGGCAGCACGGTGAATGTCGTCGCCACCATCGGCACCGCGAGGAACAGCGTCTGCCAGGCGGCCGCGACGGTCTCCGGTTTCGGTGCCTCGGCCAGCTCGCCCCTGATCAGCGCGATCGCGACGATCAGGTTGTCGCGCACCCGTGGCGCCGCACGCAGCAGGAAGGCACGGTGCAGCCGCAGCGCCGACAGGAACAGTTCCCGGCGCGCGGTCGCGTACTGCTCGTCGGCCCACGGATTGCACAGCTGGAACTGCGCGTCGTCGGCGGCGACATCGCCGAACGGAATGGTGTGCGACCAGTGCTCACGCGCCCGTTCGATCCGGTCGAGCGCCGCTGCCCTGCGCTCGGTCAGCGCCAGATGATCCCGGATCAGTCCGCGCCCGTGTTCGGCGGCGGCCGCCCACTGGTCGCGGGTGTAGTCGACCTCGGTCTGCCTGCGCCGCATCTCCGATTCGGCGATGTGCCGTTCCCGCATCAGGTCGTTGCTGCGCGCGCTCCACCGCCGCCCCGCCTGGAACCCGGTCGACAGCGAGGCAAGGAATTCCGGCTTCTGTCCGCCGTGCTCACCGAGTAGCTTGCCGACCCGATGGTGGGTGGCCTGTGCGGCCCGCAGATGTTCGGTCGCCAGCCGGTGCCGTTCGCGCCAGTGCGCGTGCGCGGTATCGGCATTGGCGATGTCGGTGGACAGCGCCGACAGGCTCGCGTTCATCTCCGGCAGGTCGGCGACGGCGTCGGCGACATCCTGCCGTTCCTGCGCCAGCCTGCGCACCTCGGCCTGCCGCGCCGCGAAATCACGCACCGCACCCGCCCATTCCGGCACCGAATCCGGTTCCGCTTCAGCCTGTTTGAGCAGGTCGAGCATGCCGCTGCTGGTCGCGCTGATCTTGTGTTCGGTGGCGAACCGGGTGCCGAACCAGAATCGTTCGCCGACGGTGCGGCGTCCCTCGCCGAGGGTCGCCGCGACCAGGCCCCACGCGGGCCCGTCGCCCACGAGTTCGGCGAGTTCGGCGAAATGGTCGATCTCGCAGTCCACCGCGTCGCGCCGCTGGATCTCGGTGACCACATCGGTCGCCGCCGCGTCGCTCCCGGTGGCGAGTACCACCTCGAACCCGGTGACCTCCGGTGCGAGGCGATGCGCCCCGACCGTGTAGTTCTTCGCGATGCGCACCTGTTCGACGACATCGGCGAACACCGTCAGCGGATCCTCGAAGCCGGCCAGCCGGGCGGCCCGCTCGACCACGATGCCTGCCAGCAGGTCACGCAGCATGGTGGTGGTACCGGTCCCCGGCGCACCGTGCACCGTGCAGATCCCGGCGCCGTCGCCCAGTTCGGCCATCGCCTGATCGACAGCGAACTGCTGCCCGGACACCAGCGGATCGCCCGGCCAGCGGCCATCTGGAATCCGTTGCGGGAGCAGCCCTTCGACGACCACGTCCTGCCGCTGCCGGACATCGACCCGCTGCTCGACAGGCAGCGCCTGCGTCGCGGCGAGGTAGTCCCGTAGCGCGGCGCCGATGTCACCGCGGTCCACCGCGTCCGCGAGTTGCGCCAGGTCGGCGCCGAGCCCGCCGTCGAGCCGGTCCTCGGCGGCGGTGCTGTCGGCATCGCGGGCCGCGACAGGCACGCACGCCACGCGGACCCCACCCGCGCGCAGCTCCGAGCGGATCCCCAGCGCCGCGCACAGTTCCCCGGTGAAGGTCTGCAGGTCGCGTCCGGTCAGCCGCGGCGCTTCCGGAGTTGCCTCCGGGTCCTGCGGCAGCAGTCGTTCGGCGAAGGCCAGCGCCGACATCCCCGCCAGCCCCGGCGAGACCATGCCGTCCGCTCCCGCCGCGAGCAACGACGCCCCGACTCCGCGGCCTGCCATATCCAGTGCGCGCCAGCGCGGCAACTCGGCGACCTGCTCGCCGCCGAGCGCGGCGTCTCTGGTCATGGTGTCGAACGCGGCGGTGAACGCCGCTGCGTCCCGGTCGAATCCGTCGGCCCAGCCCGGATCGGCCGGGCCGGGGGAGCGCAGCCGATTCACCGCCCACGCGAGCCCGGACAACCTCGCCGACCCGCCGACGACCACCCCGTCCTCGGTGAGGGTCACCGCGAACGCCGCCGTGGTCCCCGCGCGCCGAGCATCGGCAGGTAGCTCGTCGTCCCCGAACACCCGGACCAGCGCCTCCCGCGCCCGACCGAGGCCGAACAGCCCACCGAACACCACGAACTGCCACACCCACCCCGCGGGCAGGTCAGGCAGCGCCGACACTTCCTCCCATGGGGCGGGTTCTTCGGTGGCCAGCTCGACGACGACACCGTTCTCGCCCAGCGCCCCCACTTCCGGCACCCGCCGCGGACCGAACAACTCCACGGTCTGCCAGAAACGTACGAGCCGCGCGGCGTGCTCGGACCCACTCACGACGCACCCCAATCGGTCGGCCATCATGCTGACAACCCCGAACACGGTACGCGATCGCGATTGCCGTGGCATTTCCTCCCCGGTGGTCCCGTCCGCATCGACGGGACCATCGACGCAGGTCCTAGAGTTGCGGCAGGCACCCCGCGGCCCGCAGCCGCGCCGCCAGCGACGACGAGACCAGCGCACTCGACCCGCCCCCGCCGCCAAGCGCGACGAGCACATCACCGCCGAGCCCGGCCCCGAACGAGCATCCGAGCACATTCACGTCGATGAAGATGTTCTCCTTCTGCTCCGGCGACGCGGCCACCGAGCCCGCGCCGACGACGGTGGCTGCCATGACTGCCACCGCGATCCCCATTGCCTTGATGATGCGCACATACCCCCCTCGACGAGCGTTGATCGGCCCCGTGTCAGGACCGCCACAGTGGTTGACCAATCCGCGAGCACGGAAACGTCAGAACTGAAACCCGGTTGACCGAGCCGTCGGCATACCGCACGCTGACCCGCGTGGACGAACTGGACCGCGTCGTCGACCGTGTCGCGGTCAACGAGCTCCGGGACCTGAACCTGTCGATGGTGGCCGCCGGGGCGATCGCCCGCGGCCTCGATTCCCCTGCCCTGCTCGAGCTGGCCTGCCTGCACCGGAACGAGGGCCGCGACGTCCGCTCGCTCTTCCGTGTCGCGGTCGCCGAGCTCGGGCTGCTCGACGACACCGGGTCGGCATGGGCCGAGCGGGAATTCGTTGTTCGGGTACGGCGTGCGCAGGCTCAGGCCGAGATCCTGCTGGCGGGTGGTGGTGCGCCCACCGACCTCGTCGGCCGGATCGCTGCCGAACTGTACGTCCTCAGAGGCGGTTTCCTCGACGACGAATCCACGTTGGCGGGACCTGAGTGCGGCGAGCGGGTGTACGGTCTCGACTTCGCCTACGACTGTCTCACCGCCGGATCCCCCCGCTCGCGACACGCTGCGCGCACAGGTGCGTGAATGGTGCCGGGTTCTGGTCGCCGGGCCTCCGTGGCAAGCCCCGTAACCTCCCAGTGGCGTCGAGCAACGGATTACGCTCGGCTCCCGGAAACTTTCGACTTCCGAGTGCCTGCGCGCGTGGTGGCGGCGGAGGGCGCCGAGGTGAATCCGAGCCCGCTAGCCGAGCAGCATCGCCACCACAGCCTTCGGTGCGGCCAACCACTCCCTGACGGTGTTGCGCACCAAAGTCGACCGCCTGCACTCGCACCCCGCGACCACGCCGTCGGCCTCGATCCCCGCCGCCCGGCACCACGCGACCGCCCGCGGGAGATGCTGATACTGGCTCACGATGATGGCGCGCTCCACCCCGTACTCCGACCGGGCGCGCTCGCAGGTAGCCCTGGTCGACAATCCCTGCTCATCGGACCGCACGATCGCCGGGTCGATCCCATGTCCGGTCAGATACTTCGTCATCGCCGCGATCTCGTCGCCCGAGGTCCCGCCCGCGTCTCCGGACAACAGAATCCCCGCCGCCTTCCCGGCGGTCACCAATGCGACGGCCGCGTCCAAACGTCCGCGCAGATAGGCCATCGGCGTCCCGTCGGCGGCCACCTTCGCGCCCGGCACGATCACCACCGGCACGGCGGGCGCACCGGCGACATCGCTGCGATGCCCGGACGACAACACCCACAGTGCGGCGTTCGAGGCCGCCGCCACGACGACCGGCCCACCCGCCATCACCACTCCGGCCAAGACCAGCCGCTTCCGACTCCGCATCGACTTCACCTCTCTCGTCCGTTCCGCACGCCACCGACCCGACGTCGCCGGTGAAACGCCGTCTGACTAGGGAATTTGACATCGCAATTGTGGAGACGTAAATTAATTCAGGTCAGAGCGACACGGACACCGACCCGGTACCGAGTACCAGGGAAAACGAGGTTGGACGATGAGCGCCGACAATACCAGTAGTAAGGCTCATGCCAGCCGGATTTGCTTCCGGTCGAGTGTGTGAGCTAGGTTTGAACCCTGCCTGGCGGAACCCCCTGCGAATAGTTGTGGGTGTTCTGCTTGTGCGTGTGTTCTTTGAGAACTCAATAGTGTGTCGATGAATGTCAGTGCCAATATTTGTATTGGTTCCGCTTCTCATACCC
>NZ_JBHSBA010000010.1:0-998 GCF_042650365.1 Nocardia rhizosphaerae
GCCTAACCCCTTGTGGGAGGGAGCCGTCGAAGGTGGGATCGGCGATTGGGACGAAGTCGTAACAAGGTAGCCGTACCGGAAGGTGCGGCTGGATCACCTCCTTTCTAAGGAGCATTCTCCAGGCAAACCAACAGAGGTTGGATCTTGTTCTGGCAGAGGCTGTTTGAGCTCCCATTCGTGGAGCCGCAGTTGCTCATGGGTGGAACACTGACACTCTCATCGCATTCGATCAATCCACAGTGGTTGGTCGCGATGGGTATACCGGCACACTATTGGGTCCTGAAAGAACACGCGAGTGTCTTTCAAGGCAAGACAAACGATCCGCTCGGATCTTCGAGACATTGCCGGCGTCAGCCGAGTAAATCCCGGAACTTGATTGCGAGTGGGTGTGTTGTTTGAGAACTGCACAGTGGACGCGAGCATCTTTGTTAGTAAGTGTTTAAGAGCGTACGGTGGATGCCTTGGCACCAGGAGCCGATGAAGGACGTAGGAGGCTGCGATAAGCCTCGGGGAGCTGTCAACCGAGCTGAGATCCGAGGATTTCCGAATGGGGAAACCCAGCACGAGTGATGTCGTGTTACCCGCATCTGAATATATAGGGTGTGTGGAGGGAACGTGGGGAAGTGAAACATCTCAGTACCCACAGGAAGAGAAAACAACAGTGATTCCGTGAGTAGTGGCGAGCGAAAGCGGAAGAGGCTAAACCAGCTTGATGTGATAGACGGCAGTCGTTGTCTTGCTGGGGTAGTGGGAACATTCTTCTCTGATCTGCCGATCAGGGCGAGAGTCAGAAACCTGGGTGTTAGTTGAAGTGGTCTGGAACGGCCTGCCATAGACGGTGATAGTCCGGTAAACGAAAACTCCTAGGCTCTTGTGGATGTCTCCCGAGTAGCAGCGGGCCCGTGAAATCTGCTGTGAATCTGCCGGGACCACCCGGTAAGCCTGAATACTCCCTGGTGACCGATAGCGGACTAGTACCGTGAGGGAAAGGTGAAAAG
>NZ_JBHSBA010000011.1:0-94533 GCF_042650365.1 Nocardia rhizosphaerae
CCGACGCCTGGCCATCCGGTGGGAACGTCGCACCGACATCCACTACGGCCTCCTGAATCTCGGTGCGGCACTGATCTGTTGGCGACGACTCAGCAACCGAACCCGATAGGAGCTCTAAGTCTGACTCGGTGACAGTGCCGGTCCACCGGCCAGGAATCAGCAGGCGTGGGCAAGGTTGGCCAGCCTCGCCACCCCGGACATCGCGACACTCACCCCACCACCGTGCATCCGGCAGTCGCGCAATATCTTCCAGGTCTTCATCCGGGCGAAGGCATGCTCGACACGGGCGCGGACCTTGCGGTGGGACTTGTTGTGTGCCTGTTTCCATTCCGGCAGCTCGACACCAGGTGAGCGGCGGTGCGGGATGATCAAGCCGGTGCCCTGGTAGCCGCCATCAGCGATCACCACCGCGTTGCGGCAAGCCTCGGCCGCACCGGACTCGGTCCAGGCCCGGCAGTCGTTGCGGTTGCCCGGCAACGGCCGCCCGAGCGCGACGACGAGCTCGGTGTCGGCATCGATCACGACCTGATGATTGGTCGAGTACCGGTAGTTCTTACTCTGGGCGGCGACCTTGTGATCACGGGTCGGGACCAGGGTCCCGTCCACGATCAACACCGCACCACGGCCGAACCGGGCCCGGGGCCGTAGCGCCAACGCCGGCCCCAGGTCATCGATCACCCGGGCCGCAGCCGATTTCGAGACCCCGAAAACCGCCGCGAGCTGACGCATCGTGAGGTTGGTCCGCCAGTAGGAGGCCACCAGCAACACCCGGTCTTCGAAACACAACCCCCAAGGCCGGCCCCGCAACGGCCGATCAGCGCCCTCGCGCCGCAACGGGGTGATCAGGCGAGCGAACGTGCGTGGCCGCAGCCCGGAAAACAACTCCACCATCACCGGGTCAGACGCCGAGATCACCACCCGCGACACGATACCCGTTGCTGCTCAACGGCTTACGGGACATCCCTTAGGCCTACCAGTTCGGAAGCGCGCTGGATGTTTATCTCGAATACGGCAAGACGCACTCGGGTCACTTTGCTGTCAACTTCTCGATCCGGTCGGCGAGGCTTGTGAATATCTTATGGAACGAATCAATGCTTTGCTCGGCGTTGTCCCAGACAACACCTTGCTTATTCAGTTCGGCTTGAGTGAGCGAGAAGACCGGTTTCCGTGTGCGCTGCGACTCTGCTATTAGACTGTTGAAGTCGGGTATCGATTCGAGGCGAAGTTCTTCGCCCAGTCCGGCATCGTCATAAACTTGTGGTTCCAGGAGTAGGTCTGAATTCTTGAGTGCAGGTCGCAACGTTTGAATAACGGCACTGTCCAGATCTGTGAAGTAGCGTTGGAATGCCGCAGAAGGGCCACCTGCTCGGATCCGATACTTTTGAATGATCGTACCAAGGAACTTTAGTCGAGTGGCCGGGAAAGGGTAGTCGGCTTCGCGCAGGATATCCATCGTGCTTGCGTTTCTTGCCCATGCTGCCCACCGTGGTATCACGCGAGATAGGGAGTCCATGGCCATAACAGAGAATACGTCAGGACTGGCGGGAACAATCATATAATCGGAGACTGAAACCAGGTTCTGGTTAATTGACCCAAGGCCTGGACTGAGGTCGAGGAGGATGTAGTCCGCGTCGTACTTCTTGGCGGTTATAGTGATCAGATGGTAGAAACTTCCAGGCAGGTTTCTCAGTGTTTGGACAGACTCTGACAGTTGCTGGGAGATCCCCAGTGATACTTCGTATTCCGCGAGTCCTACGTGACCGGGGATTAGATGCAAATTTGGGCAGCCGTTGATCTCGATACACTCGATCGGAGAAAGTGCAATTTGTCGAGATGCAAACGCGGGCTCAAGCGCGTCCCGGATGTTCTGTTTTGGGTTTTCTCGATAGAACTTTGACAGGGCGTCCTGTTCTTTACAGGTCGAGTATCATACCGGTCAGGTTGTACTGTGGGTCGGCATCGACAATGACTACTTTGTGCCCCTTCTCTGCAAGCATCCAACCCAGATTGAAGGTTGTGGTTGTCTTGCTAACGCCACCCTTGTTGTTGAAGAGGGAAATAATCTTTGACAATTTCCTGTCCTTCCTTCTCGATTGCAAATCGCTACGCTGGGAGGTTGAGATTAAAACTGTGATTCTCGAAGGTTAGTTTTCCTTAGCTCTATATGGGCTTCAGGCTTGCGGCGATAAAATGGCTGTGAGCGATTTTAATGTCACGTTCGCGGTCGACCGGGGTGAAAGGTGTGGTGTAGGTTAGGTCGTCAATCGTGGGGTCGGATAGGTGGAGGGGGTCTTTCTTGCGGTGTTCGGTGGCTAGTTTGGTGGGGAGTTGGCGGCCGGTGGGGTCGTAGAGGGCTTCGCGTTCGTATTTTTGGAGGACCGGGAATTGGGTTCGGTAGATTGTCAGCAATTCTTCGGCGGTGATGTTCAGCATTACTGCCACGATTGCGTCGATCTCGATCAGGGCCTGGCGGCGGGCGGCGTCGGTGCGGAGGGGGGTGTGCCATGTCCACTCCGGGGAGATCTTGCCCAGTGGGGGTCTCGAGTGGTCGGGCGTGGGGATGGTGGGGACCCAGGAGTCCTGTTGCCAGGTTGGGTCGTACAGTTCGGACCAGAGAGGGGCGTATGCGGATGTAAGTGAGTTCAGGCGCAAGGTGCGGTGGATCAAGTGGGGCGTCAGTGGGTGATCGATGGGGAACGGAAGTTGTTGCCACGTAGACGCTTTGATGTGAGCGTTGCCGATCACCTTGATCATGAAGTCGGTGACGATCGAATGGCTCATGCCCGCAAGGACAGCCAGGCCGCGATCGTTGCCAGGCAAGGTGAGCGTGTGAACAGCATGCACATGTGTCGGGCCCGGTGGGAGCAGTGCTGATTGCAGCGTGCGGACAGTCGCGATGTCACACATTTCGCGCCAGGCGAGGCGGAAGTAGGACGAGCTTGGTTCGTTGTTCCACTTCGGGTAGGCGGCTTGGTACTCGGGGAGTGGGCGGGCGGGCTGGTAGTTGGTTCTTGGGATGAAGTCTTCTGGGATCGACGTGAGGTCGATGGGGGAGTAGTCGACGTTGCTGCGCATCGTCGGGTTGCCCTGTTGGTAGATCGGGGTGGCGACGGTGAGGTGGGGGCCTTGGAAGATGGTGTCGTCCAGGGTGTTCGGGATGGCGGAGCGGGATTCGAAGTAGCCGAGTTTGCGGTCTGCCGATTCGTGCCAGCCTGCGGTCCACTGGAAGTCGATGTCGGTGAGTCGGGGTGCGGCGGCGATCTTGTCGAGGACGGCCGCGCTGGCGCGGTTCACCGGGTAGAGCATGCGGGCCTCTGCGGCGGGTGTGCCGGGTTCGTCGATGAGGGTGGCCCAGCCGGCGAGGTCGGCTTCGGTGATCTCGATGATGCGTTCGGGGTGGGGGCGAACGTCCCATTTCCCGTCAGGGTCTTTCACGCCGGGGACGATGGTGGAGCTGTCGTTGCCCGAACGGCGGGCCTGGAGAGAGCGGGCGGGGACGTCGGGGTGGTAGAGCGCCGAGCCCTGAAGAAAGGAAACATCGGAGTCACCGCCGTATACGTGGACGCCGTACTGCCGGGTGTGGTTGATCTCAGAGAAGATGCTGAGCTCGTTGCGGAACTGCCAGTGCCGCTTGAGCCGCCGGTAGCAAGCTCGCCGAAGGCCCTGCGCCCTCGCCTCGGTGAAATGGCTCTCGGGGTGGATCAGTGAGGTGATACCCCGCGCGGACGACGATCGCCACGTCCGCTCCATGAAGCAGCGATACAGGTCGGGCTGTAGCCCGGCGAGAACCGGCCGGTCGATGCCGGAGCCGACGTGCTGGTTCTGACCCGCTTGCGCTGCTCGTTCATCCAGCAGTGTCGCCCGGACGGCGGGAACAGCGAGCGCCGCCTCGGCTTTGGCCCTCTTCTCAGCCTCCGACGGCTTCAGCGCCAACTGCCACCACGGATCGAACTCGGCCAGCACCCCCGCCTGATCCCAGTCAGGCCGCACCCACGGCGGGTTACCCACCTGAAGGTCGAACCCCCCGCGTGCGAACACCGGCGCGAAGTCCAGCTCCCAGTGGTGGAAGCCCTGTGCCCGGGCGATCCGGGAAGTGACTGTCAGCCAGGGGAACTCGGCGGTGGCGGACTCGATGGATTTTGCCTGGGCGAAGACGCGGTCGCTGTCCTCGGCGACATCGAGTTCGTGCCAGTCCAGGTCGGAGGCGAAGCTCGTCTGGCCGTACTTCTCGAACTTCCCCGCCTTGGCGGTGGTGCCGAGCAATGCCTCAAGGCCGCCGATCCACTGGTCCCAGTCCGGTGCGGCGATATCTCCGGTCACGGGCCAGGACCACAGAGCGCACCAGGCGTCCATCACCCGGCGCAAGCGCTGGTAGGGGCCGTTCTGGTCGTTGAGGACGGCTTCGATCTGTTCGCGGCTGACTGCGGGGACGTGCTCGATCGGGTCGCTGCGCCACAGGTGTAGGTCGCGGCGGATTTCGGATTCGGCGATGGTGAGGCGGCGGAGGGTGAAATCCCAGAGGGTTTCTACGCGTTGGGCGAGGGCTTCGAGGCGTTTGACGATCGGTTTGGTGGGGGACTTGCGGATGTCGTTGCGCCAGAGGCGGAGTTCTTCGCGCTTGTCAGGGGCGTAGGTTTTTGCTTCGGCAGTGTCGACGATGGCGCCCCAGCCTTCGGCGGGGAGGAGGAAGTGGTGGATGCCGGTGCCGATTTCGGTGCCGAGGGGGACGTCCTTGGGGACGGATTTGAGCCAGGCTTTCTTGGTGAGCTCAGTGGGCATGTACACCGCGCGGCGGGCGCCGATCAACGAATTGCCTCGGCGCAGGTGGAGGCCGAACCAGGGGGCTTGGAGGCCGGCGACCATGGTGTCGAGCCAGAGGGAGATTTCGGCGAGTTCGACGGCGGTGGCGTTGAGGTCTACGCCGTAGACCTGGTGGAGGGCGATGTGGGCTTTCACCTTTTGGAGTTCGACGGTGTATTGGTCGGCGTCGATCAGTTCGCCTAGGTCCTCTTGCTTGCGCTTCAAATACTCGGCGGCGAGTTGGCGAACGGCCTCGATGGCGAAGGCGCCCGAGCCGAGGGCGGGCTCGCAGATGGTGAGGGAGAGGATGTCGTCGGGGGTGGTGCGGACGCCGTCTTGGTCGAGGAGTTCCTCGAGGGCTTGGGAGACGACGAACTTCGTGAGGACTTCGGGGGTGTAGTACGAGGCGGACTGTTGGCGTTCGCGGCCGGCGAGGCGGAAGACGAAGGTGCCCTTGGCATGGACGACGGGGCGCAGCTCGCGGGTGGTGGGGTGTTCCACGCGCACGAAATCGGCTGCGGACAGATGGTCGGCGCGGGTGACCGGGACCACCCAGGAACCTTTCTCCGGGTTTCCGTCCTTGGCCACCTCGTAGAGGTCCTCTTCGGCGAAGAAGCCGGTGTAGGACATCAGGCCCTCGTAGACGGCGCCGAGCTGGTTGATGCCGAGTTCGGCGTAGCTGATGAAGCCGCGGTCGGCTCCCTTGCGGGACTTGGATTCCTTGGTGAGAAGGAGGTGGGCGAGGACCTGTTGGGTGGCCTCGTTGCCGAGGCCGACCTCGTCAATCAAGGCAGTTGCCTTGGGCGAGAACAGGTCCGCGCGCAGGGGGTTGAATTCGAGGCCCGGTGCGGGGTCGTCGGTGACGTTCTCGCGGACGGCGGGCTGGTGGCCCTGGTCGACCAGGTCGAAGAGGCGTTTCAGTGACTCGTACAGGTGGGTGCCGGTGCGGGCGTGGTGGGAGACGAGTTCGGTGAGGGTGAGTTCGCGGAGGCGGTCGAGGCCGTAGCCCTCCTCGTATTCGGCGGCGCCGGTCGGGAGGACCTGCATTTCCGGGGACGCCTCGGCATACAGGAGGAACAGGATTCGGTACAGGAAGCGCAGGGAATGCTTGGCCAGTTCGTTGCCGTCGATGCCGTCCACGGGGAGGTCGCGGGCGCGGCGGCGGCGGACAACTTCGTTGGCGATGATTTCGATGGAGAGGCGGATGCCCTCGCGGAGGTCTTTGGAGACGCCGACGGTGTGTTTCACCGAGTCCTCGAGGACACCGGTCCACCAGATGTTGCCGTCGGGGTCGGGGCGCAGCGACTGGTGGCCGAAGATGGCTGCGGCGCGGTCGATTTCGCCGCCGCGGGCGTCGTGGCGGCGTTCGGCTACGACGAGGAGGTCGAGGGCGAGGTAGCGGCCTTCGGCCCAGCGTTCGGCTTCGGTCAGCAGGAGCCAGCGGCCTGCCTGGACCACGACGAACGCGGGCGGGGTATCGGAACGGTAGGCGGCCGAGACTGCCTTGGAGGCCGATTCGAGGGGCTTGTTCTCCTCGGTGGCGGCGGTGATCAGGGTGCCTTCGCCGAGGAAGTCCTCGATGGATTCGACCGGGTTCGCCTGGACGAAAAGCACGTTCGGGGTGCCGGTGAGCTGAGCGTCGGGGATGACCAGCTCGGAGCCTGCGCGTTCGGCGGTGAAGGGGGCAAGCTCGCCCTGGAAGCCGAACGCCTCGCGGACCATGGCGTGCGCCTTGGGGGCGGCTTCGGGGTTCTCGGCGAGCGAGCCCAGGATGGTGTGCAGGTCGCCGGCGGCAGACAGCAGACTGCTGCGGACGGTTTTGCGGCCTTCCTTGGCTTCGGCGTCCCAGGCTTTGCGGAGTTCCATGACCTTGCCGTGGAACGACTCCTTCACCGAATCGGTGGTGAAGTAGTGCTCGCTGATCCAGTCCTCGCCGACGACGATGGAATCGAAAGAGGCCACGGTTACTGGTCCTTTCCGGGGACGATCACCAGTAGGGGGCGGACCAGTTGCTGGGTGGGGGCGAGGGATTCGGCGAGGCGTTGTTCTTCGGCGATGCGGCGGGCGTAGGAGTCGACCTTCTTTTTCTGGCTGCCGAACAGTTCGAGTTGTTCGGCGCCGGAATGCCAGCGGTCGGCGCGGCGGCGCCACTGGGCCAGGCGTTCGTTGGCGGAGCGTTCCTGGTGGTCGAGGACGAGTTTCATCGACTTGGTGGCCTGGTCGACTGCGACGGGGATGAGCTGTTGGAAGCGCTCCGGATCGGGGATCGGGCCGGGGTTGGCGGTGCCGGGCTCGAGGCCGGTTTCGGTGAGGAGGAAGTCGAGGTTCTCCAGCGGGCTGGGGATCGCGAAGGTGGGGCGGTCGGGGTCGGGGAATTCGACGGTGGAGAAGACGCGGGAGACGAGCTGGCCGCGGCGGTTCATCAGGGTGCCCATCAGGACGACGGTGACGGCGTCGACATCGCCGCGGATGGCGAAGATCTGGTTGCGGCCCAGGGCCGAGAGGGCGCGGTCGCTGGCCCAGTCGAGGACGGGGTGCAGGGGGCCGAGGTAGTGGGCTTCGGGCCAGGTTGTGTCGTTGATGCCTTTGCCCTGGCGGGCGGCGCGGAGCTGGGCGTCGCCGACCTGGCGGGAGGTGGCGAGTTTGAGGCGCTGGTCGATCTGGCCCTTGTCGCGGTAGTTCTGGGGCAGGTGGGCCAGGCGCTGGCGGAGGTCGCGGGGTGGGATCAGTTCGGCGATGCCGTGATTGGGGTGGACGGTCCAGCCGACGCCGCCGCTGTCGGGGGTGGCGTGGGGGATGTCGTTGAAGGCGGCGCGCAGGGCTTCGTCGAGGTAGTCGATGTCGGTGGGGTACAGGCTCTGGCGGGGGAGTTCGGGGAGGGCGACGGGCTGGTCTTGGTCGAGCTGGGCGAAGAAGGCGTCGAAATCGTCGCCGTCGAGGACGTCTTCGACCGTCTTGACCTGGTCGTCGAGGGTGGTTTTGCGGGCCAACACGTCGCGGATAGCCGATTCCTCTTCGCCGACACTGTGTTTGCCCATCAGGGAAGCGACGTCGCCGAGGGTGGTGTGGGCCTGGTTCTCGCGTTCGAGCAGGCGTGACAGCACGCGCAGGTCACCGGAGAACTCAGTGTCCGAGGGTTCCAGGATCAGTGAGGAGATGACCGGAGGGAACTTCTGGCCGTAGCGATCGACACGGCCGTTGCGCTGTTCGATGCGGATCAGCGACCACGGGATGTCGTAGTGGATCAGGTGGTGGCACTGGGCGTGCAGGTTCACGCCCTCGGACGCGACATCGCCGGTGACCAGCACACGGATCGGGGAGGTTTCGAGCTTGAAGCTCTCGACGATCTCCTGCTGCTCCACATCCGAAAGGCCGCCGTGCAGCGTGGCGATGTTGGCTGGCTTCAGGCCAAGGGCGCCGGGCAGGAGTTCTTCGAGCCACTTCAGGGTGGCGACGCGCTCGGCGAAGACGACGGCACGTGTCGAGGACTTCGGGCCGACCCCGATTTCGCGGAGCCGGGTGATGAGCGCGCCCTGTTTGCCCGCGGTCTCGGTGAACGATTTGTCATTCAGGTCGGCGAGATTGGTCAACGCGCCCAGCTCGGTGTGCTGCTCGGGGGTGTGCGGGCCTCCCTTGTCACGCAACTTGGCTCTGCGCTGATCGATCGACTCGCGCAGCGCCGCAGGCGAGGAGAGGAAAGCCTTGGCGAGGGTCCACGGGAACAAACCCTTGGTTTCGCCGGAATACGGGGATCGGCCGGACTCGGGGTGCAACCAGACCTGTGAGAGTTCCCTGGCGACAGCATCTTCGGGACCGGAGGCCTTGACCAGCCGGTGGACCGGCTCGGCACGTTCGGCCCAGTCACTGCCGACCTCCGCGGCGACCTCGTCGTGGTGCCGGTGGCGGCGGATCAGCAGGGACTGCACGTCCTGCTTGGTGAAGGAACCGTCCGCGGCGACAGCGGTGGGGTCGAGCAGGCGCAGCAGCTCGGCGAAGGACTCCTCGCGGCCGTTGTGCGGGGTGGCCGACGCCAGGATCAGTGCCTCGGTGTTGGGGGCCAGGACGCGGGCGAGCTCGTTGTTCTGGGTGCCGACATTGGTCAGGTTGTGCGACTCGTCGATCACCACCGCGTCCCAGTGCTGGCGCTCGAGGTGGGCCTTGTAGCGGGGGCTCTTGAGGGTGTCGATCGAGATGATGGCGCGCTTGTAGTAGGTGAACGGGTTACGGGTGGCGGGCAGCTTCTGGCGGACCTTCTGGATGCCGGCCGAATCCAGGCGGACGAACGGTAGGGCGAAGCGGCACCACAGTTCGTGCTGCATCTGTTCGAGGACGTGCTTGGGGGTGACGATCAGGATGCGCTCGCCCCGGCCGCGGCGGACCAGTTCGGACAGGATCATGCCGATTTCTAGGGTCTTGCCGAGACCGACCGCGTCGGCGAGCAGAATGCGCGGCCGAATGTGCTGCGGGTCGAGGGCTTTGGCCACGGCGGCGCGCTGGTAGCCGAGGGAGTCGGCGAGCATGCGGGTGGAGACGGTGAGGGTCTGGTCGCCGTAGGGGAACGGGGTCTTGCGCAGGAGCGCTTCGAGCCAGAGCCGGGCATCGCGGTAGCCGGACGAGGCGTCGGGGACCACCTGGGCGCGGGCGGGGTCGAGGACCTCGATGTGGTCGAGACTGTCGTAGAAAGTCGCGGTGGTGTCGGCGACCAGTTCCGAGAGGCCGCGCACGCGCAGGAGCCAGCCGTCGGAGCCCTGCTCGGCCGAGGTCACCAGCCATTCCTCGTCACGGACCACCACGATCGAGCCGGGGGCGACGTTGAGCTCGCGAGGCTCGACACTGTGGGTCATCGGGCTGCACTCCTGATGGGTCGACGCAGAGTGGTCCAATGTAGTGCCGGGAACGGCATTCATTCGGAATTCTGCATGTTTGTATCGGCGGGCGTGACAGGGTGGGGATCGGCGAACGAGCCTCAGGTGTTGCAGGTGATCGCTCCTCGAGCATAAATACGAGTGAAAACAATGTCAATCGATTCGCGGCTGTGCTGGGCGCCACACGGGCATGGTGAGCTACCGTGGTCGTCACCAGGGCTGTGACAGGCGGGGAGGTGCGGGTGGTGGCAGACGCGGCGGGCGCGCCGACCGAGCGGACGGCTCGTGAAACGCCACCCACGGAGAACCTCGGCTATGGCGAGCTGAAGAAGGTCGCCGCGACCTTCTCGGCGCCGGATGCGCCGGACCTCGAGCAAGGCGAGGGCCCGCTGCCGACCGTGACGCTCGGGGAACTGATCGAGGCGGGCGCGCTCGCCGTGCTCGAATCTCCACCCACGCTCATGGCAACTGCCGTGGGATCGGACATGATGACCGCGAAGGACATTCGGCTCGGGCGCGCCGCGTCGAAGGTCGGTGACCCGGCGACTCCCGGTGCGGTCACAGCGCAGCCGGGTGACGTTGCGGTCGCGGTGGGTGCGCCGATGGTGGCCCGCGTCTGCACTGCCGACGTGCTGGTAGCGCCGGGAGTGCAGGTGCTGCGGGTTACGCCGAACGTGATCGACGCGGACTTTCTGGCCGGGGTCATCCGGGCCGCCGGTGAGAAGGCAGGCAAGCCGGTCGACCTGTTCACGGTGGAATTTCCCCGGCTGCCGCTCGGGGCGCAGCGTGCTGCGGGTGCGGCGATCGCGCGGCTGATGGACATCGAAAGTGCCTGGCGAGCACAGCGGTTGACCATGGAACGGTTGGTCGGTGCCGGCCTGGCCGGTCTGGCCACGGGCATGTTGCGCGCTCCCGCCGGGGCGGGAAATCTGGGGGAATGAGATGACGCCGCGGATCGTGGCGCAGCGCTACGAACTGATCAAGGTCATCGGGCACGGTGGCATGGGGCAGGTGTATCGAGGCTTCGACCGCACGCTCAAACGCAGAGTCGCGGTCAAATTCATCCACCCCCGGCTCGCCGACACCGAGGAATGGGAACGGCGATTCGTGCGCGAAGCCGAGCTGATGGCCAGAATGAGTCATCCCGGCATGGCCACTGTTTTCGACGCGGGCATCGACCCCGGGCCGCCCGAGCGGCCGTTCCTGGTCATGGAGTACATCGACGGGGTCACCCTCGACAGCATCCTGGCCAAGCGCGGCAGCCTGCCCGTCGGCGCGGTCGCGGGAATCGCCGCACAAACCGCGGCGGTGCTCGCCGAAGCGCACGGGCACAGCATCTTCCACCGCGATCTGAAGCCGTCGAATCTGATGCTGTGCGCCGACGGCACGGTGCGGGTACTCGACTTCGGGATCGCCGTCGCCCTCGACTCGAACCAGCCCAGGCTCACCCGCACCGGGTCGGGAATCGGCACACCGGAGTACATGGCGCCCGAACAGGTGCGCGGCAAAACGGTGGTGCCGCAAACGGATCTGTATTCGCTCGGTCTGGTGATGTATGAACTGCTGACCGGGGTCAGGGCCATGCGCGGTGGCTCGGAGATCGACACCATGTTCAATCAGGTGAACGCCGCGGCGCCCGATCTCACCCAGCAGCGTCACGATGTGCCCGAGGAGCTGGCGGTGCTGGTCGCGGGCATGCTCGCTAAGGACCCGCTCGATCGGCCCGCCGACGCGGCAGCCGTGCACGCGGTGCTGATGCGCTATGTCGGTGCGCTGGACGGGCTGCTGGAGCGGGTCGATCCGGCCAGTCCGGCTCGGCTGTATGCGACGGCGGTCGGGGCATCTGCGGCGACCCGGACAGCACCGACCCAACTCCGTCAGGGCGCCGATGCTGCTCCCGGACATGAATTCACCCGCGGTGACATCGACCGGGCAGTCCGTCGTGCTCGTGACCTCGCCGACGAATCGAGGTACGTCCCGGCGGTCGGGGAACTGCGGGACGTGCTCGAGGTCGCGGTCCCGCACCTGGGCGCGCGCGACGCCGACGTCGTCGACACCAGGATTCGGCTGGCCGACCTGTGCCTCGAATCCGGGGACTATGTGCAGGCTGCCGCGCTGTACAGCGCCCTGATCGATGATCTCACCGCCGAGCGCGGACCCTACGACGATCAGGTCATGTTCTGTCAGCGGCAGCTGGCCACCTGCCAGGTGCACAGTGGGCAGGTGCGGGCCGCGCTGACCAGACTGCGGAAGCTGCACGCACAGCTGTCGGCCTGGCACGGTGAGAGCGATCCGCGGGTGGTGCAGCTGGGGGAGATGATCGCCCAGATTCGGGCCGGATCTCGATAGCGGCTTTCGTGCTGGCGGCGGTCCCAGTCGGCCTCGCTAACGAATCGGTCGCGATCAGGGCGGTCTTCCCGGCGCATGTGTAGCGCGAGCTCGAGAGCTGGCGATACCGTGTGCGGGTTGGCTCGCGTGTGGGTGAGGAGAATGCGGGATGGCGGAACCGGGGTCCGTGCTGGAGGCCGATCTGGCGGATCGGGCGTCGCGGTTGTTCCGGTTTCTCGCTCGCGTGCAGGGGGTCGGTGGGCACGCCGTCCTCGATACCGACGACCTGGGGGCCGTGGAGTGGCTCGGCAACCTGCCATCGAGCGAAGCGGTCCGATACACCCCGGGGTCGGAGGACAAGCCGTTTCTGCGGTTGGACAAGGTTCCCGTCAGCCCGCCCATCGATCCACCGGATCCGGACGTTCGTGGCTGGCTCGTTCCCGGACGGCTCGACGATCACACTGCCGAACCTCGCGCTCGCGCCGAACGGGTGAATGCCGACGGAGTGACCGAGCGACTCGCCGACCATCCCGAGGTCGCGGAGCGGTTCGCGCGCTGGCTGCGGCGGTGGCAGAGCTGGGCCGAACGTGCCCGGATCGACGAGCCGGCGCACCGCTGGTACCGGGCGATCTACCGCATGTACTCCGACATCAACGCCGCGGCGGAAGCCAAGGAAGCCGTGTTGGCGCTGGGGTGTGTCGTGTGGCGGCGGCGCGGAACCGGGGTCATTCGCCGACACGCGCTGACCATGCCGGTGAAGTTCGAATTCGACACGGACTCAGGAACGTTGACGGTGCGTCTTGACCTCGACGCGGGCCGCGCGGCGATGGAACTGTCGGACTTCCTCGATCCCGGCGAGATCATCGATCCCACGCTGCTGCGTGCCGTGGAGCGCGAATTCCTCGGTGGCGTGGATCCATTCGACCATGACGCGATCGCCGCACTCATGCGGAGGCTGTTGCACAGCCTCGGCCCGGATACGGACTTTCGCGACGAGATGTCCCCGGCCACCCCGACATCGAATCCGGTCGGATACTACGCGCCCGCGCTCGTCGTCCGGTCCCGCGGCAAGCGGGGGCTGACTCGCGTACTCGACACCATCGCCGACCGGATCCAGGACCAGCGCCGGGTTCCCGCCGGACTGCGCAATCTGGTCGATCCGGCTTACGTGCCGACCGCGGAACTGCCGTCCGACAACGGCGCCATGGTCCACGACGGGTCCGAATGCTTCCTGCCGCTGCCACTCAATGCCGTCCAGCTGGCGATCCTGCAGCACGTGGACTGCCATGCCCACACCATCGTGCAGGGGCCGCCGGGTACCGGCAAGACCCATACCGCCGCGGCCCTGATCACGCACCTGCTGGCGCAGGGGAAGCGAGTGCTCGTCACCGCGCACACCGATCGGGCACTGGCCGAGGTGCGCGGGAAACTGCCGGACCAGATGCGCGACCTGTGTGTCTCGGTCGCCGGTGCCAGCCGGGACAACTTCGACGATCTGAAGCTGTCGATGGAGCGCATCGCGGCCGCCGCCGACGATCACGACGCGCCGGGCGCCCGTCGGCGCGTCGAGGCGGCCAATGCTCGGGTCACGGAATTGCGCGCGGCACGTGCGCGGGTCGGTGCGGAGCTGCTCCGCCGGCGCGAACAGGAAGTGACACGCCATCAGGTCGGCCCCTACCAGGGCACGTTGACCGAACTGATCCAGCGGCATCGGTCCGAGGCGACGCGCTACGGCTGGATGCTGGGGCTGGACAAGGTGGGTGTCGGTGCGGTCCTTCCGGTGTCGTCCACCGAAGCTCTCGAATGGCGGACGCTATTGCTCGACGAAGCGTTGGGAGATCCCGAGGTCGCGGCGCCACACCTGCTCACCGTGCATGACGTGCCCCCGGTCGCCCAAGTCGCGCAGTGGTACGCGCGACTGGCCGAGGCGACTGAGCGGGCCGACGCCTTGGTCGCGACCGGGACGCGGGCCTGGATCGACCAGATCCGCGCCATTACCCCGGCCAGCCGCGGTGAGCTGACCGCCACGGTGCGAAAGGTGGACAGGGAACTCGACGAACTGGCGGGTAGCCGCGACGGTTGGGTTCGAGCCGCGGTGGCCGACGTGGCACGAGGGCGGGGTGGCGTCTGGCACGGCCGACGTGTTCGGCTGGTCGAACTGCTCGATCCCACAACAGCGTTGACCGGTCAGCTCGGTATTTCCCAGGTTCGGGTGAACGGGGGCGATCGCGCCGCACTCGTCGCCCTCGCCGAAGCGGTGCTCGGCCACATCGAGAAGAACGGCCCGCTCAAGCTGCGACCGGACGGTGCGCCGAAGGTGGGACTCACGACCAGCCGGCTCGTGAAGGACGCGGCGCCGCTGTTCGAACAGGTTCGAGTGGACGGCCGGATCCCGGTCACCACGGAACTGCTCCAATCCTTCCTCAACTACGAGAAAGTCGAGCGGCTCGTCGAGCAACTCGACGAGGTGTGGGCCGGATCGGGGGCGGCCGCCGCGGCGCCCGGCAGTGTGTCCGTGCGGTTGGCGCACCATCGTGAACACGCGGAGCAACTGCGCATCCTCCTCACCGTCGGCGCCGAATTGGTCACCGCGGGACAGCAATTCCGCGGATACGGGATGACCGAGCCGGACTGGTCGGATCGGAGCGCGCGCCTCGCGCTGCTCGCCTCCTTCGACGCGGCCACCGCTATCGACGAGCAGGCGGCGGCGTCGGAACTGTTCGACACCCTCGCCGCGCGAGTGGGCGGACTGCGCTATCAGCCCGGCGCCACCACGAACGTGCACGCGCTGCACGAGTCACTGGTCCGCCGCGATATCGACGCCTACCAGCGGGCGCATACGCGCTTGGCCGAGCTCGACACGCTGCGCGCCCGGTATGCCAGACGCGCCGAGCTGGATTCGCGGATGGCGGCGTTGCCACAGCTGCGCGAAGCCGTAACCGCCACCGCGGTATCGCAGGTCTGGGACCGGCAACTCGGTGAACTCGAGCACGCGTGGGCGTGGGCCATGCTCGGCACCTGGCTGGACGGCGTCGACACCGAGCCCGCCAACGAACTGTTCGACCAGCTCGACGACATCGAGGCCGGGTTGCGCGAGGAAGCCACCCAGCTCGCGGTCACCAAGGCGTGGGACAAGGCTGTCGCTCCCGAGCGGCTCGGGCCGGGCACACGCACTGATCTGCGGCAATACGTCAAGCTGGTCCAGCGCTACGGCAAAGGCACCGGCGTGCACGCCGACCGCAGACGCCGCGAGATCCGCGGCACCATGGGCCGGTGCCGGTCGGCCGTGCCGGTCTGGATCATGCCGATCTACCGGGTGGTGGAACAGCTCGACGTCGAACCCGACATGTTCGACGTCGTTGTGATCGACGAGGCCTCCCAGGCAGGGGCCGAAGCGGTCTTTCTGCAGTATCTCGCGAAACGGATCGTCGTCATCGGTGACGACCGGCAGGTCTCACCATCCGGGGTCGGCGTGAAGATCGAGACGGTGCGTGGCCTCGCCGAGCAATACCTCGCCGACGACCTCTACATCGCGAGCTGGATCGACACCAAGCGAAGCCTGTTCGACGACGCAGGCATGCGCTTCTCCTCCCGGCTCACCCTCGTCGAACACCGGCGCTGCGTCCCGGAGATCATCGGCTTCTCCAACAAGATCGCCTACGCGAAGGACGCCAAACCGCTGATCCCCGTGCGGGTCTACGGAAGCGACCGGCTGCCGCCGATCCGGACCGAGTACGTGGCCGATGGTGCCAGCACCAAGAGCAACGTGAACGAGGCCGAAGCCGAGCGAATCGTCGCGCGGGTCGTGGAGTGCCTGGCCGACCCGCGCTACGCGTCGAAGACCTTCGGCGTCGTTTCGCTGCTGGGAGCCGCCCAAGCGGAACTGATCTGGAACAAGCTGCTGCTCGTCGTTGCGCCCGAGGAACTCGTCCGGCGGCAGCTGCGCTGTGGTGACGCGGCCGACTTCCAAGGCGCCGAGCGCGACGTCATCTTCCTGTCGATGGTGAAAGCTCCCGGACCGGATTCGCGGTTGGTTTCGCAATCGGCGGAGTCGGTGATCCAGCGGTACAACGTCGCGGTGTCACGGGCAGCCGACCAGCTGTGGCTGTTTCATTCGGTGTCGCTCGAGCAGCTCGGCAACCCCAACGACCTGCGCTATCAGCTGCTCGATTACTGCCTGTCGGTGGAAGGCGCCGCGGCGCCTGAGGAATTCGAGCTGCCAGCGCCGGTGCGCGAGGACCGGGTGGTGCCGCCGTTCGAGTCCGTGTTCGAACAGCAGGTGTTCAACCGGATCGTGGCGCGGCGCTACCGGGTGATCGCCCGGTACGACGTGGGGATCCATACCGTCGACATGGTGGTGGTCGGCGGACACGGGCGGGTTGCCGTGCTCTGCGAAGGGGACGCGTGGAGCGGGCCGCAGTCCTATCAGCAGGCGTTGAGCTGGCAGCGGGATCTGCAGCGGTGCGGCTGGCCGTTCTTCCGGGTTCGGCGGTCGGCCTTCGTCGCCGACCCGGAGCAGGCGCTCGCACCGTTGTGGGCGTTGCTGGATTCGATCGGACTGGCACCGGTTGCCGCGGAACCGGTTTCGGCCGCGGCGCCGGCGCCGGCGACCACAGCCGTACCGGTGTCCGCAGAACCGGTGCCACCGCAGACATTCGAGCCGATCCCGCTGACCGAACTGCTCGACAGCTTCGACTGGGTCAGGCCGGATGTCGATGAGCCCGTTGCCGAGACGCCTGCAGAGGCCGCCACCGTTGATGAGCCACCCACGCGAAAGGTGGCGAGCGAGTCCCGGCCGGCACCGCAGGCGCCGGTCGCCGAGTCCGACGGAATCGTTGAGTATCGCGCGTTCGCGGAGCTGCTGGCCGTATCCGCAGGCCACAATGTCGGCTCGGTCAAGGCGGATCTGCTGCGGGTGATCGAGGTGGAGGGGCCGGTGACCGCGGGTCGCCTCTTCACGGTGCTCGAACGAGTCCGCATGGACGACGAGGATCGCGAACGGCTCCCCGCTCTCATCGATAGGGCGTTGGAAGCCGCCGTCACACAGGGGCTGCTCGTCTCCGATGACTACCTGGAGCTCGGGCGCCCGGAGTGGGTCTCCTACCGGACGCCGGCACAGCCGGCCACCCGGCTACGCACGCTCGGCGCCCGCACGATCGAACACGTGCCCGGACGCGAACTGGCCGGAATCCTCGGCGAGAGTGCCACAGCTGTCGGCTGGCGTGATCGCGCGGCGTTGATGCACCATGCTGCGTCCGTGCTGGGGCAGGGACAGCTGAACGATCGCGTGATCGCCATGCTCTCCCTCGTGTTGCCGAACGCCGAGCAGGACCGAGCCGCGCCCTAGAGCAAAGCCTTCGGGGTGCAGCCGCGGAGGAACGCCGCGATCTGGACAAGCCGGTGCGGCGGAACACGCACACCGTCCAGGTCGGACATCAGCTCGTACATCCCGCCGAGCGGGTCCTCGGACGCAGTGGCCCACACGGTGATTCGTGCCGCGGCTGCGCGCAGCCGCCGGACATCGTGGTGCGTCGCCGTGCCGAGGAGGAGCAGATCGTCGCTGTCGCCACCGACCTCGGCGAACACGAGCTGTTCGGCGCGGGCCGCGGTTTCCGCCAGCGCGCGCAGGTCGGCCGGATCGGTATATCCGATCAGGTCGCCTACTTCCTCGCCCGTCGCGACGAGGCCGAGGTTCGAGAGTTCGGCGACGAGGTCGGCGAACTCTGCGCTGGAACTGTCGGATGTGCTGACCTCGGTGCTCGGTCTCGCGGGGGACAGCGGTTCGGCCGCTCGAAGGTGTGCCGGTGCCGGCTCGGAGGCCGGCCGCGGTTCGGTTCCAGGATCGCGCGAGGAGGTGCGGTTTTCCGGGTGGTCGTGCTGCGGTTCGACCTGGACTGGCTGCTGCGGCGAGCGGGTGGCTGTCGGTGCCGGTGTGTGGAGCGCCGAGCCCTGCCAGGTGTGGAGGAATGCGGCCAAGCCCGCTGGATCCGTTCGCACAGTCTCGGCGATCAACGAGCCCAGCGAGTTCTCGACGTCGGTATCACCCTGGGCAGGATCCTCGACGGAACCCGAGACGAAGACGTTGACGACGAGTTGCCTGCGGGCGTGGCTGCCCGGACCGAGAATGCGCCCCAGCCGCTGGATCAACTGGGTTTCGTCGCGGTGGCGGGCCAGTAGGACCGCTATCTCCGCGGCAGCGACGACGATCATCGGATCGAGTACGCGTTGTTCGACGAGCACCGTGAGTGACCGGTTACGGAAGTTGTCGGCCATCGCGGTCCGCTGCGCAGGGGTGAGTGGTGTGGCGGTGGTAGCCGCTGGAATTCCCTGAGTGGTCAATGCGTGGTGGACTTTCGCCGCCGCGACTGGCCGGTCGGTGAATATGACCGATGGGGTCGCGGTCATCACCTCGCCGGGAAGTCCGCTCACGAGATCGACCTTCGCTCGGCATTCGGCCAGCAAGGTTGTCCGTTCGGCCACAGCGGTCAGATAGCGCTTCGCGTGCCGCGTGGCATCCGATCCGCGACCGTGGGCGAGTGTGTCGACGAATGTCGCGAAATCGGCAGGCTTTCCCGGCGCACCGTAGCTGTCGATCAGAGTCTCGAACTCACGGTCCACAAGGGCGTCGAGGCGTGCCAGCCGCGCACGCTCGTCGGTGCCGAGCTCGACCCCGACGTGGATCAGGGCGATCGGATCCAGCAAGCCCTGTGCGTGGGCGGTCGAATAATCGCAGCCACGGATCGCGGGACCGAAATAGGGGAGCAGCCGCGACCGCACCGCCTGGTCTTCGCGATCCAGTGCGCGGGTGAGCGCCAGGCGGCTCGTGAACTGGTCGGTGAGTAGCTGGGCGAAGCCACCGTAGCCGAACCGTTCGAGTTCATCGACTACCAGGAGCGCATTCGAACATTGTGCGGGCGGGGCGATCTGGCGGAGCCGGGGAACCGTGGCCGCGGTGACGATCGCGACGTGCCAGGAACGCTCGCCGTCTCGGGCCGGATTGCTGCCCAATCCGGCTACCCGGCAGTCCGGGACCGCGTCGGCGAGCTCGTCCACCCACCGTGCGCGGACAGCGTCGTCGGCGACGACCACCACCGCGGGGGTGCCCGACGCGATCGCCTCGGCGACCACCCGGACGCCGAGGACAGTCTTGCCCGTGCCCCCTACCGCCTCGACGATCCCCTTGCGGCCGTGCCGCGTCCACTCCGATAGTGCGCGCTGTTGCCAAGCGCGCAGGGTCCGCGGGGTGCGGCGGAATGCCGCACCGGCGGAGGCTTCGGTAACCGGCGGAATCGGGGAAACGGCAGATTTCAGTGACCATTGCGGCGGATTCTTCGACCCGTCCTGCTCGAAGGTGGTCCAATCCGCATAGAGCACGCGGTTGACGACCGAGCGGTTGACGCCCGGCTCGGCCAGCGCCTCCGCGATCTGCGAGGCAGACAGGCTGGACTGCTTGCGCAGCAGCGCGACAATGCGATCCGTCAGCTGACTCCCCACCCCGCACCGCCTTCCTCCTTCGGCCGCACGGCCTACGAAACGTAGGGTAGCGGCATCGTCACCGGTCGGCCGTGCGTCTGCGGACAGATCCCGGAGTCGAGTCCACTCCGTACCGGACCCGATGGTGCGATGATGGGCAGGCGAAAGCGGTGGGTTCTCTGTTGCCGTGTCGGGCGACGGGGTGGTGATGTGGAGGGGCGATGCCGGACACGTTCGTCTGGGACGAGGCCGGGAACGAGGAGTTCCGCCAAGCACGGCGACTCGAGCAGGTATCGCTGTTCGCTGAGCTCAACCTCGACTACGACGAGATCGTGCGTACCCGAGATCTGTTCGGCCAGGTCATCCGGGAGCACCGGCACCGCCTCGGCCTGTCTCGATTGCTCGACACATTTCCCGCGTTGACGCTCACCACCATGATCGGGCATGCCGGACTCGACTACGAGCAGGGCAAGTATTGGGAGAGCTTCTGGTCCGAACTCGATCTGGAACGTGAACAGGACTTCGAGAACCTGCTGCGGGCGCGGCTTCCGGTGTACTTGCGCAAGTTCAGGATGCGGGTATTCCCTGACCTCGGAACCCAGTACGTGCAGATGATGGCCGTTCATGCCGGAATTCCGGTGCATTGTCTCGGAGACCTCGTCGACGTCATCGAACAGCACGTCGCGCAGGGGCGTGATCCCAGTGGGGCCGCGGTCTTCGAGTGGCTGACACAGCCGGGGCTCGAGTATCGCATGAACGAGCTCGACGTCCCCGTACGCAACTTCTTGAAGTTCGGCGGTGAAGTGGCTGTCGACATCGTCGACCGGATCATCGAGTTCGCCGGCTACACCCTGGAGCATCCCGACTTCGCCAACGATCTCAATCTCGACACCGCGTCCACCGGCATTCCGAACCTGCTGCTCGACGCCTTGATCGAGCGATGGGACGAGCGGCCGTTCGGCGAGGTCGCGGCCATCGCCGGCCGTGCGTCGCGAGCACGTCGACCGGTCCTCGCCTACTCCCGTACCGACGACCAGATCATTGTCGAAGTGCCCCACCCGGCATCGAACGCCGAGATCCCCTGGCTGGCATCGCTCGACGGCGACACCACCACGGTCCATGTTCGCCGTGCCTGGGGGCTGTCGGCTGACGAAGCGCAGCCGCCGACCTCGATGCCGGTGCCCCGGCAGGTCAGAGAGGTAGTGCTCCGGCACGAGGAGTCCGGCCAGCACTTCCGGATCTCCGTGGTGGACACATCCGACCCGCTGCTGATCTTCGACGAGCACGGCGCCCATGTCTCGCGTCATGTGGCGCTGCCACGGGGAGAGGTCGTCGCAGTTCACCCTGCCCGAGCGGCTCTGTGGGAAGCCCACTCCGGCGACGAACTCGTGCCGTTGTCGGAGGCGACGCCCATCGGCTGGCGCAATTGGGTCGCCCGGATGTACGACCTGAGCGATACCGACGCCGTGCTGTTGCGCGACGAGGCTCGGTCCGGCACACCGCGCCAGGTGCGCCGGACCGGCTCGGCGCGACTGGTTCTGCCGGAAGCCATCGAAGGTCTGCACACCCGGTCGGGGCTGGCTGTGTATGCCGAGCGACCGGCGGTGGATCTCCCGGCGCACGCCGTAGAGCCGGTGGAGTGGCGAGTGCGGGTGCGGCACTCCGGCACTGTCGACTGGCTGGCCGACGACATCTGGGTATCCGACACCGAACCGGTGTCTCTCGATCCCTTCGAAGGCGTCGATGCGGGACTGCTCGGCTTGTTCGACGTCGTGATCAGCGGTCCGATCGGTCAGGACATCCGGCACAGTGTTTTCCTGGCCGAGGGCCTCGCGGTCGAGCATGCCGTGGAGTTCCGTGTTCCGGTTCCGGACGGGTTGGCGCCGACCAGCGTGCGGGTGAGCGCTGCGGCACCGTTGTCCGTCGATCGCAGCGAGATCGAGTTCGGCGCCGCGGAGCGGGAGGTGTCCGTTCTCGTGGCATCGAACGGCATCACCGAAAAGCTGGTGGTACGCCCACCCGCGGTGGAGCTACGGGTCGACCCGATCGGGTCGGTGGCCTGCTGGCGCACCGTGGCGCCCGTGCTCACGGCCGACGACCTGGCCGAATACATGATCGTGGCGGCACGGGTACCTGGATCCGTCGTCGTCGACATGGCGTTGATCGATGATCACGGTACGGTCCGGCAGACAGCCTGCCCGACGACGGCGCGTGACAATGTCTTCCAGACCCAGACCAGAGAGTTCGCCGACACCGCGAAAACGATGCGCAGATCACGGATCGTGCTGCGGATCGACACCGACGACGGGGCGACGACCGAGGTTCCCCTCGCCCGGATCCAGCCGCGCAAACTGTATACCGCGGTCCGCCTCGATGGCGCCGATCTCGTGTTCGAGGGAGCGACCGACTCCGATCTGGCCGCGTTCGTCTGGCCGTGCACCGCACCGTGGCAAGCGCCGATCCAGGTCGAGCTGATCGACGGACGCGCCACATTGCCGGACGAATTCGTCGGGGCGGGCCCGCTCACTGTGCAGGTGTTCGTCGACGACCCCTGGTCGGTGATCACGGCCCCTGACCAACCGGACGAGACCGCCGACACGGTGGAGCAGCCCGGCTGGATGCCGGACGACGACCCGGGCCGAGCCGCACTCGCCCGGTTGCTGGCCGGCGGCGGTGACTCCACCTGGTCGGGTTCGGCGGTGCCGGAGGCATGGACAGTGCTCACCGGTATGCGCGGCGCGCACCGGTATCTGCCGTCGGTGCGTTCGGCGTTGCTGGGGATCCTGCGTGCCGATCCGCGGTCCGCCGTGGAGGCACTGGACCGGAGCACGATCCCGCGGACGGACGTTCCCGCGCTGCTCATCAGCAGCGGATTGATCGAACGCGATCTTTCGTCACCGATCCGTTCGGACACACTCACCGATCCCTGGCTCGGCTGCCTGGTCGGCATCGCCGACCTGCCCTACGTCGCCTTGCATCTCGGTGATCCAGCCCCCGGCACGGAACTGCGTGCCGAGCTGACCAACTACGGGGGCGAGCAGCTGCTGAACCTGCTCGCCGGCGATTCCCGCTGCGCCTACTCCGACATCTTCGACGCGGACACAGTGCCACTGCATTTCCTGCCGGAGGAGCAATTCGCCGCGCTGAAACAGGCGTGCGAGATCGTGCCTGCCGCGCTACTCGACGCCGACACCCGACGCAGCGCCGTCTTCGAGGCCTTCGCGCGACGACTACGCTGGCAGGACGATCCTGCGCGGGCCGCGATGACCGTGCAGTCCGCAGAGCTGATGCCCCTGTTGCGCAGGGCATCCGCGTTGGTCTATGACGTGGTCAAGGCCCGCAACGAAGTGTTGACCGGCGCGGACACCACCCAGTTCCCCTGGTTGCTGGTGTCGATGCAGTCGCTCCTCTTCGCCGCGGTGGCTCGGCTGAGCGCACGATCGATGATCCACGGCTGGTCCATGCCCGCACCGATGCGGGAATCCTGGGCGCGGCTTGCGGAACTCTGTCCGGCGCTGGTATGCGCGGACGTCCTCATCGCGGATTCGCTCGCCTCGTACGTCCTGCACCAAGACCTCGTCAAGAAGATCGGAGTATCACGGTGACCGAGCGACTCGATCCCCTCGCGGCCGCCGCAGACATCGAGGCCGGTTACAAGCGCTACTTGAAAACGCTACTGGCACCGCGTGATCCCGCGTTGGCCGCGGCCTTCGATCGTGCCGTGGACGAGACTTCCTTGCTCATCAAGGGGCCGCTGCTCGAACTCACGCCACCCTACGCGGCCGGAGCAAGTCTCAGGGAACTGATCGACGAGGGAGTTCTGCACCCGGCCTTTTCCGGATTCGCCGAGACGATCGCGTTGGATCGACCGCTGTACCGGCACCAGGAAACCGCGGTCCGCAAAGCGGTAGCCGGTCGGAACCTCGTGGTGAGTACCGGTACGGGCTCGGGCAAGACCGAGAGCTTCCTGATACCGATACTCAATGAGCTGGTCGCGCAAAAGGCCGCAGGTACGCTCGGCCCCGGTGTCCGCGCGCTACTGCTCTACCCGATGAACGCCCTGGCCAACGATCAGCTGAAGCGATTGCGCCAGCTCCTGGCCGCCGCCCCGGACATCACCTTCGGGCGATACACGGGGGAGACGAAGTCGCGCCGTGTCGACGCCGAGGCTGCCTATCGCTCGATGTTTCCCGGAACTGAGCCCCTGCCGAACGAACAGCTCAGCCGCGAGGAGATGTGGGAGTCTCCACCGAACATTCTGCTCACCAACTACGCGATGCTCGAGTACTTGCTGCTGCGTCCGCGTGATATCGAGCTGTTCGACGGAAAGTACTCGGGCACATGGCAGTTCATTGCGCTCGACGAGGCACACGTCTACGACGGGGCGCAGGGGAGCGAGGTCGGGTTGCTGCTGCGGCGGTTGCGTGACCGGGTCGCCGGGGACCAGTCGCTGCAGTGCATCGCGACCTCGGCTTCGCTGTCAGGCAGTACGGATGACAAACAGGGCGCTGAGGCCACCGCCTTCGCACAGAAGCTGTTCGACGCCCCGTTCGAGTTCATCGATGGCGATTCCACGCGCCAAGACCTGGTCACCGCGACGCGCATGCCGCGCAGACCTGAGCCCACCTGGCAACTGGACGATGACAAACTGATGTTGCTGGCTGAGCCGGAGGCGGACCTGACCTGGATCGGAGCCAACGCGCCTAGCGGCGATATCGCGGATGCGCTCCATGCCGAACGCCGTACTGCCGAGCTCAAGAAGCACGCAGGTAGTGAGCCGAGGAGTGCCGTCGACCTTGCGGCAAAGCTGTGGCCGGGCGACGACCGGGCCGTGACCAAACTGGAGGCTTTGGTCGCCCTCGGCTCGAAGGTGACCGGGCGGGACGGAAATCCTGTTGTCTCGGCGCGCTACCACCTGTTCGTCCGGGCCACCGAGGGTGCCTATGTGAGCTTCGCCGATACCGAGCCTTTCGTACTACTCGGACGGCATGAGATCGATCCGAGCACCGGCCGGGCGGTCTTCGAGTTCGGTACCTGCCAGCGGTGCGGAGCGGTCCACCTCGCAGGGCAGCCGGAATCCGACGGCGGGCGCGAATATTTCCGTCCCGCCAAGCGGGACTCGAAAGTGAAGTGGCTCGTGCTCACCGACAGTGAGACAGCCGACCTCGTCGACGAGGATGATGCCACGCTCGACGAGGACAGTGGTCCGCGGCGTGGGACGGGTATCCGGGCTCTGTGTTCGGGATGCGGGCGGCTCGACGGCGGCTCAGGATCGTGCGATGCCGGCTGTCCCGGTGGTCCGGTACTTCGGGTCCGCGAACATCCAGTGGCGCAGCGAGTCATGAGCAAGTGTACCGAGTGCGGTGCGCTTTCACGGCAGGTCATCCGTCGCCTGCGGACCGATACGAATGCTGCTCCAGCGGTAATCACGACAGCCCTGTACCAGAACTTGCCACCTGCCGACGACGACACAGCCGACAATGTCGGTGGTGGACGTAAGCTGCTGATGTTCTCGGACTCGCGGCAACAGGCCGCATTCGCTGCCCCCTACCTCGAGCAGACCTACGGCCGGATGCTCGAGCGCCGGTATCTCGCCGAGGTGCTGGCGCATCCACGGAACTCCGGTGAACTGCTCTCTCCGGAGGATCTCGCCGACGGCGCACGGGCGGTCGCTGTTCGTGCCGAGCACTTCGACGAGCGCGCTACCGGCACCACGCTCCGACGAGCGGTGAATCCGTGGGTGATGGCCGAGCTGATGGCTATGGACCAGCGGTTGTCCCTCGAAGGACTCGGGCTGTTGTCGGTCGGGTTGTTCCGGCCGCGGAAAGCTGCAGTTCCGCGCGGATTCGCGAAAATCGGGCTGTCCGAGGAGGAGTTCTGGGCACTGATCAACGAGCTGGTGAAGACGATTCGTCTGCAGGGGGCGATGAGCCTGCTGCCAGACGTCGACATCAAGGATCCGATCTTCGAACCGCGAGCGAGCCGGATCAGGGTCCGGTCCCGCAGCTCCGACCGGGACCGCCGCATCATCAGCTGGCTGCCGGGCGGCAAGCCGGGCACGACCAACAACCGGATTCTGTTTCTGCGGAAGGTACTGGCCGCGGTCGGGGCGACGGCAGACGCGGAACTCGTCCTGGACGGCTGCTGGAAGTTCCTGCTGGACAACAGGTTTCTCATCGAGGAGACCGACCGGGTCGCCGGGGTGCTCTACCAGCTCGATCAGGAGCAACTGCGGCTGCGCTCCGGCACCGATAGTCGCTGGTTCCACTGCAGCGCCTGTCGTCGGCTGACCACCAACAACATTCGCGATCTGTGTCCGCAGGGTGGCTGTGACGGCACGCTGTTGCCATTCACCTTGCCGCTGCCTGGCTCGGACACCAACCACTACCGAGAGGCCTATCGCACGCTGGCGATGTTGCCGCTCTCCGCATCCGAGCACACCGCTCAATGGGAAGCGACCGCGGCGGCGGAGGTACAACGCAAGTTCGTCTCCGGCGAGGTGAACGTGCTTTCCTGCTCGACGACCTTCGAGCTCGGCGTGGATGTCGGCGATCTACAGTCGGTGATGCTGCGCAACATGCCGCCCAAAACTGCGAACTATGTGCAGCGAGCGGGCCGGGCGGGTCGCCGCGCGGCTTCCGCGGCGCTGGTGGTGACCTACGCCAAGCGCAGCTCGCATGACCTGTCGAAGTTCCAGGATCCCAAGTCCATGATCGCGGGACGCATGCGCATTCCGTGGATTCCCATAGAGAACGACAGAATCGGTCGCCGTCACGCACATTCGATTGCGATGTCCGCCTACTTCCGCCATTGCTACGACCTTCGCGGTGCGGAATGGCGCACGGCCGGGCAATTCTTCATGCCCGAGCAGGGCACACAGCATTCCCCTGCGGAAGGAGTCCGGGGGTTCTTGACGCCGGTGCCGGAGTCTGTGCGGGCATCCCTGCGCGCGGCACTCCCGGCGAGGATCCAGCAGGAGATCGGTGTCGAGGACAATGCGTGGGTCGAACTCCTGTGCAGCCAGCTGGCGGATGCCGAGAACGACATTCGGTCAGATATTGCCACCTTCCAGGGGCTGGTCGACCAGGCTGTTTCGGAAGGACGGCTCGATCTCGGTGCGCGGCTGCAGAAGACGCTGCGTACCATCACCGACCGCCAGCTGCTCGGCTACTTGGCCAACAAGAACGTGCTGCCCAAGTACGGATTCCCGGTGGACACGGTTGAGCTGCGTACCGCGCACTGCGAAGGCAAGGTGGGGGCGAAGCTCGAGCTGTCGCGCGATCTCGGGCAGGCGATCTACGATTACGCACCCGGGAACCAGGTCGTCGCGGGTGGAAAACTGTGGACCTCCCGTGGGCTGCACAAGGTGCCCAAGCGCGAGCTCGAGTCGCTGCAGTACCGGGTATGTAAGGAGTGCAATCACTTCGAATCCGGTCACGTCCTCGACACCGGATCGGTGTGCCCGAACTGCGGCACCGTCTTCGGGCCCACGAAACGATGTGTACTGCCCGAGTTCGGGTTCGTGGCCGACCGCAAACCGGAAGACGTGAAATCCGAGCCACCGCGACGCTCCTGGTTCGGAGCCAGCTACGTCGAGACGATCGGTGACGCCGTGGAGATTCCGCCGTGGCGCTCCGAGACCGGCGTCGAGGTGCGGGCGCGCTCGGGGACCAGGGCCCGGCTGGCAGCAATCGGCGAAGGGACCGGCGGGGGCTTCGTACTCTGCGTGTGGTGCGGCTGGGCGGAACCGATCGGTCCCGACCGAGGAAGGACGAAGTCGCACCAGCGGCCCGCTACAGGAAGTGACTGTGCCGGTCCGCTAGAAGTCGTCTCACTGGCACATCGATACGAAACCGACGTCGCCGAGATCACCTTCTCCTCCGAGTTCGTCTACACGCCGGAAGCCGAAGCGAGATGGTTGTCTGTCCTGTACGCGCTGTTGGAGGGGGCTTCCGAAGCACTCGAGATCAGCCGTGACGATATCGACGGCACGCTGTCGTGGAGCGCCGATGGACGCCGCAGTATCGTGCTTTTCGATACGGTGCCCGCCGGTGCGGGTGCATCGAAACAGATCGCGGCCGAACTCGACCGTGTTCTCCGTGCGGCGGTGAGCCGGGTAGCAGAGTGTGATTGCGGTCCCGAGACCTCGTGCTACGGATGCTTGCGATCGTTCCGCAACGAGCGCCACCACGACAAGCTGACCCGTGCGGGCGCGCTGGTGGTCTTCGACGGCCTCGGCCTCAGCCGTGCCGTTCCCAGGGCGGGGAAGTGGGACTCTGCGCCGGTGGGGATGTCCGAGGCCGTCCGGTCGTTGTTGGCCGAGCTCGCCGCGGCCGGAGTGCCACAACCAGAGGTCGGGGTCGAAGAAGGACGTCACTACTGGCCTGTGGAGATCGCTTGGCCGACAGCGAAGATCGTTGTTGTGGAGGGCGATGACGACGACCGGGACGCGGGCTTGAACGAAGACGGGTACCAGGTGATCCCGGTGGAGGACGCCGATGCCGCCCGGCAGGTCGGCGCGCTGTTCGGGATATCCTGACCACGCGAAACCTTCGCCCAGCGAGCTCGGGTGGTGTGCAAGGGCGGTTCCGACTCGGAGTTCCATGCGGTGTTGTTCGAGCAGCCGTACTGCCAGATTGGACGCTGCGGTGTTTCCCGTTCTACTGCAATCGGATGGCTGAACGGGTTGGCCGATGCGGGGATGGTCAGGGACGTGAAGATCGGTCGCGACCGGGTGTTCATCAATGCGGAGGTCCTGGAGCTGCTGACCGCGCCGTGAGCGCCCACGGCGGCGTGCGTGGGTTCGCCGACAGCGCATACGGTAGTGCGATGCGGATGCGTTTCGAGCTGGAGGAGACCAACGAGTACGCCGTGGCGCGGGCGCTGTTCGTCCGGCGCTGCAATACCTGGGCGCGCGGAGATGCGGTCGAGGCCGAGCGTCTCGGGAGTGTGCTCGACGCGCGCCACGCCAGTGCCGACGGCAGGTTGAACTTCTGGTCGGTCGCCGGTGCGCGTCGCGTGATCGTCGAGGAGGTGCTGCGCACGCCGGAATGCGATCCGGCCGGTCGGCAGCGGATCGGTGACTCGGTGCGGACACTGATCCGCTACCAGGCCAAGCACGGGTTACTCGATCCACGTGGCGACGATCTCGCACGGCTCGACGCCGCAGTTGCCGACGCTGTCGCTGAGGATCCCGCGGTCGGACAGGCGGATGCCGCGGCCGACGTGATGGATGTCCTCGCTCGGTGGCTCGGCGACGACGGCTTCGCCGAGCGGACTTTCGCGCAGCTGCCCGTGGAGTTGCCCGCCGATGCGGAGCTCGCCGCGCGGGCCGCGGACAGCGAGATCGTGCGCCGGATCAGGCAACTCACCGAGTGGGTCGGGTGTGACGGGCGGAAGCTGACAGCGCGTGGCGCGCTGCGACTCGCCGACGCGCGTGAACTGGTCACGCTCCTGGAGACCGGCGACGAGGTGGCGGGGGTGCGCACCAGCGCCGATCTGCCGGGACTGTCGCTGCTGGTCGGCTGGGCGCGGAAGGCTCGGGTGGTGCGGGTGGTGAAGGGGGAGCTGCGGGTGGTGGCCAAGGCACGACCATTGTTGGCGGATCCGCTCGCGTTGTGGAACCGGCTGTTCGAGGCGTACTTCGACCTCGATTCGGAACTGTTTCCCGGGATGAGCCCGTTCCGGGGAATGTGCGAAGACGTCTCTGCCGACGTGCTCGCCTCGCTGTACAGCCTGCCGCATCCGATGCCGGTGGTGCGCCTGGAGGTTCCGGTGTGGCTGGGCTGGCAGGACGGTGTCTGGTTCGAGGAGCACGCCGACGCCGAGTTCTACCGTGGACTGTGCGCGGACGCGTTGGGCAGAATGCTGGACGTCCTGGTTCGGCTCGGTGCGATCGAGCGGAGCACGGGTGTGCCGCACCCTGAGTACAGCGCCGATCTCGTGCCCGGCGTCGGGCCCACCGAATCCGAGTTCGATGATCTCGAGTGCGCCGATCTGATTACGTCGGTAGGGCGGGAGCGACGACTGGTGCGGCTCACCGATTTGGGGCGCGCCGCGATGCGTCGGCGCATGCTCGCCGAAGGGCGGGAGGCCGGGCTGATCGGTGAACTGGCCGAGGCGGAACCGGCGGCGCTGCTCGGAGTGCTGGCCGACCACTATCATCCCGAGGCCGCCGAGGCCGAGATCGCGGGCTGGCTGGCCGGCCACGAGAACGATATCGAGCCGTTGCTCACCGCGATTCACCACTGTCCGTTCCGTTCCCGGTCCGCAGCCATGCTGCGCGTGCTGGTCGAAGCGTTGCCGCACGGTGACAGTGTGCTCGGCGAGCTGCGCCACCACCGCCTGCTGGCACCACTGGCGATCACTCTACTCATCGAAGACGAGTCGCTGACACACGCGGAGCTCGGATTCGACGAGGGGATGCGCGCGATGACGGAGGGTTTCCTCCTGCTGCTCGAGGTCGCGGGTCCCGACGAGGTGCGCGCGCAGCTCGGACAGCTGCCGCGGGAGGAACGGGAGGGGCTGGTGTCGACCATCGAAGCGGCGGGGCATCCGGCGACGGTGGCGGTCGCCGATCTGCTGGAGGTGATGACAACCTCGGCCGGACGGCGGCTGCGAATGGTGTAGTCGGGTGCGTACCGCCCGACCGAGCTCGTTCGAGCAGTCGAACGCATGCGCATCATCGGTGGCTTGCGCCGCCAGCCGCGCTGGATCTCATCGCCGGTGTTGCCGAGACCGGAATCGGCATTCGGGTGCGCGCCGACGTGGACGGGCGGGATACGTCGTCGTGACGAACGTCGGATCCGGAGCGAGTGGTGCGCAGCCGTGGCGCTTCGACGCAGCGACATACGCGGAACTTTTCGGCATCGAGGCGCCTGAGACGACCACGGTGTGAGATCTGTGGGAGCGGCATTGTCGCGATCTGCATGAAGGGCGATCTTGGAGCTGTTGCTTTATGACCTGCGCCACTTCAGTTGATCAAAGCGGATACGCCCAGTTTCTGATGCTGTGTGGGTTCGGCGGATGCGTGGCGCTGGTGGCTGGAGGCAACGAAGCGAGCAAATCTACCGCTACGTTTTCGCAACCCGCCGGCGATCCGGCAGCGTCGAATGGGTCGGCCGAGTCGACTCGTCAGGGCACGCCGGATGAGCCGAAATCCGATGTGGCACCGGCGGGGGCGACGGTTCGTGACGGGAAGTTCGAGTTCAGTGTTACCGCAGTGGACCCACCGGTGGTCACTCTGGGTGACAATCCGTACTTACGGGAGACTGCGCAGGGCGAGTACATCCAAGTACACGTCACTGTCACCAATATCGGTAACCGGCCGCAGACGTACTGGGCCGACAATCAAACGCTGATCGACGATCAGGGCCGCGAGTTCAGCAACGACACGTCGGCCGGAATAGACGTCAACGACGGCACCGCCATGATGGCGGAGATCAACCTGGGCAACAGCATCGGCGTGGTGATAGTTTTCGACGTGCCACCGGGGACCGTACTGGTCGCGCTCGAGCTGCATGACTCCATATTCTCCGGCGGAGCCAAGGTCGCACTTCGGTAGGCGTAGCGTGCAATGACGGCGGTGATGTCCGGAAGACGGCCGCGTCAGGAAGGCATCCGCCGCGCCGGGCAGGTAGGTAGTGCACCCACCGTGTGGGGGATCGCTGCAACTGGAGCTGTTGCCCGGGCCGGGTGCTGGTCTTCAGTCGGTCAGCGTGCACACCCACAGGTAGTCGCGGGCTCGGCTGGCGGCCACCAGGTGCTGGCGGGAGCGGAGGGCGTCGGCGTCCCGACCCCCGGAGTGGCTCGAGGGTGGATTCGCCAGGAGGAGGAACACGGCGGTGAAGTCCATGCCCTTGGAGCGGTGGACGGTGCCGACCTTGACGTCGGTCGGTTGGGTGCCGTCGTAGTGCTCCAGTGGCATGGCGCGCAGGCCCGCTCTGCGCAGGACGGTGAGGTAGCGATCGATGTCGCTTCTGGTGGAGACGATGACGGCGATGTCGGCATCGGGTTTCAGGTTCGCGTCGCGAATGGCCTGGGGGAGTGCGGTGAGCGATTCGCGGCGGGTGAGTCGGGCTTCGACGACGTGGCCGTCGGGGAGGGTGGCGTTGCTTTCGCGGATGACGACGCCCGCGCGGCCGTTGAGGTCGTCGACAGAGCCTGCGGTTTCGATGCGCTGGACATAGGACAGGACTGCGGCGCGATTGCGATAGTTGGTGCGCAGGATGCGGCCGCGGCCACCGGGGACCGGGATGCCTGCCTCGGCCAGGGTGCAGCTGCCCACGTAGACGCGTTGCTGGCTGTCACCTACCAGGAGTAGCTGGGAATCCTCACGGGCACCCGCGATTTCGTAGACGAGCTGGAGCTGGCGGAGAGTGAAGTCCTGGACTTCGTCGACGACGACCAGGCCGAATCGTTCGGCGCCGTCGAGGGGACGGGCACGCAATTCCTCGACGGCGAGAGCGATGAGGTCGTTGAAGTCATGTGCGCCGCGCGCTGCGAGACCTTCCTCGTACGGGACGTACCAGTTCTCCCAGACTGTATTTCGCACCGACGGCAGCAGGCTGATGCCCTCGCGGCCAGTTCGCTGTACCGCCAGATAGCCGGCGGAGTCGCGCAACCCGCGACCCTTGATGATGCGGTCGATTTCGTCATGCCAGTAGCCGAAGTCGGTGCCGTTGACGCCGTTGAGGGTGTCGCGAACACGGCGCCATGCATCCGCGAGGGAGGCATTGACGGCCGCCTCGTCGAGGTTGAACGGCACGTCCCGGTCTTTGAGGAATCGGAGGGTCCAGGCGTGGAGGCCGGTGAAGAGCGCGCGGTCGGCCGCCCGCGGCGCCAGGCGGGCGAAGCCGCGTTCATGAAAGGTGGGAAGGGTTTTCACGAACGTGGTGAACATCAGACGGCCCGGATTGCGTTTGGCCCAGTGGGCCATACGGTGCAGGGCGACCACGGACTTGCCGGTGCCAGCCGGTCCGCTGATGCGGGCGGGGCCGTTGAGCGTCGCGTGCACCAGGGCGAGCTGTGCTGGATCGAGGAAGGTCATCCAGTCGCTGAACGGGCGGGCCAATGCGGCGGCACGCTCGGCATCATTGAGGTCGGTCTCGGTGAAAAGCTCAGCAGGGGTATCGGATTCGTCGGAACGGTCGATGCGCAGGTGGATGTACCGATCGATGCCGGCCGCTGCGAGTTCGGCGGCGCGAGCGGGCTTGTATCGCCGGTCACGTCGGGTCAGGGTATCGACGAAGCCGGGTTCATCGACGATGTGAATTCGACCGTCGGATTCGGCACGGATCCGGCCGGGGAGCACGACGACGATCTCGACCATATGCGGGACGAACCGGAAGTCGCCGACGGCGAGTCGGACGAGGGGTTCTTCGGCGTCCTTGCGCAATTCACCGAACTGGGATGGGTCCGGCGTGGTCGCGGCGAACACGATGGCGAACACGCCGGTGGGGCCGATCGCGAAAGCGCTGGGCCTGCCCTGATGGACGGCGGCGGTGCGGACCAGCAGCTGCCAGCCTTGGTCGGCGAGAATGCCCGCGAGCAGGCGACGCTCCTGCGCACTCAGGTGGGTCTGCTCGCCGAGCGCCTGCTCGGCGGCGCGCAGACGTCGTTCACGTCGGATACTGGCCATGGTTCCCCCAACCCGGTCGATGTCGCTACCCGCAGCGTCAATCGGCGCTAATCCCTTGCTGGACAAGATAGTTGAAGATCCAGTTCGCCGCGCTGGTTCGATCGCTTCCAACGACACGGGGGTGGGTTGCGCACGCCGTAGTCTCTAGTCGTGGTCGGCGGCGTTCGATCGAAAGGGCAGGATCGCGGTCGCGAAGCCATTACTCGCTTCAAGCAGCGGCGGGAAGCTGTGTCGGATCGTGCCGTAACGTCGACACGACAAGTACACCAACGCTCAGTGGTTTCGCCTGAGACTATGTGCGGTCTGGTTCCGACAGCGCGTTCCGTTCACCGGACGGCGTTCCGCCACGCCGGGTGAGCCAGACCGCGCACGCCGCACACAGTCCAGTCGCGATCAGCCCGGGGACGATCATGTCGGTGCGAGCGGTCAGAGGTAGGTCCGTCATCTCGGTCATCGTCAGTTCAGCGCGTCCGAATGCGATGCCGGGTCGGGCGACGTCTTCGCTCTCCCGCCAGTCGCCCTACCGCGGGATCGTGGCGGTGTCGGGCAGTGGTGTGGGGAGTTGACGACCGACGAGGGCGCCAAGGTGGGTAGCACCGACCAGGCTGCCAGCAGTGCGGGATGCATCGGCAGGCAGGACGTGCCGGTCATGGCGATCGCGAACAGGAGTGACGCGGCGGCGGCCAATCGGACCCAGTCGGTCTCGGAGGCGAATGACAGAGTGGCGATCAAGCCTGCGGCGGCGCAGAAGCCGACGGCCGATGCCGGGCGGCGGATTCTCAGGCCGGATATCGCGCCGCTGATCAGGGCCGCGCAGGCCAGTATCAGCGTGAGCGGTGATGGTTCGCGATCGAGTCCGGGTAGCACGACCAGGAGTCCGGCGGCGGCCATTGTCGCGGCCAGTGCGGTCAGTTGGTGAGGTGGTAGCCATCGCCTGCCGGCAACGAACGCCCCGAGGGCGAGGGCGATGGACGCGGCCGGTAGCCATCCCGACTCCGACCAGAATCGCACGACGAGGCCCGCGGAGATGGCCAGCGTGGAACCGAAAGCGACTGAGGGGCCGAAGAGTTCGGTGTCGATCCGTTCGCCACGCGACCACTACGTGGCGGCCAGTAGCGCGATGGCCGTGAGGCCGGCGATGAGGAATTGCCACGGTTGTTGCGCCACGACGGTGGATGAGGGGAAATCGCGGAATCGGTAGCGGTCCGGTTCGAAAAGAGTGTCGAGTTGGAAGCCGAGGACACTGCCGGCGACTACCGCTGAAGAACCATCGTTGGGCGGCGGGGAATGTCACCGAGGGGACGATGAGGAGGCCGAGGCCGATGCCGAGGGCGAGTGGTAGCTCGTTCCATTCGTCGGGTGCGGGCAGGGTGTGCAAGGCGGCGAGGACGGCCAGTCCGGCGAGGCCGGTGCCGAAGGCGACCGCGCAGCGCACTCGGTCCCAGGTCAGCAACCACGTCGCGACGAGCCCGACGAGGGCGGCGATGACGGCGATGGTGAGGGCGGTGGTGCCGAAGAGCTGTTCGCTGGTCGTGGCTGTCCATCCGGTGCCCACTGTGCGGTGGATGCTGTAGGCCAGGATGATGCCGCTGAGAAGGCTGCTTGTGGAGACTGCCACCGCTCGACCGCTCGCCTGCCGCACCTCGACTCCGCTTCACTCTCGTTGCGCCCACACACTGGACGGCTGACCATAACCCTCACTCTGTCGCCTTCCGCAACTGTTTCGATACCGAGTTCGGCGTCGTGGAAGGCGAGGCCGGGCGCACGAGGGTTGCCGACGATGCCGCGGCAGTACGGACGCGAGGGCAAGAGGCGTCCGTCGTGATCGCGGCCACGATTCGGGGTGAACCTGTTAGCGTGGATCCATCTACGCGAGTACCTGGAGGGGGCCATGGAGCGCGGGCACGAATTCACTGTCGGTTTGCCGGGGGACGGTACATATCTGGTCAAGTTGCTCGAAGGTGTCGACGTCGAGGATGTCGACGGTGCCGTCAGTGGGTACTGGCCCGCGTTCGAACTGAGGGCGAAGGGCGGTAGCGCGGGGGAGGTCTATCAGGAATTGCTCGGTGCGCTGCAGGAGCGGATCGGTGGTGGTCCGGGTACGCCGGAGTTCGAGCCGTTCGCCGCCTATGTTCGCGAACGGGGATCGCGGCTGTCGGAGGAGGAAGTTGCTGGCCGGGAGCTCGCGCAGGTGCGCGAGAGTGTGCTGCGGTGGCGGGTGACCGAGGACGAGCAGTACATGGTTCGCCTGTGGCGAGACAGCGAGCTGAGCCGCGAGGGCGACACCGTTACCGTGCGGGCATTCGGGCTCGAGGGGCGTGGTGAGCACATCGGGGCGGCTGTGCAGGCATTGACTGCCGCGGTCGCGGAGGCGGCGGGTAAGCATGACGCGCCGGGGCCGCGTTTCGACGAGTTCACCGCGTGGGTGCGGACCAACGGGGAGCGGGTCGCCGCGGCGATGCTCGCGCACGAGGCACAGGTGGAGCACGAATATCTCGGTGCGCGGGAGAAACTGGCTGCCATCAGCCCGGACGACATCGCGGCGGAGAGTTCGACGGGAGTGCCGCTGCTGGTCGACTTCTGGGCAGCGTGGTGTGGGCCGTGCCGACAGGTGACCCCCGTGCTCGCCGGATTGGCTGAGCAGTGGGCGGGGCGGATCATTGTGCGCAAGATCGACGTCGACCAGTTCGACGGGGTGTGGGAACGGTTCGGGTTCCGGGGGATTCCCGCGATGCTGTTGTTCCAGGACGGTGCGGAGATCCACCGGGTCATCGGGTTCGGGGGCAAGGAGAGTTTGGTGGCTGAGCTCGAGCCACATATCGCCCCTGTCGATCGGTGACTTTCCGCTGACCCGTGCGGGTGTTCGGTCTCCCGAAGGGAGAGGTCCGCTGGGCGTCGTCGATCGGCATGCGGTGTGGAACGAGTATCTCGGCTACTCGATCGGCGCTCAGGGCCAGCCCGAAGAGATGGATTGGTCGGGGTGCCTGATCGATGAACTCGACGAGCTTCAGGTGTGTATCCCGGAGTTGCGTCGGGAGTGGGTGGTACGCGGGCGGCCATATCCGCCTGACGCGGAGACGGTGGGTCGAATTGTTGCTGATCCGCTGCTGCGTGATCGGTTCGGAGTGTCCCGTGATGAGCTGCGGCGCAGCTGGCTGCGTGAGCGGTGGTGGGGCGGTTTCGCGCGGACTGGCTCCGGGCTGATAGCTGAGTCTTCTCCGCAGTCGAGGTAGGTGAATAGCCAGGTGCTGACGACGGACGCGCAGTGGGCCTGATCTGTGCCGACAGCCTGGCGGAGCGTTCGCGGGCCGGCGGATCGCGTATAAAGAAACTTCGCATGTCGCCATAACATGTAAAGAAATCTGAAAAAACTTTACATATAAGTGCGCGTGTGTCAGGTTTGGCGGATGACCACCTGGCGCCCGGACGTCCCCTACAACGACCTTCCGAGTGTTCCCGATCCCGAGATCCTCGAAACCCGGCCGGTGCTGAAAGCGGCCATCGCGGCGAACCGGGCGCTTGCGCAGCTCGACCAGGCGGCGCTGGCCATGCCCAACCCGACAGTGCTGATCAACTCGATACCGCTGCTGGAAGCGCAGGCCAGCTCCGCGATCGAGAACATCGTCACCACGACCGACGCGTTGTTCCGGCATATCGAAGACGATGCCAATGCCGACGCTGCGACGCGGGAGACGCTGCGGTATCGGCATGCGCTGCGCATCGGTCACGATCACACCGCGGCGCGGGGGCTCACGACGTCGACAGCGGTTGAGGTGTGCAGCATCATCAAGGACAGGCAGATGAAGCTGCGCGATCTGCCGGGTACCCGGATCGGAAACCCGGCGACCAACGAGATCATCTACAGCCCGCCGGAAGGGGCGGAGGTCATCGCGGCGAAGCTCGCCGAGTGGGAGCGATTCGTGCACTCCGAGGACGGGGTGGATCCGCTGATCGTCATGGCCGCGGCGCACTACCAGTTCGAGGCTATCCATCCCTTCTCCGACGGCAACGGCCGAACGGGGCGCATCCTGAATGTGCTGATGCTGGTGGAAGCGGGGCTGCTCCGGCTTCCGGTGCTCTACCTTTCGCGCTACATCATCGACACCAAGCGCCAGTACTACCGTCGGCTGCGTGCGGTGACGGCCGAGGGTGCGTGGGAGCCCTGGCTGCTGTACGTCCTCGCTGGTGTCACCCAGACATCGGAGACGACAGTGGCGAAGATCAACAACATTCGGCTGCTCCAGGAGGATTTCGCGCTGCGGGCCAGGGTGGTGTGCAAGGGCGGTTCGGACTCGGAGTTCCAGGCAGTGCTGTTCGAGCAGCCCTACTGCCGCATCGCCACAGTGATGGAACGCTGCGGCGTTTCCCGTCCGACGGCGACCGGCTGGTTGAACGGGTTGGCTGAGGCCGGGATGATCCGGGACGTGAAGATCGGTCGCGACCGAGTGTTCATCAATGCCGAGTTCTTGGAACTACTGACCGCGCCGTGAGGCCCGGTGGTCGATCTCGCTGGTGGGCGCGACGGGCGGTGTCGGCCGGGGAGTTCGCCGAGCCCGGACAGTGTCGAGGAGTTCGCCGGGTGCGGGGCTATGCGGTGTCGGCCGATGGCCGTCGCTCCGGGGCGGCCAACCCGGACCCGGTGATGAGCGGGAGGTCGAGGGTGGTCCTGATGCCGGGGGCGGCGGCGATGACGGCGGGGACGGCGTTGACCAGGCGCATGGCGGTGCCGACGAGGCTGGCGTGGTTGTGGTCGCCGTGGTCGCTGAACATGGCCAGGTCGAGGGTGTAGTGGGGTTCGCCGGTGACCTCGATGCGGTAGGAGCCGCCGGTGCGGGCGGGGTGGGGCCAGTCGGGGGCCAGGTCTGCGCGCAGGCGGGTGACGTGTTCGAGGACGGTGACCGCGCGGTCGCCGACCATGCCGCGTACTTCGAAGCGGAGGGCGGCCGCGGTGCCTGCGGGGATGGTTCCGGAGGCGATGTCGAAGGTTTCCGGGGCGGGAAGGCGTTCGTAATTCTGTGTGACGCTGTCGAGTTCGATGTCGAGACCCGCGGCGAGCTGGCGGACCACGCTGCCCCAGGCCAGGGAAAGGACGCCGGGTTGGAGTAGCAGTGGGGTCTGGTCGATGGGGCGGCCGAAGCCCATGATGTCGAACATCACCGCGGGATTGTCGTAGGTCGAATAGTCGACGATCTCGAGGCAGCGAACCTGCTCGACCGAGCGGCAGGTGCCCAGCAGCGCCAACGGCAGCAGGTCGTTGGCGAAACCGGGATCGATGCCGTTGACGAACAGCGACGAACCGCCCTGCGCGGCAGCTTGTTCCACCGGATCGAGGAGGTCGGCGGGCAGGACATGCCAGGGGTACTGGAGGAACACCGGTGCGCTGGCCACCACATTGATGCCTGCCGACAGCAGCATGCGCAGGTCGGCCAGGGCTTCCATGAGCCGGTTGTCGGTCATGGCGGTGTAGACCACGCAGTCGGGGCGCAGCGCCAGGATGTCGTCGGCGTCGGTGGTGGCGAGAATGCCGGTGGCGGTGCCGGTTCCGGCGAGGTCGGCGGCGTCGCGGCCTGCTTTATCCGGTCCGGATACGTGCACGCCGACCAGCTCGAGCCGGGGGTCGGCCAGTACGCCTGCCAGTGCGTGGCGTCCGACATTGCCGGTGCCCCAGTGCACTACACGGTGGGTCATGATCGGTGTCCTCACAGGTCGGGGAGGGGGATGGTCAGATTCGGGGCGATGAGGCCGCCGTCGACCTCGAGGACCTTTCCGGTGAGGAACGATCCGGCGGGGGAGGCGAGATAGAGGGCGGCGGCGGCGATATCGGTGGGGTCGCCGAGGCGGCCGAGGGGGGTGGCCTGCTCCATCTGGGTGCGCAGCTGGTCGTTTCCGGCGACGACCGCCAGGGCGGAGGTGAGGATCGAGCCCGGTGCGATGGCGTTGACTCGCACGCGGGGGCTCAGATCCATGGCGGCGGTGCGGGTGTAGTGGGCGAGGCCGGCCTTGGCGGTCGCGTAGGCGGCGAACGCGCGGCCGGGGAGCCTGCCCATGGTCGAGCTGATGTTGATGATCGATCCGGCGCCCGTGGTGGCCAGCATGTGCGGGACGGCCGCGCGCACCAAGGCGTGGGCGGTGCCCACATTGAAGGTGAAGGCTTCGGCGAGATCGTCGGGGGTGGTGTCGAGGAGGGGTTTCGGCAGTGCGCCGCCGACATTGTTGACGGCGATGTCCAGGCGCCCGAACTGCTGGACGGCGATGTCGGCGAGCTCGGCCACGGCGTTCGGGTCGGCCAGGTCGGCCACGACGACGTGGGCGCGGCGGCCTGCCGATCCCACCTGGTCGGCGACCCCGCGTAGGTCTGCCTCGGTGCGGGCGGCGATCACCACGTCGGCGCCCGCCTGGGCGAAGGCGACGGCGATCGCGGCGCCGAGACCGCGCCCGGCGCCGGTGACGACGGCGACCCGGTTGTCGAGCCGGAACTGGTCGAGAATCATGATCCCACCTTGCGCGTCGAATACTCGACTAATGTATGGCGAATAGTCGAGGCAGTGTAGGGCCGACCGGGGCCGTGGACAAGGGGTGTCATGCTGGAATCCGCGTCGCCACCGACCCGCCGGGTCATCGAGGTGATGGAGTTGCTGACCCGCGCCGACCGGCCGTTGACCGCGACCGAAGTGGCCTCGGCACTCGGTCTCGCGCGGGCCACCGTCACGGCGGTGCTCGCCGAGCTCGACGACGCGGGCTGGGTGCGCCGCGATCGGGACCGGCGCTTCGGTCCAGGGCCCGCGCTGGCCGGCTTGCGCCCGGTGGACGCCGAGGTGCCGAGTGCAGCGGTGAGCGCCGAGTTGCGGGCACTGGCGGTGGCCGCGCACTGCGGCGTGACACTGAGCCGGATCGCGGACGGCAGGCTCACCGTGGTGGCCAAGGAGTACGCGCCGGGCGGACGGATCGTGCCCGGACTCGCTGTGGGGCAATCCATTCCCCTCGGCTATCCGGCGGGGGCCGCGGTGATGCCGTGGCGGAGCGAGGCCGAGCGGCGCGTGTGGTCGGCGAGTGCGACCGGTCCGGCGCGGCGCGGTGCCCCGGCGCTGCTGCGGTTCGTCACGACGCATCGCTGTGCGGTGTTTCGTCCCGACTCCGACGACGCCGGTCTGGTGGATGTGCTCGCGGAGCTGCTCGGGGCGGTCGGTGGTGAGGTGGTGCAGCCGGAGTTGCGGGCCCGCGTGCTGCGTCAGCTGGCTCGGCTCACCGCGCGTCCCTACACCGACACCGAGCTCGACAGCGCGGAGACGATGCCGGTGAGCTATCTGTCGGCGCCGGTGTTCGACGGTGCGGCGGCGCCCTATGAGGTGCAGATCGGGCCACTGCGGTCGGCGGTCAGCGGGAGTGAGCGCGCGGGATATGTCGCGGCGATCCGGGCCGGTGCGGAGGCGCTGTCCGGGGTCCTGCGTGCGGACAGCTGCTCGCGCTAGATGCGGGTGCCTGGCCGATCTCGGCTACTCGGCCGACGCGACCGTCGCCAGCGGCCTTGTGCGCTGGGGCGGACGGAGGCGCGGATCCTGCTCGGATTCGGTGCGGAGCGATCACGCAGCCCGTGGTGAAGCGAAGAAAATTGGTCGCCGAGTTCGACCCCGGCACCGTCCGCGGCTTCCTGGACGATCCGAGTACAACGGTCGATGGCCGGCCGTTCCGCCGGGGCGCCGTAGGTGGGTGTTCAGTCGGTGCGCGGCGAGGCAGTCGACGCTCTCGAGGTACCTGACCGACCGGTAGCGACACGCGGAGATGACCGATTCGTGGTCGGCGTGTTAAAAGCGCGAGACGTGATCCGTGACACGTTTGTGTACTCGATTCGGGCCTCGAGCGGCGCAAATGATAGTCGGTGTCGATTCGGCCGATTCGCGCATCCCGCTGGTCGGCTGACAGGATCAGGCCGCAGTGTGGGCGAGGTGGCTGCATTCGCCGAGTGGCTCGGAGTACACCCGCTCGGTTGGAGATGTGGTTGGAAAGGAACGCCTGGATTGACGACGGATGCGCGGGCTGAGCTGGAGAGCTTCCTTCTCGGGGATCGGTTCGCCTGTCTGGCGGGTCGCTCCGCTTGGCGCCAAGGCGGGATCACCCACTGTCACTACGACGTCATGGGTGGGGCAGAATCGGCGCGGCTGATGGCCGCGGACCTGGCGGAGTTCGTCGGCGACGCCGACTGGAGCTCACGCAAGTTCACCAGTTTCATCGCGACCTTCGAGCAGCCGCGCGGCGTGGACGAGCTGCGGTTCGAGGAGCTGCTGTGGGAACACCTGCAGCTGCTGCACGAGGCGGACGCGGACCGGTTCGCGTGGGCGCCAGGGTGTTCGTCGGATCCGCAGTCCAGCGAATTCCGCTACAGCGTGGCGGGGCATCCGTTCTTCGTGATCGGCCTGCACGAGACGCATCGGCGGTTCGGGCGTCGGCCACCGTTCCCGATGCTGGCGTTCAACTCGCACGAGCAGTTCGCGCGGATCAAGGCCGACGGGATGTGGGACCGGCTGGCGGAGAAGATCCGCAAGCAGGACATCATGCTCCAGGGCGACATCAACCCGAATCTGATGGAGTACGAGACGCTCTCGGAAGCGCGCCGGTACTCGGGGCGGCCCAAGGCCGAGGATTGGCAGTGCCCGTTCAGCGCGCGGCCCGGGATCGCCGAGCATGAGCTCGCGGGTGTTCAGCACACCTGAGCGGGCGCTGTCTTGCGGTGACCGGCACTAGAATTCGGCGATGCCCGCGACCCTGTTGTTCTGTTCGGACCCCCTCAATCCCCGGCGGGTCGACGACCATTTCGCCGCGCAGGCCGACGCCGTCCTGGCTGCGGGTGGGACGGTCGCGTTGCTGGACCACGACGCGCTCTCGGGCGGCGATCCGGCCGCTGCCGTGCGGCGGGTGCCCAAGTCGGGTGGGCCGATGTGGTACCGGGGCTGGATGATTCCGGTGGATCGCTATCGTGCGCTGGCTCGGGCGCTCGCGGAGCGCGGCTGTGCGCTGGCGGTATCGCCCGAGAACTATGCGAAGGCCCACGAGCTGCCGGGATGGTATGAGATCTTCGCCGAGCTGACACCGCCGTCCCGGTGGGCGGCGACGACACCGGGGAAGGTGCCGGGTGAGCCGGTCCTGGCGGGACTCGCCGGGGCGCTCGGTGCGGGCCCGGGGATCGTCAAGGACTACGTGAAGTCCCGCAAACACGAGTGGGACACCGCCTGTTACGTGCCCGACCTGGGCGATGGCTCTGCACTGCGGCGCATCGTCGAGCGGTTCGTCGAGTTGCAGGGGCGGTACCTGGCCGGTGGGATCGTGCTGCGCCGGTTCGAGGACTTCACCGAAGACGGCGGCGGCAGGGCGGTCGAGGCCAGGGTCTGGTGGCTCGACGGGGAACCGGCGCTGGTCGGACCACACCCTGACGATCCGACGGTATGCCCCGAACCCGACCTCTCGGCGGTGGCGCGGGCGGTATCCGCGCTCGGCTGCCGGTTCGTGACCACCGACGTCGCGCGCAGGGCCGATGGCAGCTGGCGGGTGATCGAAGTCGGCGACGGACAGGTCAGCGACCTGCCGTCGACAGTGGACGCGACGGCGCTGATCGGGCGGCTTGTCGCGCGGTGACGATGCGGTCAGCGTGCCGGCTGGGGTGCCAGCGTTTCCGCGATGTCCGCCAGACCGCAGGTCGATGCCCGGACGACGAGGAGCTTGCGGCATCGGTCGGGGAGTTCGGCGTCGAGGGCGGTCACCGTGTTCCAGGCTGCGGTGTGCTCGGCGTCGAGAAGGTCGACCAGGGAGTCCAGCTCGGGAAGATTCTCGAGCAGAGTGAGCACCCGGGTCCGGGACGGGCCGGGGATCGACACCGCGAGGGGCAGGACCGTGGGGGCATGCGAGGTGCCCTGGAGGATGAGGGCGCGCAAGGCGTCGTCGTCCTCGGCGAGGACTCGGGTGGCGATGCTGTGCTGCTGGGCCTGGTCGAGATGCGGCACGAGCGGCAGCAGGTCCAGCCACAGGCCCTGGGTGAGGGAGATGTCGGAGACGCGGGCCAAGGTGTCCGGGTCGTGCATGACGGGGCGCTGGGCCAGGCGTTGCAGGCCGGTGATCGCCATGTCGGCGGCCACCGGGAGCAGGGCGTCCCAGGCGTCGAGCGCGGCAACGGCGGTGAGCAGACCGTCGAGGATCTCGTCCTCCTGCTGGGCGACGATATCGGCCATGCGGGCGCGTTCGGCCGGGCCGATGATGTCGAGCAGGGAGATGGCGTCGGCCCACTTCTGCTCGGCGTACATGGCGGCGACCATGCCGGGGACACGGTCGGTGACCATGCCGAGCAGGCGTTCGGCCTGGGAACTGTCCTCCAGATGCAGGCCGACCTGGAGGATGTCGCTGTCGGCGGCCTGTGGAAGTGCCGCCCAGAGCACGGATTCCGGCATGGCGCCCGCCAGGCGGCCCATGGTGAGGTAGTCGCCGCGCTCGATCAGTTCGCGGGCCACCTCGGCGGCCATCGTGTCGGGGACGCGGGCGATCACCTCCGCGGCGCGTTTCGGGTCGAGCAGGACCGTGGCGTCGGCGAGGAACTTCGGCGACAGCGACTCGGCGATGGCGACCGCGCGGACCGGGTCGACAGCACCGGCCACCGCGGCGGTCAGCGCCGGGCCGAGCGCCTTCTCCGCCACCAGCGCGGCGATCGGCTTCGGGACCAGTTTCACCGCGGCGGCGAGGCGCTGCATGCGCAGGACATCGCGGGCCGACATCTCGTCGCTGACCTGGTCACGGAACGCCTTGATCGCCGAAGCAGGCTGCGCGGTCAGGAAATCCAGCTCGGCGGGATCGACATCGAGAACGCGGGCCAGCTTCGCGATCTCGGCCATCGTGTGGCGCAAAGTGGTCATAGACCGAGGACCTTCCGGACAGCGGGGCGAGCCACGCGGGGGATCAGATGCATGCCGGCGCCCAGCGCCTCGTCCATCGCGGCCTCGCGGGCGGCCAGGGCGGAGCGGACCTGGGAATCGAGCAGGGCCAGGTCGTCGACGTGCAGTGCCGCGAACTCCGGCGGAGGTGGGGTGCCGAGGGTTGCGGTCAGCTGGTCCAGGCGATCCGGCACCGGGTGACTCCTTTGATTCTGTTGGGGGAGTTGCGGTTACACGATAGTTGGGTGATCTCGGCGCCGCATTGCGAGGTATCTCGCGGGGTGCCGGCCGTTGAGTCGGTACGCGTGAGTGCTCCCCTTCGGCCTCGTCGGCTCACCGGCTGCGAAGTCGACGTAGTGACCACGTTGCTATCGGGCGCGGAGGCTTACTCGAACCAGATCCCGTACTGTCGCGCCGTCGCGACCCGGGGTGTCAGGTCGCCCAGTTGCTACCGCACCCGGATCGGATCACGGTGCATTGAATCAGCTCGCCGATGCGACTACCCGCCCGCGACCGCCGGGATGATCATGAGTTCGGAGTCGGCGGACAACGGGGTATCCGCACCGGCGAGGGTGCGGCATTCGTCGCCGTCTATGTAGAAGTTGACGTAGCGGCGGAGGGTGCCGCGTTCGTCGCGGAGGCGGCGTTCGAGGGCGGGGGAGTGGGTGCGCAGCAGGTCGAGGGCGGTGCCGAGGGTGGGGGCGTCGAGGGTGAGTTCTTTGGCGCCGTCGACATAGGGGCGTAGTTGGGCGGGGAGGACGAGGCGGGCCATGGGTCAGCCGATGACGGCGGCGCGGACGCAGAGGACGTCGGGGAGTTTGTCGGCGACGAGGTGCCAGTGGTCGCCTTCGTCGGGGCTGCAGTAGACCTCGCCGTTGCGGGTGCCGAAGTAGATGCCGGTGGGGTCGGCGTCGTCGGCGGTCATGGCGTCACGCATGACGGCGGCCCAGAAGGGGACGGTGGGCAGGCCGTCGGTGGACGGTGTCCAGGTGTCGCCGGCGTCTTCGCTGCGGTAGACCGCGCAGCGGGCCTCCGGGGGGAAGCGGAAGCGGTCCATGTCGGCGACGAGCGGGAAGGTGTAGACGACGCCGGGGCGGCGCGGGTGGGCGACGATGGGGAAGCCGAAATTGGCTGGGGGCAGTGTGGAGTCGATGGACTGCCAGGTGGTGCCGTCGTCGGTGCTGCGGAATACGCCGCCGTGATTCTGCAGGAACAGGGTGCTCGGTGACTCGGCGTCGCGGGCGACCTTGTGCACGCACTGGCCCCATTCGGGGAGTTCGCCGGGCAGGAAGTCGGCGGTGACGCCGTGGTTGGTCGGTCGCCACGAGGTGCCGCCGTCGTCGGTCTGGTAGACGCCGCCGGTGGACATGGCGACGGCGAGGCGCCGGGTGTCGGTGGGGTGGGGGAGCACGGTGTGCAGGGCGAGGCCGCCGCCGCCCGGCTCCCACTGCGGCCGATGTGGATGCTCCCACAGGCCGCGGACGAGGCTGAAAGTGCTACCGCCGTCGACGGATCGGAACAGGGCAGACGGTTCGACGCCCGCGTAGACGACATCGGGTTCGGCGGCGGTGGCCGGGGCGATCTGCCACACACCACGCAGGGCCGCGTCGGTGTCGTCGGGGAAGGCGAGCGGCGCGTCGTCGGGTTCGGTCCAGGTGTCGCCCAGGTCGTCGCTGGTGACGAGGGTCGGGCCGAAGTGGCTGTCGAGGACGCCGGCGAACAGGCGCGGGGTGGCGCGGCGGGTATCGATGGCGAGTGCCTTCACGTCGGCGACCGGGAACTGCGGCGGACGCACGGTCCAGGTCGCCCGGCCGTCGGTACTGCGGGCCAGGAACAATCCCTTGCGGGTCCCGATTCCGAGGAGCACGTCCATTGCCGACCTCCAGGCCGTCGCACCGGCGCGAACGACACGAGCGTACTCCGCACGCGCGATAGGACCACGCAAACGCCGCGGATGAGGGATACTTGTCCGATCGTGCACGACCCGTCGCACGAGCGTGACATTTTCGCGACCATTTCGTAATCTGACAGAGACCCTGTTCTCGACTAGTAGCTGGTGATTGAAAACGTGGCTGGTCAACATCGCACCCCCGCGGCCCCGACGGGCCGCGCATCCCTGACCGTGGTCAGCCTCGCCGCGACGGTGCCCGCGATGATCTGGATGGCACTGCGACCAGCCACGACCGAGGTGCAGCAGGTGAGCGCGGTGGAACCGCACACGCCCTCGGCGGTCGAGCTCGACGCGCTGCCCGCGCTCATCCACGACGCCCCGCCCGAGCCGCCGGGACCGCCGCCGGTGGCCGCCGACGACGAGGGCGCCAGGCTGTCGGCGCTGAAGGCGAAGTATCCGTGCTCGACCGAGTGGAAGGGCACCCGGCCGCACGTCGCGCAGGTCAGCCACATGGTGCAGAAGATGTTCGGGCTCTCCGACATCGGCGGTGCGCACGGGCGCTTCGACGGTGACCACGGCGCCGGTCTCGCGCTCGACATCATGACCGCCAACCCGGCGCAGGGCGATGCGATCGCCGCGTTCATCCTGGCCAACAAGGCCCGCTTCGGGGTCACCTACGTGATCTGGCAGCAGCAATACAACGACGGCAGCGGCTGGTCCTACATGGAGGACCGGGGCAGCCCGACCCAGAACCACTACGACCACGTGCACGTGTCGTTCTCCTCCTACGGGGCAGCCAACCTGACCTGCTGAGCGGCTGTCGTAGCGGCGAATTCGCATATCGCCACGAGAAACCACCCGTCCTCCTACGGTGAGAACCGGCTCAGTTCTCGCGAGGAGGAATGTGGACATGGGACGGTTGGCCGGCAAGGTCGCGGTGATCAGCGGTGGTGCGCGCGGGATGGGGGCCGCGCACGCGCGGCGCTTCGTCGCCGAAGGCGCGTCGGTGGTCCTCGGTGACGTGCTCGACGACGAGGGCGCCGTGGTCGCGAAGGAACTCGGGGACGCCGCGATCTACCGGCACCTCGATGTGCGCGAGCCCGAACAGTGGGCCGCGGCGGTCGCGGCGGCGGTGGAGACCTTCGGCGGGCTGCACGTGCTGGTGAACAACGCGGGGATCGCGAACGGGAACCTGCTGGTGGACTTCGCGCTCGACGAATGGCAGCGGATCATCGACATCAACCTGACCGGGACCTTCCTCGGGATGCAGGCCGCGGTGCCCGCGATGACGGGCGGCGGGTCGATCGTGAACATCTCCTCGGTCGAGGGGATGCGCGGCAGCCCGGGACTGCACGGATATGTCGCGACCAAGTTCGCGGTGCGCGGGTTGACCAAGTCGGCGGCGCTGGAGCTGGCACCGCAGGGCATCCGGGTGAACTCGGTGCATCCGGGGCTGATCAGCACGCCGATGACCGAGGGCATTCCGGCGGACTTCCTGCAGATTCCGGTGCGGCGGGCGGCCGAGCCGGACGAGGTGTCGGCGCTGGTGGCGTATCTGGCCTCGGACGAGTCGTCGTACTCGACGGGCGCGGAGTTCGTCGTCGACGGGGGGCTCACGGTCGGGGTGCCGCACAAGGGGTAGTCGAGGAATCCTTGGCCCCCAATGGTTTCGGAATCTTCGCTATCCTGGAGACAAGCCGAAACAGAGGGGGTCGGGATGTCCGAAGAAGTTGATCCGCGCGCGAAGTGGCGGCAGCTGCCGCCGGAGCCGGTGGCCTACGTCGAGGCGACCTCGGTGGAGACCAGGGCGTCCGAGGCCGGAGTGCCCGCGGTGGACGTGACCGAGGATTTCATGCGCAGGCTCGCGGGGTAGTTCACGCGGTCACATGCCGGCGACCTCGATCAGCGGTGCCGGATAGACCGATCGCGGGACCCCAGCGCGCCACGGGCGATGAATGGCAGGCCCGTCGAGATGGGCCAGGCCGGGCAGCCACCGGCGCACATACGTGCCGTCGGGATCGAAGCGCTCGGCCTGGCGCAGCGGGTTGAGCGTGCGGTAGGGGCGGGTATCGGTGCCGGTGCCCGCCGCCCACTGCCAGTTGAGCTGGTTGTTGGCCAGGTCGGCGTCGACGAGCCAGTGCAGGAAGTGGGCGGCGCCGATCCGCCAGTCCAGGCGCAGGGATTTGGCGAAGAACGACGCCGTGATCAGGCGCGCCCGGCCGGGCAACCAGCCGTCGGTGACGAGCTGGCGCATAGCGGCGTCGACGATCGGATAGCCGGTCCGGGCCGCCTGCCACGCGGCGACAGCGCCGGGGTCGTCGCGGATGTCGAACGGGCCGGGACGATAGCTGGTCCATGCGGTCTCGGGGCGCGCCGACAGCAGCTGATGGTGGAAATCGCGCCACGCGAGCTGACGGGCGAAGGCGTGGCCGCCCTCGGTGGCCAGGTCGGTTCGGTGCACGAGCTCGACCGGGGACAGACAGCCGAAATGCAGGTAGGGCGACAGCTGTGAGGTGGCGTCGGCGGCCAGGTCGTCGCCGCGGTCGGCGTAGTCGTCGACCGGGCCGGCCAGCCACTTGTGCAGCAAGACCCGGCCGGTGATCTCGCCGCCGCGTGGGCAATTCGGTGACGGGTCGCCGTGCGAGAGCTCCGCGGGGCCGGGCAGCGGATCGCTCGCCAGTTCGGGCACGGTCAGCGCGCGGGGCGCACCGAGCGGGCGGCGCTGAGGGGCGTCGAGCCAGCGGCGGAAGTACGGGGTGAACACGGCGTAGTGGTCGCGGCCGGTAGCCGGGGTGAGCGCGGCCGGGTCCGCGGCGGTGACGACCGCACTGTGCGTGTGCACCGCGCAACCGGCGGCCGCCAGACTCTCGCGCACCGTCCGCATGCGGTGGGCGGCGAAGGCGCTGACGTCGTCGGCGAGATGCACACTGCGGGCGCCGGTTTCGCGCACGATCCGGGCCAGCTGATCGGGGACGCGACCGTGCCGCACCACCAGCCTGCCCCCGATGCCGCGCAGTCGTTCGTCGAGTTCGGCGAGCGCGCTGCTGAGAAACACCGCGCGGTTGGGTGGGCAGCGGTCGGGGACGATGCCGTCGTCGACGACGAACAGCGGCACCACCGCGTCGGACTCGCGGTGCGCGGCGGTGAGTACCGGGTTGTCGGCGATCCGCAGGTCGCGGGTGAACAGCGCGATCGACACGCTCATCGGGCGCACAGCGGGGTGAGGTCGGAGCGGCCGCCGGTGGTCGGGGTGGTCAGGAACAGACACGGTTGCTGGCCCGCGGCCACGATCGCGGCGTCGATATCGGCCCAGGTGGCGGCGTCGAGTGAGGGGGTGCGCGACAGGACGAAGCCGGACAGCCTGCTCGGATCGGTGACATGAGCCCAGGAGTAGTCGGGGCCGAGCGCGGTGACGATGTAGTTCGGGGCGTCACCACCCTGGCCGGGTACGCCGGGGAAGGAGACCCGCAGCTGGGCGCGGGTGACGGGGTCGGTCACCGTCGCGGTGCCCCGGATCTCGTCGGTGCCGCCCGACCAGGTACGGCAACGGTTGTATACGCCGACCGTGCCGTCGTCCTGACGGGTGTAGGTGGCGGTGGTGTCGCCTGCGCAGGCGAGGCTGAACGGGGCTGGGACCGCGGCCAGTTGATGCCAGACGCCCAGGTACCGGTCGACATCGAGCGAGGAGACCGGCGCCGGGGGTGCGGCGTTGGCCGTCGCGGGCGAGAGCGCCGCAGCGGCCGATGCCGCACACGCGACCAGTGTCAGTCGGAGCGAAACAGTGGGACCGATGATGCGCACGAGAACTCCTCGGATCGATGGTGCTGACAGACTATCAATGAACGATGCATAATCGATGCATCTGACGAGAGGAGTTCGCCGATGCGACGTCAGTGGCCGTTCCGACTGCTCGGACTGGCGACCGCCGCCTACGGGCTCGCCGTCGCCGTGCGCCCCGAGGTGCTGCTGCGGCCGTGCGGTTTCGATACCGACCGGGCGGGCGGCCGGACGGTGGCGCGCATGGTCGGCTGCCGGGACGCGATCTGCGGCACCGCGATGGTGGTGGCCGTGGGCCCTGGCGTCGGACGCGCCGCCGCCGGGGTGCGCGTCGCCGTCGACCTGGCCGACGCCGTGGTGCTCGGCGCGGCGGTCGAACCCCGATTGCGCCGCACCGCGATCGCGGTGCCGCTGGTCTGGGCTCTGCTCGGGGCCGGTAGCGCGGCGCTGGCGTGGCCGTCGCGACCCACCACGGCACGGCCGTGACCCGCGGGCGGCGCCGGATCGGTCAGAATGGAGCGATGTCCGCCGGTTCCGCCCCTCTCGCCGATGCGGCCGGGTACACGGTGCGCGTGGTCGCGGACCGCCTCGGCCTCCCGACCGCCACCCTGCGCAGCTGGAATCGTCGCTACGGCATCGGGCCGGCTCAGGATCGGCCGGGTAGGCACCGGCTCTACACCGAAGCCGATATCGCGCTGCTCGAGCGCATGCTGGCGCTGATCGGCGCCGGTGCCAGCCCGGCGGGCGCCGCGGCGGCGGCACGCGGCCCCGCCGTCTCGGCCGGCGACCGCGGAAAGCTGCTCGATGCCGCCTTCGCCCTGGACTCCTCGGTCGCGGTCGAGCTGGTCGAGGCGCATGTGCGTGCCTATGGGGTGGTCCGCACCTGGGACGAACTGTGCCGCCCCGCCTTCGCCGACATCGTCGCGCGGCAAGGGGGCGGCGAGAACTGCATCGATGTCGAGCATCTGCTGTCGTGGTCGATCGCGGCGGTGATGCAGCGGGTGCCCACCGCGGCCGCGCCCGCCGGGCGGGCCGTCCTGCTCGCGTGCACCGGCGGCGAAACACATTCGCTGCCGCTGGAAGTACTGCGCGCCGCGCTGGCCGAGGAGGGGGTGGGCGCCCGGATGCTCGGTGCCGACGTACCGACCGTGGCACTGGCCGGTGCCCTGGCGAGATCGCCGGGTCCGACCGCGCTGCTGCTGTGGTCGCAGCGGGAATCGAGCGCGCTCACCTCGGCGGTGCTGGCCGGGATCGATGCGGGTGCGCGGGTGCTCGTCGGCGGTCCCGGCTGGGACGCGGCCCTGCTGCCGCCGTCGGTCGCGCGTATCGGCTCGCTCGCGGGCGCGGTAGCGGCGCTTCGCTGACCCGACTGGTCGGGGCGCCGCAAACGATGCATAATTGATTCAATTCGGGTGGATCGTCCATCCGATGGCCGGGACGGCCGGAGGAATCACATGAACGCATCGAACCGGGCAGGACCTCGCCGGGTCGCCGTCATCGGTAGTGGGGTCGCCGGGCTCACCGCCGCGTGGGTGCTCGCGCGCACTGCCGAGGTCACGCTCTACGAGGCGCAGGGCAGGCTCGGTGGGCACGCCGACACCCACCGCGTCGACCTGGGCGACGGCGCGAGCCTCGGCGTGGATACCGGATTCATCGTGCACAACGACCGCACCTACCCGACCCTGCTACGGCTGTTCGGTGAACTGGGCATCGCGACCGGGGAGACCGACATGAGCATGTCGGTGCGCTGCGATGGCTGCGGGCTCGAATACGCCGGTGCGCGTGGGCTTCCCGGTCTCTTTCCGCGCGCGGGGCAGCTCACGCGGGGACGGTACCTTCGGTTGCTGGCTGAGGTGCCGCGGTTCCACCGGCTGGCCGAGGCCGAACTCCGGGCCGAATCCGACAGCGGGCGCACCGTCGCCGAATTCCTGGCCGAGGCCGGATTCAGCACCTACTTCCGCACCCACTTCCTCACTCCGCTCATCTCCGCGGTCTGGTCGTGTGACCCCGGCACCGCCCTGCGGTATCCGGCGCGGTACCTGTTCACCTTCCTTGAACACCACGGCATGCTCACGGTGTTCGGCTCACCGACCTGGCGCACGGTCACCGGTGGGTCGGCGACCTATGTCGCCGCGGTCGCCGCCCGGCTGCACCGGGTGCGCGTCGCCACCCCGGTCCGCGCGCTGCACCGGCATGAGGACCGGGTGACTGTGCGCACCGCCGATGACGGCATCGAGGACTTCGACGCCGCTGTGATCGCCGCCCATCCGCACCAGGCGCTGGCGCTGCTCGCCGAGCCGACCGCCGCCGAACGCGACATCCTGGCGGCGATGCCGTACTCGGTGAATCACACCGTCCTGCACACCGATTCCCGGCTGCTGCCGAGGGCGCCCGGTGCCCGTGCCTCGTGGAACTACCGGTTGCCCGCCTGCGCCGCCGAACCGGACCGGGTGCTGGTCACCTACGACCTCACCCGGCTCCAGCGCCTGCCCGAGCCCGGCGGAAGGCGGTTTTTGGTCACCCTGGGCGACGGCGACCGAGTCGCCCCGGACACAGTGCTCGACAGCATGGTCTACGAGCATCCGCGCTACACCCCCGAGTCGGTGGCGGCGCGGGCCAGAACCGGCGAACTCGGCTGCGCGCGTACGGCATTCGCTGGCGCCTACCACGGGTGGGGATTCCACGAGGACGGCGCGCTATCCGGGTTGCGGGCCGCCGAACGGCTCGGCGCGCGCTGGACCGGCCGGATTCCCGCGCCGCGGGTGACGATATGAGCGCCCGGCGATCGCGCCCGGCCGGGCGCGTTCTCGGCCGAGGCGGTCAGGCGCAGCGCACGCCGGGCGCCGGACCGAGCTCGCAGCGTCGCGGGTGCCGCATCGCCAGCCGCGCGCGGGCCGACGAGCCGCGACCGCAACGGCCCTCGGCCACCGCGGGGCCGCGCCGAGGTGAGGTGTGGCGATGAGCCACAGCACCGCGTTTCGGCGGTGGGCACCTGCGGCCCAGTCGAGGTCGAGACGCCAGGATGGCGCGTGGGCCGGTCACGGCTCGGCCGACGCGCGGCTGATCCGCACCGAGATCCGGCACACCAGGTTGGCGCCGATCCGGCACGGGTTCGGCTACCACGGGCACAGCTGGCTGGTCGACCTGGATCGGCTGCCCCGGCTGCCCTGGTGGTTGCGGCCGTTCGCCGGTTTCGACGCGGGCGATCACCTCGGCGAACGCGGCGGTTCGCTGCGAGCCACCGTCGACGCGTATCTGGCCACGCAGGGTATCGACCTACGAGGCGGGCGGATCCTGATGCTGGCGGGCGCGAGGGCCTTCGGCTACGTCTTCGACCCGCTGACGCTGTACTGGTGCCGCGACCGCGACGGCACTCCGGTGTGTGTGATCGCCGAGGTGCGCAATACCTACGGTGGCGCGCACCGATACCTGCTTCGTCCCGACGCGGACGGGCGGGCCGTGGTCGGCAAGCGTTTCTATGTCTCGCCGTTCAATCCGGTGTCCGGCGAATACCGGTTGCGGGTGCCGGAACCGGACTCCGCGCTGCGAGTGTCGATCACGCTGGTCACCGAGCGGCCGATCTTCGTCGCCACCGTCGCGGGCCGGTGCGTGCCCGCCACCACCGGCGCGATCGTGCGCGCCGTGCTGACCGATCCGATTCCGCCGCTGCTCGTGGCCGCGCGCATCCGCTGGCAGGGCGTTCTGCTCTGGGCCAGGGGACTGCCGGTGGTGCCGCGCCAGGTGGCCGTGCCACAGGAGGCGCGCCGATGACCGTCGAAATCCCCACGAATCCCGTTGTCCTGCAGCGATGGCCCGATCTCGCGGTGCCGCGTGGTCTGCGCGCCGGTGTCTCGGCCCGCGCGGTCGATCTGCTGGTGCGCAGGCTGACCCGTCGGCTGCCGCTGGCGGTGAGCTATCCCGACGGCACGGTGACCGGCTCGCCGACCGCGGTGCGGCTGGTCTTGCATCGGCCCGACGACTTCGCCGCCAGGGTCGGCACGGCCGGGCTCATCGGCTTCGGCGAGTCCTACATGGCCGGTGACTGGGACTCGCCCGACCTCGTCGGCGTGCTGACGGTGCTCGCCGCCCACATCACCGACCTGGTGCCGCGCCCGCTGGCCGGATTGCGCCGGCTCCATGTCGCGGGACATCCCGCCGCCGAACGTAATTCCGAGGACAACACGCGCGACAACATCGCCAGGCACTACGACCTGTCGAACGAGTTCTTCGGGTTGTTCCTCGACGCGACGATGACCTACTCGGCCGCGCTGTTCACCGGCCCGGCCGACGATCTGGCCGCCGCCCAGCACGCCAAGATCGACCGGCTGCTCGACCGGGCCGGTGTGCGGTCCGGAACCAGACTGCTCGAAATCGGCACCGGCTGGGGCGAACTCGCGGTGCGGGCGGCCGCACGTGGCGCCGACGTGCACACCGTGACCCTGTCCGCCGAGCAGCGGGTGGCGGCTCGGGAGCGGGTGGCCGCGGCCGGGCTCACCGATCGGGTGCGGGTGGAGTTGCTCGACTACCGGCAGGTGTCGGGTAGTTACGACGCGGTCGTCTCGGTGGAGATGATCGAGGCGGTCGGCTACGAGTACCTCGACAGCTATTTCGGCACGATCGCCCGGGTGCTCGCTCCCGGCGGACGGGCCGCCATCCAGGCCATCACGATGCCGCACGACCGGATGCTCGCCACCCGGCACACCTACACCTGGATCCAGAAGTACATCTTCCCCGGCGGATTCCTGCCCTCGGTCCGCGCGATCGGCGAATCCGTCACGCGCAGCACGGACCTGCGGGTGCGCGAGGAGTTCTCGATGGGCCCGCACTACGCCCGTACGCTCCGGCTGTGGCGGGAACGCTTCGAGGAGGCGCGGCCGGAGATCGCGGCGCTCGGCTTCGACGAGACCTTCGCGCGGATGTGGCGGCTGTACCTGGCCTACTCGGAGGCGGGGTTCCGGTCCGGCTATCTCGATGTCGGTCAGTTCGTGCTCGGGCGATAGTCGCCGCGGCGGCCGAGCAGATGACGCAGCGTCTGCTCGAGATCGGGCGCGCGGAAGGTATGCCCGGCCGCGGCGAGCCGGGCCGGGATCACCCGCTGGCCCGCTTCGGCCAGTTCCCGCGCGCCTTGGCGGCCGAGCAGCAGCGCGGGCCCGAACGCCGGGACCGGAAGCAGCGCGGGCCGGTGCAGGACGCGGGCGAGTACCGCGGTGTACTCGCTGTTGCGGACCGGGTTCGGGGCCACGGCGTTCACCGGTCCGGCGAGCGAATCGTCCCAGAGCGCGCGGTGGTAGACGTCGATCAGATCGTCCAACCCGATCCAGGACTGCCACTGGGTGCCGTCCCCGATCCGGCCGCCGAGCCCGGCGGTGAACAGCGGACGCAGCAACTGCAGCGTGCCGCCCGACGGAGACTGGACGATCCCGGTACGCACCCGCACCACGCGGACGCCCGCGTCGGCCGCCGGTCCGGTCGCGGACTCCCAGCGCGTCACCACCTCGGCCAGGAAACCGTCACCGGGTTCGGCTGTCTCGGTGAGGATCTCCTCGCCCCGGTCGTAACCGTAGTAGCCGATGGCCGAGGCGCAGACGAAGGTGCCGACCCCGCAGCGCGCGGCGGTCTCGGCCAGCGCGCGGGTCGGGCCGATCCGGCTGTCGGCGATCGCCCGGCGGTGGTCTTCGGTGAACCGGCCCGCGATCGACGCGCCGGCCAGGTGGACCACGGCATCGACACCGTCGAGGAGGTCGGGGGCGGGATCGTCCGGGTTCCAGCGGCGCTCGCCTGGACCGGACGGAGCGTGGCGCACCAGCCGGATCACCCGGTGGCCGCCGGTGGTCAGGAACGCGCACAGCGCGGTGCCGACCATCCCGGACGCGCCGCTGACGGCGATGCTGCGCGCGGCGAAGCCGTGCTCGGCGGCCCGCCGGTGGGCGGCCAGGTCGTCGGCGAGCTGGCGGTAGCGGTAGTCGAACATCGGGCGCAGGACACGGGCCGGAATCGGCGTGTCGACGTGGTCGGCGACCCGAGTGTGGTCGACCCCGGCGACGGCGAAGTCGTGGGTGTGCCGCCAGGGCAGCAACCGGCCGATCGGCGCGGAGGCGATACCGTCGACGGCTACGGCATCGGCGAAACGGTGGGGTGGGTCGTAGGCGGCGGGGTCGTGCCTGGCAGCCCAGCGCAGGCCGCCGGGCAGGCCGAGCACGGCGGTGCCGTCGGCGAGGTCGTCGGATTCGCTGAGCAGCCGGACCGGTTGCCACGGGGGTGCGAGCCGGGTGAACGCGCCGGGCCTGCCGAACCAGGCGAAGACCTCGTCGCGGGGTGCGGAGACCACTGTCGAACAGTCGATGCCCATGACCCGAGTCTAGCGTCGCCCATCAGCATCATGCACCGTTTGTGCATCGTTTTATCGGCTATTCTGAGGTATGGCGTCGAGAAGTGAGATGAACGATGCGGAATTCGAGCCGTCCTTGGGGGACGCGCTGTTGGACCGGGCGATCGTGCCCGGCTACAGCAGGGTGGGGATCGCGCTACGGCGCCGCACCTGGCCCGCCGATGATCCCGCGCCCGCCGCGCTGCGTGGTGGGCGCGCGGTGGTCACCGGCGCCAACAGTGGGATCGGGCTGGCGATCGCCGACGGGCTCGCCGCACTCGGCGCCTCGACCGTGCTGGCGGTGCGTAATCCGCGACGGGGGGACGAGGCGGTCGCCGAACTGCGGCGGCGACATCCCGAAGCGTCGATCACCGCGGTCGAATGCGATGTGTCCGAGCCGGATTCGATACGCCGCTGTGCCGCCACGCTGGGCGATGCGCCGATCGACGTCCTGATCCACAACGCGGGTGTGCTCCCACCCCGGCGCCGGGAGAACTCGGCCGGACACGAACTGAGCTACGCCACCCATGTGCTCGGGCCGCTGCTGCTGACCGAACTGATCCGCCCACTGCTGGCCGCAGCGCACGGCGCCAAGGTCCTCCTGATGTCCTCCGGTGGAATGTACGCCCAGCCGCTGGCTGTGGACGATCCCGAGTACCGGAAAGGGGAGTACAAGGGTGCGCGCGCCTACGCGCGGACCAAACGCATGCAGGTGGCGCTGACCCCCGCGCTGGCGGCCGAACTCGCCGACGACCGCATCGGCGTCCACGCGGTACACCCCGGCTGGGTCGACACCCCTGGCATCGCGGACGCCTTGCCCCGCTTTCGTCGCCTCGTCCGGCCACTGCTACGCACACCCGCCGAGGGCGCCGACACCGCCGTCTGGCTCGCGGCCACCGCGAGACCACTGCCGACGGGCCGGTTCTGGCACGACCGGCGGGTACGTCCGCTGCACGTGCGATCGAGCACCCGCTATTCCGAGGCCGACGTCGCGGCGCTGTGGCGGCGCTGCCGCGCGTCGATCGGCGCGCCGGATACGGCGTGATCGTGTGCGCCGGATCCGCGGGACGGGCGCACACGAGAAGGATCAGCCGTAGTGGCAGACGTAGTGCACGGTGTCGATGACCTCGATATCGAAGGAACTGTCACCGGGAACCTCGAAGGATTCGCCCGCGCGGTAGGGGACCGCGTCGGTGGCGCCTGCCAGCAGCACGTTGGCGAAACCGGCGACGATCTCCATCCGCTCCGGGGCCGCGGTGCCGAAGGTCAGCGCGGCGGGCTGGATGACGCCGACCGACTTCTTGGTGCCGTCGGGCAGTTCGAGGTTGTAGCTGATGCACTTGCCGTCGAAATAGACGTTGGCCTGCTTGGTGACGGAGACGTTCTCGATCTTCGACATGGGTCCTTCCGGGGTGAGGGGACCCTTAGTGTAGTGACGGGCCAGAGCTCACCGAGACCTGACCCGTCACGGTCAGCTACCGTAGCGCGCCAGGACCGAACTGGCTTCCTGAGCGGCCGAACCCTCCTGGGCCAGATGGGCCATGGCCTCGGGGATCTCGCGGCCGTGATGGGCCATCGCCTGGGCGTAGAGACGGCCGGCCCGATAGGACGAGCGGACCAGCGGACCGGCCATCACGCCGGCGAAACCGAGTTCCTCGGCGACCCGGGAATGCTCGACGAACTCCTCCGGCTTCACCCAGCGATCGACCGGATGGTGGCGCGGCGACGGACGCAGGTACTGGGTGATGGTGAGGATGTCGCAGCCCGCCTCGTGCAGGTCGCGCATGGCGGCGGTGACTTCCTCCGGCGTCTCGCCCATCCCGAGGATGAGGTTCGACTTGGTGACCAGACCGGCCGCGCGGGCCGCGGTGATCACCGCCAGCGACCGCTCGTAACGGAAGGCGGGGCGGATGCGCTTGAAGATGCGCGGCACCGTCTCCAGATTGTGCGCAAGTACCTCCGGATGCGCCGAGAAGACCTCGGCGAGCTGGTCGGGGTCGGCGTTGAAATCGGGGATCAGCAGCTCGACGCCGGTGCCGGGATTGAGCGCCTTGATGGCGCGCACGGTTTCGGCGTAGAGCCAGGCGCCGCCGTCGTCGAGGTCGTCGCGGGCGACGCCGGTGATGGTGGAGTAGCGCAGGCCCATCGCCTGCACGCTCTCGGCGACGCGGCGCGGCTCGTCGCGGTCGAGCGCGGCGGGCTTTCCGGTGTCGATCTGGCAGAAGTCGCACCGGCGGGTGCACTGCTCACCGCCGATGAGGAAGGTGGCCTCGCGATCCTCCCAGCACTCGAAGATGTTGGGGCAGCCCGCCTCCTCACAGACCGTGTGCAGGCCTTCGCGTTTCACCAGGCCCTTGAGCTCGGAATACTCCGGGCCCATCGTGGCACGGGTGCGAATCCACTTGGGCTTGCGCTCGATCGGGGTCTCCGCGTTGCGCGCTTCGATGCGCAGCAGCTTGCGTCCGGCGGGGGCAGAGGCGTCTACGGCGGTCACCGCATCGACTCTACGCTCGGGGCCACGCCGGGCGTGGCGGCGGTGGTGCGATCAATGTCATGCGGCAGAACGGGAATTTCGCCGTCGAGCGCCGCGACGATCGCGTCCGCGACCAGCGGCTTGAGCTCGGCGACGGTCACCTCGCGGCTCAGCTCCCTGGTCAGCGTGGTGACACCGGCGTCCTTGATCCCGCACGGCACGATCGCCTGGAAACCGTCCATCGCGGAATTGCAGTTCAGCGAGATGCCGTGCAGGGCGACCCCGCGCTGCACCCGCACGCCGATCGCGGCGATCTTGCGTTCGGCCAGCCACTCGGTGGCGGGCAGCCACACCCCCGACCTGCCCTCGACGCGGCCGCAGTCGATCCCGAGCCCGGAGATCACCCGGATCAGCGCCTCTTCCAAGCGGCGGACGTACTGCACCACATCGACCGGCTCGGCCAGCCGCACGATCGGATACCCGACCAGCTGGCCGGGGCCGTGCCAGGTGATCTTGCCGCCGCGATCGACCTGGATCACCGGGCTACCGTCCAGCGGCAGGTCCGCTGCCTCGGTGCGGCGGCCCGCGGTGAACACCGGCGGATGCTCGAGCAGGAGCAGCGTGTCGGTACCGGTGCCGTCGGCGCGCTTGTCGGCGATCTGCCGTTGCAGCTCCCAGGCGGCGTGATAGTCGATGAGTCCGAGATCCTCGACCACGATCGGGGTCGTATCGAATCGAGCGGACGCGGTGGGGCGCGTGTCGTTCACCATCCTGACGTTACGCCCACCGGCCTGCACCGGTGCAGACACCCGGAAGGTTCGCGGGCAGGCCGGTGATCGCCGAGGTCGGGCGGGGAAGTCGCTCAGACATCGACGGGAAAAGACCGCTGCATGAGGGTGAGGTCCATCCAGCGCCCGAACTTGTGCCCGACTTCGGGGAGTTCACCGACGATGCGGAAGCCGAAGCGCTCGTGCAGCGCGATCGATCCGGTGTTGCCCGATTCGATCGCGGCGACCATCGCGTGCACGCGTCGCGAATCGGCCGCGCGGGCGAGCAGTTCGGTGAGCAGGGCGGTGGCGACGCCGCGGCGCTGGAACCGCGTGTCGACGTAGACCGAGTTCTCCACGGTGAAGCGGTAACCGGACTTGGGCCGCCACTGACCGTAGGAGGCGTAACCGGCCACCTCGCCGTCGATCTCGGCCACCAGGATCGGCATACCCGCGGCGGTGCGATCGGCGAACCAGGTCAGGCGATCGTCGAGGTCGACCTCGTCGGTGTCCCAGATCGCGGTCGATTCCGCGATATTGGTGTTGTGGATGACCAGCACCGCGGGCAGGTCGGCCTTGTCGGCGTCGCGGACGATCATCGGTCGCCGACCACCGCCGCGAGGGCGGCGCCGATGGTGGGGTGCCGGAAGACGAAGCCCGCGTGTTCCAGCGCGGCGGGGATGGCGCGGGGGCCGCGCAGGATCGCCTCGTCGGCGAACTCGCCGACCAGGGCGCGCATCGCGAAACCGGGGACGACGAACGGGGTAGGGCGGTGCATCGCACGGCCGAGCGCGCGCGTGAATTCGGCATTGGTGACCGGGGCGGGACCGACGGCGTTGATCGGGCCCGACACCGTGGCGTGGGTGAGCGCGAAGACGATCGCGCCGATCTCGTCGTCGAGGGAGATCCACGGCATGTACTGGCGGCCGCTGCCGAGCCTGCCGCCGAGACCGAGCCAGTACAGCGGGTGCAGCATGTTCAGCATGCCGCCGTTGCGGGCCAGCACCACGGCGCTGCGGACCAGGACGGTGCGCACGCCCGCGGAACCGGCCGGTGTGGTCGCGGCTTCCCAGTCCCGGCACAGGGTGGCCAGGAAACCGGTACCCGCTGGGGCGGTTTCGTCGACGACCGCGTCGCCGGTGTCACCGCCGTAGTAGTGCGCACCGCTGGCGTTGACCAGGGTCGGCACTCCGGCGGCGGCGACCGCGGTGGCGAGGACGTCGGTGGGGGTGATCCGGCTGTCGCGCAGCGACTGTTTGTAGTCACCGCTCCAGCGGCGCGCGCCGATGTTCGCGCCGCACAGGTTCACCGCCGCGTCGGCCCCGCGCAACGCCCGCTCGTCGAGCTGGGCGCGCGCGGGATCCCACGTGAATTCGTCCGGTGCCGCGGCAGCGCGGCGCACCAATCGCGACACCTGGTGCCCGTCGCGGCGCAGAGCCGCGACGAGCGCCGTCCCGATCAGCCCGGACGAACCGGCGATCACCACCTTCATCGGTGCCGGAAACCTCCGCTACAGACCGAGATCGGCCTCGAACGAGGCTTCCTCGAGCCGGTGCCGGACCGTGGTCAGGAAGCGGCCGGCGTCGGCGCCGTCGATAAGCCGGTGATCGTAGGTCAGCGGCAGGTACACCATCGACCGCACACCGATGGACTCGCCACCGGTCTCGTCGGTCACCACCACCGGACGCTTGACGATCGCGCCCGTGCCCAGCATCGCCGACTGCGGCGGAACCAGGATCGGGGTGTCGAACAGCGCGCCCTCGGACCCGATATTGGTGATGGTGAAGGTGCCACCGGACAGCTCGTCCGGCTTCAGACCGCCGTTGCGGGCGCGGTGGGCGATGTCGGCGATCGCGCGGGCCAGCCCGGCCAGCGACAGGTCACTGGCGTTGTGGATGACCGGCGACAGCAGGCCCTGCTCGGTGTCGACCGCGATACCCAGGTGCACCGACGCGTGGTAGGTGATCTCCTTGGTGTCCTCGTTGTAGGAGGCGTTCACGTTCGGGTGCACCCCGAGGGCCTCGACGACGGCCTTGGCGAAGAACGGCAGGTACGTCAGGTTGACGCCCTCGCGATTCTTGAAGGAGGCCTTCGCCTGCTGGCGCAGGTGCGCGATCTTGGTGACGTCGGCCTCGTGGACCTGGGTCAGCTGCGCGGTGGTCTGCAACGATTCGCGGGTCTTGGTCGCCGTGATCTGGCGGATCCGGTTGGCCTTCTGCGTGGTGCCGACCAGAGCGGCCAGCTTCGGCTCCGGCGCCTGCTTGGCCGGGGCTGCGGGCGCGGCGGCGGCCGGTGCCGGAGCGGCGGCGGGCGCCTTCTTGGCCTCGGCGGCGGCGAGCACGTCCTGCTTGCGGATGCGGCCGCCGACACCGGAACCGGTGAGGGTGGACAGGTCGACATTGTTCTCGTCGGCCAGCTTGCGCACCAGCGGGGTGACGTACGGCGAGCTGCCGTTACCGCCCGCGGCGGGTGCCTTCTCCGCGGCGGGCGCTGCGGCCGGAGCAGGGGCGGGCGCGGGAGCAGGGGCAGGCGCGGGAGCAGGGGCGGGCGCGGGAGCAGGGGCCGGAGCCGGCGCGGGAGCCGGTGCCTCGGCGGCGGGCGCCGGGGCGGGTGCGGGAGCAGGCGCGGCGGCCGGAGCGGGCGCACCGCTGCCGATCACACCGAGCTGACCACCGACGGCGATGACGTCGTCTTCCTGGGCCGAGATCTCCAGCAGGGTGCCCGCGACGGGCGAGGGGATCTCGGTGTCGACCTTGTCGGTGGACACCTCGAGCAGCGGCTCGTCGACCGCGACGGTGTCGCCGACGGCCTTGAGCCACCGGGTGACGGTGCCCTCGGTGACCGACTCGCCCAGCTCGGGCATCTTCACCGGCGTGCCGGAGGCGGCGGGGGCCGCTGCGGGAGCGGGTTCGGGGGCGGCGGCCGGTGCCTGCGCCGCGGGGGCGGGCTCGGGCTCGGGGGCCGATTCGGCGGGTGCAGCGGCGGGCGCGGGCGCGGAGGCGGCGGCCTCGCCGGGTTCGCTGATCACACCGAGCTCACCACCGACCTCGACGACGTCGTCCTCCTGGGCGACGATCTTCGACAGCACACCGGCGGTGGGCGACGGGATCTCGGTATCGACCTTGTCGGTGGAGACTTCGAGCAGCGGTTCGTCGACCTCGACCGTGTCCCCTTCCTGCTTCAGCCACCTGGTCACCGTTCCCTCGGTGACGCTCTCACCAAGAGCCGGCATCTGGACGGAGAAGGCCATGTTCTCTGACTCCTCGACTGTTCGACGGGTAATACAACAGTGCATCGTTTCCGGCAGACACCCGTCGCGGGTCGCGGCGAGCATCCACCCCGCCGTCCTCGGCGGGGTACCCGGGAAGCGTTGGTTCTTGTTCCGGCAACCATCCTTGCACTCGCTCGCGACCGACGTGGCGCAGGGCGGCGATACGGACAGAGCTGGCACCATGGAATGTACGGCGGTGAGCAGAATTCCGCCGCAACGCAGGAGGTTGTTACCGGTGGGTTTGCTGGATCGATTCCGTGGTGGGCGGGGCCGGAGCAGGACAGTCGCCCGCGGCGAGGCGGCGGAGATCGCCGCGCTCGCGGAGTGGGCCCGCGCGCGTCGCGGCGTGGAGGCCTTCATCGAACCCAAGACGACTGTGACTGATGTCACAGCGGTTCTGGTGGCGGTGGACGGCGAATGGACGCGCCGGATCGTCGGCGAACGCGGTGCCCGGCGGTTGGCGGGCGCGCTGAAGATACCCGTCTACGACGTGAACAAGACCGGTTATCCACAGCGGATGCGCGATTACGACGCCCGCCGCCGCATCGAGCAGCGGCGGGCCCGCGAGCGGGAGGGCTGACTACTCGGCGCCGATCTGCTCGATCACCGTGATCAGCGTGCGCACCGGGACGCCGGTACCGCCCTTGCCGATGTAGCCGAACGGACCGCCGGTGTTGTAGGCCGGACCTGCGACATCGAGGTGCGCCCACTGCACGCCCTCCGGCACGAATTCCTTGAGGAACAGCGCCGCCGAGAGCATGCCGCCCCAGCGGTGCGCGGCCACATTGGCCAGGTCGGCGACCTTGGAGTTGAGGTCGGTGCGCAGCTCGGCGGGCAGCGGCATGGCCCAGCCGTTCTCACCGACCGACCGCGACACCGCGGCCACCCGGTCGCGGAACTCGTCGGTGCCCATGACGCCGGGGGTGCGGGTGCCGAGCGCGACCATCTGCGCGCCGGTGAGGGTGGCGACATCGATCAGGTAGTCGGGTTCGTCCTCGGCGGCGCGCACGATGGCGTCGGCCAGGATGAGCCTGCCCTCGGCGTCGGTGTTGAGCACCTCGACGGTGGTGCCGCCGTACTGGGTGAGCACATCGCCGGGGCGCTGGGCGGTAGCCGACGGCATGTTCTCGGCCATCGGGACGGTCGCGGTGACGGTGACCGGCAGGCCGAGGCGGGCCGCGAGCAGGGTGGTGGCGATGACCGCCGCCGCGCCGGCCATGTCGGAGGTCATGTTCTCCATATTGGCGGCGGGCTTGATCGAGATACCGCCGGTGTCGAAGGTGATGCCCTTGCCGACGAGGGCGATCTTCTTCGGTCCGCCCGCGTAGGTGATGCGCACCAGCCGCGGCGGCCGCGCCGAGCCCTGACCCACCCCGACGATCCCGCCGTATCCACCCGCGGCGAGCGCGGTCTCGTCCAGCACCTCCACCTCGAGCCCGGCGGCCTCGGCCAGCAGACGGGCGCGGTCGGCGAACTCGGCCGGGTACAGCGCGCTCGGCGGGGTGTTGACGAAATCGCGCGCGGTGGCGACGGCCTCGGCGACGAGCTGGGCACGCAGCAGGTCGAGCACCCCGAACTCGGGCTCCGGAACCAGCAATTCGACCCGGAGCACCGGCTGCTCGTCCGGCTTCGGGGCGCTCTTGGCCGACTTGAACGCGGTGAAGGAGTACGCGCCGAGGTAGAAACCCTCGGCCGCGGCGGACAGGTCGACACCCGACAGCGTGGTCGCCACCAGTTCGGTGCCGCTGAGCGCCCGGCCCGCGACACCGGCGCTGCGGCGCACCTGCTCGGCATCGACCTTGTCGGCCGCACCGAGACCGACCGCGAGCACGCTGGTGACATCGGCGAGCGCCGCGGGTGCGGGCACCCTGGTCAGTTCCTCGGGCTTGCCCTTGGCACCGACCGCGCCGAGCGCGTCGAGCAGGTCCGCGCGAACCTCGGGGGTGAGCACATCGGTGAACAGGTCGGCGGGAACGATGGCCGGTCCGTTCTCCGAGGAGGTCAATCCGATCACCAGCACATCGGTGTCCGGGCTGATGGTCTCGATGCGTGCCAGTTCCGGTCCGAGTGAACGATCTGCAACAGCGGTCATCGCCCCAGATTATTCGGTCCCCGATCGGTACCGCACCGCGACGCCGTCGAGCAGCAGTCCGACGGCGGCGGTGAGCAGTTCGTCGAACGACAGCGCGGGGTCGGGTGGGCCCGCGTCGAACATCCGGTGCAGGGTCGGGCGCAGGCGCGGGTCGAGGAGTTCGGCGATCTCGGCCGGGATCGTCGCGGCGCCGGCGCCGGGCAGGGCGCCGTGATCGGCGTTCCACATCAGCGCCAGGCCTTGGGCGAGGCCGGAGCAGGCGAGGTAGACGGTGAGCAGTTCGGTGCCGGTCAGCTCGAGTTCGCCGAGCGCGGTGAAGCTGCGCTCCAGTGAATCGAACAGCGCTGGTCCGGCCGGTGGCCTGGTGCGGGCCAAGACCGAGAGCAGCCAGGGGTGACGCTGGTAGAGCCGCCATTCGGTGACGGTCTCCGCGGTCAGGGTGCCGCGCCAGTCCGGGCCGGGCGCTGGCGGTGGCGTCCGCTCCATGGCCAGTTCGGTCATCGCCGACAGCAGAGTGTCCCGGTCGGGGTAGTGGCGGTACAGCGCGGCGGTCGCGACGCCGAGTTCGCGGGCGAGCCGACGCATGGTGAGTCCGTCGAGCCCGTCGCGGTCCGCCACGTCGATCGCGGTGGTCGCGATGTGGACCGGCGTGAGCCGCGCGGGCCTCGGTCGGCGCACCGGGATGCGCCGGTCGCGGCGGGCACGATAGGCCCGTGCCTGACACGACCGCGAGCAGTACCGGCGGGTCCGGCCGCGATCGGCCTGGGCAGTGTCGGCCCCGCAGTGGGCGCACGAGGTGGATTTCCGCACACGGAACAGTGTGACGAAAAGATCGTCACTTCGCAGTACCGCTTCTAGGTTGGCGAACGAAAACGCTGTTCACCAACGCGAAGGATGGAGCACCGATGCGAGAGGGCCCGAAGACCGATGCCCGAGTTCTGCCCGCCGACGGCCAGGAGTGGCCGCTGGTCCGCGAACGCCTGCAAGCCCTGCGTGACCTCGATGTGAGCCCGGAGCTGGGGCGGCTCAACATCTACTGCCATCAGGGGACCGAGCAGCTGGCGACCGTGCGAGACGAGGCGGCGCGGGTGTTCGCGCACTCCAACGCCTTCCTCTCGAAGTACCTGGACGGTTCCCGGCAGGTCGAGTCCGAGGTGCGCCGGATGGTCGTGGAGATCCTGCGCGGCGGCCCGGACGCCCAGACCTTCCTCACCACCGGCGGGACCGAGAGCATCTTCTGCGCGATCCACGCCGCGCGGGAATGGAGCCGGGTGGAGCGGCCGACTCCCGGCGTCCCCGAGGTGATCCTGCCGTACTCCGGGCACGCCGCGTTCGACAAGGCCTGCCACTACCTGGGCATGAAGATCGTGCGCGTCCCGGTCCGGCCGGACTACCGGGCCGATGTCGCCGCGATGGCGGCCGCGATCACCCCGAACACCGTCGCGATCGTCGGTTCGGCGCCCTGCTGGCCCTACGGCACGATCGACCCGATCCCGGACCTCGCGAAACTCGCCCTCGAGCACAACCTCTGGATGCACATCGACGCGTGCGTCGGCGGATTCGTCAATCCGTGGCTGGAGCGGCTTGGCTACGAGCTGCCCGGCTTCGATTTCCGGGTGCCCGGCGTCCGGTCGATGTCGGCCGACCTGCACAAGCACGGCTATGCCGCCAAGCCGTGCTCCACGGTCACCTTCTCCTCGCGCGAGCTGGAGCGCTACCACTTCGTTCCGGTGGACAACTGGCCCGACGGTGAGTACAAGACCACCGGATTCGTTGGCAGCAGGCCGATGTCGTCGGTCGCCACCGCCTGGGCGGTGCTGCAGGTGCTCGGCGAACAGGGCTACCTCGACCTGACCCGGCGCTGTATGGAGACCAAGGCCGCGCTGGTGCGAGGAATCGAGAGCATCGCCGACTTCCGGTGCCTCGACAACGATTCGACCATGGTCTACTTCCGGTCGGAAAGCCTGGACATGCTGACGGTGATCGGCGGTATGGCCGACCGGGGCTATTTCCCCTTCGGTGTCTTCAATCCGGTCATGCTGCAATTGGTCGCCGAACCGGTCGAGCCCGCGGTGATCGACTCCTATCTGCGCGACCTGCGCCAGGTCGCCGATGGCGTGGCCGACGGGACGATCACCTCCACCTCGATCGCCCGGTACTCGTGAGCGCGCATCCGGCGGTGCGGCGAACACCGATGGCGACCATGGCATTCCGGTCGATCCTGTTCCTGCTCGGGCTGCGCGTGCGCTGGCTGGCCCGCCACGATCGGGGCTTCGGCTACGACATCAGGGACAAGCGGCTCGTGCTGCAGATGGCGTTGCGTGGCGGGCGCGGCATCCGCTGGTACGAGTTCCGCGACGGCACCGTCGAGACCGGCGGCGGCTGGCACCCCCGCTACGCCGCGGCCGCGCGCGGGCATCTCGGCGAGCGCGTCACGGTGCTCACCTTCGCCTCCGCGCCGACCGCGCTGCGGATCATGGCGCGCGGTACCGGTGATCTGGGTGTGTACCTGAGTGCTGTGCGCAGCAAGGAACTCACGCTCGACGGTGACTTCACCCTGTTCCTGTGGTTCGGGTGGCTGGCCGATCAGCTCGGTCCCCGACGCTGAGGACCGTTGCGGGCGGGCCGACGACAGCGTCGGTGGCCCGCCCGCAACTCGCGGTGACCGGATACGACCTGGCCCGTTCCGGAGGGCCGGGCGGATCGGCAATCTCACGGTGAATACTGGAAATCACTGGACAATGCTGGAACCGCTGAATACGCTCGCGCTCGTGACGGACGCCGCCGAGGAGCTCGAGGCGCGCATCGCCGAGCTCAGAGCGGAGGTGCGCCGCGCCGCCGCGGCCGGTGACCGGGCCGCCGCGCGGCAGCTGCGCGCGCAGCTTCGCCGCACCGAATCCGCCTGGGATGCGGTGGTACTCGGCTCCGCCCCCGAGGACGAGCCGATGCCGGAGGCGCCCGCGGTGCCGGTCCGCGAGCACGTCCATCGCGCGCTCACGCTGCTGTCGGTGCCGTCGGCGCCCAAACTGGTCCTGGCCACCCACGATGCCTTCTTCTCCGGCGAGCTGCTGCCCGCCCGGCTCACCAGCCTGCGCCGCGACGAGGAACGGTCCTTCCGCTCCGCGCCGTACGCCCGGCCCTACTACGTGTGCGCGGCACTCACCACCGATCTGCTCGCGCCGGCGCGCGGACTGATGGCGGTGAGTTCGTGGCCGCTGGCGCAGCGGATGGTCGGCCCGCTCAGCCCGCGAGTTGACCTGCTGCGCGCGGCGATCCGCCTGGCCGAACATCTTTCGGCCCAGCCGGGGGAACCGGGCGTGCGGGTGCTGTGGCGATTGGCCGTCTCCATTCCCGGCGTGTCGGGTGGGCCCGACACGCTCGATCCGGCCAAGGTGGTCACAGCGGCCGAGCGCGAGCTCGCGGTCCACGCCGACGCGGACGCGAGCGCGCGGCGCGCGGCCGCACGGCGTGCTGATCGGCAGCTCACCGATCCGGCCGCGCAACTGTTCGGTGTTCGGCTCGGCCTGGCCGAGCGGCGAGGAATCGAGGTGAGATGAGCACACTCGCGGCACAGCTGGACCAGTTGCGCGGCGCGGCCCCCGCGACCAGGCACAATGCCCGCACCATCGCCGCGCTGACCGCGAATCCCGGGTGCGCCCGGCGCGCGCTGCTCGACGCGGCAGCGGTGGACAAGACGGTGATCGCCCAATCACTGGGCTTCCCGCCGCAGTTCGGTCAGTCGCAGTTCGCCATCACCCGCGGCAACTCCTTCGAATCGATGGTGAAGGCCAACGGGTGCGCCGAACTGCTGGCGCTGCTGCGTGACACGCTCGGCCTCACGATTCCCGAGGTCGCCTACCACGATCTGAACGCGGTGGCCGAGCACACCGGCAACGCACTGCGATACCAGCGCACCGAACAGCTGCTGAAGTCGGCGATCGCGACGGGGGACGGCACCCTGTTCGATCATCCGCTGCTGCGCCTCGACATCGCCGGTGCCACCGCCTATCTAGAGCCCGACGTGGTGGCCGTGCAGCTGGACGGCCTGTTCCACGTGGTGGAGATCAAGGCGTTCCCGGTGATCGACGGACAGGCGGATCCGGCGCAGGTCGCGGCCGCCGCACGGCAGTCCGCGGTCTATGTGATCGCCCTGCGCGAGCTGATGCGTGAGCTCGGCGAATCGCCGGAGCTGGTGTCGCACAACGCGATCCTGGTGTGCGCGAAGGACTTCACCAACCGGCCGACCGCCGAACTGGTCGACCTGCGCAAGCAGCTCGCGGTGGTGTCGAGGCAGCTCACCCGGCTCACCGCGGTTCCCGAGTTGTTGAACCTGTTGCCCCCGGATGCCACCTTCGCGCCAGGGGAAGGGCTGGAGAAGACGATCGCGGCTGTTCCGTCGCGGTACGCGCCGGAGTGCATGTCCAGCTGCGAGCTGGCCTTCGCCTGCCGCGACGAGGCGAGGGCCTGCGGTTCGGTCGACGCGCTCGGCCGTGGCGTGTGTGACGAGATGGGCGGGATCGACACCATCGACACGGTGCTCGGCCTGGCCGACGGCACCATGGAGCCCGGCCCCGAGCACGCCGATATCACCGCGATCCTGCGCACCGCGCATCGGTTGCGGATGGAGATCGCCGGGTGAGCGAGCGGCGATCAGGCACAGTCGCCATCGCGGTCGTGCCGGCGACGAACGGCAGCAAGGCAGGAGCATGAGCACACACACGACGGCGGCGCGTGCTGTGACGCGGCGCACCGGCGCGGGCCGATCGGGGGCGGCATGAGTGTGCTCTCGGCGCTGGCCAAGGCCGAAGCCGTGCGGGCCGGTCGCGCGCAGCCCACCGCCGCGGTGCGGCATCTGCAGCTGGCGCGGCGGCCGCTGGTGGTGGTGCCGTTGCGGCTGGCAGGGGAGGCGGCGGCGCCTCTGGCCGTCATGGTCGGCACCGAGCCCGGCGATCAGAACGTGCTCGTGGTGCCGCAGCCGCGAGACCGGGTGCTGCGCTTGCGGTTCATCGAACAGCTGGCCGATGTGCTGCTGCCGTATCTGGAGTCCTTCCTGGCCGAGCGGGAGGAACTCACCAGCAGGTCGGGGGAGACCTACACGCGCTGTCTGGACGCGCCCCAGCTGTGGACGCCCAACCCCGGTGGCGTGACGTTCCTGAAACTGCTCGGCCGGTCGGTGCGTTTCCACCGCACCGACGGCGAGAACGCGGTCCCGGCGACGATCCCGCTGCTGGGCCGCTGGCTCACCTGGTTCGGTGACCGGGCCGAGCACCCCGGCTCCGCGGTACTGCCCGCGCTGACCTCGGTGCTGGCCGAGCACTGGGCCACGGGCCAATCCGCGCTGGAGGACGGCAATCTCGCGGCCCTGCTCGGCTGGATCGATCCACCACCGGGACTGACCGGCGCGCAGGCCGCCGCGATCGCCGAGGACCCGTTGCAGACCCCGCCCGCTGGACCGGCCACCGACCCCGGTTTCGACAACGAGGAACTCGCGCCGCTCATCGCCGCCTACAGCGCCGCTACCGACGACACCGCCAGATCCGTCGCCGCCGAACGGTTGGAGCGTGCACTGCGCGGACAGCTCGAACCCACCTGGCGGCTGATGTGGCGCGGGCTTGCCGTGCTTGCGGCCTTGCCGCCGGGAGCCAGCGTGGATCAGCGGTGGACCGACGACCGTGGTGCCTTCTCCTATTTCGCCGACGACCTGGCCGATGGTGTGCCGCAGGCCCGTCGTGACCCGGCCGTGCGCGCGGTGCGCAAACTGCTGGAACGCGAACGCGCGCTCGAAGCACTGCAGGCCCAGAGCGCCTTCGACGATCCGTTGCGGATGCTCGAGCACCGGGCGGTCGGCGCGGCGTTCCGGGGGACGGTCACCCACAGCGAACCGGATCGCCTCGACCGGTCGGGCGCGCGGCCGAAACTGCGCCCGCACATCCACATCCGCACGACCGACCCGTTCGCCGCCACCGTCGGCGACGAGCTCACCTGCGTGGAGCGGCCCAAGCAGAGCGGAGTGGTCGTCGCCGTCGACGGCCCGGAGCTGGTCCTCGAACTGTCCGGCGGCATGGGTCGCAAACTGGTCGCCGAGCCGGGCACCGTTCCGGCGGACGGCGACAGTCTCGGCTTCGCCCGATTCACGCCGACGCCGTTCAACGGTCAGCTGAATCTGCCCGCTCGCGAGGACACCCCGTGGACGCACGGCGGGCCGCCGCCGGAGTGGACCCCCGAGTCCGACGACCAGCAGGAGGACCCGCCGTGAGCGAGCGCAGGCGAGTGAACCAGCGACACAGCGCGACGGAGCCGAACACCGGCGTGGTGGCGTCGTGAGTACTGCCGACCAGGCGGTCGAGGGCATCCTCACCGACCTGCGCGACGACACCCACCGCGCCATCGTCGTCGACTCACCACCCGGCGCGGGCAAGTCGACGCTGGTGGTGCGCGCGGCCAGGCAGCTGGCCGTCGACGGCGACCAGCGGATGATCGTCGCCCAGACCAACGAACAGGTCGACGACCTCATCGACCGGCTCGCCGGTGCCGATCCCGAGCTGCGGATCGGCAGGCTCTCCAGCACCGCGTACGTGGCCAGCGAGCGGGTCGACCGGCACCGGCGGGTGCGCGTCGCGATGAAACCCGCCGACCTCGCCGAGAGCAGCATCGTCATCGGGACCGCCGCGAAATGGGCGACCATCACCGAGGGCAGCTGGTCGCACGCGATCATCGACGAGGCGTATCAGATGCGCTCGGACATGTTGCTGCGCATCGCGAACCGATTCGACCGTGGCCTGTTCGTCGGTGATCCCGGCCAGCTCGATCCGTTCGCCACCGTGGAGACGGCGCGCTGGGCCGGACTCACCTGGGATCCGACCATGAGCGCCGTCACGGTGATGCTGGCCAACAACGACAACATCCCCATCCACCGGCTGCCGGTGTCGTGGCGGCTGCCCGCCACCGCGGCCCCGGTGGTCTCGGCGGCGTTCTACCCCTTCACTGGCTTCGAATCCGGTACCGGCTTCGGTGACCGCAGCCTGTCGTTCACCACAAGGGGAATGGGCGGTCCGCTCGACGCGGTGCTCGAGCAGGCCGCCGAATCCGGCTGGGGCTGGTACGAATTGCCCGCCCGGCACACCCTGCGCACCGATCGCGAGGCCGTCGCCGCGCTCGCCGCACTGGCGGCCCGGCTACTCGAACGCGGAGCCACAGCGCAATCGGAGACGGGGACTCACCCGGTCACCGCCGAACGCGTGGCGATCGGCACCGCGCACCGCGACCAAGCCGACGCGGTGCGGGTCGCGTTGCGCGGCAGCGCCGCCGCCGAGGTCACCGTCGACACGGCCAACCGGCTCCAGGGCCGCGAATACGATGTCACCTTCGTCCTGCACCCGCTGTCGGGGCGCCGCGACGCCAGCGCCTTCCACCTGGAAGCGGGCCGGTTGTGCGTGCTGGCCTCACGGCACCGGCACGCCTGCGTCCTCGTCGGACGTGCAGGCATCCCGGAACTGCTCGACGCCCACCCGTCGGCCGAGCCGGTGCATCTCGGTGTGCCGGTGAAATTCCCCGACGGATGGGAAGCCAATCAGGCAGTGCTGAGTCACCTCGCACTGCACCGGGTTCGCGCGATCGGATAGTCCCCGCAGGGCGTTCCATTCGTCCAAGACCGCACAGCCCCTTCGTCCTAGCGTCGGCTCATGACCACCACATCCGATTCCGCGCTGCTGGATCTCTACGACGAGTGGCAGGCCGCCATCGTCGCCAACGATGCCGATGCCATCGGATCGTTCATGACCGAGGACTGGATCATTGTCTCCGAGAGCGGCGTCACCACCGCTGACCGTTTCCTGGGGCTGGTCCGCTCCGGCGCGCTCACCCATTCGGCGATGCGGCGCGTCGGTGAGCCTCGGCTTCGCTATCACGGTGAGGTCGCGCTGCTCACCACCCGTGTCACCAATACCGCCCACTACCGAAGCGTGCGTTTCGATGCCGACGAATGGACCAGCGACGTATTCGTCCGCGTCGACGGTCGATGGCGCTGCGCGCTCACCCATATCACCGCGCGGAAACCGGACTGAGCGGTCCGCGGCGGCGGGATCGGGGGGCGTGCCGAGCTGCCGGTCTTTCGGTCCGCTGGATCGGCTAGCGCAATCGCGCCGCGAGACGGGTGGCGTTCATGTAGCCGATCGCCTCGATGGTCACCATCGGGTTCACACCGGGTGCGGTGGGGAAGGTGGATCCGTCGGCGACGACGATGTTGTCGACGTCCCAGGTGGTGCCGTCGGGGTCGGTGGCCGAGCTCGCGGCCGATCCGCCCATTCTGGCCGAGCCCATGATGTGCAGCGCGCCCAGCGAGCAGCGGCCGGGCCCGTATCCGGCCGTCTTGCAGGCCGCGTCGAACTCGGCGAGCGAACCGCGCACGCCGGGCTCGAACGAAATGCCCGCCTGGTGGCCGGAGAAGATGCGCTGCGCGCCGGCGGCTTCGAGGATCGAGGCCGCCCCGGCGATGCCGGTGTGCAGGTGGGTCGCACCGCCGCCGCGGCGCCACCACCGGCGCCGGAACCGACAACGACGACATCGCAGTCCAGCGTCGTCGGCGCGGAGAACCGCAGCGGGGTGAGCGCGGGCGCCGGAGCGTCCGCGAGCGGACCGGTAAGGGCCGGGTAACCGATCCGCTCCCACAGCGGGCTGGTCCCGGTCGGGCCCGTGGTCACGTTGTAGGCCAGCAGCGAGGCCTGTTCGAGCGCCTGGAACACCGCTCTGGCCGGGGCGAGCCCGGAGTCGGCCAGCCGTAGCAACGCGGCCTCGCGTTGCTGCTGGGTCAGCGTCGAGAACCGGCGGAACCCGCGCCCGGTGGCCAGGCCGAAAGCGCGGGAATCCCACAGTCCAAGCAGGGTGGCGAGCTGTTTTCGGTCGGCCTCCCTCGGGTTGCGGCCGAGGATGCGCACGATGGTGTCTACGGTGCCGAGCTCGGTCGCCGCGGGCAGGCCGTGCTGGAGGTCAACGGGTTTCGTCAATCGCGCCCCGCGGCGACGGTGAACCGCAGGATCTTGCGGGCGGGGACCGACAGCTCGACCTCGACGGTGGCGAGCGCATGGGTCGCCGAGTCGCTGGGGTAGGCGGTCAGCGTGTAGTGCCCCGGTTGCAGGCCGCGAAAGCTGACCCGACCGCTGGTGTCGGTGGCCAGATGCCGGTGAATGGTGTCACCGCAGGTGTCGTGACCGGTGAGGACGATCTGCCCGCCGGCGATCGGACGCCGGGTGCTCGCCGCGAGCAGCACCGCGTCGATCTGCCCGGTGGCCGACGGCGCATGTCGTAGCTCGCTGTGCCCGGACAGCCCGGTCGGGCAGATCGGTGTCTGGTCGACGGAATCGGGGGTGCCGGGATGTGCGCCGGCCCCGCCTGCCGCGCAGCTCAGCGCGAGCGCGGCCATCGTGATCATCGAATACCTGGCAACCACGCTGCGTGGCATATCGCCGAATTCCTCCTGCTCGTCGCTGATGACGCGGGCACACACACACACGGGTACAGCTGGGGGATCGTTCGCGCGGCGAGCATACCGACGGGAATTCCGGGCCGGTCGGCGGAGTTCCATAGAGGCGGTTGCGCCCCGATTGTGCGACCGTGGAGCCCTACGAAGGAGGACGCATGACCGAAACCCGCAAGGCGATTCTGGCCGGTGGATGCTTCTGGGGCATGCAGGACCTGATCCGCCGTCAACCGGGTGTGCTGTCGACAAGGGTCGGCTACACCGGCGGACGCAACGATCACCCCACCTACCGCAATCATCCCGGCCACGCCGAGGCCGTCGAGATCGAATACGACCCGGCGGTGACCGACTACCGCGCCCTGCTGGAATTCCTGTTCCAGATCCACGACCCGACCACCATGGACCGCCAGGGCAACGACATCGGCTCCAGCTACCGCTCGGCCATCTTCTACCTCGACGAGGACCAGCGCCGCGTCGCCGTCGACACGATCGCCGATGTCGACGCCTCCGGGCTGTGGCCGGGCAAGGTCGTCACCGAGGTGACCCCGGCGAGCACCTTCTGGGAAGCCGAGCCCGAACACCAGGACTACCTGCTGCGCTACCCCGACGGTTACACCTGTCATTTCCCGCGGCCGGGCTGGAAGCTGCCCAAGCGGGCCGACACCGCCTGATCGTCTACGAAACCCCAGGTCCCCCGATATGAAATGATCGGGGGATCGGCGTGCGGAGTGGCGCCGGATCGGAAAGCTCATACAAATCGGCGGCCCCGGGCCGTCGCTCGAGGTGAGGGGTGCGATTCGGATGACATATGGACAGCAGCAACCCGGGTATCCCCCGGCGGGGCCGAGACTCGGGGTCGGCGACGCCATCGGATACGGGTGGGACAAATTCAAGAACAACGCGGTGGTCTGGGTCGCCATCGTCTTGATCGCCTTCCTGATCCAGGCGGCACTCAGTTTCGTCTTCGGCCTCGGCAACACCACCGAGACCGATGCCGACGGCACCGTCAATTTCGGAATCAGTGTCTGGCAGATCATCGGCTCGATCGTGAGCGCCATCATCGGCTATCTGATCTCGGCGGCGTTCGTGCGCGGCGCGCTACACGAAACCGACGGGCGCAAACCGGGATTCGGTGATTTCTTCCGGTTCACGAATGTCGGTGCGATCATTCTGGCCGGCATTCTCGTCGGCCTCGCGACCGGCATCGGCATCCTGCTGTGCATTCTGCCCGGTCTGGTGATCGCGTTCTTCACCTGGTGGACAATGCAATTCGTGATCGACCGCGACCAGGACGCCGTCACCGCGATCAAATCCAGTTTCTCGGCGATCTCGAGCAACGCGGGCCAGATCCTGCTGCTCGCGTTGGCGCTGTTCGGTATCAACCTCGTCGGTGCCTTGCTGTGCGGTATCGGCCTGCTGGTGACCATTCCGCTGACGATCATCGCCTCCACCTACGCCTACCGGGTCGTGACCGGGGGGCCGGTCGTGGGGGCGCCCGCGGTGGCCGAGCCAGGGTATCCGCAGTACGGCGGTGCGGCTGGTGGATTCGGTGAGCCGGGGTATCCGGGTCAGCAGGGGTATCCGGGACAGCCCGGTCAGCAGGGGTACCCAGGTCAGCCGGGCCAGCAGGGGTATCCGGGACAGCCCGGTCAGCAGGGGTATCCGGGTCAGCCGGGCCAGCAGGGATACCCAGGTCAGCCGGGATACCCGGGTCAGCCAGGTCAGCCAGGCTATGGAACCCCGGGGCAGGGCGCACCGGGAACCGGTGACCAAGGCTACGGCACACCCGGCCAGGACACCCCACGCGAACCCGGAAACGGCCCCGAACTGGGTAAACCGGGCAGCGGTCCGAACGATATCGACCGCTGATCGGCCTCGCGACCGGGGGCGTGCGATGACCACATCGCACGCCCCCGGTCGCGGTCAGGTCACTCGCAGGCGATGCCGTCACCGTCGCGGTCCAGGCCGTACTCGTCCGGGCCGATCACCTGGACGCGGCCGGTGTAGTACGGGCCGTTGCCGGAGCCGCCCTCGCAGTCGACGTCGCTGACGATGGGGACGCAGGGGGTGTAGGACTCGTGGCAGTTGCCCGAGGGCTGGGCGGTGGCCACGGTGGGGGTCGCGATGGCGAAGGCGAAGGCCGCGACGGCGGCAGACCCGAGAGTGACGACGTACTTCATGATTCTCCGTTCAGTTGTACAGCGGCGCACAGTTTTTCACGGGTGGGCGATTTGCCGGAAAACAGCTTGTCGGTACCTGCCGGTAGTCTGGGGACCTCAGGAAAGAGGGGGTCCGATTACGGCTTCGGCGGCGTGCACTACGACCTGGAACCGGTGCGGTCCGGGTCGCCGGGATACCTCGCGCTGCTCGACGCGACCAGGGCCGTGACGGCGGCGGCCGCGGTGCCACTGTCGGTGTCGGCGCCGGTGATCGACCCGCTGCCCGGTCTGCATTCGGTGGGTATCGCGGTGGCCGATCACGGAAAGTGGTGGAGCCAGAGCTATTTCGCTGATGTCGCGCGGCGGGTCGACCAGGTCGCGGTGATGTCCTACGACACGGCGATGCCGACCGGCGCGCTCTACAGCGGATATGTCGCGCAGCAGACCGAGCTGGCGGCGCAGGTCACCCCGGCCGAGGTGGATCTGCTGATGGGCGCGCCCGCCTTCTGGGCCGACGATCCCGGTCACCACGGCGCGGCCGAAACCGTGGCCGCCGCGGTGCGTGGCATCCGGCTCGGACTCACAAGGGCCGGGCCGGAGCGCGTGAACTTCGGAGTGGCCCTGTACGTGGATTTCGCCGCCACACCGCAGGATTGGACGGACTACCGGCGCGACTGGTGCCGATTACCCAGCTGAGCCGGGCGGGGCAGCCGGTTGTGGTGAGACATGGGTGCGGGATCGGACCGCTGCTTGTCCGGCGAACGATCTCGGCTGGTTCACCGCCGCTCGTACAGTGGCAGGCAGGCGGTGTCGAGCGTGCAGGCGATCGGTGCGGGCAGTGAAATGGTTCCGCCGTACGCTCCTGTGAGCGGCTCGGGGTAACGTCCGGCGGCAGGTTCCCGGAAAAGCTGCCACGTGCCGAAGCGTGGATCCAGCACGAGCAGCGTCCGCACTCCGGCGGCGGCGTACCAACCGTTCTTCCCGGTGATGTCACGTGCCTTCTCGGATCGGGAGATCACCTCGACAGCGAGTTCCACATCGGCGGGATCGGCCAGCCATTCGTCGTCGCAGTCCCACGAGTCCGGCAGGACGACGAGGTCCGGGGTGCAGTAGTAGTCGTCGTCATCGCCGGGCATGGCGATGGAGGAGACTTCGTAGGCGGCCAACCCGGACGGCATGCCGGACTCGATCTGATGGCGAAGCCGGCGGATCGTGCCCACGTGTTTCCACGCGGCGTCGGCGACATCATGAGTGCCCCTCCCAGAATCTCGACTCGCAGGCCGGTCGCCGCCTCGATCTGTTCGGCAATGCCACGCAGGTTGCCGGGGTGAGGATACATGGCGGGGACGGACATGTTGGCTCACTCCCGTTCGCGCAGGCTGACACCGACGACGATAACGCGACGGCCTGCCTCGCCCAGCCGGTCAGGGCGAGGCGTATTCACCGCAACTGTGCAGGTGCGCCGGTTGCGGAGAGCCAGCGGTGTCCGGGATGGATCCGCGCCAGCCAGGATGCCAGGCGGGCGCGGCGGTCGCCGGACAGCAGCGGCAGTACCCGGCGGAAGTCGGCGTCGTCCTTGGGGCGATTGGCCTTCGCCTTGAACAGCAGCACGACCTCGGGGATCAGATAGGGGATACCTGACCTGGTGACGCGGATCAGCTCGGTGTAGGGGAGAGTGATCGATGGCTCGCGTCGGCAGATCCAGGTGTCGTCGCGGTGCGGTTCCCGGAACACATCGAGGTGGAAGGAGCCGGTGAACGGATCGCGCAACCAGGTCTGGTGCAGGTCGAGCCGGTCCGCGGCCCTGGCGTAGGGCCACAGCCGCCCCTCGCCGACGATGTCCCATTCGTATTCGGCGAATGCGGTGGCGATCTCGGTGAAACGCGCACGGGGGACCGCGATCTCGATATCGGCGTGGGCGCGCGAGATGCCACCGGCGAACAGGTCGAGCGCCCAGCCGCCCGCCACCGCCCACGGCGCGGGGCAGGAGCCGAGGCGCGCGGCAACCACACCAGGTGTCCACGGGTCCCAGCGGCGATCGGCTTCGGAGGCGGTGATCGGACGTGCCCCGTCCGGCGAGCTCATCTCTCCATGATGGGCACCCGCGCCACCTGCGCAAGGCGATGGTGCGGAGATGGTGATCGAGGCGAGACGGGTTCGTGAGGTTTCACCGACGGCGGTCGGTGAGCCAGGCCAGGGGGCGGCGGTGGTGGGGGCGGGGGCGGTCCTGCCAGCGCGGGTTGTCCTCGTCGCGGCGATACACCGCGACGCGGCCCGCGATGTGGAATCGCAGATCCCGTGCGGCGCCGAGGACTTCGCCGTCGGCGGCGACCCCGACCGGATTGTGCAGCGCCACCGGCAGCTCGCGCAGCTGGCGTTCGCCGTAGACGCGGCTGTGGCCGATCGCGGCCAGCATCAGCGCGATCACCGCCCTGGTGCGGGAGAACCGCACATCGGCGCGCAGCCAGCGGACATCGAGCAGGCCCGCGTCCAGCCGGGAACGGAACGCGGGCACGGCGCCGTGCGGGTGGTAGGGCCCGTTGCCGACGAACAGGAACCACAGATCGTGCCAGCGTTCGCCGAGCCGGACGCGGATCGGTTCGGCGTGGCGCAGCGTGACGATCAGCGCGACCGCGAACGCGGGCCACTTGCCCCAGCGGTCCTGCCACTTCTCCCGCCGCCGCACCAGCTCGGGATAGGCGCCGATGCTGGCGGTATTGATCAGGTGGTGCACCCGGAGGCCGTCGCGGGTCTCGAATTCCACCGCGGCGATATCGACTTCGACCGCCTCGCCCGCGCCGGTCGCGTCGGCGACCTCGCGCAGGTCGTAGACGCCGAGGTCGCGGGCGAAGTGGTTCAGTGTGCCCGCGGGGACCACGACCAGCGGCAGGTCGTTGCGCAGTGCCACGGCGGCGGCCGCCGCGATGGTGCCGTCGCCGCCCGCAGCGCCGACGGCGACGATCGACGGGTCGAGCGCCTCCTGGAGCTGGTCGGCGGCGTCGCGGCCGGGCGCGGTGTGCAGCAGCGTGGCCGCGGGCAGTGCCTCGGCGATATCGGCGGTGGGATCGTAGCCCGCGTCGCCGGAGCGCGGATTGATCAGCAGCAGCAGGCCTTTGCCGTCGACGAGGACCGGCGCATCGCGCACGGGATGCGCCTCGGCCTCGTCGGATTCGCGGATCGGCCACCACCGGCGGGTGGCCAGCGCCACTCCGGTTCCGACGGCGGCGCCGACCAGCACATCGGAGGGCCAGTGCGCGCCGGTGTGGATGCGCGAATAGGCGACGGCGGCGGCCACCGGGGCGACGGCGAGCGCGGTGCGCGGGCTCTCCAGGGCGACCGCGGTGGCGAAGGCCGCCGCATTGGCGCTGTGGCCGGACGGGAACGACGAGGACACCGGTGCGTCGACGAGGCGACGCCGGTGCGGCATCAGCTCCGCCGGTGGGCGTCGGCGCGGGATCAGCGACTTGAGCACCAGGTTCACCGCGAAGCTGGAACCGGCCAGTGCCACCACACCGCGCAGGGCGGCACGCCGCGGCGGTCCAGGGGTGAGGGCCAGCGCCGCCGCGGTCGCCAGCCACAGGCCACCGGTGTCGGCCGACCGCGTCAGACGCAGCATGCCGCGATCGGCGGCCGACTCCGGGATGCGGGACACCACGCGGCTGGCCATCTCGTCGAACCGGGCGACTCTGCCGAACCTGCGGCCGGGCAACTCACTCACAGCCAGCACACTACCGCCGTTGCCCGTCAGCGGGTTTCGCTCCTACGGCACCGGGATCTCGACGGGATCGCAATCGGCCGTCGGCGGCGTGCCGGACAGACTTTGCAGGAGGCAACCGAGATTGATCTGCCCGCCTGATCCGGACGGGCCGAGGAGCTCGGAGCTACCGGTGCCTGCGTTGGCCGCCGGAGTGCTGAGCAGGACGGCCGCGACGGGCAGCAGGGCGGCGGTAGCGAACTTGCGTACGTTCATACTCGGAACTGTGGCACCGGCGCCCGGCCGTGTCGATGGCACCGGCCGCCCCCAATTGCTGGGGCGCGGAGGTTCGCGCGTCGTGGACAGTGACCGTTAAGCTCGCCTCCATGACCGACAACGCGCTGCTCGAGGGCCCCATCCACGCCGTCCACGTCGAGCTCGGAGCCACCTTCGCGCCGTTCGGCGGGTGGGAGATGCCCGTGCAGTACGGCGGCACCGTCGGCGAGCACACCGCGGTGCGAACCACGGTCGGGCTGTTCGATGTGAGTCACCTCGGCAAGGCCACCGTCGCCGGTCCTGGAGCCGCGGCGTTCGTGAACTCGGCGCTCACCAACGATCTGGGGCGGATCCGGCCCGGCAAGGCCCAGTACACGCTGTGCTGCACGGCCGACGGCGGGGTGATCGACGATCTGATCGCCTACTACGTCGGCGACGACGAGGTGTTCCTGGTGCCGAACGCCGCCAACACCGCCGCCGTGGTCGCCGAGCTGCGCAAGGTGGCGCCCGAGGGCATCACCGTCACCGACCAGCACCGCGACTACGCGGTGTTCGCGGTGCAGGGCCCCAAGTCGACCGAGGTGCTCACCGCGCTCGGTCTGCCCACCGACATGGAGTACATGGCCTACGCCGACGCCGAATGGCAGGGCCGCCCGGTGCGGGTGTGCCGCACCGGCTACACCGGTGAGCACGGCTACGAACTGCTGCCGAGGTGGGACGACGCCGAAGCGGTGTTCCGCGCGCTGGTCGCCGAGGTCGAGGCGGCGGGGGGCCAGGCCGCCGGGCTCGGCGCGCGCGACACCCTGCGCACCGAGATGGGCTACCCGCTGCACGGCCACGAGCTGTCCCTCGATATCACCCCGAACCAGGCCCGCGCCGGCTGGGCGGTCGGGTGGAAGAAGCCGGAGTTCTGGGGCAAGGCGGCGCTGGAACAGGAACGGGCCGACGGTCCGCGCCGCACACTGATGGGCCTGAAGGCGCTCGATCGTGGCGTACTGCGCCAGGGCCAGACCGTGCTGCGCGACGGCGAACCGGTCGGTGCGACCACCTCGGGCACGTTCTCCCCGTCGCTGAAGGTCGGCATCGCGCTCGCACTGCTCGACACGGCGGCGAAACTGGAACCGGGCGACGAGGTGGAGGTCGACGTGCGCGGCCGCAAGCTGCGCTGCGCGGTGATCAAGCCGCCGTTCGTCGACACCAAGACCAAGTAGCACCGCACACCCGGATAGGATCGCATCATGACAGTCGCTGCACAGTTCACCCGTATTCCGCACCCGGCGCCCACCTCGGCCCAGCAGCGGGAACAGGTACTGGCGGCCCCCGGTTTCGGCCGGTTCTTCACCGACCACATGGTGTCGATCGACTACGCCGACGGCGCGTGGGGCAACGCGCGGGTCGAGCCGTACGGTCCGCTGTCGATGGATCCGGCCACCATGGTGTTCCACTACGGTCAGGCGATCTTCGAAGGCCTCAAGGCCTACCGTCAGCCCGACGGCAGCATCGCCACCTTCCGGATCGACGCGAACGCCGCCAGATTCCGCCGCTCGGCGGCCCGAATGGCGATGGCCGAACTGCCCGAGGAGTTGTTCGTCGAATCGGTGCGGCAGCTGATCGAGGTCGACGCCGAATGGGTGCCCGCCGCGGGCGGCGAGGAGTCGCTGTATCTGCGGCCGTTCATGTTCTCCACCGAGTCCGGGCTCGGGGTGAAGCCCGCCGACTCCTACAAGTACCTGCTGCTCGCCTCGCCCGCGGGCGCGTACTTCCCGCGCGGGGTGAAGCCGGTGCGGGTGTGGCTGTCCACCGAGTACGTGCGGGCCGCGCCCGGCGGCACCGGCGAGGCGAAGGTGGCAGGCAACTACGCGGCCTCGCTGCTTGCGCAGGCGCAGGCCACCGAGAAGGGCTGCGATCAGGTCGTGTGGCTGGACGCCTGCGAGCGCCGCTATGTCGAGGAGATGGGCACCAACAACCTGTTCTTCGTCTTCGGCACCGGCTCCGAGGCCCGGCTGGTGACCCCGGAGCTGTCCGGCTCACTGCTGCCCGGCATCACCCGCGACTCGCTGCTCACCCTGGCCGCCGATTCCGGCTACCCGGTGGAGGAACGCAAGGTTTCGGTGGCGGAATGGCGCGAGGGTGCCGAATCCGGTGCGATCAGTGAGGTTTTCGCGTGCGGAACGGCCGCGGTGATCACCCCGGTCGGCTGGGTGCGCTCGGCCGAGGGCGAGTTCAGCATCGGCGGTGGCGAGCCGGGTGAGGTGACGATGGCGCTGCGCGACACCCTCACCGGTATCCAGCGCGGCACCTTCGCCGACACGCACGACTGGATGCGGGTGTTCGACTGAGCGGTGTTCGTTGGAGCGCTGGCGCGACCGCCGCTGACGCGGCGGACCCTCCTCGAGGTCGGGTCGGGCGGGGCTGGGTTCGGTGGTGAGCGGCGCTGGAGTCGGGGGTGCGGAGGAGCGGCCGCTCAACCCGGCATCAGGGCCTGCCACTGCTGCAGGGTCTGCGGGCGCAACACGTAGTTGTTCTCGCGGACCGACGACAGGTCGGCGCTGGGCTGTTCGGAGTACCAGTGGCCCGGGTAGACGACCGGGTTGCCGTCGAGAGCGGCGAGGTGGCGCAGGCTGCGGAACATCTCGTCGGAGTCGCCGCCGGGGAAGTCGGTGCGGCCGCAGCCGTCGACGAACAGCGTGTCACCCGAGATGAGGCGGCCGTCGAACAGGAAGCACTGGCTGCCGGGAGTGTGCCCCGGCGTGTGCAGCAGTTCGATCTCGAACGCGCCGACCGCGACCTTGTCGCCGTTGTCGTGGCCGGTCAGTTCGCTCGGCGCGATGCCGGTGGTCTGGGCCACCCAGTCCAGCTCCTGCTTGTTCACATGCACCGGCACACCGACGTTCTCCAGCAGTTCGCGCACACCGCCGAGGGTGAAGCCGAGCATGGTGCCGCCGACGTGGTCGGGGTGGTGGTGGGTGGCGAGCACGCCGGTGACGGTCATCCCGTCGGCGGCGGCCACCTCGACCAGGTCCGAGGCCTTGTACGCGGGATCGACGAGGACGGTCTCGCCGGTCTCCCGGTCGCCGATCAGATACGCGAAGTTACGCATCTGGGTGGCGATCGGATCGCCGGCGGCGTAATCCCGGCCGGACAGCAGCTGGCGGAAGTAGAGACGCTCGGAAGACATGTCATCACTGTATTGCCACCGGTGTGCTGGGCGCGCACCCGAGTACCGATCAGTGAGGTGGTCTGTGGGACCCCACAACGGGCGGGACGCCCAGTCTGTGAACTATGTTGGTTTCACATTGCTGGACCCTGGTCAGGGTCCGAGCGAGAATCCCACGGCGGCAAGCGAAACCGTGATCTCGACGACCGCGCCGAGCACATCGCCGGAGAGCCCGCCGAACCGCCGGACGCAATGCCGGACGATCAGCAGCGCGAGCGCGAGCACCGCGACGGTCACCAGGGGGCCGAGCCACGGGTTGCCGGGGACCGCGCACAACGCGCAGGCGAGCGCGAGCGCCGTCCAGCCCAGGACTGTGGCCGGCCGCTGAGTGCCCGCCACCAGCGCGCCGAATCCCGCGTCCGGCGCCGCCGCCAGTCCGCGACGGCAGGCGAGCACCACCGCGACCCGGCCCAGCGCCACCGCTAGCACGATCGCGAACCAGCGGCGCGCATCGGCCAGCCCGGCGAACGCGACCGCCTGGATGGTGACGGCGAAGATCAGCGCGGCGACGCCGAACGGCCCGGCGCCACCGGACTTCATGATCTGCCTGGCCCGCTCGGGTGGACCGTAGCTGCCGAGCCCGTCGACGGTGTCGGCCAGTCCGTCCAGATGCATGCCCCTGGTCAGCAGGCCGAGTATCCCGACGGTGAGCAGTCCCGCCAGCAGGGTGGTGAGCCCCGCCGCCGACACCCACATCGCCGCGGCTGCGAGCCCACCGAGCGCCAGCCCGACCATCGGCGCGAGCGCGATCGCGGTGTGCGCCGCGCGGCGATCCACCGACTCCGGCCCGGCGATCGGTACGACGGTGAGCCAGGACAGTGCCAGGCGCAGGCTGTTCATGAGGTCAGCCCGCAGCGGAGCGCGGTGCGGTGCCGTGGCGGCGCGGGTGTCCTGGTCGGCACCCGAACCAGCGTGTGGGACGAGACCGCGGCACGGCCATGGTGGCGCTGGATGTAGAGACGTGGCCGCGCCGGACTGCACGCGACCGCGGTGTCGTGGTGGTGACGGCGGATGTCGCGGCGTGGCTGCGCCGGGCGCTGTGCGACGGCGATCTCGCTGCGGTGGCCTCGGGCGTCGAGCAGCGTTCGGCGTGCCGACCGCAGGGCGCGCGGACCGCGGGCGCCGATGGTCCACCCGTGCGCGCCGCGCGGTGTGGGGTGAACCCGGCGTGGGCCGGTGAGCGGGGCCCGGCTGGGTCGGCACGTCGCGGCGAGCGCGCGTCCGGTGTCGCGCGCGGCGGCCCGCCGCTGGTCCGCAGGGTGGGGCACGAGGGCGCCGGGCCGGTTCACTTGGCCAGGTCGACGGTGTCCGGCTCGTCGGCGGTGCTGACGCCGGCGTCGGCGAAGGTCGACATCTCGGTGAGGGCGGCGACGGCGGCCCGCAGGATCGGCAGGGCGGTGAGGGCACCGGAACCCTCGCCGAGCCGCATCTCCAGGTCGACCAGCGGTTCCAGGCGCAGATGCTTCAGGGCCAGCTCATGGGCAGGTTCGGTGGAGCGGTGGCCGGGCAGCCACCAGGCCTTGGCGCCCGCGGCGAGGTCCTCGGCGACCAGCGCGGCAGCCGTGACGACAACGCCGTCGAGGATCACCGGGGTGCGCCGGGTCGCTGCCTGGGCGAGGAATCCGGTCATGGCCGCGAAGTCGGCACCGGCCGCCACCCGGAGCAGGTCCACCGGATCGTTGGCGACGGGGCGGGCCCGGCGCATGGCGTCACGGATGGCGGCGACCTTGCGGATCCAGCCCGCGTCGTCGACGCCGGTGCCGCGCCCGACGGCGGCGACCGGTTCGGTGCCGGTGAGGGTGGCGATGAGGACCGTGGCGGGGGTGGTGTTGCCGATGCCCATGTCACCGGCGATGAGCAGGTCGGCGCCCGCGTCGATCTCCTCGTCGGCGATCGCGCGGCCCGCGGCGAGCGCGGCGGTGACCTCGTCGGCGGTGAGCGCGTCCTCGCGGTCGATGGCGCCGCTGCCGCGCCGCACCTTGTGCCCGGCGACCGAGGCATCGGTGTCGCCGTCGACGGCGATGTCGGCGACCCGCACCGTGGCACCGGCGACCGCGGCCAACGCGTTCACCGCCGCCCCGCCCGCGCGGAAGTTGGCCACCATCTGCGCGGTGACTTCGCTCGGATACGCCGACACACCGTGTTTCGCGACGCCGTGGTCACCGGCGAAGATCACCACCCTGGCGCGTTCGAACTGCGCGGGCGGGCACACACCCTGGCAGGCCGCGACCCAGTTGCCGAGGGTTTCGAGCTTGCCGAGCGACCCGGCCGGTTTCGTCAGCTGCGTCTGGCGCTGCTCGGCCGCCGCGCGCGCCTGCGCGTCCGGGGCCGCGACCGGCGCGAATCCGTGAGTCACTTGCGAGCCTTTCGACAGGGTGCCTGGTGTCTGCGAATCATCTTGCCCGCAACTCGCGCTCGGGCGCCGACCGGCCCGGTCCAACCCGGTGTGGGCCGCGGATCCGGTGCGAGGGCGTCATCGGACGCTGTTCGGTCGGCGGACCGACGCACCATCGACGAGGTTGGTCCATCGGCCGCGGCAGAGGTTGATCGTCTGCCGGCTCGCGCACGCCCGCGGCTGGACCCGGCTCATTTCAGCCGGATCGGTAACCCGGCGACGATCAGAAAGGCCTCGTCGCACACGTGCGCGAGCCGCTGGTTGAGCGTGCCGATCTCGTCGCGGAAGAGCCTGCCGGAGCGGGTCGCCGGGATGACACCCATCCCCACCTCGGGCGAGACGATCACCAGCTGCTCGCGGTAGGCGGCGACGGCGCCGACCAGCGCGTCGCAGTCGGGGGCGACGGTGCCGCGCGGGGAGTCCCAGGCCGCCCGCGCGTCGAGGCGGGCGGTGAGCCAGGTGCCGATGTCGTCGAGCAGGGTCGCGGTCGCTGGTTCGGCGAGTACGGTCGCCGGTTCGCTGTTCTCGACCGTCGACCAGTGCGCCGGACGCCGCCCGCGGTGCAGCGCGATCCGGTCGGCGAAGTCGTGATCGTCGGGGTCGAGCACGGCCGTCGCCAGATACCGGACCGAGGGCGCGTCGGCGAGCAGGTTCTCGGCGAAGGCGGATTTTCCCGAACGCGCGCCACCGAGAACGAGGGTGCGGACCGACGTGCTGGCAGCCATTCCAGCACGGTAGCAATCGGGGCTGTCGAGCCGGAATCTCAGCGTGCGCCGAGGCGTCCAGGGCACTGCCGATTCCAGCCGGTGAAGCCGCCTGGATCTGGTAGATCGAGACCGAGTCGGTCGTCGGTGGCTGGATCGTAGTGGCGGGCAACGGCTTGTCCAACGGTCGGTCGGTCAGCTGGCGGCGCCGAAGCGGCGGCGGTATTCGGTGGGGGCGATGCCGACCTGGCGTTGGAAGTGGTGGCGCAGCAGGGCGCCGGAGCCGAAGCCGGAGCGGTCGGCGACGCGTTCGAGGGGGAGATCGGTGGCTTCGAGCAGGTGCTTGGCGAACAGCACGCGCTGTGCGGTGAGCCATTTGACCGGGGTGGTTCCGGTCTCGGCGGCGAAGCGGCGGGCGAAGGTGCGGGTGGACATGTTCGACCTGGCGGCGAGTTCGTCGACGGTGTGCGGGTGCGCCAGGTTCTCGGCCAGCCAGGACAGTGTGGTCGACAGCCCGGCCGAGTGGCATTCGGGGATCGGCTGCTCGATGAACTGCCGCTGCCCGCCGTCGCGCTGCGGTGGCACCACCATCCGGCGGGCGATGCCGTTGGCCGCGGCCGTACCGATCTCGCGGCGCACCAGGTGCAGGCAGGCGTCGATCCCGGCCGCGGTGCCCGCGCTGGTGATCAGGTTGCCCTCGTCGACGAACAACACGTCCGGGTCGACCGTGGCGTCGGGGTACCGCTGCGCGAGCTGCTCGACATAGCGCCAGTGCGTGGTGCACTTGCGGCCGTCGAGCAGCCCGGCCGCACCGGCGAGGAAGGCGCCCGAGCACACGGTGAGCACGATGGCGCCCGCGTCGGCGGCCGCGCGAACCGCCTCGACGACTCCGGCCTGGTAGGTGTGGCCCAGGGTGAACGGGAAGGCCGGGATCGCCACGAGATCGGCGTGGACCAGTTCGTCGAGACCGTATTCGGGCGTCACCGTTACGCCGGGGGTGGTCGAGCGCAGCGGCGTGCCCGGCTCGGCGCCGCATACCCGGAAGTCGAAGCCGGGCAGCCCGTCGGCGGTCCGGTCCAGGCCGAAAACCTCACAGACGACGCCGAATTCGAACATGGCCAGCTTGTCGTTGAGGACGACAGCGACGCGCGACAGCATCACCCCATGCTACGTGGCTGAATATTGACGCACAATGGCATCGCCGCCACTTTCGGCTGGAAAGTGGTGGGCGCAAAATTTCTGCCATGGCTACCTTCCTGCTCCTGCTCGCCGCCATCATCGGGCTCGCCGTCCTCGTCGGCCGTGGCACCGCGGGATCGACCGATGTGGTCGACCGCGACGCCCAGCGCATCGACGCCGAGCTCACTGCCATCGCCGGGTATGCCGCCAACATCCGCCCCGGCCTGCACTGAAAACACGAATGCCGTTCCACCCCGCGCGGAGTGGAACGGCATTCGTGATGTCCGGGGCGGCTCAGACCGCGTCGCCGGGGCCGACCCGCGGCTTGGGGGCACGCATCTTGCGGATCTGCGAGGCGCGCACGAAGGCGTACCAGCCCAGCTTGAAACCGGTGTCGGTGGTGTCGGGGAACCGCTCGATCACCCGGTTGTTCACGATCTTGCCGAGCACGAAGCCCTCGATGATCATGAAGACCATCATCACCAGCATCGCCAGGGTGACAATGGTCTGCAGGCCCGGCGCCACGAACATCGACATGATCAGCACCAGTGCCATCGGCATGAACAGGCCGACCAGATTGCGGCGGGCGTCCACCAGATCGCGCACATAGGCGCGGACCGGGCCCTGATCGCGCGGCAGCAGGTACTTGTCCTCGCCCGCCAGCATCCTGGCGCGCCGGTCCTGGACAGCGGCGCGGCGCTCGGCGGCGGCGGCCTTGCGGTCGGCCTTGCTGCCCTTGACCGCCTTGCGGCGGGCGCGGGCCTCCTTGGCGGTCATCGGCGCAGGGCCAACCGGACCGCGTCGTTTGCCTTCGGCGTCACGGCGTTTCGGGGTCGGTCGGCCCTTGCCCGGCGTGGTGGAAGCGGGTGCACTGGAGGTCTGTTCGACGTCCGGCACCGAGGGGTCGACGGACTCGTCGATGGTGCTGGACTCGTCGCGACGGAACAATTTCACGTTCACCAGGCTATTCGATCGGCCCGACCATCGGGAAATGCGGTCGGCGAACCGGTGCGCCCGGTCTCATCGCGGCGCCGGTGCGAGCTGGATCACCCCGGGTCGGGGCGTAGTGTGGGGCTCGCCACCGAGGTCGGGTCGATGCCCCGTGGCCGAGGTGGCAAAATAGGAATAGCAGCTGCCGCGATGGTGTTGAAATCAGTCGTGCGCTGTGCACCTGAGGTCCGTTCGACGGACTGACCGACTTAGGAGTGTCCATGACTGTGCAGAACGAGACCGCCACCGAGACCCACGGTGCGACGCTGACCGACGCTGCCGCCGCCAAGGCGAAGGCGCTGCTCGACCAGGAGGGCCGCGACGACCTGGCCCTGCGGATCGCCGTCCAGCCGGGTGGGTGCGCCGGTCTGCGCTACCAGCTCTTCTTCGACGATCGGGTCCTCGACGGAGACATCGTTGTCGAGTTCTCCGGCGTGAAGCTCGCGGTCGACCGCATGAGCGCCCCCTACATCCAGGGCGCCTCGATCGACTTCGTCGACACCATCGAGAAGCAGGGTTTCACCATCGACAATCCGAACGCCACCGGCTCCTGCGCCTGCGGCGACTCGTTCAACTAGCGGCTGGCGCCGCGGGTTTTCGGCCTCGTGACCCCGCATCCGAGCGGCGATGCTGCGCCTGCGGCGTTACGCATCGCCGCTCGGATGCGGGGCGGCCGAAAACGTGGTGGTCGGGTTGGGAGTTCGTAGGTGGTCGGCTCGAGCGAGGTGGTTCCACTCGCGAGAATGGTCGCGCACGTTGGTCGTTCTTCGGTCGGTAGTTGTGGCGTGAACGTGTCACTCCGAGAGTTCGCCGGTCGCGGCCGTGGTAGTGATCGGGTTGCGCTGAGGTGAACCATGGGGGTGGCGCGCTTGCTACCGTTGAGGTCCGGAATCGTTGGTTCGGTTCCGGACTTCTTGCTTTCCGCGCCTAGTGTCGAAGGGGCCTCGCCTCGTGTCTGTTGCTGTGTCCGCGTCCATCGCCACCGATCACCTCATGCGATTTCCCGGCAAGTTCGCCGATGTGCTGCTCGCCGATCAGCTCGATCATGTGTCCCTGAGTTTCCTTGTCGACGATCTGCAGATCCGGCGCGGTGGTGTGGCGGGCAACATCGCCTACGCGATGGGCCTGTTGAAGCAGCGACCGCTGCTCGTCGGCGCGGTCGGCGCCGATTTCGCCGAGTACCGGCAGTGGCTCGAGGGCAACGGGGTCGACTGCTCGGCCGTGCACGTCTCGCAGACCGCGCACACCGCCCGCTTCGTCTGCACCACCGATGAGGCGATGGCGCAGATCGCCTCCTTCTATCCGGGTGCGATGAGCGAGGCGCGCGATATCGATATCGCCGCGCTGGCCGCCGACCACGATGTCGACCTGGTGCTCGTCGGCGCCAACGACCCGGAGGCCATGGTCGCGCACACCCGCCAGGCCAAGGCGAAGGGCATCGCGTTCGCGGCCGACCCCTCCCAGCAGCTGGCCCGCCTCGACGGCGAGCAGGCGGCCGAACTGGTCGACGGCGCCGCCTATCTGTTCACCAACAAGTACGAATGGGGCCTGCTACTCCAGAAGACCGGCCTGAGCGAAGCCGAGGTGGCCGCCAAGGTCGGCATCCGGGTCACCACCCTCGGCTCCGAGGGTGTGCTGGTCGTCGACGCCGACGGTACCGAGGTCCGCGTCGGTGTGGTCCCCGAGGTCGCCAAGGTCGACCCGACCGGCGTCGGCGACGGCTTCCGCGCCGGCTTCCTCACCGCCCACCGCGCCGGTCTCGGCATCGAACGCGCCGCCCAGCTCGGCTCGCTGATCGCGGTTCTCGTCCTGGAGACCACCGGCACCCAGGAGTGGACCCTCGACCCCCAGGACGCACTGGAACGCCTCACCAAGGCCTACGGCCCCGAGGCCGCCGACGAGCTGGCCGTCCTGCTCTGACGCCGTCGGCCTCCCGCACCCCGGATCCTCCCGATTCGGGGTGCGGACCCGCGGTTCCGGTCGGCCGGGCGCGGGTCCACCTGCACTCTTCACCGGGGCGGCGCCGGACTCGCGGTGTAGTAGTGCTGCTCACCGCGGTCGGTGACCACCTCGCACATCGTCTGCACGAATGTCCGTAGCCGCTCGTTGTCCGCGCCGGGCGTCCAGACCGGCCGCCACACGTGGCGGTCGCCGAGTCCGTCGTCGAAGGGCACATAGACCGCCCCGTGCCGGGGATAGCTCAGTTCGGCATGCGCGCCCGCCGGGTGGACGCCCGCGCCGAAGCTGACCGCGGTCAGCACCTCTTCGAACGTCTCCGCCACGATCGGATTGGCGGGGGTGATCCGCCAGGTCGCGTCGAGATAGCGATGCCAGTACGTCATCGCCGGGCCGCCGATCGTGATCACCTCGACCGGTGGCGCTTCGACGCTGATCGAACTGCTGCGGGCCAGGCGGTGATCGCGCGGCACCACCAGGCCGGAGGGTTCGGTCACCAGCACGGGCCCGGCGACCAGATCCCGTTCCGCGACCGGCGAATGCGCGATCACCATGTCGAGGTCATCGCGCCGCAGCGGGCCGAACACATCGCCGAGATGTACTTCCCGCGCGTAGATCTCGCACTCGGGATGCCGGGACCGGAAGGCGACGACGGTGTCGGCGAGGATCGCCGCGGCCAAGCCACCCAGGTAGCCGACCCGCAATGTGCCTTCGACGCTGCGGGCAGCGGCGTGGGCGCGCTCGACGGCGCGGTCGAGCAAGCCGCGGGCGGGCACCAGATCGTCGCGCAGCATCCGGCCGAGCGGGGCCAGCCGGACCTGTCTGCTGGTGCGTTCGAAAAGCGCCGCGCCGAAACGGTTCTCGAGTCGCTTGATGGTCTGACTCACCCTGGCCTGGGACAGGAAAAGGCGTTCGGCGGTTCGTCCGAAGTGTAGCTCCTCGCACAGCGCGAGGAAGATGTCGATCTCCTGCCGTTCCATCACTCTCGCTTATCGCTCGTGTCGCACAGTGCCGTTGATCCGAGGGCACCCCGCCAGCAATCTGAAACGGGCTGAGTTTAGTCAGCTGGGAACGTCCCACATCCGGTGCAACCGGTGTCCCGTCGGCGGCCATCCCTCCGCCCGCTTAACGGAACAAATGTGCAATTAAGAGAGTTGAACCGCGCATGACAACAACATTGCCTGCACCCGCGGCCCCGCGGGCGTCCCGGCGACCGGGCCTCGCGCTCGGCGCCCTTGCCCTCGGTGCCTTCGGCATCGGTCTCACCGAATTCGTGATCGTCGGACTGCTGGGGGTGATCGGCGAGGACCTGCGGATCTCGGTGCCAACGGCCGGTCTGCTGATCTCCGGCTACGCGGCCGGGGTCGCGGTCGGCGCCCCGGTGATGACCGCGATGGGCGCCCGGATCCCCCGCAAGACCATGCTCGTGCTGCTGATGGGCATCTTCGTCGCCGGAAACCTGCTCTCGGCGCTGGCACCGAGCTACGGTGTGCTGCTCACCGGCCGGATCGTCGCCGCGCTCACCCACGGCGCGTTCTTCGGCATCGGCTCGATCGTCGCAGCCAACCTGGTGGCGCCCGAGCGCAAGGCCAGCGCGATCGCCATGATGTTCACCGGTCTGACGCTGGCGAATGTCGCGGGGGTACCGCTCGGGACCGCGCTGGGCCAGGCCTTCGGCTGGCGCTCCACCTTCTGGGCGGTCACCGCGGTCGGCATCGCCGCTCTCGTCGCCGTCACCGGGCTGGTGCCCGCGCAGGAGCGCGCCGAATCCGGTGGGCTTGCCGGACAATGGGCGGTCTTCGCGCGCGGACAGGTGTGGCTGGCGCTGCTGATCACCGCGCTCGGGTTCGGTGCCGTGTTCGCCGTGTTCACCTTCTTCGAGCCGATCCTCACCGAGGTCACCGGATTGCCGGAGACGGCCGTGCCCTGGCTGCTGGTGGTGTTCGGACTCGGCCTGTTCGGCGGCAATATCGCCGGTGGCCGCCTCGCCGACCGGGCGCTGATGCCCGCCCTGATCGGCGCGCTGGCCGCGCTGACCGTGGTGCTGCTGATCTTCACCGTCGCCGCGCCACACCCGGTCGCCACCGCGCTCACGATCTTCGCGCTCGGCGCCGCCGGCTTCGCCATCGTCCCCGCGGTGCAGATGCGCGTGCTCGACACCGCGGGCGGCGAATCGGCACTGGGGTCGGCGGCCAATATCTCTGCCTTCAATGTCGGCATCGCCGTGGCCGCCTGGCTCGGTGGCACCGCCATCGACCACGGCCTCGGTCTGACCGCGCCTGCGTGGATCGGTGCCGGTCTCGCGGCCGCCGCCCTGGTCGTCGCCCTCGGCTCCCGCGCGCTGGAGCGGCGCGCGTGAATCCTGTCCACCACTCGAGAATCGGAACAACCATGTCTACCTGGAAGAAGATCCTGATCATGACCGTCGCGACAACCGCCGCCGTCGCGGTGGCCGCCTGCGTGAACAACACCGAGACCACGCCCGCCGAGACCGGCACCTGGAGCACCGCGTGGTCGGTCCCGATGCAGCGGGCCAGCATCGGATTCGAACCGAACTGGTCGCTGGAGGGCTTCGCGGATCAGACTGTGCGCCAGGTGGTTCGGGTCACCGGTGGGGGCACCTCCGCCCGGATCACGCTGTCGAATCGCTACGGCACCGGGGAGTTGCGGATCGCCGCGGCCACCATCGCCCGCTCCGACGGCGGCGCCCGCGTGGACTCGCACACCCTGCGGCCCTTGCGGTTCGGTGGCACCGACGCGGTGTCGATCGCGCCCGGCGCCGAGATCACCAGCGACGCTGCCGATCTGCTCCTCGCGCCCTTCGAATCGGCGACGGTCACGCTCTACCTGGCCGCGCCGACCGGACCCGCCACCTTCCACGCGCAGGGATACGCCAGCACCTACCGTGCGGCGGGCAACCATGCCGACGCGGTCGCGGACGACGCATTCACCGACACCACCCATTCGTGGTACTTCCTCGCCGACGTCGAGATGACCGGCGGTGCCGCCACCGAGGGTGCCGTCGTCGCCTACGGCGACTCCATCACCGACGGCTTCGGTTCCGACAACGACGCCAACAACCGCTACCCCGATCAGCTGGCCGCGCGACTGGCCGCCACCGGCACTCCCCGGGTGGTCCTGAACGGCGGCATCGGCGGCAACATGATCCTCAGCGACTCCCCGTGGTTCGGGGAGAGCGCGGTGCATCGCTTCGAGCGCGATGTGCTCACCAAGCGCGGGGTCCGCACGGTGCTGCTCTTCGGCGGCCTCAACGACATCGGCTTCTCCGAAGTCGACCTGCCGACCTACAAGCCCAACCCGAACGTGACCGTGCCGCAGCTGATCGAGGCCTACCGCGAGCTGATCGATCGCGCCCACCGGGCCGGGATCCGGGTCGTCGGCGCGACCCTGCTGCCGATGAAGGGTGCCGAGTACTACACCGAAACCTCCGCGGCCAAGATCAGGGAACTCAACGAATGGATCCGCACCAGCGGCGAGTACGACGCCGTGGTCGATTTCCATGCCGCGGTGGTCGATCCGGCCGACCCCGAACGCCTGAACCCGGCGTTCGACTCCGGTGACCACAAGCACCCGAACGCCGCGGGGTATCGGGCGATGGCGGCGGCCATCGATCCGGCGACCGTCTGATCCGGCGCGCCGACGGACCTGTCCACCTGATCCGGGTGGACAGGTCCGTCGGTTACAGCGAGACCGGGTAGGCCGGTTCCTGGATTTCGGGCTTGATGCGGTTCTCGACGAAGATGCCGTGCCAGACCATGAAGACCAGCAGGGTCCACAGGCGGCGGCTGTGGTCGGACAGGCCTGCCTTGTGGTC
>NZ_JBHSBA010000012.1:0-48963 GCF_042650365.1 Nocardia rhizosphaerae
ACCCGGAAGCTAAGGCCACCTGCGCCGATGGTACTGCACTCGACAGGGTGTGGGAGAGTAGGACACCGCCGGACAAACTGTTGCGAAAGGCCCCCAGCTGATGCTGGGGGCCTTTTTTGCGTGGGATGACGGCGATTCCCCAGAACTGAGGCGCGAGTATTTCAGAAACCCTCGGCGGTCCACGCCGGTCAGCGTAGGCTCGCGGAACGCTGATTCCACTCCGAGAGGTCCCCATGAAGCGCGTTCTAGCCACTGCTGCCGTCGTCGCCGCCACAGTGGTGGCACCAGCCCAGTTCGTCATCGCAGGTGCAGCTTCCGCCGCACCGGTCTCGGGACTGCTGACAGGCAGCTCCGGGACCCTGGCCGACGTGGCCAACCCTGCGATCGACCTCGGCTCCGTCGAAATCCCCCTCGACGGCTCCTGCTCCCCGAGCCCGTGCCCGAATATCCTGAGCTACCTGCTGAGCGGTTCCAGCGAGGATAGCTCCGAGTAGACCCACGGTGCGGAGTTGAGGCTTCGCTGTGTCCGGGGTTCGGGCGGCTCGCACCACTGCGTGCGAGCCGTCCTTGTTTCCGTTCTCCGTCAGCGGTTGGCCGCGGTTCGACTCGGCATCACGGGTTGGGTTCCGCAGTCCGCAACACCTGCAGCAGCCCATGCACCGCGGCTTCCTGCCCGGCCGACAGCGGATCAGTCGCGAAGTGCATCAGTTCGTTCCGAACTTTTCGCACTTGCTCGACCAGCTCGATCACCTGACTCTGATCCAGCCGCCACCCCAGCTTGCGCCAGCTCGCCGGACTCTGCAGCAGATGCACGTACCCACCGAACGTCAGATGTTCCGGCTCGCTCACAAACTCCCGCCGGCTCTTCGGCGCCGCCGCCTTGTAGTCCTCGGCATGGTGATCCGCGCCGCCGCCGCAATCGGTTCTCGGCCTCCTCGATGAGCACGAACGGTTTTGCCAGCGTGCCGAATTGGCGAGTCGTGTCGGTTCTCTGTCACCGGCTCCGCTACCCGCTCCGCTGCCACTGCTTCCGACCCGAACCAGCCACGCATGCCACGCACGACCGTCCTCACCCATGCCCCGATCCTGCCCATCAGGCGAGATTGTGGAACACGCGATCTACCAACATAGTTCAGCGGCCAAACCACCGCACCGACTGTCCTCCGCGACGGCCGAGCGATCCCGACGATGCCCAGGTGTGCCGATGCTCTGGTCGTTGTCGCAAATGAGCTGCGTCGCTCCCGGCCATGACGTGGTACGGGTGTCGACACCCGAACGTTCGGATCGCGCACCATGACAGGGACTGTCCGATGTGGAACTGGCTGCCTATCAGAACAGTTCACCAGCTCGTCTACGATTCATCCGGTGATAGCGCGAGCCGGTACTCCATGCGATGTGTCACAACTGGTCGATATCCTCCGATACGCAGTCGGACTGAGACGATCTCGGAGGGTGCGATGGCAGAACAGCTCACGGTAGGTAGTGCCAAGGAAGGCATTGGCAGGACCGTCGACGGCATCGGGAAGGCCGCGCGAACCGCGTCGACCCAGCTCGTCGGACAGGTCGGCAGTGTCAAGGACGCCGCCAGAGGCAGAGTCGAGAAGCTGACTGTGAAAAAGCCGGACCCGTACGAAGTGGCCGTGGCGGAATACAACGGCGCCTTCACTGCGATGGCTGACCGTGGTCTGTCGCTGCTGCGTCAGCGCGAACGGTCGACCGACTTGATCGAGCTGGTCGAGCAGTTGGTGAACAGCATCGCTAACACTCCGAAATCGTTCGACACCGACTTCGACGAGGTCGAGGTGCATCGGGCGCGTTTCCTGAACGCGGAGGAGTTCGCCCAGAAGGAGCTGGAAGCAGCGCGTCTGTCAGCGTCCGGCGCAGGCGCGGGGTTCGCGGCGGGCACCGCGGTAGCGGGCCTGGGGCCGTCGGCGGCGATGTGGGTCGCCACTACCTTCGGGACGGCGTCGACCGGCTCCGCGATCTCAACCCTGTCCGGTGCCGCGGCCAGCCAGGCAGCACTGGCGTGGCTCGGTGGTGGTGCGCTGGCGGCCGGTGGCGGCGGCACCGCTGCCGGGAGCACCTTGCTGGCACTGGCGGGCCCGATCGGCTGGGGTATCGCGGGCGCAACCCTGCTCGCGTCGATCGCGCTGTTCGCGAAGAAGAAGTTCGAGAACCGGGAGGCCAAGCACGAAGCGCTGCTTGCGATCAAACGAAACACCGCCCTCGTCAACGGTATGGACGCGCAGATCGCGGACCTGCTCCAGCGTACGACCTCGCTTCGCGAAGGTCTCGTCCAAGGCTACGGCGAAGCACTGGTGCATTTCCGTGCCGATTTCCACGCGCTCGCTCCCGCCGAGCGGCTGACACTCGCTACGTTGGTGAACAACACGAAGTCCTGCGCGGCCATGCTGAGCATGCGCATCGAACAGGACTCCGACGGTGAGTGATGCTGCCGAGCTCGTCACGAGCACCCAGGAGCAGGCACTCGCATCCTGGGTGAGCTATCTCAATCAGCTCCGGATTGATAATCTCCTGAGCTCGCTCTGCCGACAGGACCAGAACCTTCAGGACGCACTCACCAGCGTTGACGAAGCCATGGGAAGGATCGACCTGGAGGTGGTCGCCGCCAACCGCGGCGGGCAGCGCGGGATGCACGGCTTCATCGCCGAGATAGCGGAGGTCGGAATCGGCAACGCCCGCAGGCTGATCGCCGGTCACGAGGCAGACTATCGGTGGGTCAACGACAACGGACCCGTCGACCTGATGCGCGGAAGTGTCGAGATCCAGCAGAAGTTCGTCGCAGCGGGCGGTAGATTCTCCTTGAGCGCGATCGCCGAGCATTCCCAGAAATACCCCGAGTACGTGCCCAATGGTGGCATGTATCAAATCCCCAGCGATCACTTCGAGATGATCCAGCGGATGCGTGCGTTGTCGCATGGCGAGGCGAGCAAGCTGCTTTCCCGCGGCGGCGATGGACCTTCCCTGCGAGACTGGCAGCGGGTCCAGACGTTCTTCCAGGACGGATCGGTCGGGATCGAATCGCTCGAACCCTCGACGCTCAGATACGACGAGGTGCAGCGCGATGTCTACGCCTCGACCATGGCGGCGGAGAAGGACTCGCTCCGTGCGACGGATCGGTCCCTACGCGACGATGCTCACCAGCTGAGTCGGCCGACGCTCCGTGAAGGTGGCACGGTCGCTTTCACGGCTGCCGCGACCGCGGGCGGAACTGCCTTCGTCCTGGCCGTGTTCGCGAAGCGCCGGGAAGGTAAGAGGCTCAACGAGTTCAGTGGGCAGGACTGGCAAGATATCGCAGCCGATACCGGCGTCGGTATCGGCAAGGGCGGTGTCCGCGGCCTGAGCATCTATGCGCTCACGAACTTCACCGCAACCTCTGCGGCGGTCGCCAGCTCGATCGTCGCCACATCGTTCAGCATCGCCGAGCAAGCGAACAAGCTGCGCCGCGACGAGATCGATGAACTGGAGTTCATCGAGAACTCAGAGCTGATCGCCTTGGAGGCCGCGGTACGCGCACTGTCCTGTTTCGTCGGCCAGGCAGCCATCCCTATCCCGATCCTCGGCGCCATCATCGGCAACACGGTCGGCACTGTGATGTACAAGGCGGTCGCGTCGTCGTTGACGAAGCGCGACGCAGCGCTGATCGAGCGCTATCTCGATGAGCAGCGTGCGCTCGACGAGCAACTTGCCACCGAATATCAGGCGCTGCTGGCCAAACTGGACCGGGGCATGTCGAACTACCTCGGATTGCTCGAGCGAGCCTTCTCTCCTGACGTGCAGGTCGCGCTCGCCGGATCGGTTGAGCTGGCGGTCACACTCGGAGTGGCATCGGACGAGATCCTGGATTCCGAGGATAAGATCGACGCATACTTTCTCGACTAGCGAGGCACGGCAGACGTTCGTCGTGAGCTGTCTCGGCTGAACGGCGAGCGGCGGTGTCGCTGGGCGAACTTCACTACATGGCACGCCGTGCGCGTCGGGTCGGCTCTGTCGCGGTGATCGGTGGGTTGGCTGGAGTCCACCGCGGACCTGTAGGCAGACTGCGCGGTGGACGGCGAAGGTCGTCAGATCGGCAGGCCTGCTGCTACCGGTCGGGCAGCCGACAACTCGTGAACTTCTCGCCCGCGTCCGTGGTAGCGCTGGTAACCGTACCGCCCAGTGCCTGCGTGACGAATCGGAGCAGTTGATGCTCATCGACGCCACTCGAACCTGCCCGGTTGACAGCGTTCAGCAGCAGGTGCGCGATCCGATCCGGCTCGTTGTCCCACTCATCCTTCTCGTAGCCGAAATCGACTGTGATACCGAATTTTCCGCGGATCTCGGCGGCCAGGGTGGCGATCGCGTCGAATCTGGTTGCGCCGGGTCGTAGACAGTGCAGGCCCGGTCCTTCGGGATACCACCGGCAGCCCTGTGGCAGGTCCTCGGCGATCGCGCCGAGGTCCGCCTCGTCGTTGCTCCAGTCGAAGAACAGGGTGAAGGCGTGCACCTGTGTGCCGCTCGCATCGACGAACACGAGGTCACGCGTGATCTCGAACCAGCGATCGGGATCGATCAGCTTGGCGGCATCGAATGCGGCGTAACGAATGTCATCGACCACCGCTTCCGCGCCGGTGGGGACACGGACGAGCCATCCGCCCTCGGTGGGAGTGATCGTGGCAATCGTAGGCACGGGTGTCATCGTCGCATGTCTTTGCCGACGGTTCTCGTAGACGCGTGGGCACGAACCACAACCATGAGGCGGCGTCGCGATGGCCGCCTCGACCGCGTCGGTGACACGATGGCTTGCTGCCAGTGCCGCGATGATCTCCTCGGTCAGGTAGGCGATTCACCTGCGGATGCTGGTCAGGGTGCAAACGATCCCGTAACCGTTGAGTTCTCGAGCAGCAGGTGACCTCGGAATTGCGCTGGTCGACGTCGCTGGGGCAGCGGGTTCGCACCCGGGCGCGGGCAGCGGGACGAGTTCGCGCGAGCTGGGTTGCTTCGGCCTGGCTGCGGGTGGCTTCTATGACGTCGCCGACGACCTTGCCCGCCGCTGGATCATGCTGGCCGGGCGTGGCGAGTGCTACCTCGGCATTCCGATACTCGTCGCCCAGGCGATAAAGACTTGCTCGTCATTCGACCTCGGCGTCGGCGGACGCCCGCAGTAGTTGAGGATGTTGACAGCCGGCCCAAGTGTTGCCCCCAACATCGCCTTGAAAGCGGTGTTCTGCGATGAGAAATATTCGTTGAAAACTGCCAGCGTGGTCTCCTCGAAGATATCTATATCTATCTCGTACATATCGCCGGCGACGGCTGTGATTCCGGTCATCAAGTTCAAGACCGAGCAGATGTCGGTGTGCATACGAACGAACAGATCGCCCACTCGCAAAGACGGACTCCATACCGTCTGGTCGTCGACATCGAATACGTAGCTCATTACGCCCACTCTACGATAATCCGGACACGGGATTCTTGGTACGCATGTTCTCCCACCGCTAACCGGAACTTGGGGTCTGCCCTGAATTGCACAGGCAATTCCGGTTCCTGGTGATCCGCGTTCTATCGCTGCTGGTAGCGAGGTTGTGGATGGCCGTGGTGGGTCACTGAACCGTCGGTAGGATCGCTTGCTGCAACGATCAGCACTATCTGCAGCCTATAGCGTCGATGATCCACACCGCGATCCACACCGGCGCCCACATTCCGCACGTCAGAATGGTCAGGACGAGATGCAGGCCATGGTTGGGTCCGCGTCGAATGTTGACGAACCCGCCGCCGCTCATATTGTTTTGCGTGACATTGACAACCGGCATCATCGGCTGGAACTGTGGCTGCGGATAGACCGGCCGCGGCGGTGCGAAATTCGCCGGGTCGGGCAGCGCAGGCGGATTCGTCTCCGGTGCCGTAGGCGGCGGGTACGCGGCAGGCAGCGTGTCGTTTTCGTAAGGCTGTGTCATGAGAGTTTGCTCCTGGAGAGAACGGGTCAGGGTTGTCAGCGGGCGATGCCGCCGAGCACGGTCAGCGGCGAGCCGTTGCGCCGAGCGAGTTCGGCGAATGTCGGCGCATCGGCGACCCTGGCGGGGGTGATTCGGTGGATCCGCACATTGAACGGTGCGAAATCGCCGACGGCGGCCGGGGGCCTGCACAGCAGGGAATGGGTGCGAACCCGCACGCCGTCGCGAACGACGGCGACACCGAGCGAGCAGATGCTGCCCCTGGCGGGGTTGGCCGTTTCCACATCGAAAGCGGCGAAGGACAAGATCATCGGATCTCCTCCACGGGACACGAGGCGTGCGGGATCGCGCCGGACAGAGCTGGCCCGGCGTCGGTGGATTGGGTGGTCAGCGCTTGCGCAGGCGGGCGAGCCTGCGACGCAGGCGGGTGAGAGCGGTCAGCAGACGTCCGGTCGCAGCGGGCGTCGCCGGTGCGGGGTGGGCGCCGAGGCGGGCCGCGAGTTCGGCCGGTGTCGGGATCGGGTCGCGAGTTTCGGGAACCGCTAGCGTGATCGGTGCGCGTCGAGCGGTGCGGGCGGCGGTGTACTGCTCGATGGTCGTGCTGGTGAGGTGCCATCCGTGGCACGTCGAGCACAGATAGCTGCGCACCTCGCGTCGCCGCGGGTCGCGAGAGGTGTGCAACGCGCCGAGGACCAGCTCTGCGTCCGCCTGCGTGAAGTACCTGCGCTTGCCGTGCAAGCACCGCGTCGTCGGAGTCCGCAGCGATGTACCGCGTAGCTGGTTGCCGTGGCGCACGGTGAGCGTGCGGGCAGCTCGGGTACGCCGCCGACGGTGCCGGGTCTGTCGGTGGGTGGACCTACGCTCTCCTGTCGCGCGGCATGGCGAATAGCGGCCGTGTAAGGCCGTTCGGGAAGTCGGGGATCGGCGTGGAGGGTGATGCGTCCCCACGTTCGACGTGAAGCTCCGCCGATACCTAGAAGTACACATTGCCAATCTGTTGTTAACAGATTGGCAATGTTTTCAATGCCGATCCCGGTTGGCGACATGATGAGGGTGGTAGATCATGTTGAAAACATCGTCAACAGTGCACCGTGCTACTTTTGCTTTGACGACCCGCGCCGCTGCGTGTCGGTCGAGAGGGAGGCTCATGTCGGACTCAACACCCACCGTCGCCGCCGCCGAGATCGCCCGGCTCGCCGGCGTCACCCGGGCCACCGTCAGCAACTGGCGCCGCAGGCATGCGGACTTCCCGGCGCCGGTCACCGGCGGTTCCGAAGCGCGTCCGTTGTTCGATCTCGGCGAGGTGCAGACCTGGCTTCGTGGCCACGGTGTGCAGGCTGCGGACTCTCCGTTGCAGCGATTGCGCACGCTGCTGCGCATCGAGGTCGCCCCAACCGCTGTGCCGGAGCTGATCGAGACGGTCGACGGCACGGTGCGCAAGCCCACCGCCCTGCAGTCCGCCGTGCGCGACGCCGTAGTGGCGACCGACCTCAGGCAGGTGCTCGACGTGCTCGCCGAGCGTGGACTCGACGCCGTGCCGACCACGGGTGTGTATGCCACCGAGCGGCCGGTCGCCGCCCTGATGGCCGATCTCCTCGCCGCGTCGGCAACGCCGGTGAGCGTGCTCGACCCGGCGTGCGGTAGCGGCACCCTGCTCGTGGAGGCGGCCAGGATCGGCGCCACCTCGCTCGCGGGCCAGGACGTCCTCCCCGTGCAGGCCGCACGCACCATGGTGTTACTTCGCTCGTCTCTGCCGAACACGAAGGTCGACGTCCGCGCCGGCGACAGCCTGCTGGCCGACGCTTTTCCCGGCATGGAGTTCGACGCTGTTCTCGCCAACCCGCCCTATGCGCAACGTGATTGGGGGGCCACCGAGCTGGCTCTCGATGTGCGCTGGGAGTACTCGGTACCGGCGCGCGGTGAATCCGAGCTGGCTTGGGTTCAGCACATGCTCGCCCACTTGCGGCCCGGTGGTTTCGCCATCGCCCTGCTACCTCCCGCGGTGGCGGCACGAACATCGGGCCGCCGCATCCGTATGGAACTGTTGCGGGCAGGCGCACTCCGCGCGGTGATCGCACTCCCGGCGGGGGCCTCGACGCCCCGGCAGGTCGGATTGCAGATCTGGGTACTGTGCAAACCCGACTCCGCGCACGCCGAGTCGGTGCTGTTCATCGACTCCGCGCGTCTGTCCGGACACGGTGCGGCGCAACAGGATTGGTCGGTCCTGGCCGAACGTGTCGTCGATTCGTGGCGCGCCTTCGACCACGGTGACACCGACGCGGCGACGGTCGCCGACTTCGCCGCCGTCGTGCGCATCGTCGACATTCTCGACGATGACATCGACCTCACTCCCGCCCGTCGCGTCCGCGCCGCCGTCGACCCCGTGGGTGTTGCCGCAGCCGCACACGCGGCGATCGACCTACTCGGTGAACACCTCGCCGGCTTGCGTGCCGTCGCCGACACCGTCGCTGACTGGACCGCCACGAAGCCCACAGCGCTGCACACTGCCACCGTGGGCGACCTCGAGCGCGGCGGCGCGGTCCGCCTGGTCGCGACCACAACCGAGGCCGCCGCCGCCGACGCGCCGCAACGTCCGGTCCTGTCCGGGCGTGACCTGCTCTCCGGCCGTGGCCCTTCCGGCCTCACCACGGCGGGCGCGTCTCTGCCCACCGAACTGATACGTGAGGGTGATGTCCTGGTCTCGCGTTTCCGTGACGATCACGGCGCGGCTCGAGGTGCCAGGGTCGCCGACGGCGCCGATGTGGGAGCCGTCCCCGGTGCCGGTGTGATCGTGTTCCGCACCGACCCCACCCGCATGGACCCCTGGTTCTTCGCCGGCTTCATCGGCAGCCCCGACAATGCCGCCGCGATGTTCGGCTCGACGACGATCCGCCTCGACCCCGCCCGCCTGCGCATCCCCATCCTGCGCCTCGACGAACAACAGCACTACGGCCGGGCCTTCCGGAAGCTGCACCTGTTGCGGGTGGCGGCCACGCAAACGTCCGAGGCCGCGCTGCGGGCAGCGGAATTGATCGGCACCGGATTGACCGCGGGTGTGCTCGCACCGACTACGGACGGCGGCGCCTGACGGCGTGCCGTCGCGCGTCTGCTCACTGCGGGTCGGCCCAGCAGAGAAATTCTTTCGCGGTGAACATGGGTTTGCCGTACTCGGCGGCTTTGCGGCCCTTGCCGGACATCGTCCCGGCCTCCGCGCAGATCAATGCGTCGCAGCGCTTCTTGGTCACCGACGCGACGGGCTGCAGACCGCATCTCTCGGCGAGTGCCTCCAGATCGCCACGAGTGACCTCGCGTCCCGCGTCATCGAGCACGGTGCCGGTGAAGCATATTCGGGCTCCCGGGATCAGGACGGTGGCGATGTCGGCGGCCTCGCCCACGATGTCGGGGTCGATCAGCTGGCAACCGAGGCGGTTCTCGACGTCTCGAAGCAATGCTGTCGACTCGCGGTCCAGTGGGCCGCCACCCGCCTTCGCACGAAGGTCGTGGATCAGCACGTCATTTGTGGCGCCCGGGTGGAAGCAGTCCGCCCTCCCACCCCGCGTGAGCAGGTATCCGCCGCCGTGGTCAACAGTTGGGAACACCTCGACGGTCTCACCCATATAGGGGTGGGTGCTTCGGGCGATATCGCGGACGGCCTTGGCGCGTTCCAGTGCGGTTCCTGCCGCCGATCTCGCTATGTTCTCTGCTGACACGCCATGGGTTTCGAGCTCTACTCCCAACGGCATGGTGACGACGGACCCGTTGCGCTTGAACTCGTAGTCGACATCACGCAGCTGGCGGTCGATGTCGACTCCGACGGGCACCCGCCCGGCCAGCCGCGGCGCGAGCGCTGCCCACGCCTCGGTCAAGAGCGGGGCGAGCCGCACATCGATGGCGCTGATCCCGAATTCCGTTCGGGCGGTTCCGAGATCCCGCGTGGGGTTGATCAGTGTGGTCAGCTCCAGCCCGTCGTCGGTGACCACCGCGAGTTCGACCGGTCGCGGACGCCACATGCGACCCTCCTCGCCGACCACGCAGACAGCGAGATAGGCGTTGCCCACCGATCGTGCGCGCGGGCGCCCGGCGAGCAGGAACCTCCGTATGCGATGGTCGGTCTTGAGGTCTCGCGGCTGTACTGGACGCCGCAACACGAGGCCGCCGAGTGAGGTGCATCGGCTGAGGGCGACATATAGCTGGCCGTCGGCGAAGGTACCGCCACTGAGGTCGACGACTACACGGTCCAGTGTTTGACCCTGGCTCTTGTGGATGGTGATCGCCCACGCGAGCTGGAACGGCAGCTGGGTGTAGGTGCCGACGATCTCGTGCCGCAGCGTGGCGCCCTCGACGACAGGCCGGGTGATCTCCCAGGTGTGAGGACCGACCTCGACTTCCTGGCCGGTGGGGAGGAGCACCCGGGCGACGGGTCGGCCCTGGTCGATCCGGTGCGCGGTGATGCGACCGATCGTGCCGTTCACCCACCGGTCCGCTGGATCGTTGGTGACCAGCATGATCTGGGCACCGACTTTGTAGGTGAGCTGTTCGGCGACGGGCAGCTCGAAGCCGTCCAGCTCACCCGCGGTGATGCCGCGATGGCTGAGCTCGGGTTCCGGCAGTAGCGCCAGCGTTTCTCGGTTGCGCGCGGCGGCGATCGGATTGGTGGTGGTCAGGGTCAACCAGAATTCGTCGATCGGTGGCCGGAAGTCGGGCTCGGTGCGGGCGTTCAACTCTTGGCGTGCGGCGTCCAGCAACGCCCCTTCGCGGACATCGTTGAGGAGTTCGACCATGCGGGTGTCGCCGATCTGCCGGAAAACCGTGGTCAGTTCGATCACCGGGAAATGGTCGAAGGCGTCGGCGGCGAAGAAGTACGGCGACGAATAGCGCGTCTGAAAGAACTCCTTCTCGCCCTCGGTGACCACCGGCGGCAACTGAAACAGGTCGCCGACCAAGACGACCTGCACGCCGCCGAACGGGGTGCCGGGTTTCGGTCCGAACCTTTCCAGTGCGACGGCCAGACAATCGAACAGATCGGCGCGCACCATCGATGCCTCATCGAGAATGAGGGTGTCCAGGTTGCCGAGTGTCTTCGCGAACCGGCGCGGGGAGTACCTCGCCGAACGGACTTCGTCGAGGGTGGTCCCGGCGTGAAATGAGAACAGCCGGTGGATCGTGTATCCCTCGACATTGAGCGCCGCGATCCCCGTCGGCGCGGCGACCACCACGCGCCGGGGCGTGGTGGCGAGGAACTGACGGACGAGCGTCGACTTGCCGGTGCCCGCCCGCCCGGTGAGGAAGACGTTCTCGCCGTTGCCGAGGCGGGTCAGGCCCTCGGCGAATTCCGGCGTGATCGTGAGTGGACGGCCCGTCACGCGGGTGGTTCCGGCTTCACTTGAGACGCGAACTCTGCCGGAAAATCGGTGATGGCGGCATCATTCAGATCTGGAGGCATGATCCACGGGGTGACTTGCGTCTTCGGCGACACCGTACGGCGCAGCCGTTGTTCGTCGGTGAACAACCAGGCCGACCACACCGCGGCGGCGAAGTCGGCGACGGCCAGCGCGCGATACCGCGGCTCATCTCCCTCGGGCTGTGCCAGTTCCGGCTCCGGCAGGAAGCGCGGCGTGACGAGCTTGCCTCGCGTGCGACCCGCGTACTCCTGGACGGCGGCACCGATCCGTTCCTGATACCTGCGGGTGAGTGCGATCAACTCGTCGAACACATCGACATGGTTGACGGTGACGAAGGGCAACGGTGGCTCGGACCCCGAGGTCAGGATCACCGAACGGCCGGTCGCGAGAGACCGGACCTTGGTGACATATCCGGGATCGTCGTCGGCCAGCACGACGGCGTTGGTGTGACCGACCGTGGTGGCGTCGGTGCGACTGGTCAGCCATACCGCGGTGGCGTCCGCCGTGGGTTGCCGATCGATGATGGCGAATCCGCGCATCGGGAGCCTTTCACTCGGGTTCCGGGTCGAGCGTCGCCCGGAGCACACGGACGGACTCGAGCAGGTGCTGCACTTCCTGGTAGGTGGGGGAGAGCTGGTATGCGTGGTGATGGCATGCCTCGGACAGCCGGGTCCACGCGTATTGGGCGCGGGCGGCGATGTCGGGACTGTCGTCGTAGGCCACTTCGAGGCAGGCGAGCCGGGCTCGGCCGCTTGCCCGGCCGGGTTCCACACCGCGGGCCTGCAGCAGCTCGCTCACGGTCTGTTCCAGCGCGGTGCGGGTCAGCCAGGCGGCCATCCGATTGCTGTGCGGGGACTTCCCGGTGATCTGAATGGCGGCGAGCTCGAGCAGCGTCATCGGGCGGTCCTTTCGATGTCGTCGACCAGCTGGGTCACCTGGCGTGTAGCCAGCCGGGGATCGACCGCCACAGGGAGTCCGTCGTGCATTTTCGGCCCGACGGTGCGCAGGGCCGCCTTCTGATACTCCGCCCGCGCCCACTGGTCCAGCGCGTGGTTCTCGCGCGGTTCGCCGAAGACGGCGAGCGCCACCTTCGCCCGTGTTGTCGTCGCTCGGTCCCATTCCGTTTCGAGTTCGGTGAGGGAGCGACCCCGCTGGATGTTGTGGCTGAGGTAGCCGTGCTTGGCCGCGGTTTCCACCGCGAAACGCAGCATGCCGGGTAAGGTGCGTCGCATCGCCTCGGGCGGCAGCTTCGCGTTCTCACATTCCAGGACCAGCGCCCTGGCATCGTCGAGGTAGCGGCGGGCCGGATCGGTGAGGGTGGTGATCGACACGGCGGAGTCCTTGCTGCGCGTGACCTCCATGATGGTCGCCGCGTAGTTCCCGCGCCGCACGGCGGCGGGCAGTCGATCGTCGTGGGAGAGCACGATGACCTGCCGGTTCCTGGCGAGTTCGCTCAGCAGGGAAACCAGACCGTCGACCTTCGCCGGATCCATCGCCTGGACCGGGTCGTCGAGAACCAGGAAGCGGAACGGGGATTCGGCCATGGTGGCCCGAGGAAGGAAGAGCGCGAGCGCCAGCGCATGCAGCTCGCCCTGGCTGAGCACGGTCAGCCCGCCCGCCGCGACACCGTCGATCAGCGAGTCGATGCGGAGCTTGCGCCGGTTGGCCGAGCCTTCCAGGCTGAGATCGCTGATCTCGACATTGCTTTCCTGACGCAAGACCGACCAGGCGTGGCGGACACCGTCACGAATGGGCGCCAGCCGTGCGTTGCGCAGCCGAAGGTCGTTGTCCTGCAGCCACTTCTTCGCTTCTGCGAGCTGGTCGATGAGCGGTTTCGCCGCCAGCCACGCCTCCCACCGAGTGCACCAGTCGTGCAGACGGGAGTTCAGCGGCTGCCACCGGTCTTCGGCCTCGGCGAGATGCGCGGTGGCGGCGGCGGTCAGTGCGTCTATCGACTCACACAGGGGGCCGACACCTGTGTCGAGGTGCGTGGCGAGCTGCGTCATCGTCGGCGCCTCGGAGCCACGGGTGATGGCCGCCCAATGCGTCCAGGCCGTGCGCGCGGTAGCCAGCGCGGGTTCGAGTTCCGCTACCGGGCAATGGTCGAGAAGCGCAGGTGGGGAAGTGAGCGCACGAAGCGCTTCGGCATGCGCCAGTTCCATAAACGTGCGTGCGTCGGTGCGCGCGGTCAGCCGCGCGCGGTCCTCGGCGACCGACTCGCGGGCGGCGGCGGCCCAGGTCGCGTCCAGGGCGCCGGTACCGCAGACCGGACACGCCATGTCACCGTGTTCGGCGTGCACGGCCAGCGCCTGCTCGAGCAGGTGTGTGGTAGCCGACCGGCCCTGGTCTGCCGTGTTACCCAGCTCGACCAACAGGTCCACACCCTCGCGGAGTCGTTTCGCGATAGCGCGGGCGCCCTCGACGTCGACCGGCGAGCGCAGGCCGGTGAGCTCGCGCAGCCGGGCCATCCGACCACCGTCGGCGGTTTCGTTCTCATGCAACAACCCCCGTAGCTTTGCGATGTCGGGTGCTGTCTTCTTGAGCAGCGGAGCCACCGCGGCGGCACGGGGATCGTCGAGCGCGGCTGCCGCCTCGGCAAGCTCGCGCCGCAGCTTGCCGAGCTCGTCCCCCGGGGCCTTCCGTTCGCGGTGCCGAGTGGCGATGCGGTTGATCGCGGTGGTGAGCTGCTCTACTCCCAGTACCCGTGAGATGGCGTCGTGCAGGTCGCTCGGGGTGCCGTTGAGCATCGCGCCCAGCTCGTCATAGGACAGGATGGGCCGGAACCGCTGCAACGGGCCGTCCCACCCGAGATCGCCGCGCCCGTCGTGCATCTTCTCGCCGCGCCGCTGGGTTCGGGTGCGGTGCCGATCCACCTCGGACTCGTCGTCCGACCATTCGATCGCGACGGTAACCGGTTCGCTGCCTTCCTCCACCAGCTGCACGGCGATGCGCGCGGTGTCGTGGTGGAGATTGCGCCACTGCTCGCGCCACTGGGTGGACTTCTTGCCTGCCCACCGGAAAGCGCTCGCGGTGAGCGCGAATTCGAGTGCCTCGGAGATGCTCGACTTTCCCGACCCGTTGCGACCGGCCACGATGGTCAGGCCGGGTTCGGGGCGCAGGTCGAGCGTGGTGGCCGGACCGATGCCACGAAAACCTTCGACCCGCACGGAGGTGAGGAAGGTGCCGCGGGCTTCGTTCCCGGCCGCGTCGAGTGCCCGCTCCGGGCGGCTGAGTCGTCCGGAGCCGCCGAGGAATTCGTCGAGGGCGTCGTCGCCTTCGAGCGCGCTGAGGATCAGCAGCCCGACGTCATCGCTGAGTGCGGCACTGTCGAGCTGTTCGGCGACCCACGGTGCGAGGTCCATGGTGTCGGTCCCGGGATCGTGCATGCCAGTGAAACCCTTCTCGTTGGAGTGACGCAGTGGGTTGAGCTGTTGTGGGGTGGGGTGCTGCGGACGCGGTCCGGAGACGGCTGCAGGGCGTTGGCGTCGGGAAGATGACGCTGCCACGACTAGACGTTAGCAGTAGGATGTCAAGCCTGCAATAGGTTAACGATGTTTTCAGTTGATCCCGGTTCGAGCTGTCTCGGATGCGATGTCGTCAGCGTGCGCCAGCTCGAAGTCCTTCGGCGGCGGCAGGCTCGCCAATGCCTCCATGGCTGCCGCCCGGTCGGACCCCCCGGTTGCCGATCGTTAGTGGGCCTTCGGAATCGGCCTTCTCAACAGCGCCGCCGCCCCGCCCGTCATGCAAGAATGATACCGACTGGAATCGATACTGAAACCGATTCGGCACGAGCGGATTACACCCTCCCAGTGAAACGAAACCGCTCGGCTTGATGCGTCCCGATTACGGATTGGCCAGCCTTCGCCGGTCGGCCGGGATCGATCCTGGCGGCACATCGAGTCGGGCGGACTGAGCGAGAACAATGGTCGGCGCCAACGCGGCGGTCGTTCACCGATGAGCGATCACTTCGATCCGGCCGATATCAGAATTGGTCACGTAGAGGCGGTGCGTGGTTGGGTCCACGGCGGCTCCCCAGGTGGTCGAACCGTATTCGGTCGACGGGGTGACGCCGGAGTCGCGCTCGGCGGTGAGCTTGCGGCTGCGTGTATCGATCATCGACACAGTTCTGAACGCCAGGCCGGTGAGATAGACGGTGTGCTCGGCCGGATCGATGACGGCCGCGTAGCCGGTCCCTCGTTCGCCCCGCGAGACGCTGCCCGTCAGCGTGCGGCTTGCGGTATCGACCAGTGAGACCGAGTGCCCATTGAAGTGGGTTACGGTAGGCGGTGTCGGTGTGCGGGTCGATCGCGATGTGCGCGGGGCGGTGTCTGACCTGGAGAGTGGTGCTGACGGTGTAAGTTGTGGGGTCGATGATCGAGACGTCGTCCCCGTTGACGACCCACAGGTGGTGCGTGTTCGGATCGACCGCCAGGCCGCTGGGAAGGCCGTTCACTGGAATCGTTGCGCGGACGGTTCGAGTGATGGTGTCGATCGCGGTCACAGTTCTGGAGAAGCGATTGGCGACGTAGGCAGTGCTGCGGGCCGGATCCACCACGACTGCGCTGGGGTCACCGTCGAATTGGATTGTCGCGGTAACGGTGTTGGTATCGGGACTGATAACCAAACAGCCGGCCAGCCCCGTTGCCGCAGACCAGGTAGACGAGATGGGTGACTGGGTCCACCGCGATCGACTGGGGCCCTTGTGGAAACACCTGGCTCACCGGAATGTCGGCGGTGACGTCCCGGGTGCGGGTGTCGATCACCGACACTGACTGCTGATCGGTGAAGTCTGCGAAGTGGGCGACATATGCCCTGTGCGTGCCGGGATCGATCGCAACGCTGCGCGGGTCGTCACCCACGGCGATTGTCGCCTCGACTCGGTAGGGACCAGGACCGATTCTGGACCCGCCGACGGTAGCCGGGTCGGTGGTCGAGGGTGCGGCAACGGTGGTGGTCGTCGGTGGCTGGGTGGCCGGCTTCGGTGTGCTGCAACCGGAGAGCGAAACCGTCACCGCGACCGCCACGCCGAGCACCGCGACGAGCTTTGTGTTAGAAAGCGTTTGCCGAAGTCTATCGCGAGAATCACTTCTTCAATAGTTCGGAAAGCTGGCCACTCCATGTCACCACCAGCTGATCGCGCGCTCGGCTGGCCGCCACATAGAGCAGCGAGCGCTCTCGCTGCTCGGCCTCGCTGAGTTCCTCTTCGGGCACACCACGAAGTTGGTGCTGTGACGGCACGTGGTCGCGATCGATGCCGGCAAGAACCACGCATCGGAATTCCATTCCCTTGGACCGGTGCATGGTGAGCACTTGGACGTGCCCTGCGGTCGGCAGGTCGTCATCGAGGACCTGCGCGGAGACGCCCCGGTCCTTCAGGGCGCGAACCAGGAGATCGCGTTCGCGGGCGCCGCGAGTGAGGACCGCGATGTCCACTGGGGAGATGCCGTCTGCGATCCATTCGCCGAGCTGATCGGCGATTGCCGTCAGTTCTTCGAGGAGCGAAGCACAGGGGACCAGTCGTGGCGCGGGCCCGAGGCGGGCGGAGGTGTAGCCCGCGGTCGATTCCTCGCCTTCCTCCAGATCGCGATAGGTCGCGCCTTCGAGGATGCTCACGGCGAAATGCAGGTTCTGCGCGGTGGTTCGGTAGTTGAGGGTGAGTTTGTTCGATCGTCCGCCGCGGATATTGATGCCGAGCCGACTGAGGACTACTGGTTGGCCGTAGATCCGCTGATGCGAATCTTCAGCGATGAAAAGATCATTGGGCCCCTCCTCGACCAGCGCGCGGAGCAACGCCCAGTGAGTGGCGTGCAGGTCCTGGGCCTCGTCGACGATCGCATGATCAGCGACGGTGTGACCGGTGGATTCGGCTCGCCACTGCAGGTCCGCCGCGGCCAGGGCGAGGATCTCGGGAAAACTGACGCGACCCGCGCCGCGACCGATCTTGCGGTACTCCTCGATCAGCTGCCACACCGCGGCCCGCTGCGGTCGGCTCAATCGCACGCCACGTCCAGCGCGTGGGACTTTCAGGTACTCGGCTTGGGTGGTGATTCGATTCCCCAGAACCACGCTGACATATTCGGCGGCGAGGAAGGCGGGATGCTTCAGCCGTGGATCGAGCGTGTTCTGTACTCCGGCCACCACGTCCGACCAGCCGAAGTCGGCGTTGACCGTACGTCCACGTCGGGTCGAGGTTCCGGGACCGAAGATCATGGCGAACGCCTCGTCGCAATCCTTGTTGCGTCGCAGATGCGCGGCCGCGAGCTTGTCGATTCCGGCGACGTAGATACCGCGGTCGCCGGGCTCCTCGGCGATGGTGAGGGATGCGTCGAGTGCCTGCAGGTCATCGAGTAGTGATTTGGCGAGAGTCTTGTTGTAGGTCGTCAGCACGATCCGTGCATCCGGATTCTGCTTGGCGAGGTAGCGGGCACGGTGCAGTGCGACCACGGTCTTACCGGTACCGGCTCCGCCCGAGAGCCGGAAGGCGCCCCGCTGATGCTTCTCGACGAACCGGCGCTGGTTGGGGTGCAGGAAGGTCCGCCAGGCTTTGAAATCGCCTTCTTCGATCACGCGGCGGAGCTCGTCGTTGTCGTCGACCAGGGTGAACTGCATCTTGGTGGCGGGATGTTCCAGGGCGGCGAGAATCTGTTCGTTCTCGTCCAGGGTTTCGTCGACCGGCCGCTCGGTGAAGCCGAGCGTGTCGCGAATGTCGTCGATGGAACGGCCGACCGCTAGTTCGAGGATGGCATTCTGCTGCCAGGCCACCTCGGTGGTTTGCGCCACAGCGAATACGCCGTCCTGATCGGGCGCCGTGAGCACGTCACTCGCCAGCGTCTCGTCGAGACCGAGACGGTCGGTGAGCTGTTCGAGGACGTACCCGGCGTGGCTCAGGTAGCCGACAGCTGGTTGTGCGGCCATGGCCGCGAGTACGCCGAGGGGATCGGGCACGACCGATCGCTTCTTGCGATCGGCGTTGCCGTCGAGTTCGCCGACGATGCCTTCGAGTACGCCGTTGACGGGATTGACCCGCAGGGTGGACTTCTCGGCCAGCTTGTTGGCTACGTCGTGCTTCCAGGTACCGAGGTAGATGTAGGTGGCGTCGCCGAATTTGTCAGCGATGCGGAACATGAGCGCTCGGTAGTTCAGGTCGACACGCCCGGTGCGTACTCGGGGATCGGCTGAGCCCTTGATGGGTTCGATGTGGAGCCCCGGGGCCGTATCGTCCGCGCGGACTTTCTCGAAGAAGTCGTAGACCTTGTCTTTGACCGATCCGTCGAGCTTCGGCATCGACTTGTTGTTCGTCGCCAACACGACGGTTGCCACGGCACACCTCAGTTCCTTCGATCGGCGACCGCTCGCCGAAGTTATTGCAGGTCGATATGAGTCGGCCGACGACTATCGCGGAACGGCCTGGAGCAGCACGGATCGCCGCCCGCTCCACGTCACAACGAGTTCGTCGCGTGCGCGACTGGCCGCGACGTAGAGCAGCGACCGTTCCCGCAACTCGGCTTCGGCCCGTTCCTCCTCGGGCGCCTCGGCCAGAACCGATCTGGCGGGCACGTGGGCCTCGTCGACACCGGCGAGAACAACCTTCGCGAACTCCATGCCCTTGGAGCGATGCATGGTCAGTACCTGTACGTGCCCCGGCCCGGCCGGATTGTCGTCGAGCACGCGGGCCTCGATGCCGCGTTCACCCAATGCCCGGACGAATTGGCTGCGATCGTTCTTGCCGCGCGTCAGGATCGCGATGCTCGACGGCTCGACTCCCTTGTCGAGCCAGGAACGAACGCGGGTGGCCACCTGGTCGAGCTCATCGGACAGCGAGGTGCAGGCGAGCAGCCTGGGTTCGGGTCCGGTGCGTGCCGAGCGATATCCGTGCGTGGATTCCGCGGCCTCTTCGAGGTCGTGGTACTCGGCGCCGGAGAGAATGGCGATGGCGAATTGGAGGTTCTGTGCGGTGGTGCGGTAGTTCAGCGTCAGACGTCGCGACCGTCCGACGATCTTGATGCCGAGCCGTCCGAGTACCACCGGCTGTCCGAAAATGCGCTGGTGGGAGTCTTCGGCGATGAAGATGTCGTCGGGTCCCTCGGCGACGAGCGCTCGGAGCATCGCCCAGTGGGTGGCGTGCAAGTCTTGGGCCTCGTCCACGATCACGTGATCGGCCAGGAAAGGCTCGCCCGCATTGCCGCGTCGACGCAGATACTCTGCCGCCAGCGCCAGTACCTCCGGGAAACTGACGGTACCGTCCATTCGGCTGCGGCGCCGGAATGCCTCGACGAGTTTCCAGACGGCGATGCGCTGCGAGCGGTTCAGCCGTACTCCCCGTCCCGCCCTGGCGACCTTCGCATAGTCGGCGACCGTGGTGACCTGGTTCGCCAGCACCACCGCGGTGTATTCGTTGTCGAGGAAAGCCGGGGTGGCCAGGCGCGGATCCAGGTCGGTATCCACCGACTTGGTGATCTCTCGCCACACTTTCACCGTGTCGGTCCGTCGCGGCGACAGCTCGGTGGCACTGCCGAGCACCGCTTCGGCAACCGGTGCCAGCTCGCGGGCACGGAGGAGTACATCACTGGCCAGTTTGTCGACGCCGTCGATGTAGACGCCGGTGTCGCCGGGCTTCGCGGCGATCGTGATGCCGGGTTCGAGGGTCTGCAGGTCGGCGTGCAGCTGGCGGGCGAGAGTTCGGTTGAAGGTGGTGAGCACGATGCGGGCGTTCGGATTACGTCGCCACAGATTGCGGGCTCGGTGCAGCGCGACCACGGTTTTGCCGGTGCCAGCGCCGCCGGACAGCCGGAATGCGCCGCTGTAGTGCTTTTCGGCATAGGTACGTTGTTCGGGGTGCAGGAACGTGCGCCACGCGGCGAAGCTGCCGCCTTCGATAACGCGCCGGAGTTCGTCGGCGTCGGCGCCGATGTAGGTGAACTGGATCTGGCTGGCGGGGTGTTCGAGCGCCTGCAGAATCTGGTCGTCCTCGGCAAGCGTCGGGTCGACCGGATTCTCGGTGAGACGCAGCTTCTCCCGGATGTCGTCGATCCCGAGGCCGCAGGCCAGTTCGAGCAGTGCGTCGCCCTGCCACCCGTCGACATCGGCGGCGATCGCGTTGATCACGTGGTCGTCCGCGGCGGCGAGCGCACGATCGACGAGGGTGGCATCGAGGCCGAGTTCCTGGGTGAGCTGTTCGGCGGTGAACCCCAATCGCCGCAGGTACCCGGAATCGACCTGGGGGCGAGCATGTTCGGGACCGGAGGTCACTGCGGCGGGCTGGTCCTCGTGGACGATGAGGTCGAGCACACCATTGACCGGGTTCACCTGCAAACCGGCACGGGGTGCCAATCTCGCAGCTGCTTCGTCCGGCCATGCGCCCATGTAGACGAAGGAGGCTTCGCCGCCGCCCGTTGGCGTCACCGAGAAGAGGATCGCTGTGTGCCCCAGCCCGATTCGGCTGACTCGGACCCGGTCGTCGCGAGCCCCCGGAACGGATTCGATCAGGGGGATCGCTGCCGATTCATTGTTCTGCAGCGTGTCGAGAAAATCGAATGCTCGCCGCTTGACCGGACCGTCGAGATCGTTACCCGACTTCCGCTGGCTGGTCATCACGATGTGCGCCATCACATCACCCCGTTCGTCTTCAGCGCGTCGACGAGTTCGGCTGGATCAGCCGGGCAGATCGTCCACCCCTGTTCGGTCATCGTAGGAGCCGCGTCGGGATCGCCTAGGAGGACCCCGATCCGGGCATCCGGCCAGCCGATGTCGATGACATCGCCACGGTCGGTTTCGACACCGAGCACCGGCACCGGTGCACCGATCGACGCCAGACCGAGCACGAGCTCGCGCTCGGCGTCGGAAATGGTGTCGTCGTAGAGTTCTCGCCACTGCGGCGTGAGTTCCGTCGCGGTGGCACGAGAGCTACCGGTGCGCGATGAGGTGCCCGGTGCGTCGGCGCGGATATTGCCGTTGCCGGAATCGAGCAGTGTGCGTGTGGTGATGGTGTGTCCGTCGAGGCCGAACCAATTGGACAGGCGCAGCCATTCCTTCCATGCGTGGCCTTCGCGAATCTCCAATGCTTCGTCGCGGTCGTCCAGCGCCAGGACCGCATCGATGGTCTCCATTTTCGCGGGCACGGCAGCCGTGACGGTCAATGGTCCGTCTGTGTAGGACCAGCAGTGGTACTCGCCCTCGCTGATCGGGGTGCCGGTGCCATTGATCAGGTCAAGCGCCCAGTCGCCGATCGCCGCACTGTCGCCCTTGGTCCTTCCGTTCTGCAAGAACATGAAGGGGAGCCACCGGCCGACGGCAGCCCAGGCGTCCCGGTCCGGGTCCACCATGAACTCGATCAACTGGGTGATCGGATCGGCCTGCAGGAGGTTGAACAGTGCGGGCCGCAGATTGCCTTGTTTCCGGGTGAGCCCCGCGAGTTTCTCGGTGAACCAACTGGGTTGTTCGGGCTGGGCGCTGATGAACCTGCGCAGGTCGTCGTGACCGAACGCCCACACCAGCACACCGCCGGAGCGGAGGATCTCGCGTTTGCGCGCATCATCGCTGACCCGGTTGTTGGGTGGCGCCGCATGGTATTTCCGCCCGTCGGCGAAGAGCGCGATGATCGGAATGTCGGGGTCGCCGGTGCGGAGCTGGAAGTCGGGTTGGCTGTTGCCCATCAAAACCTGCGGTTCCAGCTGCCAGGTCCGAATCTTGGTGCCGGGCAAGGTGATCGTCGCGGTGGGACCGTAGGTGCCTGGTCGTTCGGTGATGGTCGCGCCCATGGTTGTCAGCCGCTCGGTGAACGCCTTGTAGAACTCGCGCTCGAGCGGGGACTCAGGGCTGCCGATCGGGCTCGCCGGCGTCTCCTCGGTGATGGACTCCAGCCACCGGCCCGCATCCGGTTCTCCTCCTTGGCAGGCGAGCAGGTCGTCGAGCACCTTGGCGGCGGTGACGCGCGAAACCTTGTCGAGTTCGCGCGGCGGGGCGAACGGCAGCAAGCATTTGTGGCAGGCGAGCCGGTCCGTACAGTCACAGTTCTTGACGATGACACGAGCGGCCGCGAGCACTTCCCACACCTTGCGCGGGTCGGCGAAATCGGCGAGGTAGCCGGTGCCGCCGGGCACGGTGTCGTGGATCAGCAGCGCTCGTTGATGGGGCGCATGCAGCGCATCGGTGATCGCGGTGACATCGAGGTGTTCCGGCGAGCCGCCGATCACTTGCCGCAATCCGAGCAAAATGGCCGCGCTGAGGCTCGGATGGGCGAACGAGTCGTATTCGAGCCAGCCGGGCAGGTGCAGCAGCACGGCCTGTGTCCGCAATGTCCGCGCCAGCGCGATCTCGCGAACGTGCTTCTCGTCGTCGGCCTTTCGGTACTTGCACCAGCTCCGATGCTCGTGCGGCTCGTTGCGGCCCGCCACCTTGTCGAGCTGTCCGCAGCCCGAACACACGCGAAAGAGCCCACCGGTGGTGGAGTTGCCCGCGACCAGGCGTTTGCTGCCCTGAGAGTTACGCCTGCCCATATTGAGCCAGCGAATATCCATGCGCCGCAAGTATTCGGCGCCGAAGTCCTGCTCGGCGACGAACCAGCGTTTGGTGATGTTCTCCGGGTTGATATCGGCGGCGGTCAGCACGGTGAACGACTCCTGGCGCCGCTCGTCTCTGATGTCATTGATCGCGGCTTCGTCCCGCCGCACCTCGGCCGACACCTTGGCCATCTCCACCACCCGCAGCTGCTGGCTCACATCCGCGATCGCGGCGGTGTGGCAGCGGGGGCACTGGATCGGTGGCGGGGTGGGGTCGGCGCCATGGCTGATCCCGGCCCAGCCGCAGGACGGGCACACCCGCCAGGTGTGGATCGCGGATTCCCCGGCCCCGAGATCGACCGCATCGATCTCGACGGCCAGACCCTGTGCGTAGAAGGTCGCGCCCGGTGCGAGCTCGGTCAGCGCGACCCGCGACCCGCGCTGATAGCTGGCGGTGTCCTCGGCGTATTCGTTGGTATCCGGGTCGATCCAGGTGATGCCGACATCGAGGGAAACGGCGTCGTCGAGCAGGGTGTAGTTGGGTAGCACGCCATAGCGTTCGAGCACGCCCACCCAGTGCTCGGTGGTGAGGTCATTGATGCTCTTGGACAGCAGCCGCAGGGTGCCGCGCGCGGTGCGCAGGTCGCGGCGATCGTCGTCGGTCGCGGCGGGGGAGGCGGCGCGCTGCTCGAAATCCGGGAGGGCCGCGTCGACGGCCGTACGCCGATGGCGCAGCTCGTTGACGTCGCGGTTCCAGCGATGGACCGCTTCACGCAGGAGGGTTCCGAGCCCGCTGTGCTCGCCAAGCCCGGGTGGCGTCGCCCAGGTGCGCAGGCTCGTGGTCGTGGCCTCCCCGAGGAGATCGCCGAACTGCCCGAGGAATTCGTCGAGCAGGAGATCGGCGTCGTCGTCGGCGACCTCGATGAGGGTGCCCATCCATGTTCCGTCGTCGAAGCTCGACAGCACATTGGTCGCGCTGCCGGGATCTTCGGCACCGGCCTTTCGCGCGAGCCGGTCGACGATGTGTGCGACGTACTGCCGTTGCAGGATCTCTTCGGCGGTGAGGAAGGTGGCGGGCGGGCGCACCTCGCCCTGGATCACCGAGGTCGGGTCACCCAGCTTCGGCAGGTGTTCGCCGCGGCCACGCACGAACGCCAACGCGAGTGAGTTGCCGGTGAGACGGCCCGCGCGGCCCACCCGCTGCAGGTAGGACGACACGGTCCGTGGCATCGATCCGAGCATGACCGTCGACAGGTCGCCGATGTCGATACCCATCTCGAGCGTCGGCGTCGCGACCAGCACGTTCGGTGCCGTAGGGTCCGCGGCCGTTGTCTTGAACTTCGTCTCGTACTCGAGGCGGGTCTTGGTCGGCAGCAGCGAGGTGTGTTCGCGCGCGACGACACGCTTCATCTCCGAACTGTCGTAGAGGTCGCGGTAGAAGTTGTTGTGTTCGGCCGCCCTGACGAGGCGGCCGGGGCACCGGGTGAGCAGGCATGGGGCTCCGTCGAGCTGGGTGATCACGGCCGCGCTGCCCGGCGTCGGGGTTTGGCAGACATCGCACACGAGCAGGTACTTCATCCCGCTCAGCCCGTCGGCGTCGGGAACGCCGACCATCACCGTGTCGTGCGTCAACTGGTAGGCGGTGAGCGACTTCTCGGTGCTGACAGTGTTCACGACCCGTTCCTCGGCGAGCACCTCGAACAGTGCCCTGGCCAGGAATCCGCCCTCGTGGGGCGAGACATTCAGGCATTGCGCGGCCCACCGTGCGTACCACGACGAGGACGCCGTGATCGGGTCGAAGCCCTCGGGCACGGTACGTCCGCCGACAGCGGGGAAGGCCGGTGCCGGTCGGCCTTTCGGGAACGCGGGCATCCCCTGACCTCTCGGTCGGCCGCCCCATACCCACCGCCGGTTGGCATCTCGCTGGACATAGGTGGTGAGCCATTCGTGCGCGATCGCCCCGCGGGTGCGCATCCGCTCCGCGACACCACGCACCCACTGCGTGACGGCGGTCGGGTCGGGTTCGGAGAAAGCCAGCTGATGCTCGGTCCGTTCGAGCGCCGTGGTGCCGAGCTGGGCAACCCGCTGCGGTGAACCGAGATCCACCTCCGCGACCACGCTGCCGGTCAGTTCGAGGGTGCGACCGAGCCTGGACTGCAGACCGAATTCGAGATCGATGTCGAACTGTACGCGCCGGGCCACCGTCTTCGCGGCCTTGCGCCGCAGAGCCGCCGGGGTATCGGGCTGCCAGAACGGGGCGAAGGCCTCGTGTTCGACGATGTCCGGTGCGAGCAGGTGATAGCGCCGACCGGAATCCTCGCCCGCGCGTTCGAGTACGGCGTCGCGTAGTTCTGACAGGGTCAGCATCTGTTCGCCACTGACCCTGTCACCCAGGGCATTTCGGAGTGTCGAGCGCAGGCTGAGGGTGTGTGACCTGGCCTGGACGAACCCGGCGCGATGAGCTGCGTCCTGCACGCTGTCGGTGAAGACCAGGGCCTTCTTCTCACCGTTGTCGAGGTGCGCGTCGCCGAAAAGATTCGACAGGGCCACCGACAGCTGAGTGGCGATCGCGCTACCGAGGAACCGGATTCCGTCGTCGGCACCACACGCCGGGCACAGATCCTTGCGCGAGTTCTCGTCGGCATCGGGCCCGCTGAGGAAGAGCACCGGCAGAACCCGGCCATCCAGCAGCTCCGCGCTGTCGGCCTCGGGGCGCTGATCGACGATTTCCCTGTCGTCGACCCGGAACCACCGCAAGCCCTCGACGGATTCGTCCAGTTCAGCTTCGGTGGGTGCGGAGATCAGCGCGCGGAACCGCAGACCGCCCGAGGCGTGGTGGCTGCGGATGTCCTCATCGCTGGTGTCGAGGGTGGTACCCGTCGGTGCCAGCCGCACGCCCCAACCAGAGCGGCCGCAGTGCCGGCAGTAGAGCGAGGGGTAGTAGTCGGTGCCGGTGTCGTCGAGAGCGCCGTCGTCGGGCCAGCGGAACATCGGCGTCGCCGCTGCGGCCCTGTCGACCCGGGACAGTTCCCGAAACCACAGGTGCACATCGACATTCAATGCCGACCGCCCGACTTCGGCGCGCAGGTGTGAGAGCGCGGCGAAGAGATACCCGACATAGCGTTCACGGTGCGCGAGACTGCGTCCGAGATCCCGCTCGCCGGTCAGTGCGGGCAGCGCCGTCGCAGCCAGCTCTTTCACCGAGATCACGTCGAGCGCACTGCGCAGAATGCGCGCGACGGTTCCGTGTCTCTTGACCAGATCGAGCATCTCGGATTCGTCGAGCTTGTGCAGCCCGGCCGCGATCCGCTCGGGCGTATCGTCGATGTCGGAGGTGTGGCGGAACAGGGTGGCCAGCACCGCGGCGGTGAGTCGCTTGTTGGTGAGCGCCTTCGCAGCGGCCCGATCCAGCTCGGCGACAGCCTCGCTGAGGACCGGCTCCACCGGCGAGAAGGTTCGGTCGAGCGCGGTGCTCCGGTTGCCCAGCCATTCCTCGACATCGACCCGTGTCTCACCGATCAGGGTTTCCTTGCTGAACGGCTCGCCGAACACGGTTTCGGCGAAGTCCAGCATCTGGGTCGGTTCGCCCTTCGACCCGAGCGTCGCCGACGTCGCCACCGGGGTGATCTTGCCCAGCGGCCGCGCCCGGTCCTCCGTGGTGACCGGTGACTGCGTCGTCCAATGAGACTTGAGCGTGAGTCCTAGCCGGCGCAACAGCATCGCCACATCGGTACCCTGCGCGCCGTCGTAGGTGTGGAACTCGTCGAGCACCACGTACTGCAACGAGGTCGCCGACTGCCGCCACATCGGCGCCCGATCCGAACGCAGCAGCATGTGGTCGAGCATTTTGTAGTTGGTGAGCAGAATGTCGGGCGGCGAATCGTGCATGAGGCGCCGATCGGTGATCAAGCCCGCTTCGGAGACGAGCGTCCGCCCACCCGAGGACTGTTCGCCGGTGTAGAGCCCGGCCGTGACTCCCGCGAGCTCCGGGTGGCTGGTGATCATCTTCGCGAGCCGCTGTTCCTGGTCGTTGGCCAGCGCGTTCATCGGGTAGATGACCAGTGCCTTCATCCCCGATACGCCAGCCTTCTTGGCTCGCAGCACATGATCGAGGATCGGGATCAGGAACGACTCTGTCTTGCCGGAGCCGGTACCCGTGGTGACCAGCGTCGGCTGCGGTCGCGGATGGAACTTGCTCGACAGCCGTTCGAACGCCGCTGCCTGATGTCCATAGGGCTCGAAGTATTTGGGCCACCAGTTCAGATGCATGCCCCAATTGCCGCGTGCGGGGGCGAAAGGGAGGCGCAGCCGGACGTAGGGACCTTTGAACATGCCGTCGCGTGGATGTCCGATGAAGTCGGTGAGGGCGCCCCGGGTATCCGGGTCGGTCAGCGCGAAGGTCGTTGTCAGATAGTCGGTCAACCCTTCCCGCAGCCGCTCGGCTTGCAGGGTCGGAAGCAAGGCCCCCACGTGTGCTCCTCGGGTGTTCGGTCAGCTGTCGTGGCTGGTCGTCGCTGTTCGCCACGTCTGTCGGATGCTAGTCGACCGGATGATTCCGGCCGGAAGATCTTGCGACACGATGGCCGCCGGTTCGGGGTCGATGCTAACCGACTCGCGAAGGCATGTCAATGATTGACGATGTTTTCACTGAGCTGCGCTTGCTCAAGCTGGAGTGGTACGAATGAAGGGCGTCTTCCTAGGGCCTCGGCGCCGACCGATGTGGCCCTCGCTGCGGTGAGCCGCCCGACTTCCGGTGACATCCAGGGTGATTGGGTGCGGTGCATCGCGGTGAAGACCGTCGAGCAGTGCGGGGTCGAACTGGACGGCAACGGGCACTGGTCGGGGCGGTCGAGTTCGAGTACGGTATCGATCGCAGCGGGGGATCGCAGCGGGTTTCGCTCCCAGTCACATCTTTGCGTCAAAGTTCACGCGTTTCTGGATCGGGGCAGTACACTGCCAAGAAAGTGAAGTTATGTCTTCATTTGAGCTGGAGGTCATCTATGAAGGTCGCGCACTGACAGTGTTCGGCGTAGTGGTGCCTGGTCGCGGATGCCTCGCTTCGGCCTGGCTGGCCGGCCTACCGCTACAACCGCAGGTTCAGTTCCGGGCCAGGTTGGACAGGCTGACGGAGGTGGGCTTCCTGCGGAGCCCAGAAGAGATGCGCCCGCTGCAATGCCACGGCGAGCCACCAGTTCATGAGATCAAGACAAGGTCGGGACATCGGCTCTACGTCATCAGGTCGAGGCAGGACTGGGTGGCGACCCACGGCGCCGTCAAGCCGTCCGACCGCAAGGTATGCACGCAGGCCGAGCGGGCACGGGGGATCTGGAAGGAGGCGCAAGAACAATGACGACATGGTTCCGGCGGACGCCGGAGGCAGAGGCGCTGTTCGCGGAGGAGCGTCTGCTGCTGTCGGCGACCGAAATGGTGCACGGCGCGCTGGACGCGAAGCGCATGAGTAAGAAGCAGCTGGCCGAACTGCTCGAGGTGACGCCGACGGAAGTGAGCCAGCGACTCAGTGGCAGACGCAACCTGACGTTGCGAAGCCTGGCTCGCATGATGCACGCACTCGGTTATCGCGTGCGGCTCGACTCCGAAACGATCAGTGGGGCACCCGGACTCGACGCCGTCGGCACGCGGGTGAAGCGCCACCTCATGGATCGAGGTGGATCGCCCGAGCGGGCGTGGTCGGTGTGCTTCCGGGCCTCGATCAGCGCCGACGGCATCAAGGATCGGGCCGACTTCGCTGCCCATATCGAGGAGTTGTGGTCCAATCTGCAGACACTGGACCACATCTCATCCGCCCGGCTCGATCACCGCGAGGGCCAGATCATGGTCGAACTGCAGGTCCGGGCAGACGACCTGCTCCAGGCTTGCACCCGGGGTACCGCCGCGGTGCGCACTGCGATCCATAGTGCTGGTGGTGGGACTCCCGGATGGGAGAAGGAGATGGAGCGGTTGGTTCGCCAGCTCCGACTGGACGTATCGTCCGGATCGGATTGCCTGGACGAAACGCGCGGTCAGGTTTAGCTCGTGACTGATCAACGCGACACCGCGGCGCATCTCGATCTCTTCCGCTACCTCGCCGCGGACGAACGGATGGACTACATCGCCATCATGTCGCGGTTCACCGCGTCTTTATTGGCCGACATGTCGGCGTCGACTGTGGTCGAGTTGCTCGATCGTGAGGGTCTGTCGCTGGATTCGGACATGGTCGAGGCCAGGTGCAGGCAGCTCGTCCGTTGGGGGAATCTGGTGCCCTCGCTGCGAGACGCGCGAGTGAGCTCGGTGCGGGACTACCTCCGCGCTCGCTCCCGATATCAGGTTTCGAGTTTGGGTGGCCGCGTGCACCGCGGTGCGGTGGAGATCATGGAAGCCGCAGACGGCGCTCGTGAAGTCGCTCGGGAGTTGTTGGGTGAGATCGCGGACTCGCTGGCGGAGGTCATCGCGATCACGACACTGCCGCGGTCGGCGGACCGGGCGGACAAGCTGGCCGGCGTCGTCACGACGATCTTCAACAACCAGCGGCTCTTCACCGCGAGCGTCACCGACTTCTACGCCTATATCGCCGGCGTGCTCAGCCGGTTCGACCTGCACGGCGACGAGTACGCGCAGTTCAAAGGCCTGCTTCTCGACTACGTCGATCTGATCACCGCGGATGTGAACCGTCACGCGCCCTTGATCGCCGAACGTCTCGCGATCGTGTCGCACAGCCTCGACGAACTCCTGTCCATCCTCGACTCGGTGGCACGGCTCGAACTGGGCGATCTGGCGACTGTCGAAAGGGCAGGCGGCCGAAGCCGATCGGACTGGGCACAACTGCAGCAGTGGTACACCGGCTCGGGGCAGGACTCCGGGCCGGAACAGTTGCGGGCCGCGGCGGGGCAGGCGCTGGGGCAGCTGTTGGCCAATGCCAAGCGAATGCTCCATTCGACCTCCACCGGATTCTCCCGCCGCGCCGATCTGCTGCGTCTGGCCGGCTGGTTTCAGCACTCCAGCGACGACGAGGCGCACCAGTTGTTCACCGCGGCCTTCGGCGTCTGGTCGACCCGACACCTGTCCCTCGGCCCGGACGAGCCGGACCCCCGCGTGGGTCCGATGACATCGTGGATCTCCGCCGATCCGATCGATGTCCCGGTTTCTCTGCGGGAGCGTGGTACTCGGGCTGCGAAGGGCCGATCGGCGAGAGTGCCCGACATCAGCCGAGACCGCGCGGTCGTCGAAGCCGCGGCGCGAATGGAGGCAGAGCGCAATGCGCTGGTCGCCGCCGAACTGTCCGCGGCCGGGCACCTCGACGGTGCTCACCTGTCACCACAGGCCCGAACGGCACTGCTGGATGAGCTTGCTCGCCTGCTCGCTGCCGACACATCCACCATCACCAATCACGACCTCGGTGTGGTGCTGCACGCTGCCCCGGGCGGGTCGACGACGGTCGACTCGCCCGATGGCTCATTGATCGTCCGTGGGTATCAGCTCAGCTGCCGTCCGGTAGCACCGGCCTGGGTGGAAGAACGCGATGGTGACGTCGGATAGATCTCTCGCAACGGACAAGCAGGACGCGGCGGAAACACGGGAAGCCGCGCGGATCCTGCTGCGGACACCGATCGTGACTGCGGCACGTGCCCCGGAAGCGATGGCGTTGATCCGCAAGCATGCGACTGCCTTGCGTCGGCTTTTCGCGGTGAATATCGGCTATCACCTGGTGGTGGAGTCGGGGTTCGCGCGTCTTGCCAAACTGCCGCCGGAACCACACGCTGCTGCCCGGAGCCTGGCTCGTCGGAATGGAACGCGATTCGGCGCCAGGGGCTACACCTTGATCGCACTCGCGGGAGCAGCGCTGTTGGCTCCTGGGGTTGGGGAGCAGATCCTGTTGTCGACGTTGGTGACGCAGATCCGCACCGACGCCGCCCAGCAGGGGATTCCCTTGTCGGATGGGATCGGTGATCGCCGGCAGCTGGTGGCCGCCTTGGCGGTTCTGCTCGAGTGGGGTGTGCTGACCGAGGTAGACGGGACGTTGGCGCAATGGGGAGAATCGGGTGACGAGGCATTGCTGACGATCTGTCGCCCGCTCCTGCCACACCTGCTCGTCAAGTCGATTGGACCGGGTACCGCATCCGCGGATGTGATTGCGCCCCAACCTGATGCGCCGCGCCGGTCGCTCCGGCGGCGGCTCGTGGAGGAACCGGTCGTGCTGCGGTCCGATCTCGGACCGGAAGAGCTCGATGTCCTTTCGCGCGAACGATCCGAGCTCACCCGGATGCTGAGCGACGCGTTCGGCCTGGTGCTGGAGGTGCGGGCCGAGGGCGCGCTCGGCTATGACCCGGGTGGTGCGCTGTCGGACATAGAGTTTCCGGGGTCTGGGACGGTCAAGCAGGCTGCCTTGCTGCTGATCAGTGGGTTGCTCGATTCGGTCGATGACGATGCGGCGGCGATGGAGTTCACCTGGCTGCTGGTCGACTCTGTGGTGTCCGGACTACTGCGTGCACATGGACGGGCTTGGCGAAGTGAATATGCCGGAGTACCTAGAACTTTGCGAGACGATGCTGTTGAGCTGCTTGTCTCGCTTCGGCTGGCCGAGACCACTCCGGACACACTGATACTCCATGCTGCTGCGGCACGCTATCGGCCCAGGCCCAACTCCACCGGCACCCAGCTGGCGTTCGAATGAGGAGCATGCCATGAACGCACTGGCCATGAAGCATTTCGAGGACCGGTGGCGGCTTTCGCGCGCCGGGATGGTGAACGTCTGGCACTACATCGACACCGAATTCATAATGTCAGGTGGGCGGCTGATCCTGCGCGGCAGCAACGGTTCCGGAAAGTCCAGAGCATTGGAGATGCTGCTTCCGTTCCTGCTCGATGCCGACCGCCGTCGCATGGATGCCACCGGCTCGCAGAAGGTGAGCCTGGACGAGCTCATGCACACCGGTATCGGTTCTCAGACCAACCGGGTCGGCTATCTGTGGCTGGAACTGTCCCGCCCTGGCGAATACCTCACCCTCGGTGCGCACATCAAATACAGCGCCTCCGCGCGTCGGAGTGAAGTCAGGTTCTTCACGACCGATCTGCGTGTCGGGGACGACTTGATTCTCATCGGGGAGAACCGGGATCCACTGCCCAGGGAGAAGCTCATCGAGCTCGTCGGAGCCGCCAGGGTCGGCGACGCCGATCTTCATCGGGAAGCTGTGCGCACCAAGGTGTTCGGCCTCCATGGCGAAACCGGGCGTGACCGTTTCACCGGCCTGATGCAGTTGCTGCACACGTTGCGATCACCGGACGTCGGCAACCGCATCGACGAGGGCAAACTCCCACAGATTCTGTCCGATGCGCTACCGCCGCTGAGCGAGCAGATGCTCGATGCCGCAGGCGAGCGGCTCGACGACCTGTCCGAGACCCGGTACGCCCAGCAACGGCTGTCGGAAACACTCGAGCATGTGCGAGCCTTTCACCAGGTCTATCAGCGGTATGCGGCAACGACGCTGAGCAAGGGTGCCGCGGTAGTGGAGTCGTGCCTGGCCGCGGTCCACACGGCGGAGGCGGCACGGGTAGAAGCGGACGACGAGGTCGCCACCCTGGCAAAGAACGCCACGACGGTCGCCGAGAAGATCAGCGAGCACGAAGAGGAGCGAGGAACACTCGTCGGCGCCATCGAGGTCCTGCGCGAACGACCGGAGTTCGCCGATGCCGAGAAGCTGCAATTGCGGGATGACCGGCTCGTATTGCTTCGTTCCACCGCCCAGACCGCCTTGAACGCGGCCCAGTCGGCTCGATCGGCCGAGCAACAAGCAGCTGACGTCATGACGCAGCAGATCGACAAGGTGGCAGAGACCGTTGGTACAGCGGCCGAGCTGCTCGGCATCGCCAAAGACCGGTTGATCGCCTCGAGGCTCGGCCTCGGTGAACTTCCCGACGTGATCAGTTGCGACCAGGAGAGTGGGCCCGCGCCGACTGCGACCATCCAGAATACTTTGGATGGTCCGCCGGTCTCGATAGCGAGGCCTGTTCTGCGTGCAATGGCCTTGGACCCGCCAGACCCTCGGGTGGTTGCCGATGCGGCCGCGCGCTGCGGTGAGGCGGCTTTCCAGCGAGGGCAAGTAATCGAACGTCGAACCGACGAGGCACATCGGCTCGACCGTGATCTCGGTCGGGTCAATGATCAGGAGGATCGCGCCGAGCAGGCTGCTCGAGCAGCGGAAGAGCGCAGGGCCGCGGCCATCGCAGATGCCGACGCCCGCGATGAACTGGCCATTTTGTTGAATCAGCGATGGCGCGAATGGGTTTCGGCATCCGAAACCACTCGCCTGCTGCCGGACGTCACCTGGCCCGCAGTGATTCGCGACGTGCTCGCCACTGATGACGAAGTGCTCTGCGGTGATGCCGATCCTGACGACGCTGTCCTGTCGGAGCTCTCGTCTACCGCTGAGCGCGTGGCCGGGCAGGTCAAGGAGAAGTTGGCGCTGCGCCGCCAGACCCTGACCAACGAACAGCGCGCCGACGACAGCAGGCACGACGAGTTGGCGCAACGTCGCACCGACCTCGAGGCCAAACGCGATCCGGAACCTCCGTACGCGCCGTGGCACACAGGGCATTCCGGTGTTCCGCTTTGGGTGGGCGTCGACTTCCAACCGCAGGTGAACCCGGAAGACCGCGCCGGTATCGAGGCAGCGTTGCTCGCCTCGGGCCTTCTCACCGCAACGGTCACAGCTGATGCGACGGTCCGCGCCGCGGACGGCGAAGTGCTCCTGACAACGTCGGCAGCGGTCTGCGGCTCGCCGATATCGGCAGTCCTGCGCCCTGACCCAGCCGCGAGCATTTCGGAAGATGTGATCGCCGCAGTACTCAGCCGTGTCGGGTTGCACGATCCCGAGAGTGTGGCGTCGATCGGCACTGACGGAAGCTGGCGAAACGGGGTTCTTACCGGCCGACACAGTCAGCTCGCCGCCAGATACATCGGCGCTGCAGCGAGAGCTGCCGCACGCGCGAGCGAACTGGAAGAGATCAAAGCAGAGCTCGCCGAACTGGACACCGCGAAGGCGCACCGCGCATCGCTGATCGACGAGCTCGATGCGCATCGCACCACTCTCGATGCGTACTTGGTCACCGCTCCGCGCACGCTCGGGTTGGAGCTGAAGCGGCAGGCCGCGCGCACATCGGAGGAGGAAGCGACCAAGGCCGAAGCCGACGCGCTGGCTCAGCGAAAGGCGGCCGCAGCGGCACGCCAGGTGTGGAGCGGCGAGTACCACACGCACAGTCAGCTGTGCGAGAGCGCGGACCTGCCGGTCGCGGCCGACGCGCTGACAGGCATCGGGAAGTTGTGCACGCAGTCCCGAGAAGCTTGCCGGGAACTGGAACGCGCGATCGCCTATGTTGTCGATGCCGTCAGCAGGCTGAGTGATCTCCCATCGCGGTTCGCCGAGGCGGGAGAGCAGCGGATCGCGGCCGAGAGCGAGGCCGAACGGTGCAGATCCGAGTGGGTGGTCGAGGCGGCGGAGATCGCTGCCAGACACGCCGCACTCGACCTCACCGTGGAGGAGCTGACGAATGAACTCAAACGAAGCACGGCTGCCCTGAAGGACACCGAAAGCAGGCTGGCTGATCAGCGCAGTCGCGAAACCGAGATCGCTCGCCGGCTGGCAGTGGCCGAACGTGACCGAGAAGAGTCGGCTGCCACGGTGAAGCGGCGTCATAGCGAACTGCGCGCGGCCACCGCCGCATACGACGCACGGTTGCGGCTGCCCGGTCTGGCCGCCGCCGCCTCCGCGACCTCAGTGGAACGCATCGACGACCTCACGGACCTGGACCGCATTCGAGAGGTCGTCAGAAGTGCCCGAGCCGCATGGAAGGTGGCTAAACCAGCCGACCTGAACGCGCTCATCACCGCGTTGAAGCGGTTCGAGGCCGGAGTCAGCGGCCAACTGGATATCGCCACATCGGTCGAATCCGATGCGTATCTGGTGCATATCGAGGGGGCTGAGGAACACCACGACTGCACGTCTGTGCTCAGGTACCTGACCGAACGCGATGAACAGGGACGTGCTGCCCTGTCCGAGCGGGAGCGCCAGGTCTTCACCGAGTTCGTTCTCGGCGGCGTCGCCGATGAGCTCCGGCGTCGAGTCGATCAGGCGGATGAGTTGATGACGGCAATGGACAAGAGCTTGTCCGGCACCCGCACCAGTCACGGCATCGGGGTATCCATCGCCTGGGCACTCGACACCACGGACCCCGAGCTGCGGCGCGTCATGGACCTCATCCGGATCGTCGACGACCTCCGCGATGAAGACAGCGACGAGGAGCTCGTCCGGCTGATCCGGCGCCGCGTCGAACAACTCCACACGGCCGATTCCTCCGCCGGCTACGCGGCACATCTCCGTGCCGCACTGGACTACCGGTCCTGGCACACCGTGCAGGTGACCATCCTCGGACCCGATCCCGGGCAGCGGCGCCAGATCTCACGACGAGCCAAGATCTCCCAAGGCGAAACACGGTTCGTGTCGTACGTGGCCCTGTTCGTCGCTGCCGACGGCTTCCTGTCCGGCCTCCCGGAGAGCGATCGCGCTCTGCGCCTGGTGCTCCTCGACGATGCGTTCGCCAAGGTCGACGAGCGAGCGATCGGAGAGTTGATGGGGCTGCTGGTGCGCCTCGATATCGACTTCGTGATGACCGGGCACGCGCTGTGGGGCACCGTGCCCGAAGTCCCCGCACTCGATATCTACGAGATCCGAAGGATCGGCGGCAGCGCGGTGATCCCGACCTGGATCCAATGGAACGGTCGCAACAAGACCTATATGCAGATGGTGCCGTCCGCATGAGTATGCCCGCGAAGACCAGGACCTACTTGGCCGACGCCTCGTTGGCCGAGGTCTGGCAGAAGGTCCGAAAGCGGCTGGAAACCAACGGCCACCGCGCGGTCGGCACAGTCACTGTCGAGCTGGATAGTGCTGCAGCGCAGCGACTGTCGGGCCTGCCGGGGATAGCTGTCCGTCCTGGACAGCGCCGCCTGAAGCTGGCCGAGCTCGATGAAGCGCTGAGAAGGAGCGCGGCGAAGGCGGGTTTGGTTCCGGTCGTCGCAGACCTCACCGGTGGGCCACTCCGTGACCGCCCCTCGGAACGCCTCGAGCGCGCCGAAACGGTGCGACAGCTGTGGGATGGCGTCGAGCGGGCGCTGCATGCGAACGGCTTCGGCACCGCCGATTGGGCCCGATCCTGGATTTCCTGGCTGCATCAGTCGACGCTGCTCGTCCGGGGAGGCGACGCCGCGGTCGCGGAGTTCGAGGTGGCCGCACGAGCGTTGGCGATTGTGCTGGCCGAACCGGGGACCAGCCGAATGCTCGGCGAACTGGCCAACACCGTCGGCGGATCCTCGCACGCACTCGACGCCGACCAGCTCGCCGGTCGAATCGCTCTGCGCGGCTTGGGCTTCGCACTCGGCGTCGAGGACCCGCAGACACCCCGCGGCAGAATCGAACTGTGGGAACAGGTAGGGGTTTCGGTCGACAGGATCTCCGGTACCGTCCTGATCTGGGCCTTCCGGCCGCCAGGGCGAGACGCCTGGTCCCGGATGATGCAGATGCGCGCCGACCTCGGTCTGATCAGCCACATGACAATGGCGGAGCTCGCCGTCGCTCCGAACGCTCTCGTCCCCACTCGGGAGATCGTCAGTGGCTGTGAGAACCCGCAGGTCCTGCAGCGGATCGCCGAATCCGGAATCGATCGGCCGGTGGCCTGCTTCAGTGGGAACCCCTCGTCGGCGGGGCAGCTGTTGGCCGCTCGCGTCGCACTCCGCTATCACGGCGACTTCGATTGGCCCGGTGTTGCGATCGCTGCTCGCATGATCGCGGCCGGCGCTGAGCCGTGGCGGATGGGCTCGCGGGACTATCAGGAGGCGGTCTCAGCGGGAATACCCCGCATTCCGCTCGCGGGACGCTCAGTCGCGACGCCGTGGGATCCAGATCTGCAGGCTGCGATGGAACGCGCCGAACAAGCGGTGCATGAGGAATCGGTGCTGAACAGCTTGATCGGTGATCTGTGAATGCGGGAGGCTCGACGCAAATGCCCCGCCGAGATGGAATGATAGGCGCATCACAGGGTGGACCGGAGGGGAACACAGTGCGGGCATGGACAGTACGCGGTGGATGGGACGGTCACCGTGAGGAGACGGCACTGGCGATCGGCGCGGCGATCGCAGGGTGGTCCGAAGTTCGTCACGATCTGTCGGACCTGGAGACCTTCGACGACCTCTGCACCCTCCTCGATCAGTGCTATCCCGCGGAGAGCGAGCGGACACGGAAGAACTGGGCGCATCAGATCTGGCGCTTCCTGCACGAGATCGCGGTCGGGGACTTCGTCGTGATGCCCCGGAAGTACCGGGATGTCGTAGAGATCGGCCAGATCATGGGCGGCTACAGCTATAGAGCTGACCAGCCCGCCGGGTACCGGCATATCCGGCCAGTGAAGTGGCTCAACACCGTCGAAAGAGCAGCCATCTCCGGTGACCTCCGAGACAGCATGGGCACCTTGCTCACCGTCAGCGAGCTGAGCCGCCGCGACGCGGCTGAGCGCGTGAAGGCACTGGCCGAGACCGGGATCGACCCCGGATACTCCGGCGCCATCGCAGCACCCTCCGACATCGCTGCGCTGGTATCGGATGTGGACACGGCCGGTTCGCGTCAGCTGTCGGTACGAGACCTGCTGGGCCTGTGGGGTTTCGGTCGCCGAACCGCCGACGCGCTCGAAGAGGTCGGCACGGCGCTGCAAGAGAACGGCCTTGCCGTACGCCCGGACTTCACGACCGTCCAGCTCGACAGCATCGTCACCGTGGTGGCGAACGATCCCGAAGACGCCGAAGCTGCCCCCGCGGTGAGCGGAAGCGACGTCGTCGAGACAGGAAAGAACGACCTCACCTGGCGGGTCGGCAATGTTCGCCAGCAGATGGCGGTGGTGGCGGTCCAGCAGACCGACTCGCTCCACAAGGCGATCGAGCTCATGGTGACGAAACGCCTGTCGCAGTTGCCAATTGTCGACGGACACCACCGACTGGTCGGCGTGGTGACCTGGGAGAGCATCGCCCACAAGTCGATCACCGGTGCGGCCAACGACCTGTGGAACGCGCGGGCGGCCCAATACCCGCCGGCCGCGCACAGTGAGCAAGAACTGTTCAGCCGCATGGACGATATCCGCAAGTTCGGGTTCGTCATCGTGGTCGACTCCGAGAACGTGGTCACCGGCATCGTGACCGCGGCGGACCTGGCTGATGAGCTCGAAGCGCGGGTTACCCCGTTCATGGTGCTCGAGGAGCTGGAACGTCGCTTGCGGCAGGCGATCCACGGTCTGCCGCAGCAGCTTCTTCAGTCCGGCGGCAAGAAGAAGGTCGAGAAGCCCGAGGATCTCACACTGGGCAACTACTCGTACCTGCTCGATAGGGCGGAGGTATGGAAGTGGCTGGGCTGGCCGTTCGAGCAGCCGCGCCTCGTCGAACGGCTGCGCGCGGTCGCCAAGTACCGGAACGAAATCGCACACTGGAACATCGACGCGCCCGAAAACGAGCCCCAGAAGCTGGCTGATGCGAGGGAGCTGCTCGACCTCCTGAAGCTGGTGACGCCGACCCGCGAGAAGTAGCAGTCCGTGTCCACGGCCCATCACAGCGGGGCCAGGCCACTGGTCGATGCCGAACCCTCGACGGCGATGGTTCAGGATGTTGTTAAGAATTCGGATACGGAAAGTGGTCCCGGCGGTGTAAAAGAATGACGAAAATGTCGACCCGATCAAGTAGGAGTTAAGTGCCACAGATGGACTCTGCTGATAGACCTAGCGCGAGGCGTAAACGGCGAAAACTCACTCCGGAGCAGAAGGCCGAATTTGCGAAGATTAGTGCTGATTCCCGGGAGCTACTAGAACAATTCGCGGACCGTTTGCGGCCCGGAGTGCTGGCGCAGTGCCGAACTTTCAGTGAGGTCGGTGAGTGGACGCTGTTGGTTGACAATCTGTGCGCCAGCCTAGTGAAAGATCAAATCTTGGTCGGCCTGGCCGAGCGTGACGCACTGGCTGATCTGATGACATTATTGGGGGATCCCAAGGAAAATGCGTATCTAGTGTACATAGATAGTTATGATGGAGTGCTGGAGAGGCTGAATGTGGACCGCCCCCGATAAGGTTGATGTGGAAATCCTGCACCGGGCGGCGGGTTGCTTATCTGCGGTCGATCGGTGACGCTGCCGGTGGAGGTGGTGCCGGTGGCTCGGAAGTCGGAGGTCGGATGTTTTCGCTAGGCCTCTCACGCCAGAAGAGGGACGCAAACTTGCCCGGTTGAAGGCCAGCAGCGACCCGGAGTTCGCGATGGTGAACAACAATTCCCGGAGTGAAGGTAGAGTAACCAGTGTGCAGTGGTAGGAGTGTCAAAGACATAAAGGACCTGCGTCAAGAATTGTTTGCTTCCGGAGTCGCGTCAGAAGATGAGATCGTGGGATGTTCGGCCAGCGAAATGGAAGATGTATCTTCCAGTGCCGGTTCATTCCGTTTACCAGATCAGTATCTTGCATTCTTGCAGGTAATGGGCAGGAGGGCCGGAAACCTGTTCAAAGGTACCGACATCTTCTATCCCAGATTGCTGGAAGCTCGAGAAGCTGCGATCGATGTCGCCAGCCAGGGCGGCGAGTCGCTCTCTCTCGAAAATCGATTCTTCTTTGGCCATCATCAAGGCTACAAGGTGTATTTTTTCGAACCCAACTCCTCCGCAGTATTCGCGTATCAGGAAGGTCACCCGGAGGTCAGGATGCTTGCAAAGTCATTGCTGGCGTTTCTCCAACACGCACTGGAGTTGCGGTGGCACCAGAGAAGTTGGGGTCACTTACCGGTGGGCCGGCCCCGATTGATGAGGCCCTAGATGGCACTCGACTACATGGTGGCGCTCGCAACAGATCGAAGCGTGTCCGAAATTTCCGCATTGGTGAACTCGACTTGCTTCTCAGGCGATATTTCCGGTGAGGCAATTGCGACCAGCCTCATTGATGGTGTTTCGGTTCGGCGTGGGCTATTTATTCGCGTAAGCACGGCCCGATCCCCAACGTGGGGTGACCCCATAGAGGAGGAATTCGGATTCAAGCCCACGGTGTCAATATTTTTAAGATTGGATAAGACCGAAGTCCTCGATGCTCAAGTTACCGATATGTTGTTCATTGCGACCAAACTATTTGCGGCTACATCCGACGGCATGATCGTATACTTCTTGGAATCCGGCGACGTTTGGGCGATTCGCCGTGCAGGCTGTCTAGAAATAAATTCAGCCGACTATATGTGGACACCTGAGCGCATCGAAATGTTGCATCAACCGTACACCCTTATGTCGTATGTTCTTTGAAGCGGCTGGCTGAGCGCTCGTGCCGGTTCGCCGGATGTTGATTACGAGCCGCGGCGCGGTCGTAGCCCGGGTCTGCTTCATGAGGATCGCCGTTGATCAGGCTCAGCCTTTGTAATCCAGAAAGATCTCTTCGGTGCTGGCATGGTGAAGTCTAAGGAAATCTTTAGCTCCGAAGAGGCGTCCGCTGCGGCTGATTTCATTGAGGGCCCGTCCGAAGTGCTGCGGCTGGTGACGTGACGAATAGACCTGGGCGCTCTTGCCGTCGAATAACCAGATCCGCTTCTCGGCTGCTAGATCGCCTGAGGGGTTGACGCCTACCAACTCGGTTGCCACATAGCGAAGGCCTACGAGTTCTAATAGTAGTTCATCGTCAATCCATGTAACACCTCCAAACTGTTTGGCAATCCAATTTAGCCTTTCGCCGTAGACGATCTTGACGGCGTCTCGTAGGTCCGTTGATGTGCCGTCCCAGGCCAGGTGTCCGTAGATGAAATTGGAGTATCCGTTCTCGGCTTGGACGACTCCCTGAACCATCGGTAAGTACTTGTCCAGATTGTCCGGCCAGCCTGTGACAATGGATTGCAGAAGGTCGCAAGGATTGTATATGTGCAACGCTACGTCGCCCTCCCCGGCGTGGCTAGCCGCATCGCTCAGCCAGCTGGTAAAGATGGCGTGCCACGCGGCATTTCCGGAGAGACTGGTTTCGACCTCCTGTTTGAATCCGTTCCAACGTGAGCGGATCGCGGGGCTTGCAGTGCTACTGAATTGGATTTGGCTCTGTCCTCGATCGTCGCCGGTAAGAAGGCGGAACAGATCGCTCTCCTCATACGCGTCGAGTGTGTTGAATGCGCCAGTTCCATGATATCTTTCAAGTTTCCACGATGGGTCTTCGGCAATCGTTCTGAGGCTGCCGGGTACAGCTCCCTCGAGCTCGCCGAATCCGGTTCGATGATATGAAAGGTAGTTGCAAATTTTGCAGAGCGCGTCGTACTCGGCTGGGTTCTCGGCCGCGAACGGTTCAGGTCCGTCGTAGTGGTCGTCAAGTGTGTAATTCTCGACAGTTCGATCGACCCTTCCTATTGCGAAATATATTCCGTAGTGGTATGCCGCAGAGTTGAAATTCGCAACCCTTGCGAACTCTACGGCAAGAATGTCGTCAGCGCCGATTGTTCGCGCGTGACTGCTGATTAGCTGCCAGGCTTCTCTCCTGCTCGCCTCGGTCGAACAGGTGTAAATCACATGAATAGGTGATATGCGGTGCTCGAATGACGGTTGAAGCAGCGAAACACGTTCGGCGCAGGCTGGCGTTCCTTGGCTATTCAGCTGAAGATGGTAGCCGCGTAAGTCGTGGGTCCAATCTCTCGCCATGTTGCTAACAGGAACGAGCAACTCGTGCCAGTCCGTAGATACAATGATCGCGCGGATTCGGTCAGCGGCCAGTTGCTTCTCCCTGCGGAGTAGTTCTGTGTACTTCGCGACCTCATGCAACGCCTGACGTGACGATGTCGTTGAGCGCTTCAGTTCAATTACTACCCACACGCCATGCCGATCCCTCGCCAGGATGTCAACCTGGCCGTGGGCGCCGACCGAGTTCGGCAGGCGATACTCCTTGGTCTGGACCGGGCGAAGGCCGGGCTCGATCAGATCAAGATGATGAACGAGATAGTCTCGAAGTTCGTGTTCCGGAGGCATCTGCATAGGGTCAAGATACGTTGTGCCACTGACAGTTTCGGCAACTATGCCCGTTGCCGTCGGTCCGCCGCCAGGACCTCGAACGCCGAGCTGGTCACCTCCTACGCCCACGCCGGGCTCGTCGCGGTGATCGGTGTGACCGTGAGCGGCGCGGCCTGGCAGCGTTGTCGCACCTACAACGCCTCCCATCCCCACGTCCGCGGAACCTCACCGCGTAGGCACGCTATTCGAAGACTGACCTGGTCCGCCGCGCTCTCACTGGCGTTGGACCGAGACAAAAGCGAAGGCAGTCACCGCAGCCCGTGGATGTCGGCGAGCAGTCGAAACGGGCTGTGCGCGGTGAGGTCGTCGCCATACGAGGCTATTGCCGCGTAGGTCGGTATCGAAATCCACACTGTTCGATAGGCATTCGTTCGCGGATGGTCCATCAGGGGAGTGGAGTCCACTCGGACACCACTTGGATGTGCTGTCCATACCTCAGAATGTCCGACCAGTCCGCATAGTCCGAAATGGGTAGTAGGCGTGATGTCGACTCCGTCACCGTCGTGTACCAGTCGCCTTCCTCGCTGCCCCTGGAGCAGATGTTGATCGCCGCCAGGTAGTTGGCGCCGATGGTGAACCGGACGACAGCGAGCGACTGGCGCACTCGGGGATCGTCGCGGCGGGCAACCGGAGCGAATCCCGTAGCCACTTCGAAGCCCCGTACTCGCGCACCGAGGTCGGCCCACCGCATCACCTGGTCTATCGCACCTCCGATCCCGGACGCCGTGGTCTCCCAGCGCTCACCGCGGCGTACCGCGACATAGCTGTACCTGCCTCTGTTGAAACGCAGGATCGAGCCGTCCGGCGGCTCGGGCGGCAGTGGCCTGGATACGGGCTGGACGAGTGGCAACGGTTCGAGCAGTGGACCCGCGGCAGTGAGGTCGTAGGCAGTCGGGTCGGGTAGTTCGGGGCCGAGCTGCGGGCAGGTGACGGGCGGCCCGTCCAGTGTCTGCGACGTTGCTTCGTTGGCTTTGACGGCGTCGATGCGCACCTTCGCAGCCACGGGCGATCCGGTGATGTCGCCCCAGCAGGCCGTGACGAGGCCGCGTGCCTCGAGGTGCTGGATCAGCGGTGCGAAACGCTGGCTCATCTGCGGGGTCAATTGACCGATTCGCTGACCTTCGATGCGCACTTCCACGTGGGGTTTCGCTTTCCCGGAGTCGGGCGCGTTCTCGTGCAGGGTGACGATCAGTACGCCGTGCCCACACTCCGGTACGAATTTCCGGAGCACGTCGAAGTGCTCGTGCTCCTTGGTCACTTGGACGACGGCTGAGCGCGGAAGGATCGTGTAGGGGGACGTCGGTGGCTCGTTCAGCGGGATCGCGTCGAACGCTTCGCCGAGTCCGAGCTGTACAGCCGCCCTCGAATCGGTTCCGTCCCATCCATCGTATTCGGTGTACCAGATCCTGCCGGAGGTCGTCGGGACGAATCCGGCTGCGACGATGCGCCTGATGGGTCCGGCCCATGTGCGAGCGGTGTCGGCGTCCAGATATCCGATCGTGCGCCCAGCAGTGCGCACCGAGATTGCCCAGGGGCCGCGTGGCCCAGCGGGTTCGGGGATCAGCTCAACCTCGGGGGTCAGGGTGGTTCCGTCCTCAGGCAGGGAGTCTGGCAGGAGGCTTCGGATCGCGGGCAGGTGTTCGTCGGCCACCTCGAGTTCGCAGTCGCGCCAGCTCCGCGGCCGACTCCACAGCTGGTACGGCGAGCCTGCTGCATGCGCAGACGCCACAGGGGCGATGGAAGATCCGGCCGGGTCGGCAGCTGGCGCATCACCCGCGTCGTCCACCTCGACTCCGAAATCCGTTGCCAGACCGGCGAGCCCGGAATCCCAGCCTTGGCCTACTGCCCGAACCTTCCATGCGCCGCCGCGCCGATAGATCTCACCGAAGACGAACGCTGTCTCCGTTGACGCGTCCGTGGCGACATACTCGGCCAGGCAACGTCCGGTCGCGTCGCGGATCTCGAACCTCAGGCCGCCGAGGGCGCCGAAGTTCCCCGTGGTGAGACTGCCCGCGAGCGCCACTGTCTGAACATCGGCGGGAACCCTCGACAACTCGACCACGATCCGGGCCCGCATGCCCTCGCCCGCACTGCTGGTGCCGTCGAACTGCACCGATCCATCTGCTGACCGTGGCTGGTTGTAGAAGACGAGGTCGGCGTCGGAGCGGACTTTCCCGTCGACACCAAGCAGTAGGGCAGAGGCATCCACGTCCGCAGCCGCATCGGCCCAACCGATGACGGCGTCGACGCGGTGCACGTCGGCGGGAAGTGGGACGTTCTGTCCGCGCAGCAGCTTCGGTGACGTCACGGGTTCCATAACCTCCTGGAGCGGTGTACCTGCACTGGTCTGCCATGATCTCGCATGACACCGTGCGGCTGTTACGGAACCGCTGTTCGACTTCGGCTAAAGCGCAGCCGCGCAGATGACTTCGAATGGTCTTGGAGTCCACACAAGCCGACGACGGATCTCCACTCGGCCAAGTCCAGCAGCTCCCTTGTGCCCGGGCCGGCGGTCCGTAGGATCCGCTCCTGAACGTTCCACATCGAGAGGCAGGCCGACCAAGGATGACGTCCAGTGGCCCATTTCCCCGGCATCTGCCCGACTCGACCTCGGATCCGGAGGCCATTGCCCGCAACGACTGGGAGGCCTTCGCAGAGATCGAGCATTTGCGCGACCACTGGAGCGTTAAGCAGTGGCCAGGCGGACGCGCGGGGTACTACTGGTACCTGACCTTCGATGACCCGGACCTGGTCAGTTTCGCCGCCGAATGTCAGCGCGGACTCGCCCTCACCGGAATCGACGCAGTGCCACCGGACGGCCTCCACATCACGCTCGGAAGCGTCGGCGACACAACTGCCGTTACCGACGAGCAAGTCGAGACGCTGGTTTCGTGTGCCAGTGAGCGGCTTTCGGAGGTGAAGCCGTTCGACCTGACCATTGGCCCGCTCAGTGGATCTCGAAGCGCGATCAGATTCTCGGTCGCCCCGTGGGATCCACTGCTTGACCTGCATCGAGCCCTGTCTGTGTGCTCAGGAGAGGTATCGCCGGACCCGACGTCCCGCGACGTACCCGGGGTGCCGTCACGGTTCCGGCCCCACCTGGGGATCGCGTACAACAACACCGACCGTGCCGCAGCAGACGTTATCGCCGCGGTCGCCGCACTGCGGCAGACACCAGAGCGGATCTCAGTCCGGGTGGACACTGTTGAGCTGGTAGTCCTCCGTCGGAAGGGACGCTGCTATCGCTGGGACACACGCGCTGCCATCGCGCTGGGCGATGCTGCGTCCAACAGCGTCGTGTAATAGCCAACAGGTCAGCGCCGAGCCTCGTAGCCGCCCCTGCCTGGCGCGGCCTGACAGGGGCGGCGATCGGCCGCACGTCTGATTCGCTTGGCCGCGGTATCGGTATCCTGAACCGTGCCGCCGATGGTGATGAACCGTCCATCAGGTCCGCACGGGCAGTGCAACGCGATCTTGTATCGGTGACGCCGGATGCGAAATCCGCGATGCTCAACCTGCCGATGTTGAAGCGCAGGACCGAGCCGTCCGGCGGCTCGGATGGCCGTGGCTTGGGTACAGGCCGGGTGAGCCGCAGCGGGTTCGGAGCAGCGGACCCGCTGCGGTGAGGTCATACGCGGCACTGTGACTACCGACACCATCGCTGGCAGGAACCGGAGGGTCTCTTGTCGCGTCAAACTATGATGACTTGCAGTGATATTCGAGGAATTGCCCATGACTAGCCAGCCCGATGCAAGCAGCACCGACTTCGCCTTGGTCCCCGACGAGGTCACCGACGCGGGACGCTATTTGCAGCAGGTCGCAGAATCTCTCGTCAGCGGTCTGACCTCGCTGGACACGGACATAGTGACCTTGCTGTCCAACTGGCGCGGAATCTCCGCTGATTCGTTCAGCGCTGGATGGACCGAAACCAAGCAGGGGGCCGACACCGTCCTTGATGCGCTGGCCGCCATGGCCGAGCTACTTGGTGTCACAAGCGCGGCACTCGATGGGCAAGATCGCGCACTAGCTGGGGAAACCTCGGCTCTGGCCGCGACGCTCAATCTGTCGGGGTTCTGATGGTCGAGAATGCCGAACCCTTTCGCGTCGATCTCGAGGAACTCGAGCAGATCGTTACCCGTGTGGCCGGATTCATCGGTTTTCTCAACGACAGTCTCGACGGGTTGCAGCAGCGTATGTCCGCGGTGCAGCAGAACTGGACTGGCGCAGCCGCGGATGCTCAAGCTGCTGCGTTTCGCGAATGGCACACTGGCGCAACAGATGTTGCCGACGGGATCGAAATTATGCGGCAGGTAGTCCAGGATGCGCACGACAGATACAACGCAGCCATCGCGGCGAACTTGGCGATGCTGGGCAGGGCGTAGAACTCGATGGCAACCTTGGTAGTCGACCCGACCGTATATTCGTTGGCGGGGGCATCACTACATTCCTACGCAACCGAATACCAAAGGGTGTACTCCGCGCGGATAGCGGACCTGAACGAGACCGCCAATATGGGCGGGAACGTCGGTGAATCCAAAGCGTGGGCAGACTCCTATGATTCGACCGTCGCGACCGCAATGAGCATGACCGAACTGCTCATCACTGCGATGGGAAACTACTCGAATATCCTGCAAGAGCTCGGCTACAACCATGCGCTGGCCGACTACGTCGCCGGCACCGGACGGCCGGAGCCGGTGAAGCCGACTCAACTCGCTCCTGCGTGGACGCCATGTTTGGTGCCGCCGCCTGCTGCGGGCGGGCCCGGCAGCGGCCTGTTCGACGATGTCGGATTCGCCGTGTCAGCGCTGGAGGACTTCGGCGTTTCGATGCCTGACGGTGAACCGGACGATCTGCAGATCGCCGCCGACACCTGGGAGAAGTTCGGCGGTGAGTCGGGCGTGGGCAATCTGCCGTCCTTGCTGGACCAGCTCGCTAAAACCTTCGAGAGCGAAACCGCTCCCGACGCCGCACACGTGGATGAGGATATTCGTGAACTGAAGAAGTCCGCAGAAGGTGTCCTCACTCTCTACAAAGATCTTGCCGCTTCTTGCCGTGAGCACCGGTCCGCGATTCTCGAGTTCCGGGCGCAGCTCGGCCAACTACTCGCGGATCTGGCGAAAGATCTTGCGCAGGAGATCACGGAAACGGTGGTTCTCGGAATCATCGTAGGTGCGTTGACCGCCGGCTTCGGGACAGCGGCTATTGCTGCCGCAAAGGCGGGCAAACTGGCGTTGAAGATGAAGGCATACGTCGATCGCGTCCTCGCCGCCAAGCGTGCAGCGAAATTCGTTGACAAGGTCGCCCAGACAGGCGGTGATCTGGAGGGCCGTCGGGCAGAGATGCAGCGAATCGCCGACCTTCTCGCGCAACGCACAGCCGATATTGCCAAGGCTGCAAGCGACAAGCTCAAGAGTTCGTTGGACTACGCGCTCGAAAAGGAGGCGATGGGCCATGTCTTCGTGCCGAAGCACAAGCTGGATAATCTAGTGAAGTCGCTGGGCGGTGAAGAGGCGACAATGACCAAGATCATCGAAAGCGTCCAGGGTGTGCCGAATGGAGTCTACAATGCTTCGAACCCGCTGGTGCGCACGATTAATGGCGAGACAGTGCATATTCGCGGAGCGATGATTGACGGGGTGTTCAAAATTGGCACCGCATACATTCCCTAACGGCACCACCGGATCCGAGGAGAGTCATGAGCAACACACCTGTCGAGCCGCGAGGGCTGACCGGCATCGAATCGGACATCGTCACCAAGTTGCTGTCAGCTTGCGGGGCAGGAGTCGGTGAGTACCTGCTGCAGATCCCCTATGCCGAGGTCGTCGCTACGTGGGGGCCAGGATCTCCGAGTGTCGATCTCGTTGTGCGCCCGGGTGCTCCGCAGGCGGCCGGGTCCGCTAACGGGATTCTCGCCAACGGCGCTGTCACCGATCCCAACGGATCTCCTGTGGGCGAGCTCATCTTGTGGGTCGAGAATGGTTGGCTCAGCGGCATCGAGTACGCCTGGTATACCGACGAGCGCCCGCAATCTTTGCCGGACCCAGCACAGGTGGAAGTTCTCTGAGCCAGATTCGTCGGAGACGGGGACGACCGCAACACTGAACGCAGCCGCCGCCACCGTAGGGCCTGAGGTCGTGGGGCGGGTGCTCTGCCCCCGGTCGGCAAGCTTTGTTCACCCTGTCCTACCTGAGCAAAGGCGAAAAATCCTGGGAGGTTGCCGTCACTTGGATGGCACGGGCGGGTAGAGCCTGATCTCGACCTTGGCGGCCAGCGGTTCCAATGCCTTCTTGATCAACGGGCCCACTTCCTCCCAGGTAAGTCCGCCGTGCCCGCACCCGAGTGCGGGGATCGCGATCGACTGAATCCGGTACCGCTCGATCGTCTCGGCCAAGACGGGTAGGCCGGCGGACACGTCATCGAGTCGGCTGGCCGAGCGCCAGTGCCGCTTCGTTGGGAAGTTGACAATCAATCGCGGCCCGCGGGCAGCACCGGTCTCCCACACGAACATCCGGCCGACGTGGAGATCACCCATTCGCGCTGCGCGGGCATACTCTCGGAACATGTCCGGGTAAGCCTGCTTGAACTGCAGCGCGATCCCCTTGCCCATGACGCCGACGGTGTTGACTGCGTTGACAAGAGCTTCGGTATCGGCATCGAGGAGGTTGCCGGACTCTTCGCGGATCATGGGGCGAATGTATGAGGACCATCCGACAAGTGCGGGTGTGCGAAGGTGAACCGCCCGGGTTCGGCGCCCACCGCCTTCTTGGGAAGGATGGGCAGTTCACTACCGTGGTGGCCGCTGCGGACGTGTCGAACCCGCGGAAGCATCAACGTAGCGCGTCGTCGACCTGCGAGCGATCAATCCCTCTTGGTCGGAGTGGTAGAGCGGCGTTGGACGATCAGCGAGATAAGAGCTCCTAACGGGTTCGGTCAGGTGGCAGTGAGACATGTTGTAGTGCAGGATGTTTCGCCGTGGCAGCACCGTGGGTCGTGGATGATGAGTTGTGGGCGGTTATCGAGCCGCT
>NZ_JBHSBA010000013.1:0-632 GCF_042650365.1 Nocardia rhizosphaerae
GGCCAGGTTAATCCGCCCAGGGTGAGTCGGGACCTAAGGCGAGGCCGACAGGCGTAGTCGATGGACAACGGGTTGATATTCCCGTACCCGTGTATCCGCGCCCAATGGCGAATCAGTGGTACTAACCGTCCAAATGTTCTCTTATCAAGCCTTCGGGCGAGAGGGAGGATTGCTGCACGGGACCTTCGCTGTAGTAGTCAAGCGATGGGGTGACGCAGGAAGGTAGCTGGGCCAGGTGATGGAATACCTGGTGTAAGCCTGTAGGGCGCAACATAGGCAAATCCGTGTTGCATATAGCCTGAGAGGTGATGCGTAGTCGTTGTGACGAATTCAGTGATCCTATGCTGCCGAGAAAAGCCTCTAGTGAGTTGGTACACGGCCCGTACCCCAAACCGACACAGGTGGTCAGGTAGAGAATACTGAGGCGATCGAGATAACTGTGGTTAAGGAACTCGGCAAAATGCCCCCGTAACTTCGGGAGAAGGGGGACCACGCTTGGTGACGAGTCTTGCACTCTGAGCTGGGGGTGGTCGCAGAGACCAGAGAGAAGCGACTGTTTACTAAAAACACAGGTCCGTGCGAAGTCGTAAGACGATGTATACGGACTGACGCCTGCCCGGTGCCGGAAGGTT
>NZ_JBHSBA010000014.1:0-207102 GCF_042650365.1 Nocardia rhizosphaerae
GGCGGTTATAGCGGTGGGGAAACGCCCGGTCCCATTCCGAACCCGGAAGCTAAGGCCACCTGCGCCGATGGTACTGCACTCGACAGGGTGTGGGAGAGTAGGACACCGCCGGACATACTTTGCGAAAGGCCCTCCAACTACGGTTGGAGGGCCTTTTTGCGTTTTCGCACGCTTGATGGGGGCGCGCGGTAACTCCATCGGGCAGGCTCGCCCCGCCGCCGCCTGACTCAGGCATGCCCGACCCGCAACTAGCGGGCTCCTGGGTTCACGACCACGGCGCGCAGCAGCAGGACTGAAGTGAGCAATTTTCAGAAACCGGCCCGGCAGGCGGTCGCCGTCGGTCACCATGGTCCCACGTTGATTCGGGAGGTCCCCATGGATTGGCTGTTCTCACCTACGTCACTGCGACGCTGCACCGTCGCACTCCTAGTCCCCGCGGCGCTGATCGGCGCCGTTGCCATCGCGTCGCCCGCGTCCGCCGCGCCGGCGCCCGGCCCCTTCGCCGACGTCGCCGACCGCGTCGCGGTGACCGCCAACTCCGTGGCGGGTATCGCGGGCATCGATCTCCCCGACACCTACGGACCGGAGACGGCGATCGTCGTGCTCGGCTACGGTCTGCTTCCGGACGGCACCATGCGGGCCGAGCTGGGCAATCGGCTGCACGCCGCGCTGATCCAGGCGTTCATGTCGCCGTCGTCCCCGGTGATCGTCACCGGCGGCAACCCGCGTAACGGGATCACCGAGGCGCAGGTGATGGCCGAATGGCTGCGCCTGCGAGGGGTGCCCGCGCATCGGATATTCACCGAGACCAAAGCCGGGTCGACGGTTCAGAACGCAGAGTTCGCCGCCGAGGTGATGGCGGCTCTCGGGCTGCACAGAGCGGTGCTCATCACCTCGGCCGATCACATGCGCAGGGCGCTGGAGAACTTCCTTGCGGTCGGCGTTCCGGTGGTCGCCACGATGACGCCGGACACCGCGCCGCTGTTCGCCAAGCCGTTCGGCGCGGGGAACTAGCTCTACCGCGCGCCGGAAGGGTTCGCGCGCACTACGATGCGTCTGGCGTCATCGCGGGGTGCGAGGACGGAGTGGACAGGGGTATGTGATGGATAGGCCTTCGTGGGCACCTGAGGGCGTCGATATGCAACAACCGAGCCCGGCTCGGATGTACGACGCGCTGCTCGGCGGCTCGCACAACTTCGCGGTCGACCGGATGGCCGCGGAGATGGGAGTCAAGCTGGTCCCGGACCTACCGCGGCTGGCCCTGAGCAATCGGGCCTTCCTTCGGCGGGCGGTGCGGTTCATGCTCGACTCCGGGATCCGGCAGTTCGTCGATGTCGGGTCGGGCATCCCCACCGCGGGCAATGTGCACGAGATCGTGCACGAGCTGGCGCCGGCGGCCCCGGTGCTCTATATCGATGTCGACCCGGTGGCTGTCGCTCACTCGCGGGCGATCCTGCAGGGCAACGAACATGCCGGGGCGATCGAGGCCGACGTGCGCGAGCCCGACGCCATGCTCGCCGCAGTGCGCGACACCGGGCTGATCGACTTCTCCGAGCCGGTCGGCCTGCTGCTGGTCGCGGTACTGCACCTGGTGGCCGACGAGGACGATCCGGCCGGGAAGGTAGCCGAACTGCGGGACGCTGTCGCGCCGGGCAGTCTCATAGCGATTTCACATCTATCGTCCGCGTCGCGGCCGGAGGATGCCGGTAAGCTGGGTGCGCACGCGGTGAACGAGACCAAGGTCGGCATCCATTTCCGGTCCAGAGACGAGATCACCGGGCTTTTTCAGGGATGGGACATGGTCGCTCCCGGCGTCGTCGAGTTGCCGCTCTGGCGGCCGGAGTCGGAGCGCGACCAGCACGAAAAGCCAGGCCGTTCGCTAGGGCTGGCCGGGGTGGCGCGCAAAGACTGAGCCGTTCGCACGGCGGGGTCGTGAGATGACAGGGTGGACGAGCAGTGGGGTCGTGGGAGCTGGCGCAGCGGTGGGCGGATGCCCTCGACGGCGTCGTCGCCCCCACGCTGAACCGCTCGCAGATCGAGGAGATGCTCGCGGCGCTGTGCATCGGACTGATCGACGCGGCGCGCGGTGGCGAGGATCCCGATATCGCGCGCCGGTCCGCCAGGATGCTGGTCGCCGCCAACTACCGTGATCCGGCGGCGGTGAGCAGGTCGGTGCGGGTGATCTGCGACGACCTGGTCACCGCGGCCGCCGACGGTCCCACCGATCCCGCCGTGCCCGAGATCAGGGACCGCGCGATCGGGCTGGCCGCCGACTTCGCCGCAGGCTTCACCGCCGCGCTGCGGGCGGCTGCCCTGGCCGAACAGGAAGCGACGCTGGCCGCGGTACTCGCCGCCGCGCAGGAGGCCGAGAGCAACCGGGTGCTGTCGGAGGCCCGTTTCGAGGCGGTGTTCGACGGCGCCATGGTCGGCATCGGCACCGTCGACATGACCGGCCAGGTGGTGAACTGCAATGCCAGGATGGCCGAGATGCTAGGCCAGACGCCCGAGACCATGCCGGGCCGCACGGTGGCCGATATTCTCGGGCCGCAGAATCTGAATCACGCTTTCGTCGAACTGCAGCGCATGGTGGCCGGCCAATCGGACAGCTTCCGCACCGAGACCGAGCACCTGCACGACGACGGCGAGGTCACCGTCATCGACCTGTCGATGTCGGCGGTGCGCGACGCCTGCGGCGATATCCGGTTCCTGATCGGCGTCGCCGTCGACGTCACCGAACGTAAGAAGCTGGCCGATCGGCTGTGGCACGACGCCAACCACGACGCGCTCACCGGGCTGCCGAACCGCCCACACCTGTTCGGCAAGCTGGCCGAGACCGAACCTCCGGTCGGGGTCTGCTACCTCGACCTCGACGGCTTCAAGGAGATCAACGACCTGTGGGGTCACACGATCGGCGACCGGGTACTGCGCATCGTGGCCGACCGGCTGCGCGATACCGTGCGGGCCGCCGACGCGACAGCGGCCAGGATCGGTGGTGACGAGTTCCTCGTACTCGTCGAGAACTGTTCGGGGCAGGAACAGCTGGGGGCGCTGGCCGATGAGCTGATGGCGGAGCTCACGGCACCACTGGAAGTCGACGGTCATATGCTGGCGGTCGGGGTGAGTATCGGCGCCGCCTATTTCGACGAAATGCCGAGCACCGTAGACGAACTGGTGCACGCCGCCGACGCGGCCATGTACCGGCGCAAGCACGAGGCGCGGCGCGATCCGGCGCGCTAGCGCCGATCGCGCCGCACGCTCACACCAGCTCGGCCGCGCGGCGCGCCGCCCGCGCGAGCGAGCGATCGCGCTGTTCCTCGAAGCGCGCCACGTCCGCGCGCAGGCGGTCGAGGAACGCCGCGAGGTCCTCGCGGACTCGCTCGCCGCGCGCACCGAAATCATTGCGCTCGAAGATGTTCCACTTGCGCAGTACGGGCAGTAACACCTCGTCGAGGTGCTGGCGCAGGTCGTAGATCCCGTGCTTGGCCATCAGCACGCCGTTGCGCCGCCAGCCCGGCATCCCGGCCCCTGGCATCTGGAAACCTTGCACGATGGTGTTGATCGCCTCGATGGTCTGGTCGGGCGCGAGGTCGAGCGCGGCCGCGCACAGGTTGCGGTAGAAGATCATGTGCAGGTTCTCGTCGGCGGCGATGCGGGCGAGCATGCGGTCGGCGATCGGGTCGTCGCAGACGCGGCCGGTATTACGGTGGCTGACCCGGGTGGCCAGCTCCTGGAACGTCACGTAGGCGACGGAGTAGAGGAAACCCGCGCCGGACTCGGGCCGGATGTCCTGCTCGCCCGCCTTCGCGTCGACCACCGCCATGGCCGAGTAGCCGTTGGTCATGTGGACCATCCTGGCCTCTTCCAGGGCCACCGGGTCGACCCCGCGGGTGACGACGAGGTAGTCGCGCAGCACGATGCCGTGCCGGTTCTCCTCGGCGGTCCACCGGCCCACCCAGGTGCCCCACGCCCCGTCCTTGGAGAAGTTCTCGGCGATCTCGCGGTGGTAGGAGGGCAGATTGTCCTCGGTGAGCAGGTTGGTGATCATCGCCGCCCGTGCCACCTCCCCTAGCGCGGATTGCTCGGTGTCCCAATCGATTCCGCCCATGGCCGCGAAGTTGCGGCCTTCGTCCCACGGGACATAGTCATGGGGGTGCCAGTCCTTGGCCATCGACAGGTGCCGGTCGACATTGCGTGCCGCGATCGGCTCCAGTTCGATGAGCAATTCCAGCTGGGTGAGGTTCCTGGCCACGCTCGTACCCTTTCGGTCCGGTAGTGTTGCCCGTCGTCGCCGACAATAGCCCCGGTGCATGGCGGCTCCGAACGACACGGTGCGCTCGCGCCGTTTCCCGGAATTTGGGCGCGTCGCGTCGCCTGCATATACGCTCCACCAGTTCAGCTCCATCAAGCGGTTCCCGATCAGTCGTGGCATAGCTAGAGAGAGTGAGCGAGAAATATGACGGACATCGTGGTCACGAGCCTCGCGGCGACCACATCGATCGCGGGTGACGTCGACTCCACCTGGAAGGGTCTGCTCAACGGGGAGAGCGGTATCGATGTCCTCGACGACACCTTCATCGACGACTTCGACCTGCCGGTGCGGATCGGTGGCCATCTGAAGGTCTCCCCGGCCGCCTCGCTCACCCGCGAGGAGGCGCGCAGGCTGTCGTATGTGGAGCAGATGGCCGTGGTACTCGGCCGTGAGGTATGGCGCAACGCGGGCAGCCCCGAGGTGGATCAGGACCGGCTCGGTGTCTCGGTCGGTACCGGCCTCGGCGGCGCCGAATCGCTGATCTACGCGCGCGACAAGCTCGGCAACGGTGGCTACCGCAAGGTGTCGCCGTTGACCGTCGGGGCGATCATGCCCAACGGGCCCGCCGCCTGCGTCGGTCTCGAGCTAGGTGCCCGCGCCGGAGTCTCCACCCCGGTGTCGGCCTGCTCGTCGGGTTCGGAGGCGATCGCCAACGCCTGGCGGATGATCGTGATGGGCGACGCCGACATGGTGGTGACCGGCGGCGTAGAAGGCTCCATCCAGGCGCTGCCGATCGCGGCCTTCACGCAGATGCGCGCCATGAGCACCCGCAACCACGACCCCAAGGCCGCGTCGCGCCCGTTCGACGCCGATCGGGACGGCTTCGTCTTCGGCGAGGCGGGCGCGATGATGGTGCTCGAGACCGAGGAGCACGCCAAAGCGCGGGGCGCGACGATCCACGCCAGGCTGCTCGGCGCAGGCGTCACCTCCGACGGATTCCACCTGGTCGCCCCCGATCCCGAGGGCACCGGCGCGGCGCGGGCGATGACGAGGGCGCTGCAGACCGGCGGGATCAGCAGTACCGATGTCACCCACATCAACGCGCACGCGACCGCGACGCCGATCGGTGACACCGCCGAGGCCAACGCGATCGGCAAGGCGATCGGTGACCACGCCTCGGTGTACGCGCCCAAGTCGGCGCTCGGGCATTCGATCGGCGCGGTCGGCGCGCTGGAGGCGGTGCTCACCGTGCTCAGCGTCCGCGACAGCGTCATCCCGCCCACCCTGAACCTGGAGAACCAGGATCCCGAGATCGCGCTCGATGTGGTCTCGGGGCAAGCCAGGACCGGGCGAATCGACTACGCGGTGAACAACTCCTTCGGATTCGGCGGGCACAACGTCGCTATCGCCTTCGGTCGGTACTGACGATCGCCGCGGCGGCGCGCCCGCCACTTGCATTGCACGATCGGGGCCTCTCGGCGAGGCATTGTGCGTGGAAAAGGATTGGGAATGATCGGCGAGACTTTCGATGACTATGTGGACGAATCGGGCAATATCCGGATCCCCGGTGATCAGACTCTGATCGATTTCGTCGACAAACACAGTGAAGACAACGGGGATGATCTGGCCTACCGCTTCATCGACTATTCCCGGGAACGCGAAGGGGAATATCTGGAACTGACCTGGCGGGAATTCGGGGTGCGGCTGCGCGCGGTGGCGGCGCGGTTGCAGCAGGTCACCGCGCCCGGCGATCGGGTCGCGGTGCTCGCGCCACAGGGCCTGGACTATGTCGTCGCGCTGTTCGCGGCGGTGTACGCGGGGAATGTGGCCGTGCCGCTGTTCGACCCGGAGGAACAGGGTCACAGCGACCGGCTGCACGCGGTGCTCGGCGACTGCGAGCCCGCAGCCGTGCTCACCGTCGGTTCGGCGGCGGCCGGGGTGCGCGCGTTCTTCCGGGAACAGCCCGCCGCGCAGCGGCCGCGGATCATCGCCGTCGAGGCGATCCCGGATACCGTCGGCGCCACCTGGCGCAGGCCCGACATCAATATCGACAGCGTGGCCTATCTGCAGTACACCTCCGGCTCGACCAGGGTGCCCGCGGGTGTCGAGATCACCCACCGGGCCGTCGGCACGAATCTGCTGCAGATGGTCGACGCGATCGGGATCACCGAGAACGCGCGCGGGGTGACCTGGCTGCCGCTGTTCCACGACATGGGGCTGCTCACGGTGATCCTGCCGACCATTGGCGGCAAGTTCATCACCATCATGTCGCCGAGCGCGTTCGTGCGCAGGCCGTCGCGCTGGATCAAGGAACTGGCCGCCCAGGCCGATGGCGCCGAGATCTATTCGGCGGCACCGAACTTCGCGTTCGAGCACGCGGCGACGCGCGGAGTGCCCAAGGGGGACGAGGCGCTGGACCTGTCCAATGTGATCGGCCTGATCAACGGCAGCGAGCCGGTGTCGGTGGCCTCCATGCGCAAGTTCAACGAGGCGTTCGCCCCGTACGGGCTGTCCAAGACCGCGATCAAGCCGTGCTACGGGATGGCCGAGGCGACGCTGTTCGTCTCCGCGACCCGGCGCGCCGACGAAGCCAGGGTGGTCTATGTCGACCGGCACAAGCTCAACGACGGCCGGATGGTCGTGGTCGACGAGCATTCCGCCGACGCGGTCGCACAGGTGTCGTGCGGGTATGTGGCACGGTCGCAGTGGGCGGTGATCGTCGACCCGGAGACCGGGATCGAGCGCAGGGAGGGCGAGGTCGGCGAGATCTGGCTGCACGGCGACAACATGGGCATCGGGTACTGGGGCAGGCCGGGCGAGACCGCGGAGACCTTCCACAACCGGGTGATCGCCCGGCTGCCGGTCGGTAGCAAGGCCGAGGGCGCGCCCGACGACGCGCGCTGGATGCGCACCGGTGACTTCGGCGCCTATCACGACGGTGAACTGTTCATCACCGGCCGGGTGAAGGATCTGGTGATCGTCGACGGGCGCAACCACTATCCGCAGGATCTCGAACACTCGGCCCAGGAGGCGAGCACCGCCTTGCGGCCCGGCTTCATCGCGGCCTTCTCGGTGCAGGCCGGGCAGCTGCCCGCGCCGGTGCGCGAAGCCGGTGGCGGCGCCGACGAGATGGCCGAGCAGCTCGTCGTGGTCGCCGAACGCGGTACCGGCGCGGCGAAACTGGAGCCGGGTCCGATCGCCGACACGGTGCGCGCGGCGATCGCGCGCAGGCACGGAGTCACCGTGCGTGACCTGCTGCTGGTGCCCGCCGGGTCGATTCCGCGGACCTCGAGCGGCAAGATCGCCCGACGGGCCTGCAAGGCGGCGTATCTGGACGGGACACTGCGCGGCGGGCATCGTCAGCAGGCGTATCCGGACGCGCCGGAGGAATGAGCGGTCCGGTCACCGGGGCGCACCCCGGTGGCCGGTCACCGGGGTGCCCGGCTCAGGCTTGCAGACCCACCTCGACATCCAGCGTGAGCGCGATCTTGTCGCCGACGACGGCACCGCCGTCGGCCATCGGGATATCGGTGGTGATCCCGAAATCACGGCGGTTGATCGTGGCGGTCGCGGTGAATCCGGCGACCGGCGCATCGGTCATCCCGGGGCCGGAGCCGAGGAATTCGACGTCGAGGGTGACCGGGCGGGTGGTGCCCCGGATGGTGAAATCGCCGGTGACCTCGAACTCGGAACCGGCCGGGCGGAATCCGCGCGCGGTGAAGGTGGCGACCGGATAGTTGGCCGCATCGAAGAAGTCGGCGGTGGCCAGATGACCATCGCGCTGGGCGTTGTCGGTGGTGACGGACGCGACCTGGAACTGCACGTCGGCGTCGGCCGTGCCGTCGGGGTGCACGACAAGTGTGCCGCCGAAATCGGTGAACCGACCGCGCACCTTGCTCACCATCAGATGCCGAACCGAGAACTCCAGGGCGGAATGGGCCGGGTCGATGACCCAGGTTCCGGCGGCCAGATCCTTGGTGGGTGCCGACATGATCTCTCCTCACTGAACGGACCGGCCGTGCGGCCGACAAACGGTGAAGCGATGACGGCCTTCAGCCTAGCCCGGCGGGGTCGGTGCGTCAGCCCTCGCTGCTCGTGCGTTCGCCGAGGAAACGCCGCAGCGCGGACTCGGCGGAGGTGAACCGGTCGACCTCCTGCCCACCGGTGCATTCGAACAGCCCGACGGTCACCGTGTCACCGGCGCGGCCGAGCACCCGCCACACTCCGCCGGACTCCGCCCAGCGCCGCAACACCTCGACCGGGTCGCTGCTCATCGTGGCTCCCGGTAGTTCGCGGCGACCAGTGCCAGGCAGGCCGCGGCCAGCAGCGCGGTCACCAGATACATCGCCGGATAGCCGAATCCGAAGCCGCCGTGCAGGGCCGAGAGCACCGCGGGAACGCCGAAGCCGAGGTAGCTCACCGAATAGAAGACCGCGGTGAGTCCGGCCAGATCGCCGGGGCCCGCGACGCGTTCGATCTGCTGGAGCCCGGCGACCAGCCCGATGCCGTAGCCGCTACCGAGGACGACGGCGGTCAGCAAGGTCGCCGAGACGCTGAGGGTGGCGGCCGTCCACGCCGCGAGTAGCATGCCGATGGTGAGCAGCACCAGCGCCACCACTGCGGCGCGGGTGGTGCCGGGCCGGTCGATCCGCCGGGCCACCGACTGGATGAGGAACCCGCAGCCGAGCGCGACCATGGTGACCAGGGCGGAGAACGCGATGGGTGCCTGCTGGACCCGCGGCAGCATAAGCGTCGGCAGCACCGCGTAGGCGGTGGCGTTGGCGGTGAACAGCCACAGCGCGATCGGAACGGCAACCCGCAGGAACCGGCGATGCCCGGCGGCCGGGATCTTCAGGTCTTCGGTGAACGGTCCGGGATCGGCGCGCGGCACGACGGTCTCGGGCGCCCGGCTCAGCCAGACCGCGGCGGCCAGGCACAGCGCGGCGTTGACCAGGTACGCGGTGGAGTGCGGCAGTGGACCCCATTCGGCCAGGGCGCCGGCGACTCCGGCGCCGAGTGCGAAACCCGCGGTCAGGCTCATCGCCGAACGGCGGGCGCCGGTGCCCGCCGCCGCGACAGCGTACGGGGGCTGCGACAGCTCCTTGACCCAGCTGCCGCCGACCGCCATCGCCAGCCCGAGCGCGACGCCGGACAGCATCCGCCCGGCGGCCAGCATCGGCACCGAGGCGGCACCGGCCGCGAGCAGCAGCGAGCCCGCCGCGGCGATGAGCGGAGCGGGCAGCATGAGCGGGCGCCTGCCCCACCGGTCCGAGAGCGGGCCGCCGATCAGCATGGCGGGCACGATGCCGAGCACGTAGTAGAACAGCAGCAGGTCCACCGCGGTGAGTGGCAGCCCGTCGGCCTTGTACATCACCAGCAGCGGGGTGAACTCGTTGCCGCCCCAGGCGATCGCCACGATCGCCGCGGCGACGCCGAGCCAGGCGCGGGGACGGGTACCCACGGCAGCATCGAGCCGCTCGGTGGTGAGAATCGCCATCACAGGCCCTTTCCGTCATGCGCGCACCGTGGCACGCTCCGGGGGCGAATTGGTGGCAACCGGTCTCATTTTAGGTGCGGCATCCGGCTGTACTACCGTCGGCCTGTGCGTGAGCTGCGGGTGGGATGTGCGATGTGGACCCACCCGAACTGGCAGGCGCGGCTGCCCGCGCCGGGGGAGCGGTTGCGCGCCTATGCCGGGTACTGCGGTGCGGTCGAGGGCAACACGACGTTCTACGCGACGCCGTCGGCGGATACCGTCGCCTCCTGGGTCCGGCAGACCGCGCCGGATTTCCGGTTCGTGCTCAAGCCGCCGCGCGCGGTCACGCATGAGCGCAGGCTGGTCGACGCGCACGGCGAGCTGGCGGCGTTTCTCGAGGTGATGGCGCCGCTCGGTCCGCGGGTACACGCGCTGTGGATCCAGCTACCCGCCTCGTTCGGTCCGACCGATCTCGGCGCCCTCGCCCGGTTCCAGCGCGAGCTGCCCGCCGGGCTGCGGTGCGCGGTGGAGGTGCGCCATCCGGCCTTCTTCACCGATGAGCGGGCGGCGGTGCAGCTCGAGCGGGTCCTCGGGCGGATCGGGGCCGAATGGGTGCCCTTCGACACCACCGTGCTGTTCGACGGACCGCCCGGCGACCCGTCGGAGTACGAGGCGCGGGCCAAGAAGCCCCGGGTGCCACGCCGGATGCGGGCACTGACCGAATACCCGATCGTGCGGTATCACGGCCGCGCCGATCCCGACCGCACGGTCGCGGGCTGGCAGCCGTGGGTGGACACGGTCGCGGACTGGCTGCGGGAGGGCCGCTCGCCGACGGTGTTCGTGCACACCCCCGACAATGCCGCCGCCCGCGACCTGGCCCGCCGCTTCCACGAAGCGGTCTCGGCCGTCGTGCCTGGCCTCCCGCCGCAGCCGGTGCCGGCGCCGACCGAACCGATGACGCTGTTCTGAGCGCGCGTGTTCGGATTCACCGGACGGTTGTCGGTGGGTCGTGGCATGCTGTGCGCGTTCACTGGGGAGTGGGTGGGCGTACTCGGAGGGGACGGGTTATGTCCGGGGATGGGTTGTCGTTGGCTCGGGTGCCGCGGTGTGAGCCGGGTGCCGGATCTGGCCGTGGTGTCGCGCCGGGTGTGTCTGTGGCGCCGCGGGTTTCAGAGCGGCGGACGTCGGGCGGTGCGGGCGTGCGCCGAATGGTGCGCGCGGCGTGTGAGGCCGGTACCGGTGATGTGGAGGTGGGTGCGCGGGGTTTCGCGGAGCGGTCGGTGCGGTTGCTGCTCGAGGTCGTCGACCGGCGCAGGAATGTCGATCAATTGTGCTCGGTGGCGGATCGGCGGGTGGTGGAGTCGGTGCGCACGATGCTGGTTCGTGGACTCGCGCCCGGTGCTGGGCTCGGGTCGGCGGCGCTCAAGCAGGTGCGGGTGGTGGTGGCGGGGTCGGCGGGTGCGGAGGTGTTCGCGTCGTACGAGCGGGGGTCGCGGACCTTCGCCCTGGCCGGTCGGGTGGAGTTGTCGCGCGGGCGGTGGTGGTTGGTGGCCTTGCGGATGTTCTGATTCACCGCGCCGCGGTCAGACCGGAGAAGTCCCGGACCACCTGGTGATTGCGGTCGGCGAGGGTGCCGAGGGCGTGATCGGGGTGCAGGCCGGAGTACTGCCTAGCGACGTCATGGTTGCCGCGGCACACCAGATAGTCGTTGCCGTACCGGCCCCACCCGTCGAGGCGGGCGCGAATCCCCGTGACCTGTTCGGCGGTGTCGCGGTCGGTGAGATCGCCGGCGACGACGAGATGGTCGGCCGCGCGTTCGGGCCGCCGGATGTCGTGCAGCAGCGCATCGGTCATCACCTGCGGGTAGTGGCCGTCGTCGTGGCGCAAGTCCGGGTGGCAGCCCGGCCACGATGAGGCCGCTGCGGTCCTCACCCCAGTGCAGGTCGTTGGCCAGCACGATGGTGCGCAGCAGCCTGCCGGGCGGCGGCGGGAGCGGTGCGGAAGACACCGGTCAGCTCGGGCGTGCCGGGTCTGCGGGTCACCCAGGTGCGGCCCGCGACCGCACGCACTCCGTCGGAGCAGGCGGTGAACCGGTAACGGCGGCCCGGTTCGAGCATCGCCGAGCTCCGTTCGCCGTCTCCGTGCCGACGGTACGGGCGCCGGTCGAACGCGTGTGGGCCGTGACGTGGCCGTCAGCCGCCGTGGTCGTGGCGAACGCGGGCCCCAGCGGCGTCGAGTGCGTCCAACCGGGCGTGCATGGTGCGCAGCAGTTCCAGGATCTCGCGGCGTTCCTCGTGCGCGACCAGCTCCCGTGACTCGGTCTCGGCCCGCTGGTCCTGATCGTGCACCTCCTGGGTGGCGCTGACGATGATCGCGATGAACAGATTGAGCACGACGAAGCTGGTGAGCAGGATGAACGGGACGAAATACAACCAGGCGTAGGAGTACTCGGCCATGATCGGCCTGGCGATCCCCATCGACCAGCTTTCCAGCGTCATGATCTGGAACAGGCTGTACACGCTGCGGCCGAGGTCGCCGAACCAGTCGGGAAAGCGCCCGCCGAACATCTCGGTGCCGATGACCGCGAACACATAGAAGAGCAGGCCGAGCAGCGCCGCGGACCAGCCGATACCCGGCAGTGCGCGGGTCAGGGAGTCGACGAGCATCCGCAGGCGGCGCACGGTGGACAGCAGCCGCAGTACCCGCAACACCCGCAGTGTGCGCAGCACCGAGAGCGGGCCGACCGCGGGGACCAGCGCGATGCCGATGATCACGAAGTCGAAGATGTTCCACCCGGATCGGAAGAACCGCGGCCCGGTCGCGATCAGCTTCAGCAGCAGTTCCAGCACGAAGACGGCGAGGAAGACGCGATCGAGAACGGTCAGCAGATCCCCGGCGTGCGCCCGCGCCGACGCCGAGGTCTCGACGCCGAGCACGACGGCGTTGGCCAGGATGACCGCGGTGGTGGTGGTTCGTACGCGCGGGGAATCGACCCACTGTGCCAAGGCGTTCCGCCAGCCTGCCGAATCCGCTTCTACCGCCGTAACACCCACCGCAGCACTCTCTTTCGCACTCAGGACGCTTGATCCTGGCACCGTGCGGGTGCCGTGTCGAATCCGAGTGAGCCCAGCAACGGCCCCGCCGCCCGAAGAGCGGGACCGCCTGCCGCGCCGGACCTGGGGGAGGGTGGGTTGAAACCCGGGCGCGGCGGTGGAGCTGTGGTGCGCCGGTTCCGTGGCCGGATCGGGCAGCGCACCACCCGTTATTCGGTGCGCGGCAGGTTCCGGCTTGGTTGCGCGCCACCGTTTTCCGGTGTGCCGTCGGCGGGGCCGTCGGGCAGCCTGCGGGCGCCGTTGGCGACCTCGACGACGAGATCGTCGTAACCGCAGGCGAGTTCGTGCAGCCGGGTCTGCGCGGCCCGCAGTTGCGCTTCGGCTCCGCAGGCCAGCGCCCGGTAGGTGAGCGCGGCGAAGTGTGCCATCCGGTCGACGACGGCGCCGATGCTCTCGGTGTGCATCGGCGCCGTGGTCGCGGGCCGCGGTGCGCGCAGCACCACCCAGCGGTCGATCTCGCAGACCAGATGCGCTCGCTGCCAATCGATCTCGCTGGTGTCGCCACCGGCGAGCTGTTCTCGCCGCTCGTGCAGGGCGGCGAGCTCGTGCGCGGCGTGCAGCACGGGATCGCCCGAAACCGCCACCCCGCAGACCGCCCGCATCATCTCGGCACGGTCCGGGAGTGTCGGTTCCTGTCCGGGCTCACCCGATGAACCGCCGTCCGTGTCCACTGTGCCGCACCGTCCTCGCTGTCGCGTTCGCGCTGTTCGTCGAAGGACATTCGGTTCGGCGGGGACTATGGATAGGCGGACCGAGCAGGTGGGGTCGCAACCGCTACAGGCTGCGGGCGATGATCTCCTTCATGATCTCGTTGGTGCCCGCGTAGATCAGCTGGACGCGGTTGTCGACCCACATGCGGGCGATGGGGTACTCGTTCATGTAGCCGTAGCCGCCGAACAGCTGCAGGCAGGTGTCGGCGACCTGCATCGCGCGGTCGGTGGTCCACCACTTGGCCATGGCGACGGTGGGGATGTCGAGTTCGCCGCGGATGTGCTTCTCGACGCAGTCGTCGATGAACACCCGCGCGATACGCGCCTCGGTGGCCACCTCGGCCAGCTTGAACTTGGTGTTCTGGAAACCGAACACCGGGCGGCCGAAGGCCTCGCGCTCCTTGGTGTAGCGCAGGGTGTGCTCCAGCGCGACCTCCATGCCCGCGACCGCGCCCATGGCCACGATCAGGCGCTCCTGGGGCAGCTGCTGCATCAGCTGGACGAAGCCCTGGCCCTCCTTGGTGCCGAGCAGATTGCTCACCGGAACGCGCACGTCCTCGAAGAACAGCTCGGAGGTGTCCTGGCCCTTCTGGCCGATCTTGTCGAGCACCCGGCCGCGGCGGAAGCCGGCCCGATCGGCCTCGACCAGGATCAGCGAGACACCGGCCGCGCCCTGGGTGGGGTCGGTCTTGGCGACCAGGATGATCAGGTCGGCCTGGGCGCCGTTGGTGATGAAGGTCTTGGAACCGTTGATGACGTAGTCGTCGCCGTCGCGGATCGCCTTGGCCTTGACCGACTGCAGGTCGGACCCGGTGCCCGGCTCGGTCATGGCGATGGCGCCGACGACCTCACCACTGGCCATCCTGGGCAGCCACTGCTGCTTCTGCTCCTCGGTGCCGTAGGCGAGCAGGTAGTGGGCCACGATGCCGTTGTGCAGGCTCACGCCCCACGAGGTGTCGACCGCGCGGGCCTGCTCTTCCATCAACACGGCCTCGTGGGCGAAGGTGCCGCCACCGCCGCCGTACTCCTCCGGGATCGACAGGCACAGCAGGCCCACTTCACCGGCCTTGTTCCACAGGTCGCGGTCCACGTGGTGCTGCTCGCGGTACTTGTCGATATTCGGGACGAGTTCCTTGTTCATGAACGCACGGGCGAGTTCGCGCAGTGCGTCCAGGTCCTCGTTCATCCAGCTCGACCGATTCGCGGCCATCGAGTCTCCTTACGGCTCGGCACAGCACTGGTTCAGGTAACCAGTGGTCACAGCTACAGTGTGACCCACTATTGGCGAGGTGGCAATAGTGGGTGCGGCTCAGCAACGGTTGGGCACCGATGGCGCGAAACTCTTGGCTCGGGACGGGGTGGGCGTTTATCTTGCAGGGTCGGACTACCGGCGGGTACCGCTTGCGCGTGTCGCCCGCGGCACGCCGGTAACGGGGAGCGGTGTCGGAGTATCGGTTTCACACCGGAGGGTGTATGGACTATTAATGGCGTGTGCCGTTCACACGTGTGGTCACCCGTCTGCCGTCGCGATGCCGGGGCGGTGGTCGCCGATGACCATCGAGACTCCCGTCGAAGACGACGTCAGCCAGCTCGCCCAACGCGTCGAACGGGCGCGTGGGCGCCTCGCCTATCAGTTCGATCCCGCGCTCACCGACGCGTTGTCGGAAGACGAGCTGCGCGCCGAGCGCGAACTCGCCGAACGCATCCGGGAACAGGATCGCGAACAGCGCTGGAAGCACACCCAGGCGATGGCGCAGGCCTCGGACCGGGCCAGGCAGACGACCGAAGCGATCGAGAAGGCCGACATGCGAGATATGCTGCTCGCCAGGAAGGCGATGGCCGCCCAGCGGCGCGAATCGAGCCCGCACGCAAAATTGGCCTCGCTGTACCGGCATCGGTCGTGGTCGCTGAAGGCGCTGGCCGGTGTGGTCGGGGCGGGCATGCTCTGGTCGGCGGTCAACGTGCAGCAGAACATCGCGCCCGGTGGGCCGAGCGACCCGCTGTTCTGGTTCAGCTACCTGCTCGAGGCGATGATCAGCGTCTGCCTGATCATCATCATGGTCGGCACCAACAAGGTGGCCGAGTGGGGCGTCATCGACAACCGGCGCCAGGTGGCGGTGGCCGAGATCGCGCTGCTTTCGCTCACGGTCACCCTCAACACCTATCCGTATGTGCGCGACGGCCGTTGGTACGACGCCGCGGTACACGCCGTCGCGCCGGTCATGATCGGCGTCGCGCTGCTCATCCACGACGCGGCGAGCGCCCGCTACGGCCTGGCCATCACCAGGGCGACGAGCCAGGTCAGGGATCTGCCCGACCCGGCGGAGAACGTGCTCAACCGGCAGCCGGGTGAAGGCGTCCGGCTCACCTACACACCCCCGATGACCGGTGCGGCAAGGGCCGAGGCGTTCGCCACCGAGCAGCAGGCCGTCACCACGCCGGTGAGCCGCGAACCGGCGTGGACGCCGACCGAACCCATCGGCAACGGCAAGCCCACCGAGAAGCGCAAGCGGTTCGGCATCGGTAAGCCGTCGGCGGACAAGGCCAAGAAGTCGGTGGTGCCGCCGGTTCCGGCGCCGGAACCGGTCGCCGAGACCAAACCGGTCGAGGCGCCCAAGCCCGCCGACGCGGTGCCTGCCGCGCGCAAGAGTGCCATCTCCGATATCGAGGCACGTGTGGAGAAGGCGTTCGCGGAGGCCAACTTCGGCTACGAGGCGATCGAGCCGGTGAGCGTGTACGACACCGGGCAGTTCCGCATCGCGGAAAGCCTGGAACAGGAGCTCAACGCCATGCGTGAGGCCAGGCGCCAAGCGCGCAAGGAACGGGCGGGCTCCTAACCCTGTCCAGTGAGAGATCCACGCTGAGCAGCTGATTCGCGCTCGGTGATGCCGTAGGTGCGGCTATCGTGCTCGGGCATGAACGGGCGTTGGGTGGTCTGTGCCGCGGTCGGTGTGCTGTGCGGATACCTCAGCGGGTACGTCATCGGGCACACGCGGACGAACTACGCCGTCGTCGTCCACGATGGGCGGGCGAGCTTGTTCGGATCGGGACCCGCCGCCGCGGCCGTTGTCGCCGCCCTCATCGCGGTGGCGGTCGTGCTGGTCCTCGGCCGATTCCGGGCGCGCTATCTCGTCGCGGTGGCAGCCGGGCTCGCCGGGCTGGCGACGGTGGTGGCGATCGCCGCCATGCAGTCGGCCGGAACCTGGTCACAGGACTGGGTTCTCGGCAGTATCGGCGCCGGATTGCTCGCTGCCGTTGCGGTGAGCAGGCCGGAGGGGCAGGTCTGGTTCGTCGCCGGATCGGTGATCGCCGTACTCTACGGCGCGCGCATCGATGCGAGTGCCGCGGTGATGCGTCGCTACGCCGATTACGCGCCGTCGGGGACCGTGCCCGACCTGCCGGAGAGCTGGCCGCTGCTCGTCGCCGCCGTGATCGCCCTGCTCGCCGCGGGTTTCGTGATCGGAAGGGAACGGATCGAGCCGGTGACCGACCATCGAGCGGTCGTGGTCGGGGCCGCGATCCCCATGGTGGTCGGGGCGCTGATCCTGGTGGTCGGCAGGCTGCCGGGCAAGCCGTCGGTGACAGTGGCGGTGCTCGCCGTCGTCGCGGCGGTGGCGGCGAGCTGGTGGCTACCGCGGGCCGACGGTGCCTTCACGCTGACGATGCTTGCGGTCGCGGCGGTGATCGCGGTGGATCCGTCGGTCGCGTTCGGTCCCGACCGGGTCGGGGTATCGATCCAGGTCGGCGTTCTGCTGCTCGGTGCGCTCGTGGCCACCGTCGCCAGGTCGGCGGGCATGCCTGCGACCGGGACGTGGGGGCCGGTGGCCGGAATCGGGCTGCTCGCCCTGGTGGCGTCGACGGGCCTGGCGCCCGCATCGGCGACCCTCACCGAGGCGGCCTACCGGTTCGTGCTGCCCGCGGTGATCGGATCGGCCGTCGGTTCGTGTCTGCCCGTCGCCCCGACGACCGTCCTCGGTCTCTCGGTGTTCCCGGTCGTCGCCCTGCTGGTCGAGAACAGCCGGGTCGGTACCGAATTCGGCTGGACGGCCTACCTCCCCGACACCTACGAGATCGCCCGCAACCCGACGGCCGCCACGATCGCGGCGACCGTCGTGATCACCGGCTGCGCGGCGCTGATGCTGTTGCTGCGCCGCGTTTCACCGGTCCGCACGAGCGTCGGCTGACCAGGTGGTCATCGAATCCTGGTGCCGCGTGGCGATAGCCGCAGGCGGCCGATTCACGTGGCGAAGGCAGCGGGCGAGGCTTGCCCGCGGGATTCCTCAGCCGAACAGGCCGCCGCCGTGACCGGCCTGCTGGCCGCCACCGGTGCCGCCGATGAACCCGCCCGGCGGCAGTTCCGATGGCTGCACGATGACGAAGCCACGGCCGGTGAACGACAGGGTGCTCGCCTCGCCGGTGCTGCGGCCCATCAGCCTGCCGAGGCCGAAGGAGTCGTTGCGCTTGATCCCGGTCTGCAGACTCGACGACCACGCTACCGCCGCGTTCGGGTCGGCGTAGGTGGCCTGGTCGACGGTGAGGACCACCGGGGAGCCGTGCGTGGTGATGGCGATGCGGCCGCGCCCGGTGAACACGCAGTTGAACAGGCCCGCGTTCGAGGCGTAGCCCGCGGCGCCCTGGACTCGGCCGATGTCGTAGCTCAGCGTCGAGTCGAAGGCCAGCACATTGGCGCCGTTGATGGTGAGGCCGTCGCTGCCGTCGAGATCGATGATGTGCACGTCGGCGGCGCTGTTGGCCAGGAACAGATCACCGCGGCCGGTGACCTTCATCAGCGGCACACCCTCCCCGGTGAGATGCTGCCGGATGGCCCTGCCGATCCCGCCGGAGCCGAGCGCCTGGAACTGCAGCTCGCCCTGGTAGGCCACCATCGACCCGGAGCGGGCCATCACCTCGCCGTTGAGGCCGACCTTGACCATCTTGCCGCCCTGCTTCTGGATGCCGAGCCCGGTGACCTCGGCGTGGGAGGGGTTGAACAGGTCGCTGTGCACGGGGGTGGCTCCTTGCTGTGCGGCGTAGGCGGGTTGTGGCTGCGGTGCCTGCGGCGGGTAGCCGGGCTGGGCGGGTGACGCGAGCCGGCTCGGCTGGGCAGGGGGTGACGCGGGCTGTCCTGGGGTGAACTGGCCCGGAGACGCGGGCGGCGGGGCCGTATACCCCGGCGGTGCGCTCGGCGGCGGTTCCGGCTCGTCGTCCAGGTTCACCCCGAACGCCGACGCGATCCCGGCGAGCCCGTCGTCGTAGCCCTGGCCGATCGCGCGCACTTTCCACGCACCGCCGCGCCGGTAGATCTCCACGCACACCACACCGCTTTCGGTGGTGAGGCCGGGAATGGTGAACGTGAGGTGCTCGGAACCGGATCCGATGGTGGTGGTGAGCTGACCCACCGAGGCGAAGGTGGCTGGTCCGCGCCCGTCCAGGCTCGCGGTGACCACCACCCGGTCGACATCGGCGGGCAGCGCCGATGTCTGCACCTGCACCACGTCGGGTCCGCCGTTGCCGTGCCGGTACAGCACGCCCGGCCCGGCCGGCTGGTTGAAGAACACGAAGTCGGCGTCGGAACGCACCGTGCCCGCGCCGTTGAGCAGCAGTGCGGAGACGTCGACCGAGGCCGAACTCGCCACGGTGACGGTCAGCTGATCGCCGGGGGCGGGCCGGTTCTCACCTGGTGCCAGCGCGGTCACGACACGACACCCGAGGGTCGGGCGGATTGTCCGATTCGCAGTTGGTCCACGGACTCGATAGTGCCGTGAATGCCGCGACCGCGCCAGCGTGCCGAGTCAGGGCGCCGTTTCCCGGTCCAGCGGGATCTCCAGGTGCACCGTCTGGAAACCGGCGTGTGGTCCGCGGGCGTCGTGGACGATGTGGCCGACGGTGCGCCAGAAGTCCAAGGCGCCCACCGTGCGCGCGTCGGTGTGCAGGTAGAGCCGGTCGAACGACGGTGTCGCGCGGACGTGCTCGATCGCCGCCCGCACCAGCAGACTCGCCAGCCCGCGTCGCTGGTGTTCGGGGCGCACGTACACCCGGAACAGTTGCGCGGTGGTCGCGTCGGGATACCGCGCGGCGAGTTCGGCCGGATGCGGTGGATGCGCCGGGCCCTGCGCGCGGATCGCCGTCGTCGCCACGATGGCGCCCTCGTGCTCGGCCACCCACAGGCGGTTACGCGGATGGCGCAGGTAGGCGCCGTCGAGATCGATCACGTCCAGGTGGTATTCGGGCAGGTAGCCGATGCCGAAGACCTGGTAGAAGGTGTCGAGCATGACGCTGCGGGCGCCGGGGAGATCCGCGGGCGCGGCCGGGCGGACGGCGTAGCCGGTGCTGGTCGCCGTGGTCATCGCAGGCTCGCCAGTTCGCGATCGAGTACTTCCAGACCCTCGACGGCCACCGGGCCGGGGCCGGTGTACCCGAAGGGCACCACGATGATCCGGTTGTCGCGGATGGCGCGCAGTCCGGCCAGTTCGGGTCGCTGCCGCAAGGTGGTGCGGACCTCGTCGGGTGTCTGGTCGCCCTGGGTGAGCAGGATGATCACCTCGGGATCGCGGGCGATCAGCGTTTCGGTATTGGCCTCGAAGTTGCGCTTGTCGATCTCGCCGTAGACATTGTCCAGCCCGAGGATCCGCATCTGCTCGTGGACGGTGCTCTTGGCGCCGTAGGCCTTCAGCTGGGCACCGTCGCGGGACAGGATCAGCGTCGCGGCGGGTGCGGTGGCCGCGGCGGCCTGATGGCGCGCGGTCACCGCCGCCACGCGTTGCCGCAGCGCGGTGACCTCGGCGTCGGCGGCGGCCGAGGTGCCGAAGAGCGTGCCGTAGAGCGAGATGTCGGCGAACACGTCCTCGAAGGTGCCTGCGGCGTCCTTGCAGTAGCCGCGGGTGACGATGAGCGGGATGTTCACCCGGGCGAGGTCCTCGGGGGTCACCGAAAGACCCTCGACACTCACGACGAGATCGGGGGAGCGGTTGATGATCTCCTCGCGGGCGAGTTCGGTGGTCGGCGCGGTGATCTCGATGCCGCTGAGCCGCTCGCCGTACTGACCGGGGAACGAGGCGGCCTCGAAGGTTCTGGTGACGATGCGGTCGGCGGCGCCCGCGGCGGCGATCAGCGGCGCGGCGATGGAGCCGACGGTGACAACGCGCTGTGGTGGCGCGGTGAAGGTGACGTCGCGGCCGCAGCTCGAGATCGTCAGGGGGAAGCCTTCGCCGGTGGTTTCCGCAGCGGGCGCCGGTGCGCCGCAACCGGCGACGACGACGCTGGTGAGCAGCGCGAGGACGGGTAGCGCCGCACGGCGCGACTGGATGACACCTGTGAACACGGTGATCGGATTTCCTTTCGTGGAGCGAGAAATTCAGGAGGTGCGCAGCCGCCGGATCAGGACGAGCAGCAGCGGAGCGCCGACGGCAGCGGTGACGATGCCGATGGGCAGTTCGCGTGGGGCGAACACGGTGCGGGCCGCGACATCGGCGACGACGAGGAACAGCGCCCCGAGCAGACCGCTGACCACCACCAGCTGCCGATGCGCGCCACCGGCGCACAGCCGCGCGATGTGCGGCACGATCAGCCCGACGAACCCGATGGCGCCCGCGACCGCCACCACTGAGCCGACGGCGAGCGCGACGATCACCAGGGCCTGCAACCGGATCCGGTTCGGCGCGATGCCGAGGGTGCGGGCGGTGTCGTCGCCGGCGGCGAGCGCGTCCAGGCGCGGCGCGAGCAGCAGCACGGCGGCCACGGTCACGGCGACGACGGCGACGGTGGTCGCCACCGACGGCCATGCCGCGGGCGCCAGCGAGCCGAGCAGCCAGAACAGCACCGTGCGCGCGCCCTCCGGCCGGTCGGAGGCGAAGATCAGGAAGCTGGTCGCGGCCGAGAAGATGTAGCCGATGGTGACGCCGCCGAGCAGGAGGCGCAGTGAGGTGAGCTGTCCGTTGATTCCGGCGATCACGAACAGCAACGCGGTGGCGGCCAGCGCGCCTGCGAACGCGCTGGCCGCCAGCGCGGTCGCGGTGGTCGCGGCGGTCAGCCCGTACAGCAGGTACACCGCGGCGCCGGTGGACGCGCCCGAGGTGACACCGAGGATGTGCGGGTCGGCGAGCAGATTGCGCACCACCGTCTGCAGCACCGCGCCGGTGATCGCGAGCGCGGCACCGACGAGCGCGCCGAGCAGGACACGCGGCACCCGCACGAGCCAGACGATGGAGTCCTGTGCGGTGCTCCAGTCGGCGGCCGCCGGGTGACCGACGGTGTGGTGACCGATGATCCGGGCGACCGTGCCGGGTGGCACCGCGACGGGTCCGAGGCCCGCGGCGACGAGCAGGGTGCCGACGAGCGCGACGCCGAGTCCGCCGACGAGCAGCATGGTGCGGAACCGGTGCCCGGCATGGTCGAGATCGTCGACCGGTTCGACGGTGGTGCGGGTGGTGATCATCGGTGGGTCGTCTCCGTGAGGTCGGGCAGTGCGGGCGACATGGCGGATTCGCGGGTATCCGGGGCGGGCGCGGGCGTGCCGGGGACGGGCGGATTCTCGGGCGTGGAGGCAGGGCTGTGGTGGCCTGCGCCGGGCGGGGATTCGCCGTCGGCAGCGTTGCCAGGGGTGGCCTCGGGAGCCGGGCCGAAAAGCAACTGGATGGCGCCGAACGCGGTGGTCCGGCGGACCGGAATCCGGTAGACGGGTTCGATGGTCTCGGGCGTGAGTACCTCCTCGACGCTGCCGGCGGCGGCGACCCGGCCTGCGTCGAGCAGCACCAAACGGTCGCAGTAGCGCGCGGCCAGATTCAGCTCGTGCAGCACCACGATCGTGGTGGTCGCGGTGAGTCCACGGACCAGGCCGAGCAGTTCGTGCTGGTAGCGGATGTCGAGGTGATTGGTCGGTTCGTCGAGCAGCAGGTGATCGGCCTGCTGGGCCAGCGCGCGGGCGATCAGGACACGCTGACGTTCTCCGCCCGACAGCGTGGCGTACCGCCGGTCGGCCAGCGCCCTTGCCCCGACGTGTTCGAGCGCGGCGGCGGCGGCGACCCGATCGGCCCGCGAATACCCCTGGAACGCACCGACCCACGGTGAGCGGCCGAGCAGTACCGTCTCGGCGACGGTGACCGGGGTGTCCGGCGGTGCTTCCTGGGCGACGACGGCCACGCGGCTCGCCAACGCTCGGCCACGGAGCCGCTCCACCGGGATGTCATCGATTACGACGCTCCCGCCCGCCGGTCTGAGGGCGCGATACATCAGACGCAGCAGGGTGGACTTGCCGGACCCGTTCGGCCCGATCAGCCCGACGGTGCTGCCTGCGGCGGCGTGGAAGCCGATGCCGTCGAGGGTGATTCGGCCGCCGTAGGTGAACTGGATCTGGTCGACGGTGATCATCGCGGTGTGCTCTCCGATCGAAAGACGGCCGAACGGTACGTGTGGTCGACCGGGGGCGTGCGGGTCTCGGCGGTGGGGCCGGGGCGCCAGGTGTGGTGCACAGTGACGGCGCCGGCGAATTCGGCGCAGATCCGGCGCGCGGCGAGCAGCTGTTCACGACAGCGCGGATGCGCGTCGGCGAGCAGGATCCCGGTGGTCGTTCCGCTGTGCGCGACGACGACACCGACCGCGCCGATAGCCGACGCGGCCCGGATCGTGGACTCGAGATGCGGGCGTGCCCGCAGTGCCGTACTGAGCTGGGCGCTGCGGGTGGCCACCGCGCCGATTCCGGCCGCGTCACCGCGGGCGACGGCCAGGCGCAGGTCGTCGAGCAGCCGGTCGTATTCGCGCTGGGCGGCCGGGCCGAAACGGTGCTGTTCCCGGTTGAATTCGACGGTGTCGACGGTGCCGCCCTCGTCGCCGGTGACGATGGTCAGCGCGGGCAGCGTGCCGAGCCGGGCCAGCAGCCGCACCTCCCGGTGCAGATAGGCCACGGTGCCCGGGTACATCACGCCGTCCGACGGTTCGATCGCGCGCAGATCGGCCTCCAGCTCGGCGACCGGAAGGACCCGTCCCTCGGCGTCGGCGACGGCGCGGGCGGTGGCGACCAGATCGGCCGTCGAGCTGGCCAGCCCCTTGCCTTCCGGCAGTTCGCTGTGCACGGTGAGCCGCCCGCCGCGCAGCAGGGGCGAACGCGCGATCATCGCTGAGGCCAGGCGCCGCGCCTTCGACTTGTGTTCCGGGGCGACGGTGATCGACTCGCCGCCCGGCTCGAACACCGCGACCGAGCCGCGACGGATCGGCAGCGTCACCAGGAAATGCCGATCGCCTGCGGTGACACCTTGGAGCAACTCACCGCAGCTCCCGTAGGCGCGCCCGACTCCGATGCCGGAGCGACTCTCGATCATCATGGGGCGCACCGTCGTTCGTGAGTGGAGTCGCCGCGTTCCCCAGCCGAATCGGGGGCGTGGAATGCGCAGGCCGGCGTCGGCCCCGGAGCTGAGCAGCGCTTGCCCGCCGCCGACGACTGCTGCGCAGCGGTTGCGCGATCAGCCAGGTCTCGCTCCGAGCCAACGGCGGCAGCCGATGACTCGGTGGCCGGACGCGCGGCACCTGGCACGACGGTCGGCAGGAGGCGACCGGGATGCGTAGCAGGCGAGTCGGTCTCGGCGCCGGGAACGATGGTGGCCGGCTGCGGCACGGGAGCGGCTTGGCCCGTCGCCGGTTCAGGGAGCAGCGCGCGACGGTGCAGCCACAGCAGCGCGGCAGCGGAGAGCAGCCCGGTGGCCGTGCACAGCAGGGCGGGCGGCCAGCTCAGCGATCCGCCGGTGCGGTCGAGCACCGCGCCGGTCAGCGAGGTGGCGGCGACGGTGAACACGCCGGAGGCGAGATAGAACGCGCCGAAGTAGGTGCCGGTCAGGCGCGTGCCGGCGAACCGGCCGATGGCCTCGTTGACGAACGGGTGCACCGCGGTCACCCCGATCGCGAGCAGTACGGCGGCCGCGATCACCGGTGTGACCCGAATCGCGGTGTCGAGCAGCGCGTTCCCGTCGACGGCGACCAGCTCCGACACGGCGGGCGGAACCAGGAACGCCGACCCCATGATCGCCATCCCCACCGCCATCGCCGGACCACGCCGCGGCCTGCGCGCCAGCACCGTGGTGACCCGCACCTGCAAGGCGATCACCGCGATCGTCTCCACCACGAACAGCGCCGCCACCGCGCCCGCACCGTGCCCCGGCCCCGCGCTGTCCTGCGCTTGCAGGGTGAACAGAAAATAGATCTGGCTCTGCAGGGCGAACATCGGCATGAGCGCGAGGGTGAAGGCAAGGAAGCGACGGTCGGTGAACACCGTGACGAAATCGGCGCCGACCCCGTCGTCGTGGTCCGGCACCGGCCGTGCCGGGAGCAGCAGGTACTGCACCACCGCGAGGACCGCGAAGATCGTCGCCGCGAAGAGCGCCGAGATCCGGAACCCGGCCGCGATCAGCACGGTGCCGAGCACCGGCCCGATCGCGGCTCCCGCGTTGCCGAACACGTTGAACAGCGCGAACGCCTGCGCCGATCGCTCGCCGCTGTCGCGGGCGATGAACGCGCGGACCGCGGGATTGAACAGCGCCCCGGCGAATCCGGTGAGCACCGCCGCGGCGAGCACCACGGGCAGCGACCCACCGACGGCGAACAGCGCGAAACCGAGCGCCCTGATCGCGAGCCCGGTCATGATCACGCCCCTGGCGCCGAGCCGGTCCGCGGCCGAACCGCCGACCAGGAACAGACCCTGCTGACTCAGATTGCGTACGCCGAGCACCACACCGACCACGGCCGCCGACAGCGCCAGGTCGTCGAGCAGGTAGTCCGCGAGAAAGGGGACGAGAAGGTAGAACCCGATGTGCCCGACGAGATGGTTCACCAGCAGCAGCCGCACCGCGCCGGGCAGCGTGCGGAAGGTGGCGAGTCCGCTCACGCGCGCACCCCGGCGGGATCACGGACGACCGTGCACCGGGCCCAGCCGCGTGCCTCGGCGCTGTCGGGGGTGGTGATCGTCGTCGGAGCGGCGGCGGGCGGGCCGGACAGGCCGTTGGCGCGACACCAGTCGTCGTCGTAGATGGTGCGCAGGTAGCGATGCGGTCCGTCCGGGAACACGGTCAGCACCCTGGCACCGGGTTCGCGTTCGGCCACCCAGCCTGCCACCAGCGCGGCCGCGCCGGTGCTCCAGCCGCCCGCGAGGCCGGTCGTCGCCGCGAGCCCGCGGCACGATGCCACCGCTTCGGTCGCGCCGACCCAGTGCACCTCCGCGAAATCGGGATAGGCGACATTGCGGGGCAGGATGCTGCTGCCGAGACCGCGCATGAGGCGCCTGCGGTCGGGCTGGCCGAAGATGCGCGAGCCGACGGCGTCGACGCCGATCACCCGCAGGTGCGGCCAGCGGGTCCGCAGTACCCGGGTGAGTCCGGCGCAGTGCCCGCCGGAACCGATCGCGGCGACCAGCACGTCCACCGCGTCCACCTGGGCCAGGATCTCCTCGCCCATGTCCTGATAGCCGTTGGCGTTGTCGGGGTTGTCGTACTGGTCGGGCCAGTAGGCGCCGTGGTGCGCCGCGAGCAGCTCGGCAAGGCGATCGAGCCGGGCCTGCTGCCAGCCGCCGGTGGGATGCGGGGCGGTGACCACGTCCAGGGCGATGCCGTAGGCCGAGAACAGGGCTCGCAGGTCCGGTTCCAGCTCGTCGTCGACCACGAGCAGCACCGGATGGCCGAGCGCCTTGCCCGCCAACGCGAGCCCGAGACCCAGGGTGCCGCTGGTGGATTCGATGATCGTCGCGCCCGGCGCCAGCTCGCCGCGCGCCGCCGCTGCCCGCAGCATCGACACCGCGGCCCTCGCCTTCATCCCGGCGATGCCGGCCGCCTCGAGTTTCGCGGTGTACCAGCTGTTTCCGGCGGGCACTGTGGCCACCGGGGTACCGCCGATCAAGCGCAGCAGTGCGGGCTGCGGTGCGGTCATGACTGCTCCCGGTAGGTGATGATGGTGCTCGGCCCGCCGTCGAGGGAGAAGAACGGGTAGGGCTCGGCGGAGACCGCGTGCACGCCGGCGCCGAGGAACCACGGCAGCACGGCGCTGCCGGTCTGGGCGAACAGCACCGTGGGCAGGCCGCCGGTCCGCAGCTCGTCGAAAGAACCGTTGCCCAGGGTCATTCCGGTGACGAGCAGCGCGTCGTAGTCCGCGGGCACCGAGGCGACCGAGTCGTACACCGGTTCGCCCCATTCGGTGAGTCCGCCAGCGAGATCACAGGGCAGATAGCCGATCCCGCGCGCCCGCAGTTCGGCCAGGAGCGAGCCGACGACGCCGACAACGAGGACCGTGCGCACCCCGGTGGGCAGCAGATCCACCACCAGGCTCGCGCGGCGGCGCGACTTCGCCAGCGAGGTCGGGCCGTCGATGGTCACCGGGACACCCGCGACACCACCGGCGTACGGATGCGGGCGCACGTGCATGAGATAGGCGTCGAGCGCGGCGATACGGACCGCGGGCACCGGATGCGCGAGCAGTTCGGCCACCCGTGCCGCGACACACTCGTCGACGAGTTCGTCGGCGGCGGTGCCCGGTTCGAGCGCGCACGAGCCGACGGCGGCGCCGATCCGGATGCTGAGGATCTCGTTGCGGTACGAGGTGGTACGGCCGGTATGTCTGGTGCCGTAGGTGGTGCGGAACGCCGTGGCCGCCCGCACACTGCCCGGATCGGTGCCGAGCCGCCCGGACAGTGCCCAGTCGGTGAGCTCGGTGACCGAGGCGGGCCGAAGGGTCGAGTCGATCACGCCCGCACCTCGGCCAGCTCGAAGCACAGGCCCGCGATCAGCTCGTTCGCGAGTTCGCCCGCGGTGCCGGGCTGTTCCACGGCGACCATGACATGACCCAGGTAGGTGTTGTTGTCGGTGGCCGGGCGCACCAGCGCGCCGGGCTCGGTCAGATTCCGTTCCACGACGCGGCGGTCGGTCGCCCAGTGTTCGGCGCCGTCGACCCTGGTCAGCTCGCCGGTCCCGGTGGGAACGGCGAAGGCGATGGCCGCGCTGCCGATGCCGGTGGGGCGTGGGGTGAGATCCGGTGTCCCGCCCGCCGCGACCTCGGCATACGTTGCGGCCAGGTCGATTCCGGTGACCCGGCGGATCAGCTCGGTGATCCGGTTTCCGGCGGGGCGAGGATTCACCTCGATCAGACGTGGTCCGGCCGCGGTGAGCTTGATCTCGGTGTGCGCGACGGTCGTGTCGAGACCGAGTGCCTCGATCGCCGCCACCGCGACCGCGGTGACGGCGTCGATGTCGGTGGGCGAGAGCGTGGCCGGGAACATGTGGCCCGCCTCGATGAAGGCGGGCGCACCGGTGATCTGCTTGTCGGTCACCCCGATCACCGTCGTGCGGCCGCCCACCGTCACGGTCTCCACGCTGAATTCCGGTCCGCACAGGCATTCCTCGAGCAGGATCTGTGGTGCGCGGCGCTGTCCGCGGGCGTTCACGTCGAACTCGCCGATGCGCTCGACCGCGGCGCGCAGCTGGGCGCGGTCGTCGACCCTGGTGACGAACATGCCGCCGCACAGATCCACCGGCTTCACCACCAGCGGGTAGCCGAGTGTGGCTGCGGCGCTGTCGATCTCATCCCACTCCTGGGCGACCGCGAACTCGGGCCCTGCCACACCGGCGTCCCGGCAGAGCTGCCTGGCGCGGTGTTTGGTGCAGGCGGCGGCCACCGCGTCCCGGCCCGGTCCCGGCAGCCCGAGGTCGGCGGCGATCGCCGCAACCGTCGGCAGGTAGTAGTCGCAGGAGGTGAGCACTCCGTCGAACCCGAACACCTCGTGCAGCCGCCGCACCTGTGGCAGCAGGGTCGCCTCGTCGTTCGTCTCGGCGGTGAACACATTGGCCGCGCCGAGCAGCGGATGCGGATGCGGTGCGCCCGGTCGCAGGTAGTGCCCGAGATCCCTGGTCAGGAAACTGAATCGGTGTCCGCTGTCCGTGATTCCCCTCGGGAGCAGGGTGCTCATCGATCCGACCCAACTCTCCACCATCAGCAGATGTCCCACATGCCCTCCAAGCCTCCATCAAGACGCTAATGATAACCATTATCGTTAAGTTCGCGATAGCGGAGGGGGTGATGAAGTCGTTACTGCTGCGAAGGGCTGTCGGTGCGCAGTAGGCTGCGGCCATGAGCTCCGCGGTCCACGGCTTCACCGACGACGCACTCGGCACGCTGGACGCGGTGGGACTCGCCGCCGCGCTGCGCGCGGGCGAGGTGAGCAGGTCGGAAGTGATCGCGGCCGCGATCGCGCGGACCACACTGGTCGACCCGCGACTCGACGCGGTACAGCTCGAGTGCTTCGAGCGGGCCAGGTCGGCGCCGGAGACCGCCGGGGTGTTCGCCGGGGTGCCCGCGTTCGTCAAGGACAACACCGATATCGCCGGTCTGCCGACCTGTCACGGGTCGGCGGCCTTCACTCCGCGCCCGGCCACCGCGACCGCGGGCCCCGGCGCGCAGTTCCTGCATTCGGGCGTGGTGGTGCTCGGCAAGTCGACGCTGCCGGAGTTCGGGCTCACCGCCAGTACCGAATTCACCGACCGGGCGCCGACGCGCAATCCATGGAATCCCGAGTACTCGGCGGGTGCGTCCTCGGGCGGTTCGGCCGCCTTGGTGGCGGCGGGCGCGGTACCGATCGCGCACGCCAACGACGGCGGCGGGTCGATCCGGATCCCGGCGGCGGCCAACGGGCTGGTCGGCTTGAAGCCCACCCGCAACCGGCTCCTCGACCAGCCGGGCGCCCGGCAGCTCCCGGTGCAGCTGGTCGCCGAGGGTGTACTCACCCGTTCGGTGCGCGACACCGCGCATTACCTGGCCGCTGTCGAACGGTTCCGGCCGAATCCCCGGCTCGAGCCGATCGGCCTGGTGGCTGGGCCGAGCGCGCGCAGGCTGCGGATCGGGTTGATCACCGCGGATGTCCTCGGGCGCCCGGTGCATGCCGACAATGCCGCGATTCTCGCCTCCGCGGCGGCGACATTCGGTGGTCTCGGACATGAGATCGTCGAAGCGCGCCTGGCGGTGGAGCCGCGCTTCGTGGCGGACTTCCAGCGGTATTGGGCGGTCATGGCCGGTGCGATGGCGCTGTCGTTCCGGCTCGGGCACCGAGCCCGGTTCGACACCGGCAAACTCGACCCCTTCACCAAGGGCCTGATCGGGCTCGCTGTGCGCAATCCGCTCGGCGCGGCTGCGGCGACCTGGCGGCTGCGGTCGGGCACCGCCACCTACGACCGGCATTTCGCCGATGTCGACGTGTTGCTCACCCCGGTGCTCTCGCATCCGGCGCCGCGGATCGGTGAGCTCGCGCCGGGTCAGCCGTTCGATGAGCTGTTCACCAAGCTCGTCGACTACGTGGGGTTCACTCCGCTCAACAATGTCGGCGGCGGGCCCGCGGTGTCGGTGCCGCACGGGCTGCTCCCGCACGGGCTGCCCGGCTCGGTCCAGCTCGCCGCGCCCCGTGGCGGCGAACGGACCCTGCTGGACCTGGCCTATCAGCTCGAAGCGGCGAGTCCGTTCCCGCGCATCGTCGACCTCACGGCCGAGGGCGCCGCCTGATCAGTTCTGGCGCACCGCGACATTGATCGGGCGCAGCCGCCCCGGGCTCATCGTGCCGACCTCGAACGCCCAGTGCTCGCCGGTCCAGCCCGGATAGTCGGCGTGCCAGCGGCCGACCAGCCGCGGATCCTCGAGCGAGGCGATGACGCCGGCCGAGCCGGTGTACTGCAGCCGCTCGTACTTGTGCCGGGTGATGGTGTCGACCGTGGCGAGGGTGGCTGGTGAAGACATGACGATCCTGTCGAGGCGAGGAGGTGGCTGACGTGACGAGGTGCACCGGGTCGGCAGGCCCGGATGCCGCGGTGGCGCGTCACCGCTCGTCGCCGAGTATGCCGCGCGGTGCGAGAGTACGCGCAGATTTTTGAAAATCCCGTACTCCGAATTGGCGGTTACGGTAATCGGGCGGCAGGTCTCACCACGTGGGCCTGACCCGGCCCGGCGTGACCACCAGGGCCAGCGCGTCGCGGAGTTGTCCGAGGGCGCGCGGGCCGATGGCGCCGGACCAGCGCCCGGCGAACTCGGCGAGCGCCGCGTCGGCGGCCCTTGTGCACGCCCAGCCGCGCTCGGTGAGGGTGATCAGCTTGGCTCGCGCGTCGCGCGGGTGTGGGTTGCGCTGGGCGTAGCCCTTGGTGACCAGCTCGTCGACGAGCTGACTCGCCGCCTGCTTGGTGACGCCGAGGTGCTCGGCGATCTCGCCGACCGTCGCACCGCCAGGTGCCATCCGCACGAACGCGAAGCCGTGCGCGGGCCGCACATCGGTGAACCCCGCGGCGCGCACGCCCGCCTCGACCGCCGCGGTCACGTCGGCGGCCGCGGCCAGGAGCAGGAGGGGGAGATCGCCCGCGGGCGGGGAGTTCTCGGGCACGGTCGCCATTCTGGCACTTGACAATATGGTCAAGTTAATTGACTATATGGACAAGGTGATTGACTTTATCGAGGAGGTTCGCGTGCCGGTCGTCCGTTCCGAACATGCGCCGGTGCACGAGGTGCACAACGCCCGTTTCATCTCACTGATCCGCCCCGATGTCGGTAGCTGTGAGCTGTGCGTCTGGCGGACCGAGGTGGCGCCGGGATCGCAGGGTGTGCCGCACCGGATCCTGGGGGAGGAGGCGTTCGTCCTACTGTCGGGTGCGGTGGGCATGCTGATCGACGGGGAATCGGCGCTGCTCGCGCCGGGTGACGCGGCCATCGCGCCCGCCGGCTCGGTCATCGCGCTGAGCAACGCGGGCGCCGAGCCCGCCGTCCTGCTCGTCACCGTGCGGCGCGGGTTCGCTGCCGAATTGCCCGACGGCTCCACCTTCGTTCCGCCCTGGGCGTCCTGAGCCGTCAAGCCGCCTGTTCCGGTGGCAAAACTTGAAAGTTCGGTCTCCCGAACAATATAATTCAGGAATGAAGGTTGGGTTTCGGGGTGCCGCCGCGGCAATGCTGAGTGTTCTGGCGATCACGCTCTCCGCGTGTGGTGGTGGCGTGACCGCCGAGGGCGACGGGAGGAAGGTGGTGCTCACCACCTTCACCGTGCTCGCGGATATGGCACGCAATGTCGCCGGTGATCATCTGCGGGTCGAATCGATCACCAAGGTGGGCGCCGAGATCCACGGGTACGAGCCGACCCCCGGCGATATCAAGAAGGCCGCGAAGGCCGATCTGATCCTGGACAACGGACTCAATCTGGAGGCCTGGTTCGCCCAGTTCGTCGCCGACCTCGACGTGCCGCACGCGGTGGTCAGCGAGGGTGTCGCGCCGATGGACATCGCCGAGGACGCCTACCAGGGCAAACCCAATCCGCACGCCTGGATGTCGCCGGTGAACGCGCAGATCTACGTCGACAACATGGTGCGCGCCTTCAGCGAGCTCGACCCCGATCATGCCGAGGATTACCGCGCCAACGGCGCCGCCTACAAGACCCAGCTCGGCGCCGTCGGCGACGACCTGGTCGCCGCGGTGAGCACCCTGCCCGCCGACCAGCGGGCGCTGGTGACCTGTGAGGGCGCGTTCTCCTACCTGGCCCGCGACGCCGGGCTCACCGAGAAGTACATCTGGCCGGTCAATGCCGAACAGCAGGCGACGCCGCAGCAGATCGGCTCGGCCATCGACTTCGTGCGCCAGCGCGGTGTGCCCGCCGTGTTCTGTGAGTCGACGGTCTCCGACGCGCCGATGCAGCGTGTCGTCGAGGCGACCGGTGCCCGCTTCGGTGGCGTCCTCTACGTCGACTCGCTGTCGGAGGCCGACGGCCCGGTGCCCACCTACCTCGAGCTGATCCGCCACGACGCGACCACCATCGCCACCGCACTCGCAGGAGCGTCACAATGACTACCGCGCCCGTCGTCGAGATCCAGGACGTCACCGTCCACTACGGTGACGTGCTCGCGCTCGACACCGTGGAACTGACCTTGAAATCCGGCCGGGTCACCGGCCTGATCGGGATGAACGGCTCGGGCAAGTCCACGCTGTTCAAGACCATCATGGGCCTGGTCACCCCGGGCCGGGGCCGGGTGCTGATCAACGGGCGCCCGCCCGCCGCCGCACGCAAGGCGGGCAGCCTCGGCTATGTGCCGCAGTCCGAGGACGTGGACTGGAGTTTCCCGCTGTCGGTCCGCGATGTCGTCATGACCGGCCGCTACGGGAAGATGGGGTTCACCAGGCGGCCGAGCAGGGCCGACAAGGCCGCTGTCGCCGAGGCGCTGGCCAGGGTCGAGCTCACCGAGCTGGCCGACCGCCAGATCGGCCAGCTCTCCGGTGGACAGAAGAAGCGGGCGTTCGTGGCCCGCGGTATCGCCCAGGAGGCCACGATCCTGCTGCTCGACGAGCCGTTCGCTGGTGTCGACAAGCGGTCGGAGGCCACCATCACCGGCCTGCTGCGCGCGCTGGCCGCCGACGGTGCCACCATTCTGGTGTCCACCCACGACCTGCACGCCCTCCCACAACTGGCCGACGAGGCGGTGCTGCTGTACCGCAAGGTGCTCGAGCACGGCGACCCCGACGTGGTGCTGCGGCCGGAGAACCTGGCCAAGGCCTTCGGGCTCGACGCGGCCGCGTGAGGAAGAACCGATGAGTCTCGACGAATTCCTGCTCGACCCGCTGCGCTACGAGTTCATGGTGCGGGCGCTGGCGACCACCGTCACCGCCGCGCTGGTGTGCGCGGTGCTGTCCTGCTGGCTGGTGCTGATCGGCTGGTCGCTGATGGGGGACGCGGTTTCGCACGCGGTACTGCCCGGTGTGGTGCTCGCCTACATCGCCGGCTGGCCGTTCGCCGTCGGCGCGGTGATCTTCGGGTTCCTCGCGGTCGCGCTGATCGGGGTGGTCCGCGACACGAGCCGGGTCAAGGAGGACGCCGCCATCGGCATCGTGTTCACTTCCCTGTTCGCGTTCGGCCTGGTCCTGGTGTCGGTGACGCCGAGCCAAACCGACTTGAACCACATCGTGTTCGGCAATCTGCTCGGCGTCGGCCGCAGCGAGATGATCCAGATCATGATCCTGGCCGCGATCGTGCTCACCGCGTTGGTGCTCAAGCGCCGCGACTTCACGCTCTACGCCTTCGACGCCACTCACGCGCACGCCATCGGCCTGAATCCGCGGCTGCTCGGTACCGCGCTGCTGGCCCTGCTCGCCCTCACCTCGGTGGTGGCGCTGCAGGCTGTCGGTGTGGTGCTGGTGGTGGCCATGCTGATCATTCCCGGCGCGACGGCGTACCTGCTGACCGACCGCTTCTCCCGCATGCTGATCATCGCGCCGACCGTCTCGGTCGCCTGTGCGGTGACCGGCCTCTACCTGAGCTACCACCTCGACACCGCCTCCGGCGGCATGGTCGTGGTCACCCAGGGCGTGGCGTTCGCCCTCGTCTATCTGTTCGCGCCGAGGCACGGCATCATCGGCCGCCGGGTGAGCGCGGCGCGGGCGCGAGCGAAGGTGGCCGCCGTGAGCTGACCCGGATTGTTGTCGGGGTCGGCTGGCAAGATGGGCGCCATGAAGCTCACCGGGGAGGATGTTCGCGCGTTCGTGCTGTCGCTGCCGGAGACGGCCGAGCAATTCGCCTGGGGCATGCCGATTTTCAAGGTCGCGGGCAGGCTGTTCCTCACCCTGCCAGAGGAGGAGACCTCGATGGCCGTGCGCTGCCCGATCATCGACCGTGACGAACTGGTGCAGGCCGAGCCCGCCAAGTTCTGGATCGCCGACCACGAGGCGGGCAACGCGTGGGTGCGGGTGCGGCTGGCCGCGCTCGACGACCGCGCGGAGATGACGGCCATCATCACCGACTCGTGGCAGCTGGCCGCGCCACGGGCGCTGCTGGAGCAGGGCGAGCGCTGACCGGTAGGCTCGGAGCTCCTATGGCACTCAGCGCAACCCTGCACCACTTCGCCGTCCAGCTCGCCGACGTCGACCGCGGCGTCTACGAGGACCTCGAGCTGCGGGTCGCCCGCCACCCCTCCGAAACACTCGAGTACATGCTCACCCGCATCCTCGCGTACTGCCTGCAATACGAGGAGGGCATCGCGTTCAGCGACGGCGGCATCTCCGCCACCGACGAACCCGCCGTGCAGGTCCGCGATCTCACCGGCCGCACCACCGCATGGATCGAGGTGGGCGCCCCCGACGCCGAGCGGGTGCACCGGGGCAGCAAGCTGGCCGGGCGGGCCGCCGTCTACACCCACCGCGATCCCGCGAAGGTGCTGGCGCAGTACGCAGGCAAGAAGATCCACAATGCCGAGGCGATCCCGCTCTACAGCTTCGACCGTGCCTTCGTCGAGGAGGCCGTCGCGCTGATCGATCGCCGCAACACGGCCACCCTGTCGGTCACCGAGGGCGTGCTGTACCTCGACCTCAACGGCACCAGCCTGCGTTCGGAGATCACCGAGCAACCACTGGCCTGAGCCTGCCCGGATCCGCGGAAAGCCTGCGCGGCACGGTTACCCTTGCCTCGACGGTGACGAAGTGGAGGAACGGGTGACCAGCGTGATGAGCCGGGTGGTGATCCCGCGGTTCCTGCGGCTCACCCGGGCCAACCGGGCCTACATCGATGCCGACGCGGCCAGGGCGCGGGTCGTCGAACGCAGCGTGCGGCCGCTGGACTACGGTCCGCCGCGCAGGCTGCGCGGAGTAGCGGTGAGCGTCGTCGTGACCGATGGCTGGCCCGTCTACACGCTGCGGCCGGTGGACCGGGCCTCGCGCGGCGGGCTCGTCTACGCCCACGGCGGCGGCTGGGTCGGCGAGATCGCCCCGCAACACTGGCAGCTCGCGGCCCGGCTCGCCGCGCAGGTCGGCCTCACGGTGACGGTGCCGATCTATCCGCTCATCCCCTCCGGCACCGCGGCGCAGGTGATTCCTCGGGTGGCGCAGCTGGTTACGGCGAGCAGGGCGAACCACGGTCCGACCTTCCTCGCCGGCGACTCGGCGGGCGGCCAGATCGCCCTTTCGACCGCGCTGCACCTGCGCGACACGGGGCAGCAGGCGCCGCCGCGCACCGTGCTCATCGCCCCCGCCCTCGACCTCACGCTGGAGAACCCGCAGATCGAGCTGGTGCAGCCGCGCGATCCCTGGCTCGGAAAGCCCGGCGGTCTGGTGTTCGGCGCGCTGTGGAGCGGCGAGCTGTCGATGCGGGATCCGATGGTGAGTCCGCTGTTCGGCGACTTCACCGGTCTCGGTCCGCTCACCGTGTTCACCGGTACCGACGACATCCTCAACCCCGACGCGCGGCTGCTGCTCGGCAAGGCGCGCGCAGCGGGTGTCGAGGTGGACTTCCACGAAGGCCACGGGCTGGTCCATGTGTACCCGCTCACTCCGAGCAGGGAGGGTGCGGCCGCGCGCCGCCACATCGTCACCGCCTTGCGCGCCGACCTGCGTCGCAGCCTCAGCGCTGGGCGAGGTGATGGTTCAGCAGGATGGTCAGCTGAGTGACGGCCTGATCGAACGGGTGGGCCGACTTCAGCGCGCGGCTGTGCACGATGGTGCCCTCGATGGTGGTGAGCAGGAAGCCCGCGATCGAGACGGCGGTCGCCCGTTCGATGCCCGCGGCGACCAGGCCGTCGGCCAGCCGGGCGGTCCACTCGGCGAACGCCTGCCCGGCGATGGACTGCACCGCGGGGTCCAGTTCGTCCAGGGCCGCGGCCATCATGAACGAACCGGCGCGGTAGTCGGACTTCTCCAGCGGTGCGCGCCAGAAGGCGAACAGCTCGGTCAGCCAGTGCTGGGCCGATGGCGCCGTCTGCAGGGCGTCGGCCATGGCGCTGACGTGCGAGTACACCAGGCGGGACACGATGCGGGCTGCGGTCTGCACGAGTTCGCCCTTGCCGGAGGGGAAGTGCTGGTACAGCGAGTTGCGCGAGGTGTTGCTGCGCTTGAGGAGTTCGCTGAGCGCGGCGGCGTGCACGCCGTGCTCCTGGACGGTGCTGATGGTGTGTTCGATCAGTCGGGTGCGCGGTCCGGCTGCCATCCGATTTCCTCCCAAACCCTTGATTGAACCGATCGGTCCATGTTAAACCTGATCCAGCGTGAACCGATCGGTTCATTTGGAGAGGATGCCATGCCCACCCCCATCGCCACCGCAGTTCCGGTCACCCACACGGGAATTCTCGGCCTCGGCGTGTATCGCCCGCGCCGGGTCGTGCCCAACGCCGAGATCGTCGCGGCCATCGACTCCTCCGACGAGTGGATCAGGACCCGCTCCGGCATCGCCGCCAGGCACTGGGCCGAGCCGGACGAGACCATCGTGGGGATGAGCGTCGCCGCCGCCCGCGACGCGCTGCGCGCCGCCGAGCTCGACGGCGCCGAGGTGGACGCGGTCGTGCTCGCCACGTCCTCGCAGATGGTGCTCGGGCCGTCGGCGGGCGCGGTGGTCGCCACCGAACTCGGCATGCACGACACCGCCGCCTACGACGTCTCCGCGGGCTGCGCCGGGTTCTGCTACGCGCTGGCCGACGCCGCGAACCTGGTGCGGTCGGGTCAGGCCAGGAATGTGCTGGTGATCGGGGTGGAGCGGCTCTCGGACCTACTCGACACCACCGATCGCAGCTGCGCGTTCATCTTCGCCGACGGTGCGGGCGCGGTGGTGGTCGGTGCGGCCGCGCAGGAGGGGATCGGCCCGGTCGCCTGGGGTTCGGACGGCAGCCGCACCTCGGCGATCAAGCAGGACAAGGGCTTTCAGGAGTACTTCGCCGAGGTCGCCGCGGCCGAGGCCAGTGGCGGCACGTCGGTGCGTCCGTACATCAGGATGAACGGCACCGAGGTGTTCCGCTGGGCTGTCACCTTCCTGGAGAAGGCCTGCCGGGACGCGCTGGACCGGGCGGGCGTCGCCGCGAGTGAGCTCGATGCTTTCGTTCCGCACCAGGCCAATATCCGCATCACCGATGCGCTCGTGCGCACCCTCGGCCTGCCCGAAACAGTGGCTGTCGCGCGCGACATCATCGAGACCGGCAACACCTCGGCCGCGTCCATTCCGATGGCCATGGAGCAGCTGATCCGCTCCGGCGGCGCGCGCCCCGGCGACACCGCGCTGCTGCTCGGGTTCGGGGCAGGGCTCGCCTACGCCGGTCAGGTCGTGCATCTGCCCCCGATCGCCTGACGCGCAGGCGATCAGCGGGGCGTGGGGGAGGTGGGGTCAGGCGGCGGGCTGGGGTGTGCGACCGGCCCGCTGGTCGCGGACGGGGACCGCGTAGGCGGCACCGTCGCGGATGCCGAATTCGAAGCGGCACGGGAACAGCGAGGGTAGGCCGGTGGAGCGTAGGTCGTAGTTCGCGGCGAGGGTCTGCATGGCCCAGTTCTGCAGCGAGTCCGGCAGGCGCAGGGTGGTGCCGTCCACACAGGACACATAGGCTTGTGTCCGTTCGCCGTCGATCGGCAGGGGGTTGCGCAGACCGACCGCGCCGATGTCGAGAATGCGTCCTGAGTTGTTGGCAGAAGCGACGCTCGGCAAATCCAACTCGATGTCGTCCATGCGGGAAACCGTAACTCGGCAACCATCCAGGGAACAGTGAAATCGCCCCGACTTCCGCTGTCTGACAAGCCGTGTTGACAGCACCGCCGCAAGCCCGATCGGGCTCGGCAGCGGCGGGCGATGGAATATTGCGATCGCACGATAGGCATCGTCATACAACTGAAAAAAACCGGAAACCTTCCCGTTTCGTGAGCTTCATCGTCGGGCCGTGGCGCGGTATCTATCGCGCCATAGACGGGCGGAAAGCTCGGCTCGGCCGTCGACGCGCCCGGACAGGTGTGCCGTGTCGGCAGGTATGACAGCTCGAAACCTGATGAGGGGAAGTATGAGAATCAACCGTATTCGCGGTACCCGTGGCCTGCGCGCCGCCGGCACCGGTGTTGCCGTGCTCGCACTGGGTGCGCTGGTGGCGGGCACCGCGGGCGCCGACGCGTTCGTGCCGCTGCCGGACGGCGAGAAGGCCGCGCCCGGCGCCACGATCAAGCGGACCGGCGAAAGCGCGCTGGTCTCCCCGTCCCTGGCGGCCAACGGCGCCGGTCGCGTCGCGTGGGTCTCGGCCACCGTGACCGCCGACGTCACCGCCACCCCGGAGGGCGAGGTCGGTCCGTACAACGGCCCGAACAACAAGCCGGGCACCAATAATTCCTCCACCCACGGCGCCTCGCAGCTGAACACCGGTTACATCATCGGCTGCCAGGTCGCCATCGGTGACGACGCCATCTCGGCGGGCATCTCCGGCAGCGTCAGCACCGGTGGTATGGGCATCGGCGGTTCGGCCGGCGTCGAGCTGGGCCCGGGCGAGGTCAAGTTCGTCCAGATCGACAAGAAGGACATCACCAAGCCGGGTGTCTACTCGATCGAGTACCAGGACGTGGAGATCCAGGTCCAGGGTTGCGCGGGCTACGCCCAGGCGCGTTCCTACAGCGTGGTCGAGATCATCGGCAACGACTACTCCAAGACCACCCTCTACGGTGCGCCGTTCAGCATCGGCTGATCGCTCCCCGACACACAACCTTCGATCCGAGGATGAAATACATGATCGACCGTAAGAATTCGGCTCGGCTGGCCGGTGTGGTCGGCGCGGCTGCCCTGACCTTCGGGCTCCTGTCCACCGGTGCGGCCAACGCCGACACCTTCGTTCCACTGCCCGGCGGCGAGATCGTCAAGACTCTGTCCGACGGCAGCACCGTCACCGTTCGCCTGGTGAACGAGTCGGCGCTGATCAGCCCCTCGATGGGTGCCACCCCCGTGCACCGCAACACCTGGGTTTCCGGCTCGGCGCAGGTCGAGGTCTCCGGTAACGCCAAGGGCGGCAAGATCTACCCGGGCTACGTCGTCGGCTGCCAGGTCAACATCGACGGCGGCGGTGTCGAGGGCGGCGCCGAGGCCGAGACCGACTGGGAAGGTGAGGCCGGCGGCGGCGTCGAGTCCGGCGCCGAGCTGAGCCTCGGGCCCGGCCAGGCCAAGTCGTTCTACCTCCTCGACCGTGAGGGCCCGGACGACTACGGCAACGAGGACCACAGCACCAACAACAAGTTCAAGGGCAAGAGCGGTTCGGTGACCTGGTCCGACTCCACCATCGGACTGTCGGGCTGCGGTGGCTACGCGCAGGCGCGTGCCTTCGTCAAGGTCAAGGTCGAGACCGAGAACATCAGCTCCACCGTCACCCTGTGGGGCCAGCCGTTCAGCCTCGGCTGATCATTCGCAAGACCACAACGAGCCCGGTGCGCCAAGCACCGGGCTCGTTGTTTTCGTTGGCGAGAGGCCACCGGAATCGTGTGCCGCCCAACAGCATCCGGACATCTGGTCCTTCGCTGGGCGAGTGCCCGCACGACGGTTGTCCTCCTCCGAACCGGACGCTGGGCAAGCGATTCCGGTGACCGGAAGCAGGATTCCAATGCTTCGTTTCGATGAATCCGGCGGTTAGTTTGCGATCGTGTGACAAAAATCTGCCATCGCCGGAATGCTCATGGTGAACCGCGCGCCACCACCGGGCCGGTCGGTGCACGACAACGTGCCGTGGTGACCCGCCACGGTCTCGGCGACCAGGGCGAGCCCGATCCCGGTGCCCGCCGTCGCCCGCGATGCGGTGACGAACCGTTCGAAGATCCGCGTCCGGTCCGCGACCGCGACACCGGGGCCCGCGTCGTCGATGATCACCCTGATCTCGGCGCCCTCGCGCTCTACCCTGGCACCGACCAGCCCACCACCGTGCCGATCGGCATTGGCGAGCAGATTCACCAGCGCGCGTTCGAGTTCCATCCGCCGCCCGCGCACCATGCCCTCGTCCCGCACGTCCAGCAGCCCCGGCGCGCTGTCGCGGCTGCTGAGCAGGTGACCGAGGAGCTCGGCCAGCGACAGCGGCGCGGGCTCCGAGCGGTGGATCCCGGCCTCGGCACGGGCGAGCGCCAGCATGTCGTCGAGTAGCCCGCGCAGATAGGAGGTCTCCTCGACGAGCAGATCCAGTGCGGCGCGCGGCCGTTGCGACAGTTCCTCCCGGTGGCCCGCCAGCACGGTGGCCGAGGTGGTGAGGGTGGTCAGCGGGGTGCGCAGCTCGTGGCTGAGGTCGGAGACCAGCCTGCGCTCGCGTTCGATCCGGCGTTGCAGCGCGTCGACCATGGCGTTGAACGAGTTGACCGTGGTCGAGAGGTCCTCGTCGGTGGAGTGTGCCAGCCGCAGATCCTGCTCGCCGGAGGCGATGCGCGAGGCGGTGGCCGAGACCTGCCGCAGCGGGCTCAGCGCCCGATCCGCCGCCCAGGCACCCACCGCGGCCGCCACGGTGACCGACAGCGCCGCGCAGGCGAGCAGAATCGTACGCAGCATGGCAAGGGTGGAGTCGAGTTCCTGCACCGGCGCGAACTCGTAGAGCACGGCGGTGTCGTCGACCGGCGCCCACACCCGCAGATACGGCACGCCGGCGAGTTCGACGCGGGTGGCGGCCTGGGGTACCGCCACCGTCGGGTCGACCACCGGCGGCGCCGCGGTGATGCCGTCGTCGGCGTCGGCGATCGACCAGGTCGACCCACGGTGCAGCATGGCGATGGTCCCGGTGGGCAGGGCCAGTTCGGCGATCGCCTCGTCACCGGACAGTGCCGGGTCGTCGAGCCGCAACCGCAGCAGTTCGGCATGGATGTTCACGGCGCGCTCGATACTGCGCACCCGCTGCGATTCCATATAGCTGGTGCTGATGCCGTACACCGAGCCCGCGAGTACCAGCGCGACCAGGCCCGCGCCGAGGACGAACGCGGCCATCACCCGGCCGCGCAGGCCGCGCCAGCGCACCGGCCAGCGGGAGGCTCGGTCAGCCTTGGACATCGAGCCGGTAGCCGAGGCCACGCACAGTGACGATGAGACGTGGGTCGGCGGGGTCGCGTTCGATCTTGGTGCGCAGCCTGCGCACATGGACATCGACGATGCGCTCGTCGCCGAAGAACCCGCGGTCCCAGATCTTCTCCAGCAGTGTCTGCCTGCTCAGCACCAGGCTGTCGTTCTGGGCGAGTTCGCACAGCAGGCGGAACTCGGTCAGCGTCAGGTGCACCTCGCCGCCGTTGAGGCGGAGCAGACCGCGCTCGGGCGACAGGATCAGCCGCCGGTCGAGAGCGGCGTCGAGGACGATCTCGGTGACATCGCGGTCGGTGGCGTTCCTGGTGCGGCGCCGCAGCGCGCGGATGCGCGCGGTGAGCTCCTTCACCTCGAACGGCTTGGTGACGAAGTCGTCGGCACCGGCCTCCAGCGCGGCGACCACGTCGTGGGTGTCGTCGCGCGCGCTGACCACGATGATCGGCACGTCGTGATCGCGCCGCACCTCCCTGATGCAGGTGAAGCCGTCCATGCCGTCGAGCATGAGATCGACGATCATCACATCGGGCACGCCGAAGTCGCGCACCTTGTCCAGCGCGACTTCGGCGCGTTCGGCCTCGTCGACGACGTAGCCTTCGTCTTCCATCGCCAGCCGCAGCGATGCCCTGACCCTGGTGTCGTCCTCGACGATCAACAACTGTGCGCTCATCACATACCCTTCGCTATCGGTTACTACCGTAGCCGGGTGCGTGGTGCGGCCTCCGGCGCTGGCTACGCGATGGCGAATCGCAGCAGCGCCTGGCGGTCGCCCTGCTTGATCTTGCCCTTGCGGTCGAGTACCTCGAGCTGCCAGACCTGGCCGTTGCGGAAGGCGCGGGCGATCGCGTTGGCGTTCTCGGCGCCGAGCAGGGAGGGCCAGATGTCGGCGACCGGCTGGCTGTCGGCACCGGTGGCGTCGTAGATCTTGAACGAGACGTTGTTGGCCTTCTCGAACGAGGAGCCCTTCTTGAACGCCGCGGCGACGAACACGATCGCATCGATGCCGGACGGAATCTGGGCGAAGGTGACGTGCACGGTCTCGTCGTCGCCCGCGGCAGCGCCGGTCTGTTCGTCGCCGGTGTGCAGCACCGCGCCGTTGCCGAGCGGATCGAGGGAGTCGAGTCCGGCGAAGCGGACCGGTTCACCGCCCTGCATCAGCACGGCGATCAGGTCGAGGTCGACGCCGCGCTTGCGCCGCGCCATGCCGAGCAGCCCGCCGCTGGAACCGGCCGACGGATCCCAGCTCACCCCCACGCTCATCTTGGTGATGCCGGCGAGGTCGGCCGCGCCGTCTTCCTTCTTCAGCGTAATCACGAACCCAGGCTACGGACTCGCGGGCCGGGCTGCAGCACAACGGATTTCGCCTGGTCGGCGCGGTACGGCCGACGCGCCGACGGGCGCGGGCTGTCGGATCCCGGCGGGAAAGCGCACAATGATCGGACTGTGTTGGAGCGAGCACTGCCGGGTCTGCGGCAGTTCCGGGGCTATCGGCGCGCGTGGCTGCGTCCGGACGTGGTCGCGGGTGTCACGGTGGCCGCGTATCTGATTCCCCAGGTCATGGCGTACGCGACGGTGGCGGGCCTGCCTCCGGTCGTCGGGTTGTGGGCGACCGTCGCGCCCCTGGCGGTCTATGTGCTGATCGCCACCTCGCGGCAGCTCTCGGTCGGTCCGGAATCGACCACCGCGCTGCTCACCGCGGTGACGCTGGCTCCGCTGGCCGCCGGAGACCCGACCCGCTACGCCACGCTGGCCGCCCTGCTCGCCCTGCTGGTCGGGGCGCTGTGCCTGCTCGCGTCGGTGGCCCGGCTCGGGGTGCTCGCCGATCTGCTGTCGCGACCGGTGCTGATCGGGTATCTGGCCGGGACCGCGGGGCTGATGATCATCAGCCAGCTCAGCCGGGTCACCGGGGTGCCGGTCGACGGGGAGTCGGTGACCGCCACGCTGCGGTCGTTCGTGGCGAACCTGGGCCAGTGGCATCCGGCGACCGCGTTGCTGTCGGCCGCCGTCCTCGCCATGCTGCTGATCCTGGCCAGGTGGGCGCCGCGCGCGCCGGGCCCACTGCTCGCGGTGCTCGCCGCCACGATCGCGGTGGCACTGCTGTCGTTGCAGCGCTTCGGGATCGAGGTGATCGGACAGGTGCCCGCCGGGTTGCCGGTGCCGAGCGTACCGAGCATCGCGCTCGCGGACGTGGCGATGCTGCTGCTGCCCGCGGTGGGCATCGCGGTTGTCGGGTTCTCCGACAACGCGCTGACCGCCCGCGCTTTCGCGGTGCGGCACGGACAGCAGGTCCAGGTCAACACCGAGCTCGCCGGTCTCGGCGCGACCAATGTGGCGACCGCGCTGACGCACGGCTTCCCGGTGAGCTGTAGCAGCAGCCGCACCACCATCGCCGATCTGATGGGGGCGCGCAGCCAGCTCTACTCGGTGGTCGCCCTGGTCTCGGTGCTGATCGTGCTGTTCGGCGCGACCGGTGTGCTCGCCCAGTTCCCCGCCGCCGCCCTCGGCGCGCTGGTCGTGTACGCCGCGTTGCGGCTGATCGATGTGCGTGAGTTGCGGCGGATCGCCCGGTTCCGGCGCAGCGAACTGCTTCTCGCCCTGGTGACCGCGGGGGCGGTGCTGATCTTCGGCGTGCTCTACGGCGTGCTGGTCGCCGTGGCCCTCTCGGTGTTCGATCTGCTGCGCCGGATCGCGCGCGGCCACGACGCCATCCTCGGGTTCGTCCCCGATGTCGCGGGCATGCACGATGTGGACGACTACCCAGAGGCGAAACCCCTTCCCGGACTTGTGGTCTACCGCTACGACGCACCGCTGTTCTTCGCCAATGCCGAGGACTTCCGCAAGCGCGCGCTCGCCGCGGTGGACTGGTCGGCCGAGCGCAGCGGGTCGCCGGTGCGCTGGTTCGTGCTCAATGTCGAGGCCAATGTGGAGGTCGACCTCACCGCGCTCGACGCCGTCGAACAGGTGCGGGCCGAATTGGCCTCGCGCGGTGTGGTCTTCGCGATGGCGCGGGTCAAACACGATCTGCGCGACGATCTGGACGCGTTCGGCATGACCGAACGCATCGGCGCCGATCACCTCTTCCCGACCCTGCCGACCGCGGTCGAGGCGTTCCGCGCGGCCACCGGCTCCGGCTCACCCGGCACCCCGTAGCGGCCTCCCACGTACCCCCTATTCGGGGGTGCAGGGAATGTGACGTGGATTACTACCGTGTTCGCATCCGGCGCGCTGAGGCGCCGGGCCTTGCGAGAGAGTGAGAACACGGTGACGACCCTGAAAGACACCACGCCACCGCCGGAGCCCCCCGCCGTCCCCGACGTTTCCCCCGCCGTACTGCGGCGGGTGGCGGCCGCCAGCTCCATCGGAACGACCATCGAGTTCTACGACTTCTTCATCTACGGCACGGCCGCCGCGCTGGTGTTCCCGAAGGTGTTCTTCCCCGCCGCCGACCCGGCGACGGCCACCCTTGCCTCGTTCGCGACCTTCGCGGTCGCCTTCTTCGCCCGGCCGGTCGGTGCGATCCTGTTCGGGCACTTCGGTGATCGGATCGGACGCAAGCGGACGCTGGTGTGGACACTGCTCATCATGGGCTTCGCCACCGTGGCCATCGGGCTGCTGCCCGGGTACAGCACCGGCGTGTTCGGCATCATGCCCGGCGGTATCGGCATCTGGGCGCCCGTGCTCCTGGTCGCCATGCGCTTCCTGCAGGGATTCGCGGTCGGCGGCGAATGGGCCGGGGCGACGCTGCTCACCGCGGAGTACGCGCCGGCGGGCAAGCGCGGGCTGTACGCCATGTTCCCCCAGCTCGGTCCCGCCTTCGCCTTTTTCCTGTCCAGCGCCACCTTCCTGATCGCGAGCCGTACGCTCGGCACCGCGAGCGACGCCTTTCTCGACTACGGCTGGCGGATTCCGTTCCTGCTGTCGTGCGTGCTGGTCGGGGTGGGGCTGTGGGTGCGGTTGGCGGTCGCCGAAACGCCGGTGTTCCGTGATCGGGTGCGCGAGAGTGCCGTGCCCGCCACCCGCGCGCTGCCCTTCCTGGACGCGGTGCGCGCCCAGCCGAGGGAGATCCTGATCGCGGCGGGCGCGCTGACCAGTCTGTTCTCGCTCTTCTACACGGGGACGGCCTTCCTCACCAGCTACGGTGTCGGCACCCTGAAACTGTCCCGTGACTACATCCTCGGCATGGGCATGGTGGCCGCCGTCGTCTTCGGTCTCGCCACCGCAGCCTCGGCGCTGTGGTCGGATCGGGTCGGCCGCCGCCGGGTCATCATGGTCTCCTGCGCGGCCGCGGTGCCGTGGAGCCTGGTCCTGTTCCCGATTCTCGACATCGGCGGCGCGCTCGCCTTCGCCGTCGGGCTGTTCGGTACCCTCGCGATCTTCGGCATCGCCTACGGTCCGGCGGGTGCGCTGCTACCGGAGATGTTCCAAGCCAGGTACCGCTACACCGGTGCCGGCATGGGCTACAACCTGGCAGGCATTCTCGGTGGCGCGCTGCCGCCGCTGATCGCCACCAAGCTGCTGGCCGGTCCCGGCTCGTTCTGGGTGGGTGCGCTGCTCGCGGGGCTGTCCGTGATCAGCGTGGTGTGCACCCGGCTGATCGTGGAGACCAAGGATCGCAGGATCGACGCCTGACCGGATCGGCCCCTCCCGTGCTCGCGGCGCGGCAGGGGCCGAGGTCGGCAGGCGATTCGTCACGTGCGGGACTGGTACCTAGGCGCGGCGGCGAGGTCACGGATCTCCTTGACTCAGGCGACGAGGACGACTTTGCCGAGAACGGTGCCCGACTCGGCGAGGGCCATCGCGTGCGCGGCGTCGGTCAGCGGGATGCGGGCGGCGACCTGGGCGCGCAGCTCGCCACGCGCGGCGAGTGCGAAGACTTCGCCGAGGTCGGCGGCGATGCGCGCGCGGAAGTGGGTGCGGTCGCGCTTGCCCGCCCACAGATTGAAGAAATGCGCACTGCGCGAGTTCGGCATGGCGTTCCACCACAGCAGCCGGGCCAGCAGCCTCAGTACCGGCAGCCGGGAATTGCCCGTGTTGTTCTTGGTCGCGGCGGTGCCGTAGGAGACCAGGGTGCCGTGTGGAGCGAGCAGCGCGAAGGAGTCGGCGATGCCTGGTCCGCCGATGTGGTCGAAGACCGCGTCGACGCCGTCGGGCGCCAGCGCGCGCACCCGCTCCGGCACGTCGTCGCGGTAGTCGACCCAGGTGGCACCGAGCGCGCGTACCGCGTCGGCATGGCGTGCCGACGCCGTCCCGATGACCTGAATTCCCTTGGCGCGCGCCAACTGCACCAGGGTGGAGCCGACACCACCATTGGCGCCGTGCACCAGCACGGTCTGCCCTGGCCGCACCCCGGCGGTGCGGAAGAGCATCTGCCAGGCCGTGATCCCGTTGACCACGAACGTCTCGGCCGCCGCGGCATCGAGTTCGGCGGGCACCGGGACCAGATCGGCCGCGTCGAGGACCGCGTGACTGGCCCAGCCGCCGATCTTGGTCAGCGCGGCGACCCTGGTGCCGATCAGCGCCGGATCGACCCCGGTGCCCACGGCCGAGACGGTGCCGACCAGGTCGTAGCCGGGCACGAAGGGGAAGGCGGGCTGGTCGTAGTACTTGCCGCGGCGCATCTGCTGCTCGGCGAACGAGACGCCGCTGGCCTCGACCTCGACGAGCGCCTGCCCGGCGCCGGGAGCGGGCAGTTCGCGGTGGGTGACGAGCAGGCCGTCGGGTTCCACCCGGCCGGGCAGGACGATTTCGGTGGCGGTGGTGGACATGATCTCTCCTAGTGTGTGACTGGTCAATCACTTTATTGGTCGAAAAAACGCCCCCGAGGGGGCACGCGTGGTCAGCGAAGTTTCGGATGGCGGATGCCGGCTGAGACGATCTGCGCCCAGGGGCTGGTATCGCCGTCGAGTCCGAGGGTGGTGATCAGGTGGCACAGCTGCCCGAACGCGATGAACCGCTGGACCAGCGCGTCCTCCGCGCCGGAACGCTGTTTGGCGAGTTCGGTCACCCTGGCCAGGCCTTCGCGCAGCGCCTGGCCGATTTCGGGGACATCGGCCACGGACTGGGCGTGGACCTGCAGCATGAGCAAGTTCTTGTCGCTGATCAGCTCCGCGTAGGCCCCGCCCATGTCGTAGAGGAGCTGCTCGGGGGTAGCCTCGGCGGCGGCCCTTGCCGCACCGGCCGACATGGCGGCGGTGATCTGGTCGAAGCAGCGCTCCAGCGCCGCGACGAACAGGGCGACCTTGCCGGGGAAGAGCTTGAACACGTACGCGGGAGAGATCTGCGCGGTCGCCGCCACGGTGGCGATCGGCGTGCCGTGGTAGCCGGTCCTGGCGAACTCGACGATCGCGGCGTCGACGACGGCGTCGCGCCGCAGGTCCGATCGGGAGAGAGTGACTCCGCTCTTGCTCACGTGAGTGACTGTACACTCACTCTTTCGGTGTGGTCAAAGAGTTCGCCTGCCGCGCGGTGTCGTCAACGGCCGAGTTGCCGCGCGATGAGCGGGACCGCGTCGGCGATGTGCTCGACCTGGATCGGCTCGACGATCGCGGTGTACTCCCAGCTGCCGCGCGGGCGGTGCAGCATGCCGATGACCAGGCCGGTGTGCTCGGCGGCGTCGGCGAGATCGAAGCGCACCAGCTCCACCCCGGTCACATTGTCCACGACCCGGCAGAACCCGTTCTCGATCTGCCCGAACCGATGGCCGGTATAGCAGCTGACCAGGAAGACCACTGCCGTGACCACCGGGTCGACCTTGGTCAGATCGACCACGATCATCTCGTTGTCGCCGTCCCCGTCTCCGGTGACACTGTCGCCGAGATGCCTGGTCGAACCGTCCCGTGAGGTCAGCTGTTCGTGGTAGGCCACATCGACGAAATCCGTTCCGGCGAACAGCAACGCGGCGGCATTGAGATCGATGTCGGAGTTCCCCCGCCGGAAGAACCCGCCGCGATCGGCCGGATCCCACCCGAGCCCCATCGTGACGTGGGCGAGTGGACGGGGCTGGAACGGTAAGCCGGTCATCCACGTAAAGATGCCGTAAACGCCACCCACTTGGCAACCGGCACGGGCCGTTTCGCGGTTCAGCGGTCCGCGGCGGTGAGCTGGTGGTCGGCTTCGAGGAGGATCCAGCTGCTGAGCTGGACCGAGAGGTCGCGGCTGAGGTTGGCCGAGCCCGCGGTGGCCGAGGAGGTGAGTTGGAGGAAGGTACCCGGCTGGTTCGGGGCGGTGACGGGACGTGCCCAGTCGGTGCCGAACAGGGGGAGGCCGTCGACCTCGGCGCGGTTGCGCCACGCCGCTTCGGCGGAGGTGTGGACGATCGTGGCGGCGGTCCTGTTACCGAGCACCAGTGCGGCTTCGGCGAGATAGCGGGCGAGAATTCCCATGAACAGCCCGGAGTCGTTCGTGTCGGCGGCGGCGATCACCCCGTCGGTGGTGAGCCGCTGCGCCACCGCCTCGATCAGGGCGCTCGCGCGCCGATGGTGCACCGGATCACCGGTGCGTACGGCCAATTCGGTGTTCAGCCCGATCGCCACGCCCTGGCAGTAGGTGTGGATGTCGCGCTGTACCCGCCCGTCCGGTTCGTGCACACCGTCGAGGATCAGCCCGGTGCCGGTGTCGTGCAGCCGCGTGTAGAGGAACTCGGCCAGCTGCGCGGCGCGCGGCACTCTGCCGAGCCGGGCCATCGCGATCCCGGTCGGGCCGACCGCGGGGGTGTTGTAGTAGCGGTCACCGCGCCGCCACGGCACCGCGCCGACCTCCGGGTTCCAGCCGTCGTCCAGCGCGGTCAGCAGTTCGTCGACGGCACCGTCGAACCGGACGCCGAGCAGCCGGTCGGCCCGGTCCAGCGCCAGCACCAGCCAGGCCATGTCGTCGTAGTAGCGGTTCGCCCAGCCGGTGACGTTGCGGGTCCTGATGCCATAGGCCAGCGCGGCCACCCTGGCCACCCGTTCGGGGGTGCTGTGGCGGTGCGCGGCGTCGATCGCGCAGTCGAGCAGGTGGGCCTGCCACCAGTAGCACCACCGCAGGAACGACTGGTCGGCCGGTGTCGCGGGCCAGACGAGCAGCCCGAGCCGCCACCCCGAATGCCCCCACAGTGTGCGCACATGCCGCGCCACAATGGCCCGCTCCGCCAGTTCCGCCCGCTCGGCACTCCCCGACGGTCCCGCCGCCGTGACCCGCGTGATCGGCCCGGCGGGCATGGGTTGCGCCAGCCCGGCCGCGGCGACGGCCGCACCCGCGGCGAACAACACGGTGCGCCGACTGACCCCGTCGACCCGGCGATCCATACCCGTATAACCCCTTTCCGAACGCCGAGAGTCCCGCGCGGGGATGGCCGCCGTCTGAATGGCGCCGGTGCGCCGTGGTGAACGTGTCGTATGCTGTCGGGGCAGCTGGTTCGCCGGTGGCCTGGATGTCGGGAGTCCCCGCTCGGCCCGGTGTCGACATCCCGCGCCTCCCATGTGGCGTTTCGGGGTGAAGAGGGAACCCGGTGGGAATCCGGGACTGTCCCGCAGCGGTGAGCAGGAACGAAAGCCGTCATTCGAGCACCGGACTGTGTCCGGGAAGCGACGGCCGGTAGGTCGACCCGCGGGGTCGGTGCCCGCGAGTCCGAAGACCTGCCGCTGTGCCGGGCACGGGGCTAGGAGAACAGCTATGACGAAGATCGGTTCGGGACGGCAGTACTGCGGTGAAACCGCCCGCGGCACCGGGCATTCGGTGGCGCGGAGCCTGCCCATCCATGCGGCCGCGAGCGGTCGCGTCCCGTTCTCGGTGGAGTTCAATCCGCCGCGTGACGGGGCGGGTGAGGCCAGGCTGTGGCGTGCGGTGCGCGAGTTCGAGCGGATGCATCCGGCGTTCGTGTCGATGACATACGGTGCCGGTGGTTCCACCAAGGACCGCACCGTGCGGATCACCGGTGAGCTGGCCACCGAGACCACGCTGCTGCCGGTCGCCCACCTCACTGCCGTCGGCCACAGTATCGACGAGTTGCGCGCGCTCGTCGGTTCCTACGCCGACGCGGGCATCCGGAACCTTCTCGTGTTGCGTGGTGATCCACCGGGTGATCCGCTGGGGGAGTGGACCAGGCATCCCGAGGGTGTGGAGTTCGCCGAGGAACTGGTGCGGATCGTGCGTGATCTGGGTGATTTCCATGTGGGGGTGGCGTCGTTCCCGCAGGGTCATCATCGTTCGCCGGATCTGGATCACGATACCCGGTTCCTGGCGGCGAAGTTGCGTGCGGGCGCGGAGTATTCGATTACGCAGATGTTCTTCGACGTGGAGCATTATCTGCGGTTGCGGGATCGGGTGGTGGCGTTGGATCCGGTGGAGGGTGCCAAGCCGATCATTCCGGAGTTGATGCCGATCACGTCGTTGCGGACGGTGGAGCGGGCCGAGGAGTTGTGTGGTCGGCCGTTGTCGCCGGTGGTGCTGGAACGGTTGCGGCGTGCGGCGGGCAGTGGCCCGGTGGAGGACAAGGCGGCGGTGCGTGCCGAGGGTATTCAGATCGCGACCGAGATGGCGCAGCGGTTGATCGATGAGGGTGCGCCGTGTCTGCATTTCATCACGCTGAATTTCGCGAAGGCGACCAGTGAGGTGTTGACCAACCTCGGTTACGGGGTGACCGCCGCACCACTCAGCGCATAGCCGCAGCTCGGAGCGGACACGTTGAAACGCTACCGCGTGGATCCGGCACGGGGACAACAGGAGTCGCCGTGCCGGCGAACCACAGCGGGTCAGCGTTCGCGTGGCAGGTAGTCGTCGTGGGCGTAGGGAGTGGTGGCCGAGCGATTGTCGTCGACGCGGATGCCACGGCCCAACTGCGGGAACGCGCGTTGGGCGCACTGGGGCCGCTCACACACCTTGCACCCCGACCCGATCGGCACCGCGGCCGACGCGTCGTGCAAGGGCAGCCCGGTCGAATACACCAACCGTTCGGCGTGCGCGATGTCGCAGCCGAGCCCGATCGCGAAATCGCGGGTGGGCGAGAGGAATCCGGGCGTGCTCTCGTCGGTGGTCCGCGCCAGCCACAAGTACTTGCGGCCGTCGGGCATCGCCGCGATCTGGGTCCTGATCCGGCCCGGTGTGGCGAACGCGTCGTGTACCACCCACAGTGGGCAACTGCCACCCACCCGGGAGAAGTGGAAAGCCGTGGCGGACTGCCGCTTCGAGATGTTGCCCGCGCGGTCGGTGCGGACGAAGAAGAACGGCACCCCGCGCCGCCCCGGACGCTGCAGCGTCGACAACCGGTGACAGACGGTTTCGAACCCCACCTCGAACGTGGAGGACAGCAGTTCGATGTCGTAACGGAACCGTTCCGCGGCATCCAGGAACCGCCCGTACGGCAGGATCAGCGCGCCGGCGAAGTAGTTCGCCAAGCCGATCCGCAGCAGGTCGCGTGATTCGGCGGGCAGGTCGGCCGCCGCGCTGATGGTGTCGATCGCGCGGTGCTGCGCGAGGAACGCCAGTTGGGTGGCGAGCTGAAATGCGCGCTGCCCGGCGGAGAGCCTGCGCGCCAGCACCAGATGCCGGGTTTCGGCGTTGTACACCCGTTTGGGTCCGGGATCGGCCGGATCGTCCGAGTGAATCGTGACGCTGATGCCGTAGCGCTCCCGCAGCAGCCGCGACAACTGCAGGTCGAGCCCGCCGATTCCGAGCCGGTTCTCGGTGAACATGGCCTCGGCCGCGGTATCGAGTTCGGGGATGTGGTTGCGCCGGTCGTAGAAGAAGTCCCGGACGTCCTCGTACGGGGTGAGCGCGCCGCCCGCCGGCGTCTCGATCCCCGCGGAGAACTGCTCGATCTGCTGGGTGCTGCTGCGCAGGCGACGGTGCAGGCTCACCAGCAGGCGCGCCGCGGCGGGCACCCGGGCGGTGAGGTCGTCGAGTTCGGCATTGGTGATCGCGGCGGCGTCGGGGTCCTCGGCGAAGATGTCGTGCAGATCGGCGAGGAGCCTGGCGTCGGTGTCGGCGGCGAAGAAGCCCATCTCCAGGTCGAAGGTGGCGTTGAGTTTGAGCAGCACCGGCACGGTCAGTGGGCGCTGGTCGTTCTCCAGCTGATTGACATAACTCACCGATAGCTCGAGCAGTTTCGCCATGGCGGTCTGGGACAGTCCACGTTGCTCGCGCAGGGTGCGCAACCGGGCGCCCGCGAACATCTTCTGCATGCGCCGAATCTAGCATCCCGGATTTTCGCAACTTCCACAATTTCGCCGGGTGGCTTCCACAAAATTAGGCATTTGCGAGGCGTTCTGCCTGAGTAGTCGCGTGTGTAACGTGCGAAATGTCCGGTGAATATTTCGACGTTCTGGAGGCCAGCGCTGTGCAGCATCATCTCGTCCGCACCTACCGTTCCGCTGAGGACTTCCCCCGCGAGGAGCACCTGGCCTGGCGGATCGCCGAGGTAGCCGCCGACCCGGTGGCGGTGCAGGCCGACACCGAGGAGATGATCGTCAACCGGATCATCGACAACGCCGCCGTCGCCGCGGCCTCGATCACCCGCCGCCCGGTCGCCAACGCCCGCGCGCAGGCGCTGGCCCACCCGTACGGTCCCGGCGCCACGGTGTTCGGTGTGCCCGGCCGATTCTCCCCGGAATGGGCCGCGTGGGCCAACGGGGTCGCCGTGCGCGAGCTCGACTTCCACGACACCTTCCTCGCCGCCGAGTACTCGCATCCCGGTGACAACATCCCGTCGATCCTGGCCGTGGCCCAGCACACCGGCCGCACCGGCGCCGAGCTGATCCGCGGGCTGGCCACCGGGTACGAGATCCAGGTCGACCTGGTCAGGGCGATCTGCCTGCACGAGCACAAGATCGATCACGTCGCCCACCTCGGCCCGTCGGCCGCGGCCGGTATCGGCACCCTGCTCGGCCTCGACACCGAGACGATCTACCAGGCGGTCGGGCAGGCGCTGCACACCACCACCGGCACCCGGCAGTCGCGCAAGGGCGAGATCTCCAGCTGGAAGGCCTACGCGCCCGCCTTCGCGGGGAAGATGGCGGTCGAGGCGGTCGATCGGGCGATGCGCGGCGAGGGCGCCCCCGCGCCGATCTGGGAGGGCGAGGACGGTGTCATCGCCTGGCTGCTCGGCGGCCCGAACGCCGAGTACTCGGTGCCGCTGCCCGGTCCTGGCGAGCCCAAGCGCGGCATCCTCGACACCTACACCAAGCAACATTCGGCCGAGTACCAGAGCCAGGCCCCGATCGACCTGGCGTTCCGGCTGCGTGAGCGGATCGGGGACCTCGACCAGATCGCCACCGTCGTGCTGCGCACCAGCCACCACACCCACTATGTCATCGGCACCGGATCGAACGATCCGCAGAAGTTCGACCCCAAGGCGTCCAGGGAAACCCTGGACCACTCGATCATGTACATCTTCGCGGTGGCGCTGCAGGACGGCACCTGGCATCACGAGCGCTCCTACGCGCCGGAGCGGGCCCAGCGTCGCGACACGATCGAGCTGTGGAACAAGATCACCACCGCCGAGGACCCGGAGTGGACCCGCCGCTACCACTCGACCGACCCGAACGAGAAGGCGTTCGGCGCCCGCGCCGAGGTGACGCTGCGCAGCGGTGAGGTCATCGTCGACGAGCTCGCCGTCGCCGACGCGCACCCGCTCGGGGCGCGCCCGTTCACCCGCGAGCAGTACATCGCGAAGTTCCGCACCCTCGCCGAGGGTGTCGTCGAACCCGCTGAGCAGGACCGCTTCCTCGAGGTGGTCCAGCGCGCGGGCGAGCTCTCCGCCGCCGAGCTGTCGGAGCTCGGTTTCACCGTCTCGGCGGAGGTGCTCGCCCGCGCGCCCAAGTCCCCGGAGGGCCTGTTCTGATGACCGGATTGCTCGCTGCCGCCACCTCCGCGGCAGACAAGCGCGCCGCCTTCAAGGCCGGACTCACCTCGGGCTCGATCCAGCGGTTCCCCGGTGCGTTCAATCCGTTGGTGGCCAAGCTGATTCAGGAGATCGGCTTCGAAGGCGTCTACGTGTCGGGTGCGGTGCTCTCGGCCGATCTCGGCCTGCCCGATATCGGCCTGACCACACTGACCGAGGCGGCCGGACGCGGTCAGCAGATCGCGAGGGTCACCGATCTGCCGGTGCTCATCGATGCCGACACCGGTTTCGGCGAGCCGATGAGCGCCGCCCGCACCGTCACCGTCATGGAGGACGCGGGCGTCGCCGGGCTGCACCTGGAGGATCAGGTCAACCCCAAGCGGTGCGGGCACCTCGACGGCAAGGCCGTGGTGCCCACCGAGGACATGCTGCGCAGGCTCGGCGCGGCCGTGGCCGCGCGCCGCGACCCGAACTTCGTGATCTGCGCCCGCACCGACGCCGCGGGTATCGAAGGCATCGACGCGGCCGTCGACCGGGCCGAGGCGTACGCCGACGCCGGGGCGGATCTGATCTTCACCGAGGCGCTGCGCACCCCGGCCGAGTTCGAGAAGTTCCGCGCCGCGGTCTCGGTGCCGTTGCTGGCCAATATGACCGAGTTCGGCAAGTCCGAACTGATCTCGGCCCAGACGCTGGAAGCCATCGGCTACAACGCCGTCATCTACCCGGTGACGACGCTGCGGCTGGCCATGTTCGCCGCTGAGACCGGCCTGCGGCGGATCTTCGACACAGGCACTCAGGCCGATCTGCTCGACCGCATGCAGCACCGGAGCCGGCTCTACGAGCTCCTGCGGTACGAGCGCTACAACGAATTCGACTCCGACATCTTCAATTTCACGCTGAGAGGGAACCGATGAGCACGGTGTCGCAGAGCGAGGTGCGTGGGGGTGATCGGGCGGCGGATATCGCCATCCCGACCATCTACAAGGGTCTGGCTGGGGTCGTCGTCGACACCACCGCGATCTCGAAGGTGGTGCCCGAGACCAACTCGCTGACCTACCGCGGCTACGCGGTGCAGGATCTGGCCGCGAACTGCACCTTCGAACAGGTCGCCTACCTGCTCTGGTACGGCGAACTGCCGAACGACGCGCAGTACGCGCAGTTCTGTCAACGGGAGCGCGTGTCCCGGCGCGTCGATCGCTCGCTACTGGCGCTGATCGCGAAGATGCCGGACAACTGCCACCCGATGGATGTGGTCCGCACCGCCATCAGCTGGCTCGGCGCCGAGGACCCGGCCGAGGCCGACAACTCGCCGAAGGCCAACCGCGCCAAGGCACTTCGCATGATGGCCGTGCTGCCCACCATCGTGGCCGCCGATCACCGCAAGCGGCACGGGCTCGAACCGGTCGCGCCGCACTCGCACCTCGGCTTCGCCGAGAACTTCCTGAACATGTGCTTCGGGCGGGTGCCTGCGCCGGAACTGGTCAAGGCCTTCGAGGTCTCGCTGATCCTCTACGCCGAGCACAGCTTCAACGCCTCCACCTTCGCCGCCCGCGTGGTCGCCTCCACGCTGTCGGATATCTACAGTGCGGTGACCGCCGCCATCGGCGCCCTCAAGGGCCCGCTGCACGGTGGCGCGAACGAGGCGGTCATGCACGACATGCTCGACATCGGCGACCCCGCACTGGCCGAGCAGTGGCTGCGTACCAAGCTGGCACAGAAGCAAAAGGTCATGGGCTTCGGCCACCGGGTCTACAAGAACGGTGACTCCAGGGTGCCGACCATGAAGCAGGCCTTCCTCGATGTCGCGGCCGTCACCGACGGGGCCCGATGGGTCGAGATGTACGAGATCCTCGAGCGGACCATGAACGAGGCCACCGGGATCGAACCCAATCTGGACTTCCCGACCGGGCCCGCCTACTACCTGCTCGGATTCGATATCGAGGTGTTCACCCCGATCTTCGTGATGAGCCGGATCACCGGCTGGACCGCGCACATCATCGAGCAGGGCGAGTCCAACGCGCTGATCCGGCCCCTCAGCGAGTACGTCGGGGTGCCGCAGCGAAACGTCGTCGCCTGACTCCGTGCTCAGTCGTCACACGATGCCGAGATCGTCGAGTGTCTGCGCCGACAGCAACCGATCGGCCCACACATCGAGCTGATCGCGCCCCGCTCCCCGAACCGCATCGACAACCCGAGCCGGTATCGGTCCGAACTTCTTGGTCATCAACTCCACCAGCAGCTCGACCCGCCCCTCGGCGCGGCCCTTGGCTTGGAGTCGGCTTGCGGTTGTCATGAATGCCTCCCTCGCCTCGGAGCCGATCTCGGCGGCGAATGTCTCGAAGTCCTCATCGGCGGTGTCGCCTACCTCGATAATGTACGCCAAGAAGGCGACCAGGTCATCGTGGTCGACCTGCCGCAGGTCCTGCTCCAGCGGACGCAACTCGATGTGCAATCGGCGATTGCGCGGCGCGACTTTCAGCACCACCTGCAGGACCCTGGACGAGGGAGATCCGGGCCGGGCGAGCAACTCATCGAGCGGAGTAACGGTGAGGTCGTTGAGCAGATAGCCCAAACGAGGAAGAAATGCTTCCAGCTCCACCCGCAGTTCGTCATCGACATCGATGAGGTCGGCGAGTTGCGTCGCTGCCGTCCATGGACGGCCCCGGGGACTGGCATAGGTGACGATCGGAATCACCAACGGCAGTAGATCACCGGAATCGGGATAGACGGTGCGATGGTGTTTCCAGATCGAGACGACATACTCCAGCAACCGGAACGCCATGAGCTTGTCGGGGCTGGACTGATGCTCGTACAGCACGTAGATATAGACCGGTCGGCCGTCGTCCGTGCAACTGCGGTACAGCACATCACTTTCAACGTGCGCCAAGTGTCTCGACACGAACGTGACCGACTCGCGAGTGAACTGGTCCCACTTGATCCGCTTGGCCAGCAGCGGTGCAGCGGCTTCGACGATCGGATGTGCCAGCGCGGCAGCGGTGGCAGGGTTGCCGAGCGTGTGCTTGACAAGACCATCATGTGGATGGTGCAGCGAATCCCCCATAGCCACAAGCTATCTCTGAAGGGTGCTGATTGGCAACCGGGTAATCCTACGTGACTCGGTACCGGAACAGGTACTGAATTCGTCTGCCCGGCAAGATGCCTGACCTGCGTCCTAGTGGTCGATTCCGAGCAGGGTTCGGGCGCCCGCCGCGTAGGCCGCCGGATCCTCCAGTTGGGGATAGTGGCCGAGGCCGGGGAGTTCGACGACCTGTGCTGCGGGGCGCAGGTCCTGCAGCCCTCGCAGGACCGCTGTGGTCGCGACCGGGTCCGCGGTGCCCCAGAGGAAGCCGAGTGGTTTCGGCCAATCGCGTACGGCCCCGTGCCAGCGTGGCGCGTGCACGACCCGCTCGTCGAGATAGGCGGTGAGCAGGTGGGCGATGCGGTGTCCGTCGGCGTGCGACAACAGTGCCCACTGGGCGGCCAGTTCCGTGCGCGAGATCGGGTGCTCCGGCGAGAACAGTGCCGCGAACTCACGGGCGAACAGGGGACGATTGGCCAATCGGGCCGCGGCGAAACCGAAGGGGCCGCGCAGGATTCGCTGGATCGGGCGTAGCGAGGCGCGATCCAGGAGCACGCTGCCGTTGCTCAGTACCGCCCGCTCCACCGTGAACGGCAAGGTGCCGTCCAGGTCGCGGGCGAGCAGTTCGGTGGCGACGGAGGTGCCCATGTCGTGGGCGAGCAGGACCACCGAGTCCACCCCGGCCTCGGCCACGACCTCCGCGACGAGATCGGCCTGCTCGAACAGGCTGTAGCGGTGCGGCCGCGGCTTGTCCGACAGGCCGAACCCGAGAAAGTCCGGCGCGATCCACCCCCGCCCACCGAGCCGGTCCACGATGCCACGGAAATCGAAGGAACTCGACGGATACCCGTGCAGCAGCAGCACCGCCACCCCGTCCCCAGGCTCCGACCGCACGAACACCGACCCGGCCCGGCACGCAACCCGCCGCCCCCGCTCACTCCACGCACTCACTTCAGCAGGCATCACCAGCCCGACCCTACGGCCCCGACCAGCTTTCGGCGGGCCTTCCGAGCCGAGCACCCTGCGGACCGGAATCCGGCTACTGTGCGGACAGTCGCTGGTTGATCAGCTGATTCAGGGACACTTTGAGTTCCTTGGCCTCGCGGACCAAGCGGGCATGCAGCTCGGACGAGGTCCGCACCAGGAACCGGCCACTGTAGCTCTGCTCGGACAGCGGTGCTGGGACCTGCTCGCCATTGACCGCCATGTCCTTGACTGTCTCCGCGACCATTTCTCGCAGGCCCTCGATAGCCTGTTCCTGCGTCGGCGCGAGCCACGACATCGAGGGGAATTCAGCGCACAGCGCGACAAACTCTTCATCGGGCGCAGACCACAGAACGCGGTATGCGTAGTGGGTCGGGTCCGGCAGGTTGCTGAGATCGTTCGTTGGCGACTCCCGCAGCTTCGCGAGAGCTTTAGCGGACTTCGTCACCTTGCGATGGTATCGCATTCGATACTGTCTTTCGAGCAGCGAGTTTCGAAAGGACGGCGAGGTCTACGCCCTCGAGGGTCGGTGTGACCAGGCGGCCGGGGGAGCAGGGGATGGGCAGGACCGAGGGCACAACGAGGACGGGGCAGCCCGCGGCTTCGGCGGCGGCGACGCCGGTCGGTGAATCCTCCACGGCCACACAGGATTCAGCGCGTACACCCAATCGGGCCGCGGCCGTGAGATAAGGGTCGGGGTGGGGTTTGGTGCGGGTGACGTCCTCGGCGGCGACGATGGTGGTGAAGCGGTCGGCGCCGAGGTGGGGCAGGACGTGGTCGACGACCCGGCGGGGGGAGGCGGTGACCAGGGCCAGGGGGATGCCTGCGGCCCGCAGCGAATCGAGCAGGCGCATCGCGCCGGGGCGGGCGGTGACTCCGGCGGCGACGGCGGCGCAGAAGGCGTCGTCGAGGCGGCGGCTCAGTAGCTCGGGCGGCGCGGCGGTCCTCGGGGCGAGGAAACCGGCCGTGTCCTCGACGGACGCCCCGGTCACCGCGGCGATGTCGGTGTCGGTGAGCCGGTAGCCCAGCTCGGCCGACACCGCAGACACCACATCCGACCACAGCGATTCGGTGTCGACGAGGGTGCCGTCCATGTCGAACAGCACCGCGTGCGGTCTCATGCGCACGCGGCCACCAGCACCGGGCGCTCGCGCAGCCGCACCGAGGCACCGGCGCCGGAGACCAGCTCCGCCGCCTCGTGCGTGGCCACATCGGCCTTGACCGGGGTGCCGTCGGCCAGGGTCAGATCGACCCGCGTCACCGCGCCGAGGAACGAGGTGGCCACGACCTTCGCGGTGCCGTCGTTCGACACCAGGATCTCCTCGGGCCGCACCAGGACGTCCACCCGTGATCCAGCCGGCGCCGACCCGCGCACCGGCAGCCGCTGCCCGAGCACCTCCACCTCGTCGCCGTGCAGCTGACCTGGGATCCGGCTCATCGTCCCCACGAACTCGGCGACGAACGCGGTCGCGGGCGAGTGGTACAGCTCGGCCGGGGTGGCGCACTGTTCCACGCGCCCCGCGCGCAGCACCGCCACCCGGTCCGACATCGACAGCGCCTCCTCCTGATCGTGGGTGACGAAGATGGTGGTGATGCCGAGCGAGAGCTGCAGGCGCCGGATCTCCTCGCGCAGCGTGGTGCGGACCTTGGCGTCCAGGGCCGACAGCGGCTCGTCGAGCAGCAGCACGCGCGGACGCAAGGCCAGCGCCCTGGCCAGCGCCACCCGCTGCTGTTGCCCACCCGAGAGCTGATGCGGATACCGGTCACCGAGCTCGGCCAGCCCGACCAGCTCGAGCAGTTCGGCGGCCCGCGCGCGCCGCTGCGCCGCCTTGACCTTGCGGATCCGCAGGCCGAAGGCCACGTTCTCGCGCGCGGTCAGATTGGGGAACAGGCTGTAGGACTGGAACACCATGCCCGCGTCGCGCCGGTTGGCCGGGATCGCGGTGATATCGACGTCGTCGATGAGCACCGCACCCGAATCGGGCCGCTCGAAGCCCGCGACACAGCGCAGCGCGGTCGTCTTTCCGCAGCCGGACGGTCCGAGCAGGGCCATGAGCTCACCGGGCTCGATCTTCAGGTCGAGCCCGTCGAGGGCGACGGTGCCGCCGAAATCCCGGCGCAGGCCGGAGAATTCGACCTGAGCGGAGGTGGTGGTTGTCATCGTGATTCCTTCCGGCGTGCGCCCGCGGTCGACAGCGCGAGCAGCAGCACCCAGGTGAGCGCCAAACTGAAGAGCGAGACGGCCACCGACAGCTGCGGATCCACCCCGGAACTCCAGACGATCCAGACCGGATAGGTCTGATAGTTGAGCAGCGCGGCGACGGTGTACTCGCCGAGCACCAGCGCCAACGTGAGGAAGCAGGCACCGGCCAGCGCCGACCGCAGATTCGGCATCAGCACCCCGAACACCACCTGCGGCCAGCTCGCACCGAGATTACGGGCCGCCTCGACCAGCGTGCGCAGATCCAGCGAGCGCAGACCCGCGTCCAGCGCGCGGTACACGAACGGCAGCGCGAGCACCACGTACGCCAGCACGAGCACGAACGGGAAGGTGGGATTCTGCACCGCGATGAACGTGCTGTACAGCGGGGTCGCCGACAGCGGTTCCTGCCAGGTGAGCGTTCGCTTGATCCCGGCCACGAAGGTGATCGGCGGCACCACCAGCGGCAGCGTGCACAGCACCTCGAGCACCGGCCGCAGCCGTGGCGCGGTGAGCCGGATCGCGATCATGGCGGGCAGCGTGAGCGCCACCACGAGCACGATCGTCGCCGCGGCGAGGCCGAGCGAGAGCGCCAGGCTCGCACCGATTCCGTCGGCATCGAGAATGCGCCCGTAGGCACTGGGGTTCCAGCCGCTCTCGGGCCCGTCGCCGGGTACGAGCACCGTGAACAGGAACGCCGACAGCATCGGCACCCCGAAATACAGAGCGCCGGCGAGCAGGACGAACCAGCCTGCCCGCGGCCGACGGACGATCGCGCTGCGTCGTCGTCCGACCTCGAGCGCTTGCGTGGTGAGGCTTCGCTGCCGCCTCCGGGCTACCGTGGTCAGGCGAGCCATCGGCTGCTCCGGCGTTGCAGGGGCAGATAGATCGCCATCACCACGGCGACGACCACGATCATGTCCAGACTCATCGCGAAGGCCACGTTCTCCTGTCCGACCAGGACGTCTCCGCCGAGCGCGGCGGCGATCTTCAAGGTGATCAGCGGGACAGTGCTGCCGGTCCCGAGCATGGCCGCGGCGGTGGCGTGCGCGGCGAACGAGGCGCCGAACAGCAGCACACCGCCACCGAGCAGCGAGGGCGTGAGCACCGGGATGCCGACGTGCCGCCAGAACTGCCAGGTGGAGGCGCCGTTGTTCTGGGCGGCCTCGCGCCACTGCGGGCGCAGCCCGTCCAGCGCCGGGGTGATCGTCAGCACCATCAGCGGGATCGCGAAATACAGGTAGGCGGCGGTCAATCCGGTGAAACTGTAGAGACTCCAGCCGTATTCGGTGAGGTCGAACAGGTCGGTGAGCATGCCTGCGTTACCGAGCGTGGCGACCCAGGCGAAAGCCAGTGGCACACCGCCGAAGTTGGCGAGCACACCTGAGGCCGTGAGCACCGGCTCACGTAGCCAAGCCCAGCCGGAGGAGACAACGGCCTGGGCGAGCAGGGTTCCGCAGATCACGCCGAGCACCGCGACCGTCGCCGAGATCTCGACGCTGGATCGCAGCGCGTTCAGGTAGGCGTCCTGCAGAGACGCGGAGATGTTGCCGGTGCCGAACGAGACATCTTTGGTGGCAGGGTCTCTCACCTGGAACGCGGCGTAGGTGATCGCCGCGAGCGGCAGCCCGAAGGCGAAGGCGAGGAAGGCGAACAGGGGGACGATGGCGAGCCGACCCCGCCCGCGCCGCGCAGCGGTCGCGAGCGGGGTCGGGCGCCGGGGGACTACCGCGGTCATCAGGAGACGGCTTTGTCCCAGCCCTTGGTCAGCGCGTCCTTGGCCGCGGTGACCTGTGCGGGCGTCGGGAAGCTGGGGTCACCCTCCACTGCCGGGAGCTTGGCGGCCAGCGCCTTGTCGACGGTGCCGTCGGCGGTCATGGCGGGCAGCAGCACCGGGCGTGCGTACCCCTTCAGCCACAGGTTCTGGCCCTCGGCGCTGAAGAGGAACTCCTGCCACAGGCGCGCGGCGGCCGGATGCGGCGCGTCCTTGTTGATCGCCTGCGCGTAGTAGTTGGCGAACTTGCCGTCGGACGGGATGGCGACCTTGAAATCGACGCCCTTGTCCTTGAACTGCTCGGCGTAGCCGGCGTTGAGGTAGTCCCAGTCGATGGAGATCGGCGTCTCGCCCTTCTGGACGGTGGCCGGGGTGGACTCGACCGGGTTGTAGTTGCCCACCTCCTTCAGCTTGGCGAAGAAATCCATGCCGGGCGCGATGTTGTCGAACGAACCGCCGTTGGCCAGCGCGGCGGCGAACACGCCGGAGTACGCCGAACCCGACTTGGTCGGGTTGCCGTTGAGCGCGACCTTGCCCTTGTACTCGGGCTTCAGCAGATCGGCGAACGAGGTGGGGCACACCGCGATCCGCGCGGCATCGCAACCGATGGAGACGTAGCCGCCGTAGTCGTTGAACCAGTTGCCGTCGGGGTCCTTCATGGTCGCCGGGATGTCGTCCCAATTCTGCACCTTGTAGGGCGCGAACAGGCCTTCCTCGGTGCCGGAGAGGGCGTACTGCACACCGATGTCGAGCACGTCGGGCGCGCGATCCTGGCCCTTGCGGGTCTTGATGGCGTCGATCTCCTCCGAGGACGAGGCGTCGGGGTTCTCGCTCTCGATCTCGATGCCGTACTTGGCCTGGAACGTCGACAGCAGTTCGGCGTAGTTGGCCCAGTCCGGCGGCAACGCGATGACGTGGAGCTTGCCCTCCGCCTTCGCGGCCGCGATCAGCCCGTCCATGCCGCCGAAGTCGGCGACGGAGGTGGCGGCGGCGGCGTCGACACCGGAGGCGGTGCGGGCCTCGTCTTCGTTCTTCGCGCCACAGCCGGCGAGGGCCGCCGTGGCGATGATGAGGCCGGCGGTGAGACCGGCAATTCGCGTTGCGTTCACGCTGTCTCCCAGGTGGGGGTTCGGGTCGATCTGACACAACTTGTACAGACAAGCAGGGCGGAGCCTGACAGGCGTTCGGGACGTTTCGGTGAACTGGGCATGGCGGATTTTTGAACTCTGCGCGGCTCAATCCGGTGTTCTCGCACACCGTATGATGGCGGCCGGATTCGGCGCTGCTATTGAACTGCGCACAACTCACATCGAAGGAGAGCCATGCCGGTGCGGTACGAGCAGATCGCGGCCGCGATTCGCGACGGCATCGTCAGCGGTGCGTACCCGGTGGGTTCCCAGCTGCCGTCCGAGGCCCAACTGATGGCGACCTTCGAGGCCGCGCGCGGTACCGTCCGCAGGGCGGTGGAGCTGCTGGCCGCCGAGGGCCTGATCGGCTCGCGGCAGGGCGCGCGGCGGCTGGTGTTGCGCTGCGAACGGCACCAATCCTTCACCGAGCTGCACAGTTTCGCGCAGTGGGCGCAGCGGCACGGCTACGAGATCGCCAGCCGGGTGCAGTCCCAGCGTCGGCGACCGGCCACCGACGTCGACCGCCGGCTGCTGCACCTCGACGACGACGCCGAGGTGCTGCACGTGGTGCGCCTGCGCTATCTCGACGACGAACCGGTGCTGCTGGAACGGACCGTGTACGCGCCGTTCCTGGTCGCGGCGATCGAGCGGCTGCCCGCCGACTGTGTGTCGGTGACCGAGAGCCTGCGCGGCGAGTTCGGGACGGTGTTCGCCTACGGCAGGCACCAGATCGATGCCGTCGGAGCGGGTTCGGCGGATGCCCGCCTGCTCGGGGTCCGCCGGGGCTGCCCACTGCTCCGGCTGCGCCGGGTCACCACGACCGCCGACGGTACCCCCGCCGAATACTCGGAGGACCGCTACCGCTCCGACCGCATCACCTTCAGCATCAGCAATTCCGCCACGGCCAACCCGCTGCTGCGGCTGCCGCAGGCGTGATCGGCGCCCCCGCCCGGCGGACCGCTTCCTCCCCTCCGTGAAAGCGGTCCGCCGGACAGCTCATTCAGGACTTTCCGGCCGCGTGCTGGCCGGTGGGCCCGCCGGAATCGATGCCACGGATGGCCGCCTCCACCGCGCCGAGCCGGTCGGCGAGCAGGCCGAGGCCGCCGACCGCGCGGTCGAGGGGATCGTCCCCGCTGCCGAGTGCCTGTTCCCGGACGAAGGCGGCCTTGATCTCCGCCCAGCGGGCCAGCTCGGCCGGGGTGGCGCGACCGCGCAGCACGGCCAGCCTGAGCAGGTTGGCCTCGGCGCCCGCGGCGAGGGTCTGCGCCTCACCGCGATAGTGGTCGTCGATCAGCGCCTCCAGCTCGTTGTCGTCGAGGACCGCAACGATCCGGGCGGCCATCGCGTTCGTATTGCGATAGGACCCTTGCAGCTGGAACGGCGGTTCGGTGCGCGCGGAGTCGGCGGTGGCGGCCGAGGCGATATAGGCCTGGTTGACCGTGGTCACCACCCGCTGCACGTGCAGGAGTTTGCGCAGGACCGCGACGATATCGGCGAGTTCGGCCTCGGTGTAGGGGTGATCGAGCTGGTCGGTGCGCGCGGTGTCGTCGCCGCGGGCGAGCCGGACGAGGATGTCCAGGTCGGTACTCGCGCGCGCGGACAGCGGTGCCAGCACCGGATTGGTGATCAGCGCGTTCTCCAGGTAGCTCAGCGCGAACGCCTCGTCGCGACCGGACAGCACATCGCCGAGGTTCCACACGTCGGCGCGGTTGGCGAGCATGTCCGGCAGCCGGAACCGCTTGCCCTGCTCGGTGTACGGGTTGCCCGCCATGGCGACGGCGAAGCGTTTCCCGCGCAGCTCGTAGGTGCGGGTCTCGCCGTCGCGCACCCCTTCCATCCGCCGCTGGCCGTCGCAGAGCGCGATGAACTTCTGCAGCAGTTCGGGCGAGGTGTGCTGGATGTCGTCGAGATACAGCAGCACATTGTTGCCGAGTTCGAGCGCGAAGTTGATCCGCTCCACCTCCCTGCGCGCGGCCGCGTCCGGCGCCTCGGCCGGATCCAGCGAGTGCACGCGGTGCCCGAGTGAGGGGCCGTCGACCTTGACGAAGACCAGCCCGAGCCGGGCGGCGACGTACTCCATGAGTGTGGTCTTGCCGTAGCCGGGCGGCGAGATGAGCAGCAGCAGACCGGACTGATCGGTGCGCTTGCCCGCGCCGGTGGTGCCGAGCTGCTTGGCGAGATTGTCGCCGATCAGCGGCAGGTACACGGTGTCGAGCAGCTGATTGCGGACGAAACCGCTCATCACCTTCGGCTGGTACTCGTGCATCCGCAGGCGGGTGCGTTCGGCGGCGAGCAATTCGGTGCGCCTGCGCAGATGCGCGCGGAAGGCGGGCACCCGGTCGGCCCGGAAGCTGTGGGCACGGGCGGTGAGCTCGTCGAGCCGCACCGGGAGGCTGCCCGCGGCGATCCGCGGATGGGTGCCGAGCAGACCGGTGGCCGTCGTGGCGAATTCGGCGTCGGCTGGGTAGCGCGGAAAATCGCTGCCACACAACGTGATCGCCACCGCCTCGGCGAGATGCTGGTGATCGGCCGGTTCGCCACGCGCGGTGAGGTAGCCGGTGAGCCAGGCGGTGACCAGCTGCGTGCGCAGGGGGAGATCGTCGGCGAGGGCGGCCAGGTCGCGGTCGTAGTCGGCGCGCGCGGTGTGCAGCTGATGGCCGAAGGACTCGACCAGCCGCGCCGCGGCCCGCGCGGTGACGAAACCCGCCGGTTCGGCCGCGATCTCGTCGAACAGGTAGGCGGCGGCGAGCTCGGGCAGCAGCCCGTCGAAGCCGAGCGTCGGCGCGAATTCCGCGATGGCAGTGGCTAATTCGTGCCGCAACTGGTGGTGAGCCTGCTGCTCGGCGAACATCGCGGCCAGCCGGGCCAACGCACCGATGCGCGCCGACCAGCGGGTGCGGGCGTCCTCGGCCATTCCGAACCGCCACCACAGCTGGGCGGCGGCACGGTCGACGGGGCGATAGCGCAGCAGGCCGGCCGCCGCCCTCGCCCGCAGCAGTTCGGTGAGGATGACGGTGGCGTCGTGATCGTGCACGCCCGGCTGGTAGCCCTCGTCGTAGCGCCGCTCGGTCGCCGCCCGCACCACGGCGCCGAGCGACCCCGACTCCGCCGCCGCGTGCAGCTCGTCGAGCCCGCCGCAACGCTCGGCCTCGGCGAGCAGCGCCGTGGCGAGATACTCGCCGCGATAGAGCAGCGGTGACTCCGACACCACCTGCTGCGCCCACAGTTCCGCGTCCTCGCCGCTGAACGCGGACACCGGCGCCCGGTAGTCGGTTCCGGTGATCCGGAAGCAGGCGGCGCCGTCCTCGGGGACGAGAACCAGTTCGGGGACGGTGGTGTTCACCGCGAACCGGTGCCTGCCGAGCCGGATCGTCGCGCCGCCGTCGACATAGAGGTCGGTGCGATCGCGCAGGACCCGGCCCGCCTCTTGCCTGGCCGCGGCGATCCGGCCGTCGAGCTCCTCGGCCCGCACCGTCTCCCCGATCGCACGGAGCTCGGCGATGGTGGCTCGCAGGCGGGTCACCATGGCGTCGGCGGCGAAATACGTGTCGACCTCGGCCTGGGTGCGCAGCGCGGCGCTGCGGCGTTCGACGCCTGCGAGCACCCGCCGGGCCGCGGCGGCGAGCCGGTCCGCCCGCTGCGCGCGCTCGTCGAGCAGCGCCTGCCGCCGGGCCGCGAACGCCTCGTAGATGTCCTCGCGCCGGGCGGTGAGCTGGTCGGCGTGCTCGGCGAGATCGCCGAACCGGGTCTCCATCTCGTCGACGGTGCCGAGCAGCCGGGTGAGCTGGTCCTCGCAGGTCTCGGGCGAATCGGCCATGGTGAGCGCGCTGGTCACCGCCTGCCCGAGCAGGGCGTATTCGGCGGTGAACGCGGCGGCGCTCTCGGCGGCGGCCAGCTCGGCGCGGCGGCCGTCGAGCACCGCGATGGTGGCGTTGGCGGCCGCGAGCACGCTGCCGATGTGCTCGAGCACCCTGGTGCGCACCGTCGGATCGGTGGTGTCGAGTTCGGTGACCACCTCGGTCACCGCGTGCAGCCCGGTGATCCGCTCGGTCAGCCAGTCCCGGATCGGGGTGGCCTCGGCGACGGTGGCGATGCCGCGCGCCCGGTGCGCCGCGTCGTCGAGATCGCCGACGTAGTCATCGAAAGCGGTGGGGCTGTCGAGGAATTCGAGACAGCGTCGTCCGGTGTCGGCCAGCGCCGCGGTCACCTCGTCGGCCAGCTCCGCGACGCGGTCGGTGTCGATGTAGCGCAGTGCGCGCAGCTGCTCGAGCCGTCCGGCCGCGGCCCGCAGCGCGGCGAGGTCGTCGACCCAGCCGTGCGCGCTGCGATGAGTGGCGCTGCGGCCGAGCCGGATCAGCCCGGTGATGTCGGCGCCCGCAGCGTCGAGGTCGGCGGCCGCCGCCGCGGTGCGTTCGGCGACCTTCGCGAACTCGTCGAGCGCCTGCTCCGCGGTGGCGCGCACCGCGGCGATCGGCTCGCCGAGCTCGCCGAGCTCGGGGTCGGCGAGCCAGTGGTGATGGTCGGCGGTGCGCACACACGCGGCGATCAAGGCCTCGAACACCGCCGTCGTCGGGGTCATGTCCTCGACCATCCGCGCCACCGCCAGGCAGTCCGAGAGCCCGCGCACCAGTTCGGCGTTACCCACCCTGGCCAGCGCGCCGGAGCCGGCCGGCTGCCCGGCGGCATGGGTGTCGGCGACGAACGGGGTCTGCCACACCTGCATGGTGTGCACCCGGGTCGGCTCGTCCGACAGCGCGCGGAAGACCACCATGGTGCCGTCGTCGAACAGCGAGTACCCGTGGCAGGTGATCGGCGTGGCGACCCGCTCGCGGATCAGGTTGTAGGGCAGCAGCAGGGTGCGGCCCTCGGCCCGCGCGTGGAAGACGTACAGCACGTCCTCGCCGTTGGCGGCCCGCACGGTGCGCTCGTACTCGAGATCGTCGACCGCGCCGTCGAAGGTCTTGTGCACGCCGGTCTCGAGGTAGTACCCGCCGGGGAAGATGATGCCCTGATCCTCGGGCAGCAACCGGCACGCCTGCCCGATTCCGTCGAGCCGCACCACCGACTTGGTCCTGGTGTTGAAAACCAGGTGCCGCCAGCCGGATTCGTTGTACGGCCGGATCCGCAGCAGGATCAGCGCGCCCACCTCGGCGTAGTGCACGTCGGCATCGGCCAGGCTCTGCAGCGGTTCGGCCACCGGCTCGCTGTAGATCCCGGTTCCGGTCTCGGTGTTGTTCTCCACCTTCACCGTGAGGGTGCCGCCGATGGTCTCGACGAACACCCTGCCCAGAATCGACAGATGCGGATGGCGGCCGAGCACCTGGTCGGCGCGGGTGGTCTCGGTCCAGGCGAATTCGTGCGACGGCGGGAAGACGTGCTCGCGCTCGCCCCGGTTGTCCAGGTAGCGCACGCTGCCGTCCGAATCGACCTGCCAGCGCAGCACCTTGATGTCGTCGGTGCGCTGTCCGGTCTGGAACACCGCGAGTATCCGGCCGTCCAGCCGCCGCAACTGCAGCAGGTGGGTCTGGCTGTAGTACCGGTACAGCTCGGTGAAGTCCCGGCGCAAGCGCGGATCGTCGAGCAGGCCTGCCTGTTCGGCCGCCGCGAAACCGAAGTCGGTGCCGGTGCGGTCGAACCGGTGCGCGGCGAACACATCACCGATCTCGGTCTGCGGCTTCAAACCGAGGAAGACGTTGTACCCGAACAGCATCCGGCCGTCCGCGAGCCCCACGATGTCGCGGGGCACGCAGTTGTGCTCGGTCCGGATGTGTTCGGTTCCCAGCAGTGCGAGCTCGATACCGCCGAACCCCTCAACTCGGCGGTCGTTGAGCTCCTCACAGCGCTGGGCCAACTCGCCCGCCTGCTCGTGCAGCCGGGCGCGCAGCACCTCGTAGGTGCTGCCGTCCATGGCCGCCCCCGCCGCGGTGGCCTGCATTTCGGCCACCGCGCCGTTCTGATCGGGGAGCGACGTCGCGGTGCTCACTTCTCCAGCGACAGGCCGGATTCGGCCCCGCTGTCGCCGTTGCGGGTGAGCAGGGTGCCAAGCGCTGCGGTCGCGGCGGCGCCGGTGTCGGAGTGCAGCAGCCGGTCCAGGCCCTTCCCGAGCCCGATCGAGCCGACCAGCCGGTCGAGGAACATCGACTCACCGCCGACGATGTCGATCTTGGCGTTGGTCAGGCCCGCGGCCAGCACCTCGGCCTGCGACTGCGCGATGTCGCGCTGCGCCGACACCATCGCCAGCTCCACGTCCTTCTGCAGCTCGAGCTTCAGCCGGAATTCCTCGTGCTCGCGGGTCGCGGCGTCGAGGGTGGCCATCGCGGCGGCCTTCTCGTGCAGGCCCTCGGCCTCGCCCTTGAGCTTCTCGCGCACCCCCTCAGCGTCGGCCAGGTTCTTCTCCCGCAGCACCGCGGCCTCGGCGCGGCCCGCCTTCTCCATCGCCTCGGCCTCGCGTTCGAGCACCTGTGCCTGCCCGAGCCCGGCGGCCGCGGACTCGGCCTGGGTGGCCTCGGCGAGCCGGATCTTGGCCTTGGCCTGCAGGTCGGCGGCGGCGACCTCGGCCTCGGCCAGGGTCAGCGACTCCTTGGCGCGGAACTTCGCCGCGGCCTCGGCGGCCTCGGCGGCCTTGATGTCCTTGACCAGGTGCTCCTGGGCATCGGCCTCGGCCCTGATGATGATCGCCTGCCGTTCGCGCTCGGCGGCCTCGACCGCGCGCAGCCGGTTGATCTGTTCCTCCTGCTCGGCCACGGTCTTGTCGACCGCGACGCGCTCGCGCACCACCTCGGCCATCGTGCGGCGCTCGGTCTCGAGCTCGCGCTCATTGGCGATCCGGGCCATCGACACCGCCCGGTCCCGGTCGGTGACCTCGAGCTGACGGTCCTTCTCGATCCGCTCGGACTCGATGGCGATCACCCGCTCGCGGTTCTTCTCCGCGACCGCGATCTCCCTGTCCTTGTTCTGCGCCTGGATGCTGAGCGCTTCCTCGGTACGCATCGCCGCGGTCTGCGCCTTGAGCCGCTCCTCGGCCTGCACCCGCAGGATCTCGGCCTCTTCCCTGGCACGCAGCGTCTCCACCTCGCGGCGCTGGCGGTTCTCCGCGTCGGACTGCTGGCGTTCCAGTTCCAGCACCGCCTCGCGGGCCTCGACGTTCTGCCTGGTGATCTCCTTCTCCTCCTGGCGGCGGAACTCGTTGGTGCGCACATGCTCGATGGCGGTGAGCTCGGTGATCTTGCGGATGCCCTGGGCGTCGAGGATGTTCTGGCTGTCGAGCTGGATCAGCGGCGTCTGCTCGAGGTAGTCGATGGCGGCGTCCTCGAGGCTGTAGCCGTTGAGGTCGGTGCCGATCACCGCGATGATCCGGTCGCGGAACTCGTCGCGATGGGTGTAGAGGTCGGTGAAGTCCAGGTGCTTGCCGACGGTCTTGAGCGCCTCGGAGAACTTGGCGCTGAACAGTTCCTGCAGCGTGCCCTGGTCGCTGGCCCGGTCGGTGCCGATGGCCTGGGCCACCTTGATCACGTCCTCGACCGTCTTGTTCACCCGCACGAAGAAGGTGATGCGGATGTCGGCGCGGATATTGTCGCGGCAGATCAGCCCGTCGCGGCCGAGCCGGGCGATCTCGATCGTCTTCACCGAGATATCCATGATCTCGGCCTTGTGCAGCACCGGAAGCACGACCGCGCCGGTGAAGGTCACATCGACCTTGCGCATCTTGGAGATGATCAGCGCGCGCCCCTGGCTGACCTTCTTGAACAGCCTGCTGACCAGCAGCAACACGGCGAGCGTGACGAGCAGCAACAGCGCGATGAGCACGCCGAATCCGATGGCGATGGTAGACATCAGTAATTCCCCTCCAGTGCGGCCACCCAGTAGAGGTCGGCGGCCGGGTCGTAGTCGTAGACGACTGCTGAATCCCCCTGTCGCAGGGGGTCGGTCGCGGCATGCTGTGCGCTCTGCCTGACCTGGATCACGGCCGCGGAACCATCGGCCGAGGTGAGTTCGGCCTGACCGAACCCGGTGTCGACGCGGCCGGTGCGCACGACGCACACCCGGCCGACGAAATCGTGCTTGGACGGGGCCGGACCGTCGCGGAAGAACCGGCGCAACGGGAGAACGGCGAAACGCGTCAGCCACACCGCACCCGCGGCTGCAGCCACCAGAATCACGCCGCCGAGCAGCGCGGCGGCCACACCGCCGAGCCCGACCGCGCCGATGGCGACCGTGCCGATCAGGCTGAGGAACCACGACACCGACACCAGTCCGGTCACCGCCACGGTGGTGGGGACACCGCCGAGCCCGATGACATCGAATACTGGTGCGGCCACACCTGATTCGTCGTCGTCGAGCACATCGATGCCCGCGCCGCCGAGGGCGACGAGCAGCCAGTACCCGAGCACGACGAGCAGCGCGAAGCTGAACAGTGCGGTCGGAAAACTCAGTGTCGCGGCAAAGAACTCACTCACGCCGCGGTGGAATAGGCGCCGTCATCGGAAATCTCCCCTCGTCGACCGGACGCCGGACCACGAGGGTCCAACGTTGCCGACCAGACTTCCCGGCTCACCTACCCGTAAGGATGCCGTAAAGATCGCCCCGCCGCAACTGGAAAGGCCCTGCCCGCCACCGGATCCCGGTGTGGGCGCGGCCGGTCCCGGCGTGTCACAGTCGCGCGTCGATGAACTTGCGGTCGAAGTAGATCGCGGGCCGCGGGTCCACCGACCGCGACACCTCGTCGACCGCGCCGACCATGATGATGTGGTCACCCGCTTCGATGCGCGACCACATCGAACACTCGAGCCGCACCGGACTGTCCCCGTTCTGCATCGTGTGCGTGCCGCCCTGGTCGACCGTGCCGCACGCTGACACCTGCGAAAAGACTAACGGTATTCGGGGTTCTCGAAGTCGAAGCGGCAGCCGGCGTCCCATTCGGAACGCTGGTTGCCGTGCGCGGGGATGCCGCCGTTGTCCCTGAGCAGGCGGGCCAGGTGCATCAGGTTCCAGGTCATGAAGGTGGTGTTGCGGTTGGTGAAATCGTTGTCCGGCCCGCCGGAACCCGGGTCGAGATAGGACGGGCCGGGGCCCGCTTCGCCGATCCAGCCCGCGTCGGCCTGCGGCGGGACGGTGTAACCGAGGTGCTGGAGGCTGTAGAGGACGTTCATCGCGCAGTGCTTCACGCCGTCCTCGTTGCCGGTGATCAGGCACCCGCCGACCCGCCCGTAGTAGGCGTACTGGCCGTGCTTGTTGAGGATCGAGGAGTTCCCGTAGAGCCGTTCGATCACCCGTTTGGTCACCGAACTGTTGTCGCCGAGCCAGATCGGACCCGCGAGCACCAGGATGTCGGCCGCCATCACCTGCTCCTGCAGCGCGGGCCACTCGTCGGTCGCCCACCCGTGCTCGGTCATGTCCGGCCACACGCCCGTGGCGATGTCGTGGTCGACGGCGCGCAGGTGCGACACCCGCACCCCGTTCTTCGCCATGATCCCGGCACTCACCTCGATGAGCCCCTGGGTATTGCTCGGCTCGGGTGAGCGCTTGAGCGTGCAGTTGATGAACAGTGCTCGCAGATCGTCGAAGGAAGTCATGTTCCCCAGTGTCCGCCGGTCGGTGATCCATTACAGGCCACGACGCGGACGGTTCTCACCTGGAGCGAGTGGATGTCCCCCGAACAGAACAGTCCCCGGTAGTCTCCATCGAATCCGTGAGTCTCAGTCGTCGCTGACGGCTACGGTCTCCGACTGGCTTGCCGGGGGCTTAGCCGGATCCTGGGAAAACATCACTGCGATCAACGGACGTCTCCATCGGCCACATGGTCTCTTCCCGGTGCTCCGGTATCCCTCCAGTCTGCTCCGGTTTCCGCCGATGTCAATACCCATTTCGGCGTCGGATTCGGTGCCGGGGACAGCGAGCGGTGACGGCGGTGTCGCCGTGTCGACGGGTCGAGATCATCGGCGCTGGACGATGGCTCGCGGCGATGAAACGGGAGCCCCCGTATCACGTATCAGTCCTGGTGACAGCTGGTTTGTATCGATCAGGCGCAAACTCGCTCGGTACGCATCAAATGCTTGACTGACTCCAGAAAACGGAGAACACTGCGAGCGTGCCCACGGACACGGAATTCCAGCAGCTGCTGCGGGGAGTTTCCCTGCGCGTGACAGCGCCGCGGCTGGCCGTACTTCGCGCGGTGCACGAGCATCCGCACGCCGACACCGATTCGATCATCCGTGCCGTGCGCGCGCGCCTTTCGGTGGTCTCGCACCAGGCGGTCTACGACTCCCTGCGCGCGCTCACCACCGCCGGTCTGCTCCGGTGCATCCAGCCCAAGGGCCATGTGGCCCGCTACGAGTCCAGGGTCGGCGACAACCACCATCACGTCATCTGCCGGACGTGCGGATTGATCGCCGATGTCGACTGTCATTCCGGCGAGGCACCATGCCTGGCCGCTTCCGACGACCGTGGCTTCGTGATCGATGAAGCCGAGGTCATCTACTGGGGCCTGTGCCCCGCGTGTTCGCAGCCCGAACATCCCCTCCAGGAAGGAATATCGTGACCTCCGAGAGCGAGAACCCGGCGATCGATTCGCCCACCGCGGACCCGAGCAGGCGCCCGCGCGTGAACCAGGACTGGTGGCCCGAGCAGATCGACCTGTCGGTGTTGCACGCGCACTCGTCCAAGTCCAACCCGCTCGGCGCGGACTTCGACTACAAGACGGAATTCGCGAAGCTCGACGTCGAGGCACTGAAGGCCGACGTGGCCGCGGTCCTGACCGATTCGCAGGACTGGTGGCCCGCCGACTACGGCAACTACGGCGGCCTGTTCATCCGCATGAGCTGGCATGCCGCAGGCACCTACCGCATCGCCGACGGGCGAGGTGGCGGTGGCCAGGGGGCGCAGCGATTCGCCCCGCTCAACAGCTGGCCCGACAATGCCAACCTCGACAAGGCCCGCCGCCTGCTGTGGCCGGTGAAGCAGAAGTACGGCAACGCGATCTCCTGGGCCGACCTGCTGGTCTTCGCGGGCAACGTGGCCCTGGACTCGATGGGTTTCCAGACCTTCGGCTTCGGCTTCGGCAGGCCCGACATCTGGGAAGCCGAGGAGGTCTACTGGGGTCCGGAGGACACCTGGCTCGGCGACGAACGCTACAGCGGCGACCGCGAACTGCACGGCCCGCTCGGCGCGGTCCAGATGGGCCTGATCTACGTCAATCCGGAGGGCCCGAACGGTCAGCCCGACCCGGTCGCCGCGGCCCGCGATATCCGGGAGACGTTCGGCCGCATGGCGATGAACGACGAGGAGACCGCCGCGCTGATCGTCGGCGGTCACAGCTTCGGCAAGACCCACGGCGCGGGCAACGCCGACGCGGTCGGCCCCGAGCCCGAGGCGGCGCCGATCCAGCAGCAGGGCCTCGGCTGGCAGAGCACCTTCGGCGAGGGCAAGGGCAAGGACGCCATCACCAGCGGTCTGGAAGTGGTGTGGACCGCGACGCCGACCCAGTGGGGCAACGGGTTCCTGCAGAACCTGTACGGCTACGAGTGGGAGCTCACCAAGAGCCCCGCCGGCGCGTGGCAGTGGAAGCCGAAGGACGGTGCGGGCGAAGGGGTGATCCCCGATCCGTTCGGTGGACCCGGCCGGACCCCGACCATGCTCACCACCGACCTGTCGCTGCGCGAGGACCCGATCTACCGCGAGATCACCCGCCGCTGGCTCGACCATCCCGAGGAGCTGGCCGAGGCGTTCGCCAAGGCCTGGTACAAGCTCCTGCACCGCGACATGGGTCCGGTGAGCCGCTACCTCGGCCCGTGGGTGCCCGAGCCACAGCTGTGGCAGGATCCGGTGCCCGCCGTCGACCACCCGCTGATCGACGACGCCGACATCGCCGCGCTGAAGGCGACCGTGCTCGATTCCGGGCTCACCGTCGCGCAGCTGGTGAAGACCGCGTGGGCGTCGGCGGCGAGTTTCCGCAGCACCGACAAGCGCGGTGGCGCCAACGGCGCGCGGATCCGGCTGGAGCCGCAGCGCAACTGGGAGATCAACGAACCGGCCGAACTGGCGCAGGTGCTGCCCGTGCTGGAGCGGATCCAGCAGGACTTCGACGCCACGGCCGCGGGCGGCAAGCGGGTTTCGCTGGCCGACCTGATCGTCCTCGCCGGCGCCGCGGCCATCGAGAAGGCGGCGAAGGACGCCGGGTACGACGTCACCGTGCCGTTCTCGCCGGGCCGCACCGACGCCACCCAGGAGAACACCGACGTGGAGTCGTTCGCCGTGCTCGAACCGCGCGCCGACGGTTTCCGCAACTACGCCCGCCCAGGCGAGAAGGCCCCGCTGGAGCGGCTGCTGCTCGACCGCGCCTACATGCTCGACGTGACAGCGCCGCAGCTGACGGTGCTGGTCGGCGGCTTGCGCGCGCTCGGCGCCAACTACGGCGGCACCGAGCACGGCGTGTTCACCGACCGGCCCGGCGTGCTGAGCAACGACTTCTTCGTCAATCTGCTCGACCAGAACACCGAATGGACGGTGTCGGAGACGGCGGAGAACATCTTCGAAGGTGTCGACCGGCGCTCCGGCAAGAAGCGGTGGACGGCGACCGCCAACGACCTCGTCTTCGGCTCGCACTCGGTGCTGCGCGCCCTCGCCGAGGTGTACGCCCAGCAGGACGCGGGACGCAAGTTCGTCGACGACTTCGTCGCCGCGTGGGCGCAGGTGGTCGACAACGATCGGTTCGATCTGCGCTGATCGCGCACGGGTGGCCCGGCCGGTACTCCGGCCGGGCCTTCGCGTTCTCCGGGCCGGGGCACGCGGCACCGATGAGTTTCGGCGGCTCGCGTCGTCTACCCGGCACGCTGATCAGCGAGAACGCGGTAGAGGAGGTCCGCAGGCTCAAAGCGGGCGGCGACGGGATCATGGAGGTCGGTGGCGCCGAGCTGGCCGCCGCGTTGATGCCGCACGGGCTCATCGACGAATACCACCTGTACATCTCGCCGATCGTGCTCGGCGGTGGCACCCCGATGTTCCCGCCGCTGGACCGGCGCATCCCGCTCCGGCCGGCCGAGACGAGGCATTTCGAGACCGTGGTGTTGCAGCGCTATCTCGCGGTGTGAGGTCGCGGTTCAGTCCTCGTACAGCTGGACGAACCGGCGCACCAGCGCGCCGGGATGCACCACATTGCCCGACCTGGCGACCTGCTTGAGCGTCTCGGCTTCGCCCGGCTCGAAATAGCCGTGGTGCTTGTAGGCCTCGATGCGGATGCTCATCCCCTGCGCGTCCAGCTCGGGATGGAACTGGGTGGCGTACACGTTGGCGCCGACCCGGAACGCCTGTACCGGGCAGGTCTGCGAGGTGGCCAGCCGTTCGACGTCCGCGGGGAGTTCGGTGACCGACTCCTTGTGCCCGACGAACGCGTCGAACTCCGGCGGCAGCACACACAGCAGCGGATCGATCCGGCCCGCGTCGGTGAGGGTGACGGTGGTCGGGCCGACCGGTTCGGCGTGGGTGCTGTCGATCACCGCTCCGATGAGCGAACCGACCACGCCGATGCCGTAGCAGGCGCCGAGGAACGGGAAGTCCTGCCGCACCGCGGCGGCCACCAGGTCGTGCAGTTCGGCCTCCACCCGCTGCTGTACCGCCGTCTTCGAGCTCGGTGGATCGGAGACGGTGAACGGGCTGCCGCCGAGGATGATGCCCGCGTAGTCGTCGAGCTCGAGCTCGCCCAGCGGTGTCCGCTCCATGCGGTGCCGGTGCAGGCGGTGCGGGGTGAGCCCGCCGTAGCGCAGGAACGCGGCGTACTCCTGATCGGCGGCCTCGTCCTCGGCCCTGGTCGCCAGCAGCAGAAACGGCCTGCCCCCGCGCTCGCTACGCTCGCTCATGCCAGCCACGGTAGCGGCGCGGACCGCCGGCCGAACTCGAACGGCACGGCGCGTCACCCGTGGTGTTCGCGTGCCGCGCTCACGAATTCGCGTCGTCGCCGGGTGCGGGCTCGATGCGCGCGGGCATGTGCTTGTGCCACGGCGTCCCGGCGAAGCGATCGCGCGCTGCGGTCGGTGAGCTGGTTTGCGGGTCGACCCGGGCAACCTCGCCACAGTCTCTATGTCATACGCCGAAATGACGACGTCAAGGGTTGCGCGACCCTGATCTGCTTCCGGTCGACCGGACCGGCGAGGTTCGCGCGCCGGTGGTCAGCGGTCGGGGTAGCAGGCTTTTGAGTTCGGCGACGGTGTCGTCGAGCGGAACGAGGGTGCGCTGAGCCCGGCACAGGGCGATCGCGCCTTCGACGGCACTGATGGTGAGGGCGGCGAGGCGGTCGGCGCGGTCGGTGGGTACGCCGTCGCGGCGAAACAGCTCGACCAGTGCGGTGTGCCAGCGGGCGAACACCGCGGCGGCGGCCGTCGCGAATTCCGGTGCGTCGTCGTTCGTCTCCACCGCGACCGCGAAGATCGGGCATCCTGCGCGGAAGTCGCTGTCCCGCAGCGTCTTGCGCCACATGTCGGCGAACCGGTCGAGGGCTTGGGCCGGATCGCTCGTCCGGGTGATGTGCTCGATATAGCTCGACATCACCTCGCCCGCGGTACCGACGGCATCGGTGATGAGCTGGCCACGCCCGCCGGGGAAGTGGTGATAGACCGAACCGCGCGGCGCGCCGGTATCGGCGAGGACGCGGTCGACGGTGGTCGCGCTGGCGCCGTGCACGCGCAGCGACTCGATCGCGCCCGCGATCATGCGTTCGCGCGTGCTCGGGGTGCTGGTGGTATTTCGGGTCGCGGCCACCCGTCCATTCTATGGGGTAGACCATAGTGTCTGGTGTCCGTGGTGCGGCTCGGCCACCGCGGTGGGTGGCCGAGCCGCGGCCTAGCGTGCCGGGACGAGCTCGGCGATGAGGTCCTCGATGCGGGCCCTGATCTCGTCGCGGATCGGCCGGACCGCCGCGACACCCTTGCCCGCCGGATCGTCGAGCTGCCAGTCGCGGTAGTCGACACCGGGGAAGTAGGGGCAGGCGTCGCCGCAGCCCATGGTGATGACCACGGTGGAGGTCTCCACCGCGTCCGGGGTGAGGATCTTGGGCGACTGGTCGGTGATATCGATGCCGACCTCGGCCATGGCCTCGACGGCGGCCGGATTGAGCGCGTCGCCGGGCGCGCTCCCCGCCGACCGCACCTCGATGGCGTCGCCGGCGAGGTGGGTCAGGAAGCCTTGTGCCATCTGGGATCGTCCGGCGTTGTGCACGCAGACGAACAGCACGCTGGGCTTGGTCGACACGATGGGTCCTTTCAGGAAGTGGGGATGTCGAGCGAGGCGAGCAGATCGCGCACGCGGTCACCGATCTCGTCGCGGATGCCGCGCACGACCTCGATGGTTTCGCGGCCGTAGGTGTCGGCGGAGGTCTCGTGCAGCCGGGTCGCTGCGGTGGCGCTCGGCGTGGGTGCCGGGGCTGTCGGGCATGGATGCTCCCGGAAGTGGGCTCAGTGGGTTGTGGGATCGGAGGTGTTCGGTGCCGCGGGTTCGGTGGGATGCGGGACGACGGCGTTGCCCGCGGCTGCCGCCGTCGACCGCGGGTACAGCACCACGATCAACGTCAGCCCCAGCGCGCCGCCGAGCAGCTGGGCGACGAGGAATCCCGGTGCGGAGGCCGGGGCGATCCCGGCGAAGGTGTCGGAGAAGACGCGGCCGATGGTGACGGCCGGATTGGCGAAGCTGGTGGAGCTGGTGAACCAGTACGCGGCGCCGATATAGGACGCCACCGCGGCCGCCGACAGCGCCGCGCGGCCGCTGCGAGCCAGTGCGAAGATCACCGCGATCAGCCCCGCGGTCGCGACGATCTCACCGATCAGGTGTCCGGTGGTGATGCGGTCCCGATCGGAGATCTGCCAGGCGTCGAGATCGAACATCAGATTGGCCAGCACCGCGCCGCAGACGCCGCCCGCGATCTGCGCGATCGGGTAGGAGCAGACCTCGACCAGGTCGAGCCCGGTGCGGTGGCGCCGCCCGAGCAGCCAATCCGCCAGTGACACCACGGGATTGAAGTGCGCGCCGGAGACCGGGCCGAACACCAGGATCAGCACGCCGAGCCCGAAGACGGTCGTGGTGGAGTTGGCGAGCAACTGCAGGGCGACATCGTCGGTGAGCTGTTGAGCGGCGATCCCCGACCCGACGACGACCGTGACGAGTGCGGCGGTGCCGACGAATTCGGCGAGGAGCCTGCGCTGGAGGTCGGTCATCGCGCGCCCGCCTCGACGGCCTGGACGTCGAGTAGCTGCGCCAGCGGCGCCAGGGCGCGCGGCTCGATCCGGTAATACACCCAGGATCCGCGGCGTTGGCTCGACAGCAGTCCGGCTTCGCGCAGCACCTTGAGGTGATGGGAGATCGTCGGCTGGCTCAGGTCGAATCCCGCCGAGATATCGCAGACGCACGCTTCGCCGCCGCGGCGGCTGGCGACCAGGCTCAGCAGGCGCAGTCTGGCGGGATCCGCGAGTGCCTTGAAGGTGGCGGCCAGTTCGGCGGCGGATTCGGCGGACAGCGGTTCCCGCGTGAGCGGGGTGACCTCACACGAGGTCGCGTCCGGCGGCGGACAGGATGACTGATTCGACACGCATCGATATTGACGGTCGTCGAATCATGGAGCAAGCAAACAGTGGGTGAACACCGTTGGTGGCTATCGGCAGGCGCCGGGATCGCAGCTGCCGACCGCGTCGGCGGCGGCCCGCCGCTCGAGCAGTACGGTGTCGCGCCAGACGCCGTCGAGTTCGGCGATGCGCTCCCGGACGCCGACCGTGCGGAATCCGGCGGAGTGGTGCAGGGCGATGCTCGCCCGGTTCTCCGGGAAGATCGAGGTCTGCAGCATCCACAGGCCGTCGGCGTCGGCGGCGATGACCTGGCGGTGCAGCAGGGACTTGCCGACGCCACGGCCACGGGCGGTCGCCGCCACGTAGACCGAGTTCTCCGCGACCCCGGCGTAGCACTTGCGACCCGACGCCGGCGTCAGTGCGGCCCAGCCCACCACCTCGCCCGCGATCTCGGCGACCCAGCGATGGTCCCGCAGCCAGGTGTCGTCGAGCTCCCGCCGGGTCGGTACCTCGGTGGCGAACGTGGCGTCGCGGGTGGCGATGCCCTCGCCGTAGATGCGGCGTACCGCGTCCCAATCGGTGTCGGTCAGCGCGCGCACGGTGACGTCGGCGGGTAGGTCGGTGGGGCAGCAGGGACGCGGGGTGAGCACGCCCATGACGGCGTCGGCGGCGTGCGGAAGCCCGGTGCAGCATGCCGGATTCACGGTGACGACGGTGGAGGTGCCGTTCTTGTCGGCGTGCACGAATCCGACATCGGCGAGCTTGCGCACATGGTGGGACACCGTCGGCTGACCGATGCCGAGCGATTCGGCGAGCTCGCCGACGGTGATCCCGCCGGATCTGGTCGCGACCAGGTGCAGCAGCCGCACTCTGGTGGGTTCGGCCAGGCAGGAGAACCAGGCGGCATAGGTGGTCGCGTCGTCGACCGACAGGGCGTCGACGCGCGGCGTGGCGGTGTCGCGCACGACGGGTAGGTCAAGGGACGTCATGCCGCCGATTATATCGACGCCAATCGATGGTTGCTTTGATCGATGTTGGTCGATAGAGTTCGTGGCATTAGATCGATGTGTGTCGATGAATGGAGTCTGTGATGACCGATCTTCCTGTTGTCGTCGTCGGGGCCGGCCCGATCGGCCTGGCCGCGGCCGCCGAGCTTCGCGAACGTGGTCTGCCGGTGGTCGTATTCGAGCGGGGGTCGCGAGCCGGTGCCGCGGTCGCGGAGTGGAACCATGTGCGGCTGTTCTCCCGCTGGGCCGAACTCATCGCCCCGGCGGGCCGCCGTCTGCTGGCGGGTACCGGATGGGTAGCCCCGGCGGACGCGGACTACCCGACCGGTCAGGACTGGGTTCGCGACTACCTCGAACCCCTGGCTGCCGCCCTCGGCGATACGGTGCGATTCGGCACCGAGGTCGTCGGCGTCGCCCGTCGCGGCCGGGACCGCGTGGTCGACGCGGGTCGTGACACCGAACCCCTGTCGGTGCACCTGCGCCGGGCCGACGGGTCGGCGGACCGGATCACCGCGCGCGCGGTGATCGACGCCTCCGGTACCTGGACCGCGCCGAATCCGCTCGGCGGCGACGGCCTGCCCGCCCTCGGCGAGCGTGACCGGGCGGCCATCACCTACCGGGTGCCCGATGTGGAAGCCGACCTGGCCCGCTACCGTGGCGCGCACACCGTGGTCGCGGGCAGCGGGCATTCGGCGCTGACCGCGATCGTCGCGCTGTCGCAGCTGGCAGGCGAGCCGGGCACCCGCCTTACCTGGGTGCTGCGCCGCGGCGGTGCCGACGCCGCGTTCGGTGGCGGCGAGGCCGACGAGCTGCCCGCGCGTGGCGCGCTCGGCCTGCGGGCGAAGCAGGCCGTCGAGGACGGGCTGCTCACCGTGGTGACCGGCTTCCGCACGGCCGCGGCGGAGACCGGCGACGACGGGCGGACCGTCCTGATCGCCGACGACGGTCGCCGCATCGACGGCGTCGACACGGTGATCGCGCTGACCGGATTCCGGCCCGACCTGTCCTGGCTTTCCGAGGTCCGCCTCGAGCTGGACCCGGTCCTGCAGGCCCCGGTCCGGTTGGCTCCGCTGATCGATCCGAACGTGCACTCCTGCGGCACCGTCTACCCGCACGGTGCGGCCGAACTGTCCCATCCCGAGCCGGGCGTCTACCTGGTCGGGATGAAGAGCTACGGCCGTGCCCCCACCTTCCTGGCGATGACCGGCTACGAGCAGGTCCGGTCCGTTGTCGCCGAACTGGCCGGTGACCACGAGTCGGCGGCCAGGGTGGAACTGACCCTGCCCGAGACCGGCGTCTGTGGCGGCGGCGGTGTGTTCGACGACGCCGACAGCGCGAACGCCGGTGGCTGCTGCGCCCCCGCCCCCGCGGTGCTGACCCTGACCGCCCCCTCGAGCCAGCGCTGACCCACCCGTGTCGGCCCTCGCGACGGCCGCGCAGACCGGATCGGCCGCCGCCGGTCCGGCACTGCGGCGGCGGGTCCTGATCACCCTGTGCCTCACCGAGATCACCAGCTGGGGGATCCTCTACTACGCCTTCCCCGTGCTGTCGCTGTCGATCTCGGCCGACACCGGATGGTCGCTGCCCACGATCACCGCGGCGTTCTCCCTCGGTCAGCTCGCGGCCGCCCTCACCGGTATCCCGGTGGGACGCGTCCTCGACCGGATCGGGCCGCGCACGGTGATGACCGCCGGCTCGGTGCTCGCGGTGCCCGCCCTCGGAACGGTCGCCCTCGCGCCGAACCCGGCCGTCTTCTTCGCGGGCTGGCTGGTGGCCGGGGTCGCCATGGGGGCGGTGCTGTATCCGCCCGCCTTCGCGGCGCTGACCAGGTGGTTCGGTGCCGATCATGTCCGGGCCCTGATGATCCTGACGTTGGCTGGCGGCCTGGCCAGCACGGTGTTCGCGCCGTTGACCGCCGAACTCGTGCGGCACACGGAGTGGCGGGCCACCTATCTCGTTCTCGCCGCGGTGCTCGCCGTCGTCACCGTGCCGGGGCACCTGTTCGGCCTGGCCGGACCGTGGCCCGCCGCGCCCGAACCCGCGACACCGCTCGACGACGATCACCGTGGCATCGCGCGAAGTCCGGCCTTTCTCGCCCTGGTGGTGGCGTTGAGCGTTGGCGCGTTCTCGGCCTTCGCCGCCGTGTTCAACCTGGTTCCGCTGGCGATCGAGCGCGGCTTCTCGCCGTCGTTCGCGGCGGTGGTGCTCGGTCTGGGCGGGGTGGGGCAGGTCCTCGGCCGGATCGGCTACCCGGCGCTGGTCGCGCGTACCGGTGCGCGTACCCGCATCGTCGCCACCTTCGTGGCGACCGCGCTGATGACCGCGCTGCTCGGCGGGGTGACAACGGCGTTCGCGCTGATCGCGGTGTCGATCGGGGCCGGGCTGGTCCGCGGAATCATGACCCTGGTGAAGGCGACCGCCGTCACCGATCGCTGGGGCGCCACCCATTACGGCAGGCTCACCGGGCTGATGTGGGCCCCGATCGTGGTCGTGACGGCGCTCGCGCCCTGGGCCGGAACCGCGCTGGCGACCTGGACCGGCAGCTATGCCCGCGCGTACTTCGTCCTCGGCGCGCTCGGTGTGCTGGCCGCGCTCGCGGCCGTCGCCACGGTGCCGCGCCCTCCGAAACCTTCTGAAACGTCAACGTCGAGCAGGTGAGGGACCAAGTCCTCCCGGCGTAGGACCTTCGGCCCTGGTCGCCTCGTTGGCCGAAGCGAGACAGTTGCCAACGGCGCGATGCGCGCGGAGACGAACAGGTGGGAGGCGGTCATGTCGGGATCGGTGCGAACGTGGGCCTCTGCGGTGTTCCCCGGCGTGGTGGTGTATCCGTCGGGGGAGATCCCCGAGTTGGAGATCCGGCGGATCGCGGAGGCGGTCGGGCGGCTGCTGCAGCGCCACGGTGCGGAACCGGCCGCGCGACTACGGATCGCCGGGCCTCCGTGTATGGCGGGTCCGGTGTTGATTCAAGCCAATCTGATGCTGAACGGGCACGCGGTCCGGGTCCAGGCAGTGACCAGCGGGCCGGGTGACGCGTTGCCACTGGTGGTGCGGCTCGAGCAGCGCATCGTGGCCTTGCGGCGGCCGTGGACACCGCGGCCGTGGCCGGAAACCGGTGGGACGCAGGTGCTCGCGCAGATCCATCCTGGTGCGCTGACCCGCCGGAAAGACGTTCCCCTTGTCCGCAGTTCACCCACGGCGGCAGCCGCGGTCCTGGACCGGATGGACTACGAGGCCCACCTGTTCGTCGACGCCGAGACAGGCGAGGACGCCGTTGTCCATCGGGCCGGGCCGACGGGTGTGCGGATCGCGCGGCAGCTCAGCGTCCGCCCTCCGGTCGACACCGCGCACGGGCTGTTCACCGTCTGTCCGCGGGTGGCTCCCACCCTGAGCGAGGTCGACGCGGTGCGCAGGCTGTGTGAACACGGTCTGCCGCACCTGTTCCATATCGACCCGGATTCCGGTCGCGGCAGATTGCTGTACCGGCGCTACGACGGCGATCTGGGCTCGGTCGTGCCGGTATCGCAGACCCCGTACTCGTCGCGGCACCGCGTGCGACCGGCGTCAGATGCCACCGCGGCGCCGCTCCTGTTCGGTACGTGCCGGGGCGGATCAGGGTGGTGACTGCGGGGCCGGTGCCACACCCCCCCCGCCGGATCAGGCGCTGTCGACCAGTGTTCGATGACCGGCAAGCCGGGCGCAGTGGGCGCAGCAGTACACCGCCCCGCCCGTTTCCACGCCGTGGCCGAGTACCCGGCAGTCGCAGTGGGCGCAGCTCGGCGCGATCTTCGACGCGGCGCATTCGATGCTGTCGAAGGTCCAGCTGTCACCGTTTCTGTTCACGGTGAACGCGCGGGCGTAGTCGTTGCCGCAGGTATCGCAGACAGCCATGGGTGATCCTCCTCGACCGGTCGGTGCATGGGACACCACGCGCGTACCCGGCGTGACGGGGACGAATCGCCGCGCCGGGCCTCGGCTGGTCAGGGGTGCGGCGAGGGCGCGCGCCGGGCGGATCCGGCTCAGGGCTGACCGCTGACCGCGGCGGTGACCGCGTCGAGGAACGGCTGGCCGCCCATCGCGTAGCCACCTGCGATGGCGCCGAGGACCAGGCCGATCGGGCCGGTGATGATGCTGAGGAAGCCGAAGCCGAGGACCGTGCCGATGAGGCCGCCGAGCACGCCGCCCACCACGACACCGACCACATTGCGGTTGATCTCGTTGGTCAGCTGCGACATGGGGCTGATGGTCTGCAGTTCGCCGATCTCCGAGGCGATCTCGTCGATCTCGGCGGTGCTCGCCTCCGGGGTGAGGACCAGGTGGTGGCCGTCGTCGGAGATGGTCTGCGTGACCCGAAGGGTGGTGCCGGAGATCTCGTAGGCGAGCGGGATGCGGGTGACGACGGCACCGGAATCGGAGGTCAGCGTCACCTCGGTGTTGTCCGCGGTGGTGGTGAACGTGCCGCCGGTGACGGTGGTGGTCAGGACCCGGGAGAACTCGCCGAGGGTGGCCTCATAGCGCACGGACTGGTCGATTCCCGTCGCGGTGGTCTCCGGAGCCGGGGTGGTCGGCTCCGCGGCGGCGGTACCTGCGGTGATCCAGACGGTGGCGCCGACGAGAAGTGCGGCGGCAGGGAAGTGACCGAGCTTCATCAGGGAATTCCTTTACGCATCACGAAAACTGTCGGGTCGAAATGGTGCGCCGATATCGGGCACGAACCATGTTGTCCGCCAGTGAGATCGGCCAGACCCTAGCACCCCTTTCTCGGCGGTGGGGAATCGTGCCCAGCTGGGCGGCGGACCAGTTTCGCCGATGTTAAACCGGACCGAATTTCGTTTTAAAGAGTGCGCGTTCACAATTCGACATTCTCGTATCCGGCCGTGTAAGAACGGTCACGCGAGTGGGACGTCGGTCGGGGACGTCCACCGGAAGAGCAGGGTAGGAACAACACTGATGGCGCGGCGACAGAACTTGGCCTTGGCTGGCGTGTCGATGGGGGCGGTGTTCGCCCTCGCGGGGGTGTTCTACCTGGCCTTATCCGTTATCGTCGGATTCGCGCCGGACGAGCCGGACACGCCCGAGAACACCTCTGCCGCAGAAAATTTGCCCACCGAGGTTTCATCGACCCAGCCACTGGGAACCACTACCGACGTTTACGGTGGCGTCGCGTCGACATTGAGCAAAACCGCGACGGAGATTCCCTGGGTCGAACTGAGCGTCGGTGATTGCGTGGATTCGAGTGCGGGCCCAGCTGCTATTCAGCAAGCCGCATGCGGCAGCATCAATTCCCACTACAAGGTGGCGGAATTGGCGTCGGCGGGCGGTCACTGCCCCGGCGATGTCGACCACCAGCATCCCCGCACGCTCCCCGGCGGTGTGCACGAAACTCTCTGCCTCGACATCGACTGGACCGTCGGCGACTGCATCGACCTGTCCGGCGGCAGGCATGTCGACTGCGCCGCCGACGTGCCCGGCCGCGTCCGCGTGCTCGAGATCCGGCACCACACCACCGACGTCAACGCCTGCACGGCGGGCGACCGCGGCGTCGTCTACGACCAGCGCCGCTACCTCGTCTGCGTCAGCACGCGCTGACCCGGCGCACCGGTGGCGTTGTCACATCGATCGGTGAGAAACCGTGGACGTGCCCCTACCTGCGGTGGGAAGCTCGAAGGAGCCGGACCCTGACCAGAGGGAGCGTGCGACATGGTGGACCGGACGAACGGTGCGCAGCGGCCGGAGAGTATCCGGAACGTGGCGCTGGTCGGCAGCAGCGGGGCGGGGAAGACGACGCTGGTCGAGGCGCTGGCCCTGGTGACCGGGACGGTGAACCGTGCCGGTCGGGTCGAGGACGGGACCTCGCTGTCGGACTACGACGAGGTCGAACGGCGTCAGCACAGGTCGGTACAGGTGTCGGTGGTCCCGGTGCTGTGGGGCGGGGTCAAGATCAATCTGATCGATACGCCGGGATGCCCCGATTTCGTCGGCGAGCTGCGGGCCGGGTTGCGCGCGGCGGACGCGGCGCTGTTCGTGATATCGGCGGCCGACGGAGTGGCGGGCGTGGCGGGGGCGACACGGGACCTGTGGGCCGAATGCGCGCGGGTCGGTATGCCCCGCGCGATCGTGCTGACCCATCTCGACACCGCGCGAGCGGAGTACGCCGACCTGGTGCAGACCTGCCAGGCGCTGCTGACCGGGGCCGCGAGCGACACCGTGCTGCCGCTGCACCTTCCGGTCTACGGCTCCAAGAGCCCCGACGGGCACCGGCCCGCGATCGGACTGCTCGAACTGCTCGAGCGCCGGGTCGCCGACTACCGCAGCGGGAAACGGGAACGCGTCGAACCGTCCGCGGACCAGCTCACCGAGATCGACCCGGCCCGCGACCGGTTGATCGAGGCGATCATCGCCGAGTCCGAGGACGAAATGCTGATGGACCGCTACCTCGACGGTGACCCCGTCGAACTCGCCACCCTGGTCGACGACCTGGAACGCGCCGTAGCCCGCGGCAGCTTCCATCCGGTGCTGTTCGCCGCTCCGGCGGCCGGGGACGCGGAGCAGGGTCTCGGCACGCTGGAACTGCTGGAACTGGTGACGGCCGGGTTCCCGACACCGGTCGAGCACCCGCTGTCGGCGGTGCCGCTCGGCGACAGCGCGACGCCAACCGCGCTGCGCTGCGATCCGGCGGCGGACCTGGCCGCGGAGGTCATCCGGACCTCGTCGGATCCGTATGTGGGACGGGTGTCGCTGGTGCGGGTGTTCTCCGGCACCTTGCACAGCGAGGACACCGTGCACGTCCACGGACCCGAACACGATGCCGACGACCGGGTCGGCGGGATCAGCGCGCCGCTCGGAAAACAGCAGCGGACACTGACCGAAGCCGTCGCGGGCGATCTCGCGTTCGTGAGCAAACTCGGCCACGCGGAGACCGGCGACACCCTGTCCGGCACCGGCAACCCCCTGCTCATCGAGCCGTGGCAGCTGCCGGAACCCCTGCTGCCCGTAGCGATCCGGGCGCAGGGCAAGGCCGACGAGGACAAGCTCTCGCAGAGTCTGACCAGGCTCGTCGCCGAGGACCCGACCCTGCGGCTGGAGAACAACGAACACACCCACCAACTGGTGCTGTGGTGTCTGGGGGAGGCCCACCGGGATGTCGCGCTGGAACGGTTACGCGGGCGGTTCGGGGTGCGGGTGGACGAGCAACCGTATCGGGTGGCGTTGCGGGAGACACTCGCCGCGGCGGCCGAGGGGCGCGGCAGGCAGGTGAAGCAGTCCGGCGGGCACGGTCAGTACGCGGTGTGCCAGATCCAGGTGGAACCGCTGCCGGAGGGGGCGGGCGTCGAGTTCGTCGACCGGGTGGTCGGCGGTGCGGTGCCGCGGCAGTTCATCGGATCGGTCGAGAAGGGCGCGCTGGCGCAGGCCGGGCGTGGAGTGACGCCCGGATATCCGCTGGTGGACGTGCGGGTGACGCTGGTGGACGGGAAGGCGCATTCGGTGGACTCCTCCGATGCCGCTTTCCAGACCGCGGGCGCGCTCGCCCTCCGTGACGCGGCCGGATCGGCGGGCACCCGGCTGCTCGAACCGGTTGCCGCAGTGCTGGTCACGGTCCCCGACGACCAGCTGGGCGCGGTCCTCGGCGACCTGTCCACCCGGCGCGGCCGCATCCTCGGCACCGAACCGGCCGACACCGGCCGCACGCACATCCGGGCCGAGGTCCCCGAACTCGAACTGAGCCGGTATGTCATCGACCTGCGATCGCTCACCCACGGGTCGGGATCGTTCACCCGAACCTATCTGCGGCACGAACCGATGCCCGCTGCCGTCGCCGACCGGGCCCGCAGGGAAACCGCCGAGGCGCCCACCTGATCCCGCCCGCGCCGCGTGCGTTACCGCCGATCAGCGGATATCGGCAACGATGACCGTGACGTTGTCGGGTCCGCCGCCGAGCAGGGCCGATTCGATGAGCTGGTCGGCGCACTCCTCGACCGAGGCTGCGCCGCGCAGGAATTCCGCGATCCGCTCTTCGGTGACGACGTCGGAGAGCCCGTCGGAGCACAGCAGGAACCGGTCGCCGGGTTCGGCGTCGCCGGTGATCAAGGTCGGCTTCACCGGCTGACCGGTGAGCGCCTGCATGATCAGCGACCGCCGCGGGTGGGTTCGTGCCTGCTCGGCGGTGATGTGCCCGGCGTCGACGAGTGCCTGGACGAAAGTGTCGTCGCGGGTGATCTGGACCAGCTCGCCGCCGCGCAGGCGATACGCCCTCGAGTCCCCGACGTGGGCGAGACCGTAGCGGGGGCCGTCGAACAGCATCGCGGTCAAGGTGGTGCCCATGCCCTCGCGCTCGGCCGACTCCGCGGCCTTGCGCGCGATCGCGTCGTTGCCGGTGAGCAGTGCCTTCCCCAGGCGGCCGAGCAGGTCGCCGTCGGGCTCGTCGTCGAGTGGTGCGAGCGCGGCGATCATCACGGCGGAGGCCACTTCTCCGGCCGCGTGACCGCCCATGCCGTCGGCCAGCGCCAGCAATCGCGGACCGGCGTGCACGCTGTCCTCGTTGCCGTCGCGGACCAGACCGCGGTGCGTGCGGGTAGCGCAAATCAACTGAGTACTCACACCGGCACCTTCTCTCCAGCCGAATGGATCGCCAGGATCCCCGTACCCGGATTTCGATGTGCGCTCACTCGCCGCCCACCGCGCTCACTGTTCGCCGCCGAGATCGCGCGGCCCTCCCCAGCCGATGTCATGGCCCAAGCCTACGTGCCCGAGGTCGTGGTCGACGGCAGCAGCCGTTCGAGCAGATCGGTGATGGTCAGCAGACCGAGCAGTTCGCGGCTGTCCGGCGCGGTGACAAGGGCGAGATGGTTGCGGGTTTCGCGCATGGTGCGCAGCGCCTCGTAGACCGGCACCGTGGTCGTCAGCTCCAGGACCGGCCGCATCAATTCGCGCGCGGCGGTGCCGGGGGCCGCGGCCAGACTGTCGCGGACGTGGACGACACCGCGGATGTCGTCGTCGCGCACCAGCAGCCGTAGATGTCCGGTCGCCCGCGAGGTCGTCTGGATCGCCTCGGTCGTCGCCTCCGGTGGCACCGCGCTCGGGGTGGCGTCGCGGTGGACGATGTCGCCGACGGTCAGCTGTTCCAGTTCCAGTGCGCTGGTCAGGTTGCCGCGGTACCGCTCGTCGAGGGTGCCGACGGTGGCGGAGTGTTCGACCAGGTGGCGCAGCGCGGCGGGGTTCTGGCCGGCGTCGACTTCGTCGACCGGATCGACTCCGACCTTGCGCAGGCACCAGTTCGCCGCGTTGTTGAGCGCGGTCAGGATCGGCCGGGTGAGGGTCATGAACAATTGCATCGGCAGCGCCAGCAGGATCGCCGACCGCTCCGGATGCGCGATCGCCCACGACTTGGGCGCCATCTCACCGACCACCAGGTGCAGGAACGTGACGATGATCAGCGCCAGCACGAAACCCGCCACGTCGGCGATCCACAGCGGTGCGCCGAGATGCTCGATGATCGGGGTGAGCCAATGGTGGACAGCGGGTTTGGTGACCGCGCCCAGCGCCAGCGTGCACACCGTGATACCGAGCTGGGAGCCGGCGAGCAGTACCGGCAGCTCGGCCGCGCTGCGCAGGGCGGCGCGGGCCGACCTGCTGTGCGGTGCGGCGTCCTCGAGCCGGTGTTTGCGGGCCGCGATCAGGGCGAACTCGACCGCGACGAAGAACGCGCTCGCCGCGATCAGCAGGATCGTCACGGCGACGACAACCCAGGGATTACTCATCGGTGTCACCACCTCGCTCGGATCCGACGGTCAACAGGACCGAAGACGGCACGTGCTTACCGATCGCTCGCACTTCGGCGACCACCGCGCGGGGCGCGGGTTCTCGATCGGTGGCGAAGTCCGCGCCGTGCGGCGGCACCGCGATCTCGACGCGGTCCCCGACCTTCGGCAAGCCGCCGGCGAGGTTGATGATCAGGCCGGCGATGGTCTCGTAGTCGCCGCGGGGTAGGTCGAGCTCCAGCAGCCGTTCGGCCTCGTCCAGATGCAGATCGCCCGCGACCAGCCAGCCTTCCCCCTCGGTGATCGCCTCGAAGCCCGATTCGGTGTCGTGCTCGTCGGCGATCTCCCCGACCAGTTCCTCGGCGATGTCCTCGACGGTGACGATGCCGGCGAAACCACCGTATTCGTCGACCACCAGCGCCATCTCCTCCTTCGCCGCCGCGAGCCGGGTGACCACCTCTGGCAACGGCAGCGACTCCGGCACGAGTACCGCGGGGCGCATCCACTGTTGCGCGGTGCCGGTCGGCTCGACGCCGAGCAGGTCGTGCAGATGGATGACGCCGCGCAGATCGTCGCTGCTCGAGCCGGTCACCGGGTACCTGGTGTGGCCGGTCGCCATGCGCGCGAGCACCTGGGTGACGGGCTCGTCGATGCCGACGGTGTCCGCCTGGGCGCGCGGGATCATCGCGTGCTCGGCGGTTTCGGACGGAAAGTCGAGGATGCGATCGAGCAGGGTCGACAGCTCGCGCGGCAGCTCGCCGGTGTCGCGGGAGGCCGCGACGATGTGCTCGAGATCGCGCGGGGTCGCCGAGTGTTCCACGTCGTGCACCGGCTCGATCCGCAGCGCCCGCAGCAGCACGTTCGCGGACTGGTCGAACAGCCAGATCAGCCAGCCGAATACGCGCAGATACACGGTCGTCGACCTGGCCAGCCACCGGGCCACCGGCTCGGGCCTGGCGATGGCCAGGTTCTTCGGGAACAGCTCGCCGAACAACATCTGGACCACGGTCGAGAACGCGATCGCGCCGATGGTGCCGATGGCGACGCCGACCGCGGTGGGGATACCGACGCCGCCGAGCAGCTCGCCGAGGCCGCGTCCGATCAGTGGCTCGGCGACATAGCCGACGAGAAGTCCGGTGACGGTGATGCCGAGCTGCGCTCCGGACAACATGAAGGAGGTCCGTCGGGTGACGGTCAGCGCTCGTGCGGACGCGGCGTCACCGGATTCGGCACGCGCTTTGAGGCGCGACCGGTCCACGGCCATGTACGCGAATTCCTGGGCGACGAAGTATCCCGTCAACGCGGTGATCAGCAGCACGACCGCGACGCCCGCGAGGATACTCAGTACGGTCAGCACCGGGTGCTCTCGCCTCCGACGTCGGTGTTCGGTCTATCGATCGGTCGTTTCGCACGGGCCGAGCGAGAGCTCTCCTCGTCTGGTGCACCATCCGGCATGCGCGCCAGACTAGCACGTGGCACTGTAGGGTTCTGTGCTCGCCGACTCTGTCTACGGCCCAGACGAACTCATCCGCGGAGCTGGGCGTCGGTGGTCGCGCGTGCCATGGTCGGTGGTGGACGCGCGGTCCGTCGCCGCGCCGGTCAACCGTTAGGCTGACGTGTCCCGAACAGGTGTCGCGCGGGGAGAGAAGGAGGGCGCCGACATGACCGAAGCGCCGATCCGGATCGGTGAGCTGGCCGTGCGCGCCGAGGTCTCCACGCGAACCGTCGACTACTACACCAGCCTCGGTCTCCTCACCCCGGCCGATCGCACCACGGGCAACTTCCGGCTGTACGACCCGGCCGACGCCGCCCGCATCCAGCTCGTCAAGAGCCTGGAGGCGCAAGGGATCCCGCTGGAGGAGATCGCGCGCGGCCTCGCCGGTCACGGCGGTGAAGTCGGGCCGATCCTGGAGCGGATCGACGACGACATGAAAAGCCTGCACACCGCCGCCGAAGCGGCCCCCGAAGCCATGCAGGGGCTGCTCGCGGTCGTCGCGACCCGCGTACACACCCTCATCTCCATCGCCTTGCAGATCCCGCCCGACATTCCCGTGCTGTGATCGGGCGGGTGGGCCACCGCGCCGCGGCGGGTCCTGTCCGCGCCGCGGGCAGCGCGGACAGGACAGTCGATCAGAGGTTCACGCCGAAATCGCGTGCGATACCTTCCAAGCCGGTGGCGTAGCCCTGCCCGATGGCACGGAACTTCCACTCCGCGCCGTTGCGGTACAGCTCGCCGAAGACCATCGCGGTCTCGGTGGACGCGTCCTCGGAGAGGTCGTAGCGCGCCAGTTCCTCGCCGTTGCTGCGGTCCACCACGCGGATGTAGGCGTTGCGGACCTGGCCGAAGGACTGGCTGCGGCTCACCGCGTCGTAGATCGACACCGGGAACACGATGGAGTCGATGGTTTCCGGGGTCGCGGCGAGGTCGACATTGATCGCCTCGTCGTCACCCTCGCCCTCGCCGGTCCGGTTGTCACCGGCGTGCTCGATCGCGCCCTCGGGCGACTTCAGGTTGTTGAAGAACACGAAGTGTCCGCTCGACACCACCTTCTTGTCCGCGCCGAGCGCGATCGCGCTGGCGTCGAGATCGAAGTCCGTCCCCGTGGTGGTCCGCAGGTCCCAGCCGAGTCCGACCGCGACGGCGGTCAGATTCGGCGCCGCCTTGGTCAGGGAAACGTTGCCGCCTTTGGACAAACTGACACCCATACCGATAACTCCCATCTGTCTGTGCGGCACGCAAACCGTGCCGACGGCCCGCACACTAGCACGTAGCACTGTAGGGATCGGCGCGTCGCTTCGTTGAAAGTGTTTGAAGCAGAGAGTTTTTCGTCCCGTCTGTCACGGCGTGCGTCGGGCCTCGATTCCGCGCAGCACACTCGGGCCGACGGCGGCGAAGACCGCGGCACCACCGGCCATCGCCACCCCGATGCGCGCCGCGCGGCGCGGCAGGCCCTGCCTGGCGGCCAAGACCACGACCCCCGCGTCGAACAGATCCATCGCGATCCCCGCCTTCCTGGTCGCGCGCCGCACCGCGTCGTCGGAATGCAGCGCGGCCGCACCGAGCACGACGTCGCGCACCCCGAAGGCCTTGACCCACATACCACCGTCGGGGCCTGGGTATCCGATACCGCCGAGGCGATGTACCGGCGCCGAGCCCAACGCGGTGATGGTGCCCCAGCCGATCCGGACGACCCCCAGCGCCGCGATGACCCGCCGCCCAGCGGAATCGAGCCCGGAACCGGTGGCGTGCAGCTCGTCGGCGGAGATCTGACCCTGTCGAAGGTGCTGTTCGGTGTTGCGCATGCCTCCATGATTCTGGCCGGATCGGTCATTGACTACTCGCGTTCTGAGCCGGTACCGACACCGCGAAAATACCCTGTCAGCTGCGCTGTAGTGCACCGTCGACGCGATACCCGACGCGGCTGCTCGACTTCCTCCGGCGGTTTTCGTCCACGCGCACGGCGCCATTCGGCCGAACCGCAGCTGCTCTTACGGGCGCTGTACCGGGACTACGGTGCTTGGCGGTCACTCCACATCTCCTGGCCGCGCGGCTCGGAGGAAGGGCCGGACCCGTCGATGCGTTCGTCCTGGTCGGCCCTGAAACGATCGAGATCCATCGGTGGTAGGTCACCGAACGTGGTGAACAGCTCGTCGACCGGCACTGCGCGCCGCCGACCGGGTTCCGCCGGCTGGTTGACGTAGTTCGGAAATGAGTATTCGAATGCGATCGAATACATACCGCGAAACTGGTTCTCGGTCGGCACGATACCGCCGGCGGAATAGTCATCAACTCTTTGCGAAGACATCACTCGGATTGGTCTCAAACTGTCAATGTGAAATAGATCACAAAAGTTGCCTCGATATCGAGAAGTCATTACTAATATCCCCGTCGACATTCGATTGGTCCGGGTTGGGGGGCAAATAGTCGAGAGGGAACTCAATGTTCATGCGTTCAGCTCGCAATATGCTTCTCGGTGCGCTGCCGGTAATTGTGGCGGTCACCTTCGCTGGTAGTGGTCTCGCGTCGGCGGATTCCTCTGTCGATCGGCAGGCGCCGCCGGCCACCGTGTCGGCCGTCCAGGGCGAGGGCTACGGAACCGCCATCGCCGAGTTTTCGTTCGGAGCCCCCACGTCGGCGGCGGCGACGATTTCGCACGACTCCGAGGTTTCGGTTTCGCCGGTCGCCGAGATTTCGAACGAAGGCGCTGTCTCGGAGCCTGCCGCTCCCGTGGTCTCGAATGTGATCGAGAACCAGCTGCACGAGGTCGCGACCGATCCGAAAGCGGAGAACTCCGACCCCGTTGTCAACGGTGCTCTCGCAGGCGCTGGCATCGGCGCCCTTGCCACCCTGGTCAACTGCCTGCCCTCCGTGATCGTGCTCGGCATCGGCTACCCGATCTGCCTCCTCCTCGGTGTACTTCCCCACGCGGCCGTCGGCGCCGTCATCGGCGGCATCGTCGGCCACGCGAATCCAGAGGTCATTCCGCAAGTCCTGCCCTGAGCGGGCGGGTCGGCAGGCAACTGCCCAGCTCGGGACTCCCGGTGCGACTTCGACGAAAATCGCAGTCGCGCTGGGAGTCTTGCTATCAGGTTGGCAGATCGTCATCAGGTGCGTCGTCGGCTGGCGACCATCCTCGACGCGGTTATCACTCAACTCGACCTCGAGATACAGGACGAGGATCCGATGTATCCCGGAGGCTGGCTCGGACCGGGCGAGCTACGCCGAGACCTCCGCAAGCTCGGGGCAGGCAACGACATCATCATGGAGGCGCTGCGTTTGCCGGCATCGCCGTTCGTTGGTGCGGTCGAGGAAAGCAAAGGACGTTACCGGCTCGCCGGCAGCCGCGTGCTCGCTGTCGAACGTATGCGAGCGCTCGCGATGCAACTCGAGGTGCCGGTCGCTGGGCTGGAAGGATGATCTGAGCTGCTGCGAGCGTGCTCACCGAGCGGCGGTAGCGCGATCCCTCAGGGCCGTTGTATCGGTACTACGGTGACGACACCTTCGGTGCCCTTGAAATCATCGGGATTGGTCGTGAACAACGGAAGCCGTCGGGCCGCGGCCACTGCCGCGATCATCAGGTCTGCTTCGCGTCGTTGAGGTTTGCGACCGAAAGCAACGACACCCGCGGCGATCAGGCCGTACTGACGCGCCGCCTCCGCGTCGAACGGCAAGGGGTCGAATACGGCCTCGGTCCGCTGCAGGCGAGCGATCCGCCGCGCCCGTTCCACCGCATCGTCGGTCTGGTGCACACCAGCGGACAGCTCGGCCAAGGTGACGGTACTGGTCAGTAGCTCGCCGGGAAGTTCGTTCTTGGGTAGCCGCTCCAGATGGATCAGAATGTTGGTATCGGCGAGACCACGCAGATGCTTGGCGGTCACTCCGTTTCTCCGGGCTGTGCGGCTCGGAGGTAGGCATCGAAGTGGGCGGACCCATCGATGTGCTCGTCCTGGTCTGCTCTGAATCGATCGAGATCCATCGGTGGCAGCTCGCTGAACATTGCGAACAACTCGTCGACCGGCACAGCGCGCCGTCGGCTCGGCTCCGCGGGCTGGTTGATGTAGTTGTCGATGGCGGCCAGGGCGATCTGCTGCATCGACGTGTGCTCGGCCTCTGCGCGGCGCCGCAGGGCGTCTGTTTGCTCTTCGGACAACCGCAGTGTCATGGCCATGGATCCATGATACCGCCAGGTATCACACCTGTCGATGGAATATCGTGGCCGAACGCTTGTGGACGGAGGCACTGCCGGTGGTTGTGGCGGTCACCTTCGCTGGTGGCGGTGTCGCGTCGGCGGATGCCGCCGGCCGGCAGCTTCAGCCGGCCGCCACGGTGGCTGTCCAGACCGACACCTACGGCGCCGCCATCGCCGAGTTTTGTTCGGATCCACCCGTGGTCTACCCGATCTGCCTTGTCCTCGGCGTACTTCCCCATGCGGCCGTCGGTGCCTGTCATCGGTGGCATCGTCGGCCACGTGAACCCCGAAGTCATTCCGCAGGTCCTGCCCCTGAGCGGGCGGGTCCGCGGATAGCTGCCTCCTCGGGACTCCCGATGCTGCTGTGCGGAAAACACGGTCGCGCCGATAGTCTCGCTATGCCGGGAGGACCCGAGTGCCTGGGGGGGGGTGATCGGTGCCTGCATTCAGGAGTTTCCGCCTATCGACTAGGCGAGCCGTTCTTCTTGCGGTTCGGTGGAAAGATGCCGGGGATTCGCGGCACCGGCGCGACCCGCACCGCAGTGGTTTCCTTCCGCAGGATCGCTTCCGCGTCTTCGCTGCTGACTCCGGCGAAGACGAGGATGTCGAAGAGCACCATGGCTATCGCCGACCAGCCGGCACCGGTATCAGCGCGTCGGGCGAGGCCGATCGCTGTGTCGGCGACTCGCTGGCGGGCTCGGTTGCTGCCGGGTGCGGCGGCGAGTGTGCCCAGGAGTATTGCCAGCCTGCGGACTTCGGGTGCGAGCTGGCGTTGCTCGGTGGGTGTGAGGAAGGCGGTGGTCCGGGTGAGTGACAGGCAACTGTTGCCGAGCACGTCGAGATGACGCGCGGCAAGGCCTTCTCGTTCCACCGCCCGCCGTCCGCTCCACCACCACGGCGTGCGGGTGACGGCCGCCGCGACGCTGTCACGCGCGTCGCCCAGCCGTGCGAGTTCGGTATACACCGCGCGCAGCGCCCCGTCGTTCGAGGCGAGCGGCTCGCTGCGCGGGGCGGACATGGACTGCGCGGTCAGTTGCAGGGCGTGGGCCAGTTCGGCGAGAATCGCCGCCTCCGAGCGACGCAGCAGTGCCAATGGGTGTGCGGGGAACAGCAATTGGCTGACGACGAGCGCGACGGCGGCGCCGAGCAAGGCGTCCTGGACTCGGTTGACGCCCGCGACGTTGCCGCTCGAGGCCACGATGATCGCGCTGACCCCGGCCTGCGCCATCGTGAGCCGATCGCCGTTGATCGCCAGCACGGCGAGCAGCGCGAGCAGCACCGCCGAGCCCATCGCCGCGTATCCGCGCCCGAATATCGCGACCATCAGGTCGGCCACCAGCAGCCCGAGCAGGACGCCGACGATGAATCGCACCGCGTTGCTACCCCGTCCGCCGCGGTCGGTGTTCAGCGCGATCAGCGTCGTGATCGGCGCGAATATCGGATCGTGATGGTGAATGACGCCGACGGCCAGCTGCCAGGACACCGTCGCGGCGACCGCCTGCTGCGTCACCGGCCACAGTCCGTCGGCCACCCGCCTGCCTGCGTTCGAAACCGCTGTGACGGCGCGTTCGGCCGCGGTCATCCGGGCGACCCTATTCCGCGGCCCGCGGCGATCTGCGGGCCGTCGCGGTCGGTGGTCGGGGCGCGGCGCCGCGGCAGGAGAGCCTCATTCCGTCCTGTCGAACAGGTACGGTCCGGGCTGGTGCCAGCCCTGTGCGCCGGGCAGCTGCGCGGCCGGGTCGGGGCCCCAGCTGCCTCGCTGGTAGACGAGTGGCGGCTCGGACGGCGCGAGGACGGGGGCCACGATGCGCCAGCACTCCAGGATGGCGGGGTAGAAGGCGAAGGCGGAGGCGTCACCGGCGACGGCCGCGTGCAGGATGTTCTCGTAGGGCAGTGCCACCCGCCCGACCACCTTCTCGTAGTCGACGCCGACCGGCACCGTGACCGGTGGGTCACCGGCCTCATCGCCGCCACGAACCAACAGGTCGACGCGGAAGCCGACGTCGCCGTCGACGCGGAAACGGACGATGTTGGGTGGGTGCTTCGCATAGGTGCCACCGAACAGTTCCACCGGCGGCTTACGGAGTTCGACGATGACCTCGGTCGCCGAGACGGCGAGCGCCTTACCGCTGCGCAGGTAGAAGGGGATACCGGCCCACCGCCAGTTGTCGACGTGGAGACGGGTGGCGAAGTAGGTCTCCGTGGTGGAGTTCGGTGCCACGCCGTCGACGTCCAGATAACCGTCGTACTGGCCACGGACCGTGTCGGCCGGGTCCATCGTGCGCACGGCGTGGAGTACCCGCCACTTCTCCAGGCCCTGGGCGAGTGCGCTGTTCGAGCTCGGCGGATCCATGGCCAGGTAGGCGAGGACCTGCAGCATGTGGTTCTGGACGACGTCGCGTAGGCAGCCCACGGCATCGTAGAAGGATCCGCGGTCGGCGACGTCGAAGTCCTCGGCGAGGGTGATCTGCACATTGTCGACGTGGTCACGGTGCCACAGGGGCGCGAGGAGCGTGTTGGCGAACCGGGCGACCATCAGGCTCTCCACCGCCGAGTTGCCGAGGAAGTGGTCGACGCGGAAGAGGTGGTTCGTGTCGAAGTCCTTGCTGAGGGCGTCCTGGAGCGCCTGGGCGGAGTCGAGGTCGTGGCCGAAGGGTTTCTCGACGACGAGCCGGGAGTTCTGGTTGAGCCCGGCCTTCGCGAGCGCGTCGGCCACGGTCGTGAACAGCGACGGTGGGATGGCCAGGTAGTGCGTGACGAACCCGAACTTCGCCACCGCGTCGCGGAGCCGGACGAACAGGCCGTCGTCGGTGAAGTCGCCGCCGACAATGCTCAGACCGGCGGCGAAGCGCGCGAAGACCTCCTCATCGATATCCGTTCCGGCGGCCACCAGGGACTCGCGAGCGTGCTTCCGCAGCGCGGTGTCGTCCCAGTCGGTCGCGGCGACGCCGATGACGGGGACGCCGAGCTTGCCCGCCTCGGTGAGCCGGTAGAGGGCGGGCAGCAGCATCTTCTTGGCGAGGTCGCCGGAGATGCCGAACAGGACGAGTGCGTCGGAGCGTTCGAGTTCGGATGGGGGGATGGGGATCTCGCTCACGGTGACCGCCTACCTTCGAGTTCGTCGCTCTGGCCTGGTGGATTGGCTGTGCGTGGAGAACCTCGCCGAGATCAGTGCTTCGCCGTACCGCTGCCGGTGTCCTCATCGTGCTGCGGTTCTGACGCATGCCCGAAACGGGCTTGCAGGGATTCCTGGATCTGCTCGGCGTCCCTGCCCTGTGTTTCCGGTACGTAGCGACCGACGAAGAAGAACGCGAACACGCAGATCACGGCGAAGATCCAGAAGGTCTCGCCCTGGCCGAGCAAGCTGGCCAGCGGAAGGAACGCGAGGCTGACGATGAAGTTGGAGACCCAGTTGACGGCGGTCGAGGCACTCGATCCCTCCGCTCGCACAGCGGGCGGGAAGATCTCGCCGATGAGTGTCCAGAACACCGGACCGAGGCCACCGGCGAACGCGGCGATGTAGACGACCATGAACAGCAGCGTCAGTTCGGAGTTCATGCCCACCACGAACGCCAGGCCGAGCAGGAAGACCGAGACCGCCATCGTGCCCAGCGAGACCAAGAGCATCGGGCGGCGGCCGACCCGGTCGACCACCTTGATCGCCACCAGGGTCATGACCAGGTTGATGACGCCGATCGCGACCGAGTAGAAGATGGAGTTGGAGGCGCTGAGCCCGGTCTGCTCGATGATCGTCGGGGCGTAGTAGATGATCGTGTTGATGCCACCGAACTGCTGCACCGCGGCCAGCGTGAGCCCGACGATCAGGGCGGGCCGCACATCGGGGGCCAGCAGCCGTTTGCCGGGTTTCTGCCGATCCGCCGCCGCCCGTTGCTGTTTGGCGCGGTTCTCGGCGATGCGCTGTTCGGCGCGTTGGACCAGGGTGTCGGCTGTCGTCGCGTCGGTGACACCGGCGATCTCCTCGCGGGCCTTGTCCTGGTGTCCGTGGGTGATCAGCCACATCGGCGACTCGGGAAGCAGCCAGAGGGCAGCTACCACGAGAAGCGCGCCGGGGATCGCGCCGACGGCGAACATCGACCGCCAGCTCCCACTACTGGCGAACAGGAGGTTGACCAGGTAGGCGACGAGAATACCGGTCGTGATCATCAGCTGATTGAGGGTGAGCAGCCGTCCGCGGATCGACGTCGGTGAGATCTCGGACAGATATACCGGCACCAGTGCCGACGCGGCGCCGACCGCGAGCCCGAGCACGATGCGGCCCGCCAGGAGAACGGGGTAGCCGTTCGAGATGGTCACGATCAACGTGCCGACGAGGAACACCACGCCGATCAGGCCGAGGGTGGGCCGCCGTCCGATGCGTTCGGAGATATCGCCCGAGGACATCGCGCCGACCACGGCACCCACGAGCAGGACGCTGACCACGCTGCCCTGCTCGAAGGAACTGAGGTTGAAATCCTGTCTGATGTAGAGCAGCGCGCCGGAGACGACCCCGGTATCGAAGCCGAACAGGAATCCGCCCATCGCGATGGCACCGGCCCAGAGCCAGATCTTGCGCAGGCCGGCGGGTGATACCTCGGCGACAGGGCCGTGAGTTCCTGGTTCTCTGGAAAAGCCCTGGACCATCGCGTTTCCTTCGCTGTGAGTCGGCTGTCGGTCCGATGCTTACCGGCCACCCGCCATACCTGTCGAAGGTCGATGCGGCCAGGATCAGTCTGGCCGACCCGTCCGCTGATACCAACGATCCTCAGCACGTGTCGCGCCCGGTCGCGCCACGATCCGGCGCACTCGCCGGATCGTCACGGCCGGATCTCGCAGGCGCCGTCCGTGCAGATGGCGGCACCGTCCAGCGGGCTCTGCGCCGCGTCGTCGGCATGCTCGCGCAGGGTCTGTCCAGCCGCTATCGCCGAGGTGCTGCCGTGCGTCGATGTGCCCGGTCTGCGGAACGCCGACGCTGCCCTCGAGCGGTTGCAGCGGGAACGCGACCGGCTCTCGGAGCACATCGCCTAACTCACGCGGATCCGGGACATGCTCGACGCGCTGATGGTCGAATCGCGGGACCACCGAGGGCAAATCCGGTCCGCCGACGAGGACACCGACGCCAGCGATTCCTGCCGCGGCTGTTCAGCTCGAGAAGTCGGCGAGCAGCCGATGGTGGCCGCCGGGTCACCTCCCGCCACGAGTATCCCCAGAGCGCACCACCAGCGACCAGCACCACCGGCGACCCGGCCCCGCTGACGGTGTAGTGGAACCGAGCGAGATCGGTATCGGCATACCGTGATTCGACCCGTTCGAGATACTGCGAGCGATACTCCGACTTGGCATCGGCGTAGTGCCACAGCGACTGTCGGGCGTTTGCGTGCCTGGTGCGGTTTGGTGCCCACCCGGGGCACCGGCTGGCGATCAGGATGCATGGCGGCGATAGGTCGTTGGTTTGCCGCGGCCGCCCTCCTGCTCGGCGAGGCCGGCAGCGCGCAGGCTGCGGAGTGCCTTGCGGATGTTCGGGCCGGACAGTCCGAGCTCGATTTCGAGTTCTTTCACGCTGAGTGGCCGGGCGGCTAGCGCATCGTAGATCCGCTGCTCGGTCTCGTTCAGTGCTGCGGATACAGTCCCATCGCCAGTATCCCGGCTACCGTCGGGACGCCCTCCGAATCCACGACACCGGCACGCAGGAGTAGTTCATCGTCCTCGGTGAACCGTCCAAGCCCGTGCGGATCGCGGTCGCGTACCGAGCGGAGGAACTCGCGGACGAGATCGCCGTCCAGATCTGCCCGGGTTGCGCCGACAACCGATGCGCGGTCGAACAACGGCGGTCGCCTCGATGCCAGGAAGGCTTGTTCTTCGAGCTCTGACATGGCGAAGTCGCCGTCATAGTCGCGCAGGTATGCGGTTCCACTTGCGGATACCCGGCATGGTTTGGCCGACCGGTCGTACTCGTGGACCCGCACGACAATGACTGGACTCTCGTCGACGGTCGCGTCCTCGATGGTGATTCGGACCGGTGGTGTGATACGCCGATGCGCGAACGGCATGAGCGACAGGCGACACCGGGCCCGGTGAGCGACCGGCAACACCCGGTCGCCCCGAGCGGACGCGGCGTCGCCAGCGTAACGGGACGCGGAAGAACCCGCGGTCTGGTGCGGGGGATGATCGGCTCGATCACCCGTGATCACCCGCCGCCGACGGACGCGGTGAAGTGCCCTCAGTAGGGCTGAAAGTGGCGAACCAGCCACTCTCGAAGCATGTAGTGCGCAGGTCAGAGACGTGTGCGGCGTAACTCCTTCGTGTACGAGTGCACTCGAACACGAAGGAACCCTGAGATGACGCTGCCGCCAGGAATCTGTGCGCGAGGGGGGACTTGAACCCCCACGTCCGTGGACACCAGAACCTAAATCTGGCGCGTCTGCCAATTTCGCCACTCGCGCTGGATGTGTACGACCGTCCAAACTCTACCGGGCAAATCCGGCTACGCGAAGCGTGGGGGCGGCGTGGCGTACTCGTGGGTAACACGACCTGGGATTATAACGATTGGGTAACCCTCAATATGAGGGCCACTCATGTTTGCGAAGCGAAGTAACAGGCCTCACCTGCGGGTTCAAACATGAGGGAGGGTCATGTTTCAGAAAGATTTGGTACGGGCGTGCAGAAATACTCGGGGGTAGCTGGTGAGCGGCAGGTAAACGTGAGGCTTTCCTCATGATTTTGTGCGATCGTGGCTGCCAACAGGCCCGAGGGGCTGCCGGATACGTGTGCGGTCCGTCGGTGGGCGGAGCGCCAGGAGAAGGAAGTCGAGCGTCTTGACGATCAACGAGAGCACCGAGATGGGCCGTGGGGCGACCGCGAAAGCTGATGGTCGGGGCCGGACGACGGGTGTCCGCGCGTCGCTGCTCGAGCAGCTGCGCGACGGGGTGGGTTACGCGTTGGCGTTCGGTGGGCAGGGTGCGCAGTGGTTGGCCGAGCTGGAGGAGATCGGGCGTGACAGCGCGCTCGAGTCCGAGCTCACCGCCCTGGTGCACGAGGCCGCGGCGCTGATCGAACCGGTTGCGGCGCAGTTGCTGGTGGTGCGTCCCGGTGGCTTCGACCCGATGGGCTGGATGCTGGAAAGTGAGCTGGACGAGCCGGAGGAGCCGTCTTCGGTGCCCGCCGACGCGGTGCTGCGCTCGGCCGCGGTGTCGATGCCCGGCGTGCTGCTGGCGCAGCTGGCGGCCACCAGGGCGCTTCGGTTGCAAGGGCTCGACACGGCCGAGCAGCCGCCGGTCGCGATCGTCGGCCACTCGCAGGGCCTGTTCGCCGCCGCCGCGGTCGAGGCCGGTGGCGCCCGCGACGCCGAGCTGCTCGCCATCGCCCAGTTGGTCGGCGCGGCGGCCGGGCTGGTCGCGCGCAGGCGCGGGCTGATGCCGGTGGGCGATCGCTCGCCGATGGTGGCCGTATCCAATGTCGATCCCGACCAACTGCGCGCGATCGTGGCCGAGGTCGCCGATGGTGTCGATCCCGCGACCGCCGCGGTGGTGTCGATTCGCAACGGCCGCAGGCGGGTCGTGCTGTCGGGCACGCCCGCGCAGATCGACCGCGTCCGGGCCAGGTGCGCCCAGCTGCACGACGAACAGACCAAGCAGCGCGAGAACAAGGTGCGCGGCGGTGCGGTATTCGCGCCGGTGTTCGAGGACATCGCCGTCGACGTCGCCTTCCACCACCCCGCGCTGGCCGAGACCGTCGACCTGGTCACCGGCTGGGCCCGCCAGTGCGAGCTGGACGCCGAGTTCGCCGCCACGCTGACCCAGCGGGTGCTGGTCGATCCGATCGACTGGGTCGGCACCGTCGACGAGGTCGTCGAGGCGGGCGCCGAGTGGATCCTCGATCTCGGCCCCGGCGACCTGCTCTCCCGCATCACCGGCGGTTCGCTCAAGGGCACCGGCGTCGGCGTGATCGCCGCGGCCACCCGTCCCGGCCAGCGCAGCCTGCTCACCCCGGGCGCGGCGCCGGAGCCGTCGACCCCGTGGTCGGCCTTCGCGCCGAAGCCGGTGCGCCTGCCCAACGGCCGGATCGTGGTCGAAACCGCGTTCACCAAGCTCACCGGGCGTTCGCCGATCCTGCTGGCGGGCATGACTCCCACCACCGTCGACGCCAAGATCGTCGCCGCGGCGGCCAACGCGGGCCATTGGGCCGAGCTGGCCGGTGGCGGGCAGGTCACCGAGCAGATCTTCGCCGACCGGATGACCGAGCTGCGCACGCTGCTGCAGCCGGGCCGCGCGGTGCAGTTCAACTCGCTGTTCCTCGATCCGTACCTGTGGAAGCTGCAGCTGGGCGGTAAGCGTCTGGTGCAGAAGGCCAGGGCGGCGGGCGCGCCGCTGGACGGCGTGATCGTCACCGCGGGCATCCCCGAGCTGGACGAGGCCGTCGCGCTGATCGAGGAGCTCACCGAGGCCGGGATCAGCCACGTCGCGTTCAAGCCGGGCACCGTCGCCCAGATCCGGTCCGTACTGCGGATCGCCGACGCGGTGCCGGACTACCCGGTGATCATGCACATCGAGGGCGGCAAGGCGGGCGGGCACCACTCCTGGGAAGACCTCGACGACCTGCTGCTGGCCACCTACGCCGAACTGCGCGGCCGCGCCAACGTGGTCGTCTGCGTCGGCGGCGGCATCGGCACACCGGAGCGCGCCACCGACTACCTGACCGGCACCTGGTCCACCGCGCACGGCTACCCGGTGATGCCGCTGGACGGCGTGCTCGTCGGCACCGCCGCGATGGCGACACTGGAGGCCACCACCGCGCCCGAGGTGAAACAGCTGCTCGTCGACACACCGGGCACCCCCGACTGGGTCGGTGCGGGCACCGCGAGCGGCGGTATGGCCTCGGGCCGCAGCCAGCTCGGTGCCGACATCCACGAGATCGACAACGCCGCCTCGCGCACCGGCCGCCTGCTCGACGAGGTCGCGGGCGACGCCGAGGCCGTCGCCGCCCGGCGCGCCGAGATCATCGCGGCGCTGGATGCCACCGCCAAGCCCTACTTCGGCGATGTCGCCACCATGACCTACCAGCAGTGGCTGGAACGCTATGTGTCGCTGGCCGTGTCGAGCGAGGTCCCGATCTCCTTCGATTGCGGCAGCGATATCGGTGACGCGATCATCGACGCCACCCGCTCGCTGTGGCTCGACATCACCTGGCGCGACCGGTTCGCGGAGATGATGCGGCGCACCGAGGCCAGGCTGCATCCCGCCGACAGCGGTGAGATCGAGACGCTGTTCGCCGACGACGAGGCCTTCGAGCAGCCGGTGCAGGCGCTGTGCGCGCTGAAGAAGCAGTACCCGGCCGTCGCCGAGACCGTGCTGCACCCGGCCGACGTGCCGTTCTTCGTGTCGCTGTGCAAGACGCCGGGCAAGCCGGTGAACTTCGTTCCGGTGGTCGACGCCGACGTGCGCCGCTGGTGGCGTTCGGATTCGCTGTGGCAGGCCCACGATCCGCGCTACTCGGCCGATCAGGTGTGCGTCATCCCCGGCACCGTCGCCGTCGCCGGGATCACCAGGGTCGACGAGCCGGTCGGCGAACTGCTCGACCGCTTCGAGCAGGACACCGCCTACAGCCTGGTCCGGGCCGGTGTCGTGCCGGCCCCGGTCGACGCGCGCCGGGTGGCCGGTGTGGTGACCGGACCGATCGACACCGTGCTCGCCGCCCCCGACGTGCAGTGGGCGGGCCGCACCACCGTCAACCCGGTGCACCGGCTCGGTGCCGCGAACGAGTGGATCGTCGAGCAGGGGAGCGCGGTGCATCAGGGCACCGGGGCCACGCTCACCGAGACCACCGGTCCCGAAGCCGATTTCAGCTATGTCGAACTGAGCGTGCCGCTGCTCGGCCGGGACGCGGTGAAGATCCGCATCACGGTTCCGGTGAGCGTGTACTCCGGTGGCGCGCCGGTGATCACCGAGGCCGACGCCGAGACCGCCATGTCGGCACTGCTCGGGGTGGCCGCGGGCCAGGCGCTTCCCGAGGTGAAGGCCGGTGCCGCCCATCTCAACCTGGCCTGGACCCCGGACCTGGTCGCCGACCACGCCGGTGTCACCGGGTCGGGGCTGCCCGCCACGCTCAGCACCCTCGGCCGCACCGCGCCCGACGTGCTCGTCGGCGCCTGCTGGCCCGCGGTGTTCGCGGTGCTCGGCGCGGCCCGCACCGGCAACGGCGGCTCGGTCATCGAGGGCATGCTCGACCTGGTCCACCTGGACCACCAGATCGAACTGCTGAACGAACTGCCCACCGAGACCAGCATTCTCGTCGTCCGCGCCGAGAGCGGCGCGGTGCTCGACACCGACATGGGCCGGGTCGTCGAGGTCGGCGTCACCGTGGGGCTGATCCTCGATCAGGGGCTCGAGCCGGCCCCGCTGGCGCGCCTGGTCGAGCGCTTCGCCATCCGTGGCCGCAACGGCGCGGGCGAACTCACCGATCCGCCGCGCGCCGCCGGTGCCGTCTCCGCCGCCGCCACCGACACCCCGCGCCGCCGTCGCCGCGACGTGCGCATGGCCGCCCCGCGCGCCATGCACGCCTTCGCCGCGGTCTCCGGCGACCACAACCCGATCCACACCTGTGACGCCGCCGCCAAGCTGGCCGGGCTCGGGAGCCCGATCGTGCACGGCATGTGGCTCTCGGCCGCAGCCCAGCACGCGGTCGTCGCCGTGGATCCCGAAAGTTCCGTTCCCGCACGCACTCTCACCGCATGGACCACCAGGTTCCTCGGGATGGTGCGCCCCGGCGCGACCGTGGACGTGCGGGTGGAGCGGATCGCGGTGGACGCGGGCAGCGAGATCGTCGAGGTCTCCTGCCGCGTCGATGGTGACCTCGTCATGACCGCGACCGGGCGCACCGCCGCCCCGAAGACCGTCTACGCCTTCCCTGGCCAGGGCATCCAGCGCAAGGGGATGGGTCTGGACGCGCTGACCCGCTCGAAGGCGGCCAAGAAGGTCTGGGAGCGTGCCGACGCGCACACCCGCGAGGCCCTCGGGTTCTCGATCCTGGCGGTGGTGCGCGACAACCCGACCTACCTCAAGGCCCGCGGTGTCGAACACCGGCACCCGGACGGTGTGCTGCACCTGACCCAGTTCACCCAGGTCGCGATGGCGACCCTCGGTGTGGCCCAGGTCGCCGAGCTGCGCGAGGCAGGCGCCTTCGTCGAGGGCGCGATGCTGGCGGGCCATTCGGTCGGTGAGTACAACGCGCTCGCCGCGGTCGCCGGGGTGCTGCCGCTGGAGGCCGTGCTCGAGGTGGTGTTCCAGCGTGGTTCGGCCATGCACGAGCTGGTTCCGCGAGATGCGCAGGGCCGCAGCGACTACCGGATGGCCGCCATCCGCCCGTCGCAGATCGGCCTGCCCGATGCCGAGGTCATCGACTTCGTCAACGGCATCGGCGCCGAGACCGGCGAATTCCTCGAGGTGGTGAACCTGAACCTGCGCGGCTCGCAGTACGCGATCGCGGGCACGGTCGCCGGACTGGAGGCGCTGGAGACCGAGATCGACCGTCGCCGTGCCGAATTCGGCGGCAAGCGGGCGTTCATCCTGGTGCCCGGCATCGACGTGCCGTTCCACTCCACCGTGCTGCGCGACGGTGTCCCGGAGTTCCGGCACAAGCTCGAGCAACTGCTGCCCGCCGAGGTGCACCCGGAGGTGCTGGCAGGCCGCTACATCCCGAACCTGGTGCCGCGCCCGTTCTCGCTGGAGCGTGAGTTCCTCACCGAGATCGCCGAACTGGTGCCGTCGGAGCCGCTGGCCGCGGTGCTCGCCGACTTCGACAGCTGGGCGCAGCGCGAGGCCGAACTGTGCCGGGTGGTGCTGATCGAGCTGCTGGCCTGGCAGTTCGCCAGCCCGGTGCGCTGGATCGAGACCCAGGACCTGCTGTTCACCGACCCCGCGCACGGTGGTCTCGGGGTGGAGCGGTTCGTCGAGATCGGCCTCGGCGCCACCCCGACGGTGGCCAACCTGGCCTCACAGACGCTCAAGCTGCCCGCGTTCGGCGGGGCCACGGTCGAGGTCGTCAACGTCGAGCGCGACGCCGCGGTCGTCTACGCGACCGACACCGATCCCGCGCCGGTCGAGGACGACATCGCCGAGACCCCGGCCGAGGCGCCCGCCGCCGCTGCCGCGCCCGCCGCGCCGGTCGCCGCGGCCCCGGTCGCCACCGGCGGTCCGCGCCCCGACGACATCTCCTTCACCGCCGCCGACGCCACCCGCGTGCTCATCGCGCTGTGGACCAAGCTGCGGCTGGACCAGATCGGCGCGGTCGACACCATCGAGGGCCTCTGCGACGGTGTGTCCTCGCGCCGCAACCAGTTGCTCGTCGACCTCGGTGCCGAGCTCTCGCTCGGCGCCATCGACGGCGCCGCCGACGCCGACATGGGCGCGCTGTCGGCAACGGTCGAGCGGCTGGCCCGCACCTACAAGCCGTTCGGCACCGTGCTCACCGACGCCATCGGCGACCACCTGCGCAAGGTCTTCGGCCCCTCCGGCAAGCGGCCCGCCGCCATCGCCGACCGGGTCAAGAAGACCTGGGAGCTGGGCGAGGGCTGGGTCAGCCATGTCACCGCCGAGGTCTCCCTCGGCACCCGCGAGGGCGCCAGCGTGCGCGGTGGTGACCTCGGCGGCCTCGTCGGCGGTGCGCTGTCGGATGCCGCCTCGGTCGACGCCGCCATCGACGCGGCCGTGCAGGCGGTCGCCGCGCGTCGCGGCGTCGCGGTCTCGCTGCCCGCGGCGGGTGGCGCGTCCGGCGGCACCGTCGACGCGGCCGCACTCGGCGAGTTCACCGAGCAGATCACCGGCCGCGACGGCGTGCTCGCCACCGCGGCGCGGGTGATCCTCGATCAGCTCGGCCTCAGCGAGGAGGTCTCCGCGCCGGAGGCCACCCCGGACACCCTGGTCGACCTGGTCTCGGCCGAACTCGGTAGCGACTGGCCGCGACTGGTCGCCCCCGCGTTCGACGCCCGCAAGGCGGTCCTGATCGATGACCGCTGGGCCACCGCCCGCGAGGATCTGGCCACCATGTGGCTCGGCGACGACGCCGCCACCGCCGAGCAGTCGATCGCCGGCTACGTCGGCGCGGGTGAAGCCGTTGCCGCGCAGGCGAACTGGTGGCGGCAACGGGCCATGAGCGAGGCGCGCTCGGTGCTGGCGGGGGTCTACGCGAAGATCGCGGAGGCCGCCCTCGACACCACCGGCCCCGGCCTGTGGTCCGACGACGTCGCCGTGATCACCGGCGCCAGCAAGGGCTCCATCGCGGCCGCGGTCACCGGCAAGCTGCTCTCGGGCGGTGCCACGGTGGTGGTCACCACCTCCGGGCTCGACGACGAGCGGCTGAAGTTCTACCGCACGCTCTACCGCGACAACGCCCGCCACGGCGCGGCGCTGTGGGTGGTCCCGGCGAATATGGCCTCCTATCAGGACCTGGACGCGCTCATCGACTGGGTCGGGACCGAACAGGTCGACAACGCGGGCGGCGCCAAGATCAAGACCAAGGACGCCATGACCCCGACGCTGCTGCTGCCGTTCGCGGCGCCGCGCGTCGCCGGTGATCTCGCCGACGCGGGTGCCCGCGCCGAAATGGAGATGCGGGTGCTGCTGTGGTCGGTGGAACGCCTGATCGGCGGCCTGTCCGCGCTCGGCGCCGACCACGATGTGGACGCGAAACTGCATGTGGTGCTGCCGGGTTCGCCCAACCGCGGCCTGTTCGGTGGTGACGGCGCCTACGGCGAGTCCAAGGCAGCGCTGGACGCGATCGTCGCCAAGTGGAAGGCCGAGAAGTCCTGGGCCGCACGGGTGACGCTGGTGCACGCGCTGATCGGCTGGGTGCGCGGCACCGGGCTGATGGGCCACAACGACCCGATGGTCGAGGCCGTGGAAGCGGCGGGCGTGCACACCTGGTCGACCGCCGAGATGGCCGACGAGCTGCTCAAGTGGTGCACCTCGCGGGCCCGGCAGGTGACCGTCACCGGTCCGCAGCAGATCGACCTCACCGGTGGTCTCGCCCGCGCCAAGCTGGACCTGCCCGCGCTGGCCAAGCAGGCGGCCGAGGCCGCGGCCGCCGCGGAGGACGAGGCGGTCACCGCCGCGACCATCGCCGCACTGCCCGCGCCGCCCACCCTGAGCTCGGCACTGCCGGTGCCGGAATGGGGCACCGTCACCGCCGATCTCAGCGACATGGTCGTGATCGTCGGCGCGGCCGAGCTCGGCCCGTACGGGTCCTCGCGGACCCGCTTCGAGATGGAGGTCGAGGACAAGCTGTCGGCCGCCGGTGTGCTCGAGCTGGCCTGGACCACCGGGCTGATCCGCTGGGAGAACGACCCGAAGCCGGGCTGGTACGAGGTCGAATCCGGTGACTTCGTGCCGGAGTCCGAGATCGCCGAGCGCTACCACGACACCGTCGTCGAGCGCTGCGGTGTCCGCCGTTACGAGGACGACGCGGCCATGATCGACAACGCCGCTCCGCTGCTCACCTCCGTCTTCCTCGATCAGGACCTGAGCTTCACCGTCGCGAACGAGGCGGAGGCGCGGGCCTTCCACACCGCCGATCCCGAGCACACGGTGATCACCCCGGTCGCGGATTCCGGCGATTGGACGGTGACCCGCAAGGCGGGCACCGAGATCCGGGTGCCGCGCAAGGCGAAGCTCTCACGGGTGGTCGGTGGCCAGATCCCGACCGGCTGGGACCCCACCATCTGGGGTGTCTCGGCCGATATGGCCGCCTCGATCGACCGGGTCGCGCTGTGGAATATCGTCTGCACCGTCGACGCGTTCGTCGGCGCTGGCTTCAGCCCCGACGAGCTGATGAACTGGGTACACCCGAGCCTGGTGGCCAACACCCAGGGCACGGGCATGGGCGGCATGTCCTCGATGCGCTCCCTCTACGTCGACAACCTGCTCGGCGAGCCGCGCCCGAACGACATCCTGCAGGAGGCACTGCCCAACGTCGCGCTGGCGCACGTGGTGCAGTCCTACGTGGGCAGCTACGGCGCCATGGTGCACCCGGTCGCGGCGTGTGCCACGGCGGCGGTGTCGGTGGAGGAAGCGGTCGACAAGATCCGGCTCGGCAAGGCCGAGGTCGTGGTGGCCGGTGGCTACGACGATCTCGGGATCGAGGGCATCGTCGGCTTCGGTGACATGTCGGCCACCGCGGACTCGGCGGCCATGCGCGCCAAGGGCATCAGCGACCGGTACTTCTCCCGTGCCAACGACCGCCGTCGTGGCGGGTTCGTGGAATCGCAGGGTGGCGGCACCGTGCTGCTCGCCCGCGGTGACGTGGCCGCGGAGATGGGCCTGCCGGTGCTCGGCGTGCTCGCCTTCGCCCAGTCCTTCGCCGACGGCGTGCACACCTCCATCCCGGCGCCGGGTCTCGGCGCGCTCGGCGCCGGTCGTGGCGGCAGCGGTTCGCGGCTGGCGGCCGAACTGCGCAAGCTGGGCGTGACCGCCGACGACATCGCGGTGATCTCCAAGCACGACACCTCCACCGCGGCCAACGATCCCAACGAATCGGAGCTGCACGAGCGTCTCGCCGGCGCGCTCGGCCGCACCGACGGCGCCCCGCTGTTCGTGGTTTCGCAGAAGAGCCTCACCGGCCACGCCAAGGGCGGCGCGGCGGCCTTCCAGCTCATCGGCCTGTGCCAGGTGCTGGAAAACGGTGTGGTGCCGCCGAACCGGAGTCTGGACTGTGTCGACGAGAAGATGCGGGCCTACCCGCACCTGGTGTGGGCGCGCGAACCGCTGCGCTTCGGCGAGAAGTTCGCGCTCAAGGCAGGTCTGGTGACCTCGCTCGGCTTCGGGCACGTGTCCGGGCTGCTCGCGGTGGTGCATCCGCAGGCGTTCCTGGCTGCGCTCGAGCCCGCCGCGCGGGCCGACTACCAGGACCGGGCGCAGGCACGTCAGCTGGCGGGCAGGCAGCGGTTCGCCGAGGCCATGTGCGGCGGCACCGCGCTGTACGAGAAGCCGGCCGACCGGCGGCTCGGCGCCGAGGGCACCCCGGCCGGGCAGGTCCGTCAGCTCGAGGCCGACATGCTGCTCTCGCCGGAGGCCCGGCTCGACAGTGACGGTCGGTACCGGGCGAACGGCTGGGGTTGCGGTGCGGGGCAGCCCGGTTCCGCTCCGCAGCCGTCCGAAGCGTCGTAGGCTCGGAGTCTGTGACGATTCTCGGTATCGGCCTGGACTTGGTGACCATCTCCGAGTTCGCCGAACAGCTGCAACGGTCGGGGACGACGATGCTCAGGGAGAGCTTCACCGCCGGTGAACGCCGCTACTGCCAGAGCAAGCAGACCGACCCCGCCCGCAGCTTCGCCGCACGCTGGGCCGCGAAGGAGGCGGTGCTCAAGGCCTGGGCATCGTCTCGCTTCGCGCGCAGCCCGCAGATCGGGGACAACCCGTATCCGCTGATCGAGGTGGTGAACGACGCCTGGGGCAGGCCGAGCATCAAACTGCACGGCCTGGCCGCGGAATTCCTGCCACGTGCGCGCGTGCACCTGTCACTTACTCACGACGGTGACACCGCCGCGGCGATGGTGGTGCTGGAGGACCCCGGCGAACTCGCCGACCTGATCGAGGGGCGTGTCGGCACCAGCTGACGCAACGACAGAACGCGCAATCGGCGACCCGCCGGGAGTCCTCCCGCGGGTTGCCGATTGCGTTGTGCGGGTGGCTAGATGTCGTCGGCCGCGGTCCCGGTGGTCCGGGACTGCCGCGATTCCTTCTCTGCCACAAGCAGATACGCCACCATCAGGCGCTTGAGCTCGGCGACGGCCTCCGCGTTGGTCTGTTCGTCCTGCACCGAGAAGTTCAGCATCGAATAGACCACGTGCACCAGGACCTCGGCCATCATGGTGCGCCGGGCGCGCGGCGTGCGTGGGGTGAGCGGCCGCAGCATCTGCGAGACCACCTCGGCGAACTCCTTCTCGTGCAGCGCGCCGGTGGCCCTCGTGGACGGGGTGGACTGCATGGCCAGCCACACCTCGCGGCGGGAGGGATCGGTAGTCCACAGATTCGCCAGGTGGTCGACGAACTGGTTCATGTGCCGCAGCCAGTCCAGCGAGGGGATCTCACCGTGGAAGTCGGCCAGCTCGCGCGACACCGCGACCAGGTCCTGCCGATTGAGCTCGCACACGATGACGTACTTGTTGGCGAAGAACTGGTAGAGCGTGCCGATCGGCACCTCGGCCCGCTGCGCGACCTCTTCACAGGTGAACGACTCGAACCCCACCTCGACGAGCAGTTCTCGCGAGGCCTGCAGCAGCGCGTCGAACTTGCGCTTGCTGCGTTCCTGGGTCGGCCGCTTGCGCGGCATCAGCTCCTGCGGATCGTCCTGCAACTCCAGCGCAGGATCCAGCCGGGGATGCTTCGACCTGGTCTGCGCGTGTACCTCCACCCATCCAGGCTAGCGGTATACACCGGGCGGCGGCACCGGTCTACCGGCAGCGTGTCAACAACTGGGGGAATTTCCTCCCATCCACGCCGAGGATGGTGACGAATCATCAGATGAGCGTGCTTGCATCCGCACGCTTATTCGCGGCGACCTCTCGCCGCACCGACCTACCGCGAAGTGATCAGCCCCCGTGGGAAGGCAAGATTTGTGGCTGCAGGATCTGTGATCACCCTCGGCGTCAGCACCGAGCGAGGCGCCGCGCACGCGGTGGCGTTCGCCGAATCGGGCGCCACGCTCACCGACCGGATGCTGTTGCGGCGCACGGTCCGCGCGGGTGCCGACGGCAAGGCCGAGGTGGCCGCCGCCGTGCAGACCGCGCTGGACTCGATGGCCGCCGAGCTCGCCGACGAGCACGAGATCGCCGGTGTCGCAGTGAGCTACCGCGATGCGGTCGAACGCCGCGCGATCGTCACCCGGCTGGCCGGCACGCCGTGGCGCACCGCCTCGCTGGTTTCGGCCAAGTCGGCGCACCTGTTCGTCGCGGGCGCGATGACCTGGCTCGACGAGTTCGACAATCTCCTCGTCTACGAGGCGGTGCCGGGCCACCAGGCGATGACCCTGCTCGATCCGGGCAGGCACCGGGTGCTCGCGGCCTCGGCGCAGACCGGTGCCCCCACACCCGATGCTCTGCGTCTCGGCGTGTCGGCGGCCTGGGACCAGTTCGACGCGGCCGGGGTGCGTCCCGCCGCGGTGGTGCTGGTCGGATCGTCGGCGGAGTCGTCCGCGGTGCGTGAGGCGGCCGCCGGGTTCGGGGTGCCGGTGCTGCCGTGCAGGCTGGCGCCGTTCGTCCCCGCCGCTGGTGCCGCGCTGGTGGCGCTCGGCGATGTCACCGAGGCGCCGGTCCCGGTTGCCCCGCAGTCGAAGCGGGGGACCGCGCTGGTCGCGGCGGCCGCGAGCCTGCTGGCAGGCGGTCTGGTGGCCGGCGGTTCCTATGCCGTGATGAACGGCGGGCCGCAGGCGGTGGACAACACCGCCGTGTCATCGGAGCCGGAGGCGGATCCGGCCGCGCCGCCGTCGCCCGCTGTGCAGGAGATCGCGGACACCGGCGCGCCGGAGACCGGGGCGGCGGCCGGCGGCGGTCTTCAGGTGGGTCCGGCGGGCGGGCCCGCCGACACCGCACCGTATGAGTCGGTGTCGCCGAACCCTCAACTGGTCGACCCGTCGCAGTTCCCCCTCGGCTATCCCACTCAGCTGTACGGCGATGCGCCACAGGAAGATCCGCTTCCGCTCGTACCTGCGCCCGCGGTCCCGCAGACCCCGGCCGCCGCGCCGGCCCTGCCCGGTACCGGGATCCCGATGGGGATGCAGCCCGCCCAGGCACCGGTGCCGGAGGGGCTGCGCACCGAATCGGCGGACTGACGCCACGCGCCGAAGGAGCCGTGCGATTCGGTCAAGTTCCGGCGGTCGTCGCAACACTCTCAACTGAGAGGTTGCGACGACCGTGTCGTTTTCAGACGCTGGTGCGGCGCCGGAACAGCGCACCGGCCGCGAGGAATCCGACCAGCGCGATCCCCGCGCACCACAGCACGGCCAGCAGCGCGCTGTCACCGATCGGGGTACCCATCAGCAGTCCGCGCACTGTCTCGATCACCGGTGTCACCGGCTGGTTCTCGGCGAACCGGTGCAGCCAGGTCGGCATCGACTCGGTCGGCACGAAGGCGCTGCTCACATAGGACAGGAACAGGAACACGAAGGTGAATCCGTTGGCCGCCTCCGGGTTCCTGGCCAGCAGGCCGAGTGCCGCCGACAACCACGACAGCGCGAACACGAACAGGGCGAGCACGCCGAACACGGCGAGCCAGCGCAGCGGATCGGCGGTGGGCCGGAAACCGATCAACACGGCGACTCCGATGACGATCGCGGAGGTGAGCAGATTGCGCAGCACGCTCTCCACGACATGCCCGGTGAGGACCGCCGAGCGGGCGATGGCCATGGCGCGGAACCGGTCGATGATGCCCTCGGCCAGATCGGTGGACAGCGCGACCGCGGTGGTCGCCGAGCCGAAACCCGCGCACAGCAGGATGTTTCCGGGCACCACGTAGTCGATATAGGCGCCGGGGCCCACGTCCATCGCGCCATCGAAGACGTAGATTCGGGACGCTCAGGCGGTGACGGCACGGCCGGTCCGGCCGGTGAGTGCGAAGAAGAGAGTTCGCACCGGAGTGAGGAGGAGTCGATGACGGACTGCTCGATCTGGTCCCGGACCGGGTGGTCGGGCCGCCGCCGGAGATCGCGCCCGACATGCCATGGCGGGCGGCCCTGGAGCAGTGGGCGCGCACGGAGTTCGAGCGGATCGGCGCCGGAGCCGGTCAAGCTGCAACTGGCGATGAACCTGTCGATGTTCGTGATCGGTAAGCGCAGAGCCGGGCGCGACCTGCGGACGGAGGAGGACAGCGACTTCGGCGAGGTGCTGGCCACGGTGCTCGGCCGGGCCGACCTTCCCGCGGTCTCGGCGGCGTTGTCCGCCTCCGCCTTCACCGACGAGGGCGATATCGATTGGGAACAAGCCGATTTCGAGTTCGGCTTGGCGCGGATGCTCGACGGCTACGAGGTGTTCATCCGCACCTTCGAAACCTGATCAGACCGAGAGATCGCGGCGCAGCTTGGCGACGTGCCCGGTGGCCCGCACGTTGTACTGGGCCAGTTCGATCGTGCCGTCCGCGTCGACGAGGAAGGTCGAACGGATCACGCCGGTGACGGTCTTGCCGTACATCTTCTTCTCGCCGAAGGCGCCCCACTCCTGCAGCACGGTGCGCTCGGGGTCCGACAGTAGCGGGAAGGTGAGGCCCTCGGCGTCGCGGAACTTGGCCAGCTTGGCGGGTTTGTCCGGGGAGATTCCGATGACGTCGATCCCGGCGTCGCCGAGTTCGGCCAGGTTGTCGCGGAAATCGCAGGCCTGCTTGGTGCAGCCGGGCGTGCTCGCGGCGGGGTAGAAGTAGACGATCACCTTGCGGCCGCGATAGTCCGAGAGCGACACGTCCTTGCCGTCGGCGTCGGGCAGCGTGAAATCGGGTGCGGGGTCTCCGGGGGAGAGGCGATGGTTGTCGGTCACCACCGCACGGTAACCGACCGGGTACCGCGACGGCATGGATAGACTCGTCGGCGAGCAGCAGACTGATATGGGAGGTGACGGTGGCCAAGGACGACACCGACCGGATCGAACGCGAGATCGAGATCGCGCGCGCCCGGTTGGCGACCACGCTCGACGAACTGGCGGTGCGCGCCGATCCACAGCGGATCGCGGACGACACCAAGACGATGGTGGTCGCCAAGTTGAACGAGCCGAAGGTCAAATACACACTGATCGGCGCGGGTGCCCTGGTTGCGGGCCTGGTCCTGGTCAAGATCTTCCGCCGCTGAGCGCGGTGGCCAGAACGCGAACACCCGATGCGGCAGTCGCCACATCGGGTGTTCGCGCTATAGCCGGCCCCTAGGTTTTCGGGTTACGAGGCCGAAAACCCGCGGCGCCAGCCGCCGATGTCATTGCGTGGGGCAGGCCAGGCCGTCGCCGTCGGGATCGAGGTGCGGGGAGTAGCCCGCCTCGCCACGGAACAGCGGGGCGCGCCCTGCCGCGTAGGCCTCGTCGCAGCTGGCGAACGCGCCGCCCGCCGAACCGGACTGGACCAGGTTGGCCGAGCCGGTCGCGCCGAGCAGCGAGTCGAGGCTGGAGGAGCCGGTGCCGGCGGAACCGGTGGGCACATTGGCGTTGGCGGCGGGGACGGCGAGCAGGGAGAGTCCCACTGCGGCCAGGGTGACGGTGAGCCGGCGAGCGTTCATGAATTCCTCGATGTGTGCGGCGTTTCGGTGATGGGCCCGGACACGTGGCGCCTCGGGCGGCCCCGTCCACCTTCGTGACCAAGCATCCGGTTTGTCAACGCTCGAGCGTCGACGATGTTCGAGCGTCGACAACCATACTGTGTTCTCGGTCTCGGCACGATCCCATGCCGCCGATCTGGACACCGGGGGTGTGGCCGCACCCCTGTTTTTGTGAACTCAGCCGAGGCCACGCTCACTCGCCAAGGCGCAGCCCCGATGAGTGTTCGGCAGGCACGGTGCCCATTCGGCCCGCCTGGAAGTCCTCGATGGCCGTGATGATCTCCTCGCGGCTGTTCATCACGAACGGTCCGTACTGGATCACCGGCTCCCGCAGCGGGATGCCGCCGAGCAGCAGCACCTCGAAATCGCCGGTGGTGGTGTGCTGTTCGGGATCGGCCGCCAGGGTGACGGCTTCGCCCGCGCCGAAGACGGCCAGCTGCCCCGCGCCGATCGGCCTGCGGTCGGTGCCCACCGTGCCCTCGCCCGCGAGCACGTAGGCCAGCGCGGTGTAGTCGGCGGGCCACGGGGTTTCCAACTGCGCGCCCTGGCTGATCGAGGCATGCGCGTAGATGATCGGGGTGTAGGTGGAGCCGGGGCCTGCGAAACCGGCCAGCTCGCCGGCGATCACCCGGAGGAGGGCGCCGCCGTCGTGCGAGCTCACCAGGGTCAGCTCGCTCGCGCGCAGGTCCTGATAGCGCGGGGTGGCGAACTTGGTCGCGCGTGGCAGGTTCACCCACAGCTGGATGCCGTGGAAGGTGCCGCCGGAGATCACCAGCTTCTCCTCTGGCAGTTCGTCGTGCAGCATGCCGGAGCCCGCCGTCATCCACTGGGTGTCGCCCTCGCCGATCACGCCACCGCCGCCCTGTGAATCGTGGTGGACCATGGTGCCGTCGAGCATGTAGGTGACGGTCTCGAAGCCGCGATGCGGATGCCACGGCGCGCCTTTGGCCTCGTAGGGCTCGTAGGCGACCGGGCCCATCTGGTCGAGCAGGATGAACGGGTCGGCCGTGCGCAGGTCGACGCTCGGGAAAGGCCGGGTCACCTCGAAGCCGGCGCCTTCGCGCTGCCGGTCGGCGGTGACGATCCGGCGGACCGGTCGCTGGGTCTGGGTGACATCGGGGCGGGGCAGCCGGGGTAGCACCATGATGTCGTCGACGGTGATCGCTGGCATGGGATTCGCCTCCTGAGTAGCTTTGTTTCCATGTCAACCAAATGGGTTCTAGGATCATTCCCGTGACCCGATGGTTGACCGAGGAAGAGCAGCGGACCTGGCAGGCGTTCATCCGCATGCGCCAGCGGCTGGACGCGGCGCTGGCCGCCGGCTTGGCCGAACACAGCCTGTCGATGGCGGACTACGAGCTGATGGTAGCGCTGTCGGCCACCCCGCAGGGGTGCATGCGTGCCAAGGAGCTGGCCGCCGAGGTGTGCTGGGACAAATCACGCCTGTCCAAGCAGCTGGCCAGGATGGCCGCGCGCGGCCTTGTCGACCGGCGGCCCGCCGAAGACGACGCGCGCGGGATCGTCGTCTCGCTCACCGATGTCGGCCGCGCGGTACTCGGCCGGGCCGCTCCTGAACACGTCGAGCTGGTGCGCGAGGTGTTCGTCGACCGGTGGTCCGAGACAGAGAGCGCCGCGATCCGGTCGCTGTCGGCCAAGGTGGTCGCCGCCAGCGACGAGCGCAGCGCTTTGCCCGGCTGACGGCGTCGGGTCGAACATCGCGTGCGGTTCAGGGCAGCATCGTCCCGATGGTCGAGGTGGCCGGTTCACCGCGCGCGGTGTTCATCCAGGCATTCGGTGATCCCCCGCACCATGTCGACCAGCGGCTCCAGCGCGCCCGAATCCGCCTCTAGCACATAGCGGCGGGTGGTGCCGATGCGCTGCACGTCGAGGACCCCTGCGTCACGCAGGATCTTCAGATGGTGGGAGACGGCGGGCTGGGAGAGCTCGATGGCCTCGGCGATCTCGCCGACACTGAGTACCCCACCTGCCTCGATCAACCGCCGCACGATCTCCTGACGTCGTTCGTCGCCGAGCGCGGTGAGCAGTGGCCGGGCGGCCTGGAAGAGGGCGGGGATGTCGTGCTGCGGCATCCGCCTATTGTCGCGGGTCATCCGCCCGCGCCGGTAGCGGCGGCATGGCTGCGACGAGATCGCGCAGGTGGCCTGCCGGGAGGCCGCGGTGCTCGCCGAGTTCGGCCCACTCGCGCAGCATCGCCCGCGTCTGCGCGCCGACCTTGGTGAAGTGCGCGCGCAGGTACTCGGGCGCGTCGAAGGGGGCCAGCGCGGGGAACATGCCCCATGCCATCCAGGCCGTCCATTCCATGGTTCGGCGTGACGGTGGCGCGGGCAGGCCCCGCTCGGCCGCGACGATGGTGGCGGCCTCGAACGCCGCGTGCGAGGCGGGGGAGAGATCGGACCGCAGCGTCGCGATCGACCAGTCCGCCACCTCCAGCGCGGCCAGGTACGGAACGGTGCGGGCGGCCCTGGCGATCCCGCCGCCGTTGCGGCGGATGCGGGCCGGTGCACCGCCTCGGCTGAGTGCGGCCCGTATCGGAGCGACGCGTGCCGGGGTGCCCGTCAGTATCACGGCCGCGCCGGGCGGGCGGTAGTACGCGGTGGGTCCGGGCCGCGCTGTGCCGAGCGGCGTCGTCCAGGCGAGTTCCGCCACCGTCACGGCGACCACCTGGTCCGACGGCCACAGGCGCGTCAGTGTGATCAGGTCGCCGAGGCTCTGGTCGAGTGTGACGACAGTGGTGGTGCCGATGGCCGCCCGGAGGGTGTCGAGCCAGTCGGGCCGCAGGGCGGTCGAGTCGACCAGCAGCCAGACGCTGTCCCACGCGGTGTCGGCGACCGCGGCGGGCTCGGTGTAGACGCGGGCGGGTTCGACGGTGGTGGCGGCGTCGGGTCGCCATCGGCGTAGCCGTTCGACCGTCATCCCACCGCGCACCCGCTCGGCCTGTCCGGGTTTCACCAGGTAGCTGACCGCCGCCCCACCACGGGCGAGGTCGGCGCCATAGACCTGTCCGAGCGCACCCGCTCCCACGATCAAGACCTCCATGCCAACTCCATCTATATATCGAAACATTTGGAAATATGGATACTACCAGACAGGCCGGTGCGAAAAGCCGATCGTGGCCACGAGGTTGCCGGGCCGGTGAGACTTCGTGCCGGATCGGCCGCGCGCTCACCGCGATGGTCCAACGCGGCGCATGCCTCTGGGGCCGGACCTACTTACGCGCACTCGGCAGGAACCGGCGGGCGTAGTCGATGGCGGCGCCGGTGTCGGAGAAGACGGCGTCGGCACCGCCCGCGGGAAGGGCTCCGATGGTGGCCAAGCGCTGCCGGTGGTCGGTACGCAGGCCCGACATCAGCACGGTGATGTGCCGATGCTCGAGCTTGTCGACAGCGTCCTTCAGGACAAGGGCGCCGGTGGTGTCGAGCGCGGTGACGCGCGACATCCGCAGGATCACCACGCGCACGTCGGCGACCTCGGCCAGCTCCAGCAGGAAGCGGTGGGCGGCGGCGAAGAACAGTGGTCCGTCGATGCGGTAGGCGACGATATGGTCGCGCAGCAGGTCGTGTTCCTCACCGAGATGATCGCTCTCGTCGAGCGGTACCTGGTGCAGTCGCGCCTCCCGTGCGACCGCGCGCACCGCGAGGACCAGCGCGATACCGATGCCGATCACCACGGCGGTGACCAGGTCGAATGCCACGGTGACGACAAAGGTCACCGCCAGCACCATCGCGTCGCCCCTGGAGGCACGCGCGATCGCGGACAGCGAGGCCGTCTCGACCATCCGCACGGTGGTCGCGAGCAATACCCCGGCCAGCGCCGCGATCGGGATGTCGGCGACCAGCCCGGCTGCCAGATAGACGATTCCGGCCAGAACGACCGCGTGGGTGAGCGCCGCCAGCCTGGTCCGGGCACCGGAGCGGACATTGACGGCCGTGCGCGCGATCGCCCCGGTCGCGGGAACCCCGCCGAACAGCGGCGCGGCGATATTCGCCAAGCCCTGCCCGAACAGCTCGCGGTCGGGGTTGTGCCTGGTCCCGACGGCCATGGCGTCGGCGGCGGTGGCCGAGAGCAAGGATTCGAGTGCGGCCAGCGCGGCGACGGCGAGCGCGGGCAGCAGCAGCCCGGTCAGGTCGCCGAGTTCGAGGAAGCCGAGGGAGGGTGCGGGCAGGCCGGCCGGGATGGCCCCGATCCTCGCCAGATCGAGCGGGAAGACGGTCGCGACCAGAGTCGCCGCCACCACGGCGGCCAGGGCGAACGGCAGCTTCGGCAGGAACCGGCCACCGACCAGGATCACCGCGGCAACCACCAGCGCGGTCACCGGTGCGGTCGCGTCCGGCTCCTCGACGAATCGCCGGACGGCATCGAAGGCCGACTGCCAGACCTTCGCACCCTCGGCCCCGGACACCCCCAGCGCGCCCGGAACCTGTTGCAGCGCGATCACCACCGCGATTCCCGCGGTGAACCCCTCGATCACCGGGGCAGGCATGAACCGCACGGCTCGCCCGACCCCGGCGAACGCCAGCGCGACCAGCACGATCCCGGCCATCAGCCCGACGGTCAGCACACCCGACGCGCCGTGCTCGTGCACGATCGGCACCAGCACCACCGTCATCGCGCCGGTCGGGCCGGACACCTGGAACCGCGACCCGCCGAAGACCGCGGCCACCACACCTGCCACGATCGCCGTGGCCAGACCAGCGGCGGCACCGAGCCCGGAACTGATGCCGAATCCCAGCGCCAGCGGCAGGGCCACCAGCGCCACGATCAGCCCCGACAACAGATCCGTGCCCGGTGCCAGGAAGGCGGGCTTCCACTCCGACCACGTCGGCAGCAGTGCCCGCATGGTCAGCGGTTGCCGAGCAGGCGCAGTTTCAGCGCGGCCAACTGCTCGCGCAGCTCGTCCGGGAGCCGGTTGCCGCCGATCCCGGCGAACCAGTCGTCGATGGACCTGGTCTCGGTGACCCATTCGGCCACATCGACGGTCAGCGCGGCCTCGACCAGCGCGCGGTCGGCGTCGTCGAGCCCGGACAGGTCGAGCGCGTCGGCGGTCGGGACATAGCCGATCGGGGTCCATTCGGCGTCGGCGGCGCCGTCGAGTCGTTCCAGCGCCCACTTCAGTACCCGGACGTTGTCACCGAAACCGGGCCACAGGAAGGTGCCGTCCGCCGCGCGGCGGAACCAGTTGACCTGGAATATCTTCGGCAGCTTCACCGGGTCGGCCGCGGCGCCGAGCCGCAGCCAGTGCGCGAAGTAGTCCCCGACGTGATAGCCGAGGAAGGGCAGCATCGCCATCGGGTCGCGGCGCACCACCCCGACCGCGCCGGTCGCCGCGGCGGTGGTCTCCGAGGACAGCACCGAGGCGGTGAAGACCCCGTGCTCCCAGTTGAATGTCTCGGCGACCAGCGGCACTGTCGTCGCCCGGCGTCCGCCGAAGAAGATCGCCGAGATCGGCACGCCGGTCGGGTCGTTCCATTCCGGCGCCACCGACGGGCACTGCTCGATCGGGGTGCAGTACCGCGAGTTGGGATGTGCGGCAGGGGTATCGGAGGCGGGTGTCCAGTCGTCGCCGCGCCAGTCGATCAGGTGCGCGGGCGGCTGCGTGGTCAGTCCTTCCCACCACACATCGCCGTCGTCGGTGCGGGCGGTGTTGGTGAAGATCGAGTTGCCCCGGTCGATGGTGGCGATCGCGTTGGGGTTGGTGCGCGCTCCGGTGCCCGGCGCGACGCCGAAGAAGCCGGCCTCGGGGTTCACCGCGCAGAGTCTGCCGTCGGCACCGAACCGCAGCCAGGCGATGTCGTCACCGACGGTCTCGGCCTGCCAGCCGGGCAGTGCGGGCTCGAGCATCGCCAGGTTGGTCTTGCCGCACGAGGACGGGAACGCGGCGGCGACGTAGTGGGTGCGGCCCTGCGGGGACGTGAGCTTGAGGATGAGCATGTGTTCGGCCAGCCACCCTTCGTCCCGGCCGATGACCGACGCGATGCGCAGCGCGAAGCACTTCTTGCCGAGCAGCGCGTTGCCGCCGTAGCCGGAGCCGTAGCTCCAGATGGTGCGGGTCTCGGGGAAGTGCGCGATGTATTTGGTGCGGTCGCACGGCCACGGCACATCGGCCTGACCGTCGTGCAGCGGCGCGCCCACCGAATGCAGGCAGCGCACGAATGCGGTGTCACCGGTGAGCTTCTCCCACACCGGTGTGCCGGAGCGGGTCATGATCTGCATCGAGACCGCCACATACGGCGAGTCGGTGATCTGCACGCCGAACTGAGGTTCCGCGGCATCGAGTGGGCCCATGCAGAACGCGATCACATACATCGTGCGACCTGTCATCGCGCCGCGGTAGTGCTCGGTCATGACGGTGCGCATGTCCACCGGGTCGACCCAGTTGTTGGTCGGGCCCGCGTCGCCCGCGTCGGCCGAACAGATGAAGGTGCGGTCCTCGACGCGAGCCACGTCGTCGGGATCGGAGACGCACCAGAACGAGTTGGGTTTGCCGGTGAGCCGGACGAAGGTGCCCTTCTCGACGAGCTCGTCGGTGAGCCGGTCCCATTCGGCGCGGGAGCCGTCGCACCAGACGATGCGTGCGGGTGCGGTCAGTTCGGCGATCTCGGCGACCCAGTCCAGGATGGCCGGGTGTGTGGTCGGAACCGTCGTGGGCGCGGAGCTCGCGGTCACGGATGTTCTCCTTGTCAACTTGCTAGGTGGCTAGTTTAGAAAATATGCAATCAGTGGGCGTGTGGCGATCGGTGGGTGGACGTGGTCAGGCGACCGTGGATTCGGGATTCTCCAGGAGTTCGGCCTGCCCGGTGACGACGCCGGTGAGGATGGCGCGAGCCACGATCAGCAGCTCCTTCACCCGCGGTGAGGTGAGCTCGTAGGTCACCGAGAGTCCTTCGCGGCGGGCCGTCACCAGGCCTGCCCGGCGCAGGATGGCCAGCTGCTGAGACAGGTTCGCCGCCTCGACGCCGACCTCGGGCAGCATCTCCGAGACCGCGTGTTCGCGCTCGCTGAGCAATTCCAGCACCCGGATGCGGACGGGATGGCCGAGAGTTTTGAAGAAGTCGGCCTTCATCTGGTAGAGCGGCCTGCTCAATCCCGGCACCGTGGTGACCCCGTCCTGCTGTGTGGCGGTATGGTGTGTTTTCTAACTTTAGCAAACAGCTAACAGGAGAGTCATGCCCCTCGCCACGCTCAACGGCATCCAGCTCAACTTCGACGTCACCGGATCGGGACCGCTGGTCCTGCTGGTGATGGGCAGTGGCAGTCCGGGCCGGGTCTGGCGCACCTACCAGGTACCCGCCCTCGTCAAGGCCGGGTTCCGCGTCGTCACCGTGGACAACCGGGGGATCGCGCCGTCGTCGGAGTCGGCGGCGGGCATCACCATGGCCGACCTGGTCGGCGACACCGCCGCGCTGATCGAACACCTCGGCGCGCCCGCGCACATCGTCGGTACCTCGATGGGTTCGCGCGTGGTGGCCGAACTGGCGCTGGCCCGGCCGGAGCTGCTCGGCAAGGCGGTCATGTGCGCCGCCACCGCCCGGCCGCATCCGGTGTCGAGCACACTCAACCGGGGCGAGCAGGCGTTGTTCGACAAGGGAATCCAGCTGCCGCCCGAATACGCGGCGGCGATCAAGGCGATGCTCAATCTCTCTCCGCACACGCTGGCCGACCCGGCCAAGGCACAGGAGTGGCTCGACATCTTCGAATTCACCTCGGGCAAGGGCACTCCCGGCACTCGCGCGCAACTGGGGATGGACCGGTCCCAAGACCGGCGGGACGCCTATCGCGGGATCACCGTGCCCAGCCTGGTCGTCGGATTCGCCGACGACCAGATGGTGCCGCCGCGGTTCTGCCGGGAAGTCGCCGAGGCGATCCCGGGCGCCCGCTACACCGAGATCGAACGCTGCGGCCACTACGGCTACCTGGAGCGGCCGGACGAGGTCAATCGGATCATCGTCGAATTCCTTTCCGCCGCCTGATCATTCACCCCATCGAAGGACTGTCCCATGAGCGACTCGCTGCCACCCTGTCCCGCCTGCTCCTGCGAGTACACCTATGAGCTCGGTGCGCTGCTGGTGTGCCCGGAGTGTGCCCATGAATGGGAACCCGCCGGTGCCGAGGGCGGCGAGACCGAGGAGATCCGCGACGCCGTCGGCAATGTGCTCGCCGACGGCGACACCGTCACCGTGGTCAAGACGCTCAAGGTCAAGGGCAGTCCCACCGGGATCAAGGCGGGCACCAAGGTGCGCAATATCCGGCTGGTGCAGGGCGTCGGCGATCACGACATCGACTGCAAGGTGGACGGCATCGGACCGATGCAGCTGAAGTCCAGCGTGGTCAAGAAGGTCTGATCCGGGCGGGGGAGTCGAGTCTCCACTGTTGCCAGTACAGCGGGACGCGCCGTTTCTCGCATGCGGACTAGATCTGCGCAGCGCGAACCGAGACAAGCCGGCCTCGGCGCTCGATCTCATGTCCCTCAGCAAGACATCAGCTGGCGGTCCACGGTGTGACCGGCGGCTTCACCCACAGCAGTTTCTCGTCGGAATGCGGGCGGGCGGCGGCCGGATGGCCGGGATTGCGGGCGGCCCAGTCGTCCTTCTGATCGAGCAGCTCGGCGACCACCTGCCAGGTCTCGCCGGTGCTCGGCGGGTTGGTCTCGGCCGCTCTCGCCAGTTTGCGCAAAGTGGCGGCGGGCAGGGCGCGCAGTTCGGCGCTGTGGATATCGCGGGACCAGAGGTAGGCGGCCAGGCGACGGGCCTTGGCGACGCGGCTGGCGGTGGCCGCGTCGGAATGCGCGTGATCGGGTGCCTGATCGGCGCTGTCTGGCACGTCGGCGATTCTACGACGAACGCCCGCACCGGTCGGGGTGCGGGCGTTCGGTGCTCAGGTCGCTCAGTACGCGCTGTTGACGTTGTCCATGGAGCCGTAGCGGTGCGCGGCGTAGTTGCAGGCCGCGACGATGTTGGAGACCGGGTTCCACACGTCGAACGGGGTGCCTTCCACGTGGTATGCGGCGAAGGTCGGGTCGATCACCTGCAGCAGGCCCTTGGACGGGATGCCCGCGGCGGCGTTGGAGTCCCAGAGGTTGATCGCCTGGGGGTTGCCGGTCGACTCGCGCATGATGTTGCGGTAGATGCCCTCGTAGCTGCCGGGGATGCCCTTGGCGGCCATGATGTCGAGCGCCTCGCGGATCCAGCCGTCGAGGTTGTTCGGGTAGACCGGCGGGGCGGGCTCGGGCATCGGGGCCGGGACCGGTTCGATCGCCGCTTCCAGCGAGGGAGCGGGGATCTCTTCGACGGCGGGGGCGGCCTCGACGGCGGGGATGGCCTCCGCCTGCTCGACGACGACCTGGGCAGCACGCTCGGGCACGCTGTCGTCCGCGAAGGAGACGGCGGAGGACGCGGCTACGGCGACCAGACCGACCGCGGCGACCGCCACGGTGAACGCCTCACGGCGCGAACGACGGCCGAAAACGGTGCTGAGCTTGTCTTTGTTGAGCATTGCTGATCTGTTCCTTCATCTCTGTCTGGCGACGCAGGCCCGGGTGAGGGCACGGTGGATCGCGCAGCGCGCACACGGCGGCGCACGCCGGTCAGGCGATGTGTTGTTTCTGTTCTGATGGGGAATGTGCGACGCTGTCGGGGTCGGACGCTCGATGGCGGTCCGCGCGTCGCACGGCGCTCCACAGCTGGCTGCGGGGAGACCACGCGCTGTTCGGGGCGGGCGGAGGTTGGATACCTCCGGGCTGACCGAACCGCAGGTCTGTTTTTGACCTGATTGCAGAATGGTCACGATGGGTTAATAGAAGGTGAACGGAATCTGAACGGAAGGTGCTGCCGATCTTGGTCGGTTCGCCCCACGGTTGCAGAATCGTTATGTATGCAGGGGGTTTGCCCCGCGAATAACTGTGTCCCGGCTCACAGAAAAAGTTGGCCAAGATCGGGTTTCGTGCGCGTTTGCGCAGCTCCAGCGGGTCCGAGCGGTCCGGATTCGCCGTTACACGAGATCGGCGAAAGACTCCACACAGACGATGCTGCCCGAGACGATCAGCTCGTCACCGGCCATCACGACAGTCTCGGGTGTGGCGTAGGTGAACTCACCACCGCGCCGCTTGATCGCGACGACCGTCACGGCGAAGTTCTCCCGCAGACCACTCTGGGTGAGCGTCATCCCGATCGCCGCGCGCGGGGCGGTGGTACGCACCATGGCGAAGTCGTCGTCGAACTCGATGTAGTCGAGCATGCGGCCGGTCACCAGATGGGCGATGCGCTCGCCCATGTCGAACTCCGGCAGTACCACGTGGTGCGCGCCGATGCGCTCGAGGATGCGGCCGTGCTGGCGGCTGGTGGCCTTGGCCCAGATGCGCGGGATACGGAAGTCGACGAGCAGCGAGGTGGTGAGGATGCTCGCCTCGAGATCGGTGCCGATGGCGACCACCGCGTGCGGGAAGTCCCGGACACCGAGCTGTTCGAGCGCCGCCACGTCGGTGGTGTCGGCGACCGCGACGTGGGTGATCTCGTCGGCGTAGTTCTGTACCAGACGCGGGTCGGAGTCGATGGCCAGCACCTCCGAGCCGTGCACGACCAGTTCCTTGGCCAGTGAGCCGCCGAACCGGCCGAGACCGATGACGACCACGCGGGTGGTCGGATGCTTGGGCGCCTTGGTGAACGGTGTCCTAGCCAACGATGGGTCGCTCCTCCGGTAGCTCGTAACGGCGTTCGTGCTCGCGCAGGGCGAGCGCGGACGCCAGGGTGATCGGTCCGACGCGGCCGATGAACATCAGGCCGATCAACAGCAGGTGGCCCGAGGTCGGCAGGTCGGCGGTGATCCCGGTGGACAAGCCTACGGTGCCGAACGCCGAGGTCACCTCGAACAACACGTCGTCGAGCGGCAGGTGCGACAGCCGCAGCAGCGCCATCGTGGCGATCAGCACGACCCCGAGACTCAGCAGCGTGACGGTGATCGCCTGCCGCTGCACGGTCGCCGCCAGCCGCCTGCCCATCACATGCACGGTCGGCTGGCCGCGCACCTCGGCGTATACGACGAACGCGAGCAACGCGAAGGTCGTGACCTTGATGCCACCCGCGGTGCCTGCGCTGCCGCCGCCGATGAACATCAACGCATCGTTGACGAGCAGGGTCGTCGGATGCAGTGCGCCGACGTCGAGGGAGTTGAACCCCGCCGTGCGCGGCGACGCGCCGTGGAACATCCCGGCGAGCAGCCGACCGGGGACACTCAGGGCGCCGAGCGTATTCGGGTTGGACCATTCCAGGGCGGTCACCAGCACCACACCCACCGCGAGCAGTCCGCCGTAGGTGAGCACGGTGATCTTCGTGTGCAGCGACCACCCCGGCACCCGGACACCGCGCACCCGAGAACGGATCGCCCGCGACACCTCGAACACCACCGGGAATCCGATGCCGCCGAGGACGAACGCGATCATGATCGGTGCGATGATCCAGACGTCGGTGGCGTGGCCGACGAGGCTGTCGGCACTGAGCCCGAAACCGGCGTTGTTGTAGGCCGAGATCGCGTGGAAGACACCCCAGTACAGTGCCGAGCCGAACGAATCGGTGGTGGTCGCCAGCCGCCGCGCGGTGAGCGCCGCGGCGGCGAGCACCTCGATGCACAGGCTCATCGCGAGGACCCCGATCACCACCCGCCTGGTCTCGCCGAGTCGCAGGGTCTTGGTCTCGGTCTGGGCGATGAGCTGCATCCGCAACCCCATCCGGCGCGCGACGAGCAGACCGAGCAGCGAGGCCGCGGTCATGATGCCGAGCCCGCCGATCTGGATCAGCGCGAGCACGACCCCCTCGCCGAACGCCGACCAGTGCGTAGCGGTATCCACCACGACGAGCCCGGTCACGCAGACCGCGGAGGTGGAGGTGAACAGTGCCGTCACCGGATCGGTCCAGGTCCCCGACTCCGAGGAGACCGGCAGCATCAGCAGCAGCATGCCGAGGAGATTGACCGCACCGAATCCGGTCACCATCAGCCGAGCCGGATGTCCGAGCGGCCCGAGCCGGCGCACCATCGGCAGCGCGGTACGCGCCATGGGTCACCTCCTCCTGCCTGGCCCCGCCCGGTGCGATCGGCCCGCCGCGGAGTCTATCCGCGTCCGCGCCGCCGAAGCCGCACCGCACGGCCCGCAAGGCGGTCCTCGACATCGACACCACCCGTGGCCCGGTGCGGTTCTTCTACGCGCCGCCCTACACGATCCGGTCCGCGGGTGCGACCGGGTTCCAGCCGCCCGATCGGGCAGGACTCGGTGCGGCGATCGTCATCATGGCGCTCGCCGTATTGATCCCGATGGTCCTCATCTGTGCGGCGGTGCTGCTGGGCTGACGCCGGGCGATCGGCCACGGCGGCAACCGGAATCGGCCATAGGATGGCCGGGATGTTCGACCTCGCTGTTCCGATGCTCGCCGGACTGGCCGCCGTCACGGTCGCCGGATTCGTGTGCGGGCTGGCCTATCACCACATCCTGGTGCCGGTGAACGAGGCGCTGCGCAGCCATGGCGGCCCCGGTTATACCGCTCGTCGCCCGGCGCTGGCCGTCGCGCACACCTGTGCACTGGCCCATGACCCCATGGCCTGCCCGTGCCCGCCGCGCAGGCAGCGCACGATTGTCGAGTACCAGGGTGTGGACTGGTCGCGGCGGCGGCACCCGGTTCCCGGCCGTTACCCGCTCGGCGCCGAGCTGTCGGTGCGGGTGCGGTACGCCGGTAACCGTCCCTATCCGCTCACGCGGATCACGGTGCTCCGCAGTGCGATTCGGGGTGCCGCCGCGGGGGTGGGTTTCGGTCTGGTCTTCATCGTGCTGCTGATCGCTGTGCTGGTGTCCCAGAGCTGACATCCGTCGGACGGCCGGAACAGTGTGGGCGGTACCAGCTCTGACCGAGGGCGGGATCCGGTGATGACGGAGTGAACGGATCCCGCCGATCGAGACGGCCCAGGTGCGGCCGAGCTGAGGGTCAGCCCAGGCTGAAGGGCTGGCCCCAGAGGGTGACGACGGTCCTGATGGTCTCGGTCTGCACCTTGACCTTGACGAACGCGCGCGCCTGCGCGTAGCCGGCGCAGCCGGACAGCCCGATTGTCGAATCCGCCCAGGTGACACTGGCTTCGGAGCCCTTGAACGAGTTGGCCGAGCTGTGTGACTCGTCGCCGTAGTCGTTGGCCGATTCCCGGTCGAGGATGACGAACGAGGTCGCCTCACCCGGTCCGAGACTCAGGTTGCCGCCGCTGGTGAGCCCGCCCGAAGCGTTGCCCTCCCAATCGGTCTTGCCAGATGCGCCGCCGTCGACACCGCCGCCGGCGATATCGACCTGGCAGCCCACCACGTATCCGGGCTGGATCGACCCCTTCTTGATCCCACCGGCGACCTGAACCTCGGCCCGGCCGGAGACCCACGCATTGCGGTGGACCGGGGTGGCGCCCATCGACGGGCTGATGGTGGCGGACTCGCCGACGAGCCGGACCGTCACCACGGTGCCGTCACCGAGCGTGCGGCTGATCTCCCCGCCGGGCAGCGGGACGAACGTGTCGGCGTGCGCGGCACCGGTCGAGAGCAGACCCACGGTGGTGACAGCGGTGGCCAGCCAGGGCATGACTTTGCGGATGATCACGAAAAGACTTCCTTCAGAAATGGATCGGGCAGGACGGCATTCGGCTCAGCCGATGCTGAACGGGGCGCCGTACAGGGTGGTCTTGGAGTAGTGGTCGCCGATGATCTCGACCACGGAGTAGGCCCGCGCCTGGGCGTAGCCCGCGCAACCCTGGATCTGGATCTCGACATCCTGGTACTCCAGCGAGTACACCCCGGCCCGCAGAATGTCCATCGCGTCGATGGCGACGAACTTCACCTCACCCGGCCCGAGCTTCAGGCCGACCGAGCCGCCCGCGTTCACGCCGCCGGTGCTGATGCCGCCGGAGACACCCGCGGAGATGGCGTTGTCGGCGATGCTGACCTGGCAGCCGACGATATAGCCCGTATTGACCTGCGACGCACCGTGTGTCGAGGAGTTGTTGGTGCCAGGGTTGTTGTTCGGGCCGCGGTACGGGCCCGGCTCACCCTCGGGTGTCTGGGTGACGTCGGCGGTGACCGTGCCGGTCACCCACACGGTGCGCCCGGCGCCATTGGCCGCCAACGAGGGTGAAATCAGGGCGCTCTCGGCGGTGCGCTTCAGCGTCACGCCGGGACCGACGCGCTCACCGTCGGGCAGCGGAACGAAGGCGTCGGCGTGCGCGGCGCCGGGCGAGAGCAGGCCGAGCGTCATGGCGGCGCCGACACACGCGGCCCCGCCACCGCGACGCAGTCCGACAGCACGAAAGAGACTCATAATTCCTCATCTTCATCAGGTTCGGCCGGGCACCCGCCCGGCGCATGATAACGATAATCGTTGTCATTAATGCGGATGAGGCGGGTCTGCTCTCGCGCTGTCGCTCGGTGGCGACCGAAGTCGTGTGCGCGTTGTCCCGCGGGCCGTCGCGTCGACCTGCGCCTCGACCCGATCGAGAAGTGCCGCCGCGACACCAGGCACACCGACCGGTGAACCTCGATCGGCTGATCCGTGGGTACGACGATGGCGACCCGTCAGCTACCTGACGCGGGACATCGATACGTACGCGGAGAACCCGGCACGGGCGGCGAACCACACTGGGCGAGTGCTGGATTCGTGGAATCCGAGCTTCCGGTAGAGACCGAGGGCTGGTGCGTTCGTGTCTTTGATGTCGCGAAGCACGAATTCGTCGTAGGGCAGCTGCAGTAGGTACTCCATCAACGCTGTCGCGACGCCCTTGCCCTGGTGCTGCGGTGCGGTGGTGACGAAGCCGATCTCGGCCAGGCCGGGACGCGCGTCGGCGTACGCGCCGAGGAACTGACTTCGCACGATGTAGTAGCTGATCAGGCCGTGCACCCTACCGAGTCCGCGCTGCATCGCTCGACGGTCGGGCTCGAAGCACTCCTGGCTGCCCTCGGTGACGCACGCGATCGCGGCGGGTTCCCCGTCGACCAGCGCCACGTAGAAGCGCTCGAGGATGAGCATGTGCTCGAATGCGTCAGCGAGAGCCCGTTGGTCCTTCGAGAAGTACTCGAAGTCCTCGGCGAACCCTTGCACCAGGACCTCGGTGATTCGCCGGCGGTATCCCTCGCCCAGTGCGTCGCCGCGCGTGATCTCGATGGTCATGAAGCTCCTTGTCGTCTCAGCAGGCGAAGCACCAGGTCGACGCCTGTCTCGGTCGTCGCGTCCGGGATGACTGTTCGCATGGCGGCGATACCGGACAGCATCGCGAAGTAGTAGGCCGTCAGCTGGGCAGGTTCGCCGTCCTCGAACTGACCGGCCAGTTGACCGCGACGCACGAGCGCCGCGAAGGCGTCCCACAGCGGGCGCTGGGCGGTCGCCAGCCGCTCCGCGGTGCCGGCCGGGGTGTCCGTCAGAAACCCCTGGTTGATAACCAGGACGAACTCGGCCTCGCCGTTCCCGTTCGCGAGGTCGGTCAGGAAGACGCAGGTGAAATCACGCACCAGGGTGAGCGGATCCGCGTCGCTCGAGAGCGCGGCAGATGCTGCGACAAGACCCGACGTCGCCTGATCGAGCAGTGCGTCGAACAGTGCTTCCTTGCTCGCGTAGTGGCGGTAGATCGACCCCGTGCTGAGGCCGGCCGCTTCCGCGATATGCCTGATGCTCGACGCGGCGAATCCTCGATTCGCGAAGACGCGGACGGCCGCGCGCTCGATGGTCTCGCGCGTCGCGTCGCGCATCGCCGCGTTCTGCTCCGGTGTTCTCGTCAACTCGGCTCCAATAGAATGAACTTCTGTTCATTATACGGCCTCAGGTGGTGTCGCGCGCGACGCTGGAGTGTGAGGGAACCAGGAGGGCGGGGATCGCCGAACGGCACTACAACGTGTCGCCGGACTCATCGGCCGGGCTGGAACAGGTTTCGGCGCGCCGGGCTGACGAAACTCTTGGTGGCGGCCCGGAATGGCGGGTGGAATGAAAGAAGTCCCTGACCGTATGACCTGGTCAGGGACTTCCTGTTGTGCGCCATCAGGGACTCGAACCCCGAACCCGCTGGTAAGTGCACTACGCACGTGTTGCCGCAGGTCACAGACTTGGACCGGTACCGGTGGCGTAGCGAACAGAAGCGGCTGGAGAAGGTCGCGTGAGCGCGCTGAAGCTGGCCGCCGGGACGCGGTACGGGGATGGAACGCAATACGACGCGTGGAATCGGCCGACGGCCGTTCCCTGGTGCATGGGCGGGTCGGTTACGCACCCGGTGATGGTCGACGGTCGCCGGGTGGGATGGGTCGGCGATATCCGGCGGTGGCGCGGGCATCGGCACGGCGGTCGGCGGTGGTGGGCGTGCTGGCGCGAGGACGGCGACACGCATGCGCGCTGGTCTGAGTTCGAATTCGGCACGCGCCGGGCGGCGCTGGCGGCACTGACCGAGCGAATCGAGGGTGCACGGTGAGCGGCGCCGACGACCTCACGATCACGCGTAGCGACCTAGTGGCTATTCTGCGACTCGCCGAGGCGGCCGGACAGAACTACCTCACCGAGTACGGCGGCGATCACGCGACGCGGCATGTCGCCTATACCGAGCGGTGGGGCTATCTGCTTGGTGCGCTGGGCATTTCGCCGGAGGAGATAGAGCCGCCGCAGTGACCGGCCGTACCACGGCAACGTTGGTGCAGCGTAGGTCCCCTAATCGTGCGATTGGGGGACCCCGCTACGTCGGGGGACCGGTCGGTTCGGTGAGGCTGAGCACATGACCAGACAACGAACCGCCATGCGGCCCGTACCGGTCGCATGGCGCGCGGATATCAACGATTGGCAGGCGGCCCTAGCAGCTGGCGGTGCGCCGAAAACCACTCAGACGACACGGCTTTCACACATTCGACGGATGGCGCGCGGGGTGGGCGCCCGGACCGGTCCGTGGGAAGTCGGCGCCGACGCGCTGATCGGGTGGGCCGGGCGCCAGGACTGGAAACTCGAGACCCGCCGGTGCTTCCGGTCCAGCGCGCTCCAGTTCTACCGATGGGGGATCGAGGCCGGGCGCGCGACCGATAATCCGGCGCTGCGCCTGCCACGGGTGCGGCCCGCCGAGCCGATCGCCCGGCCGACACCCGAACACGCCTACGTCGCGGCGGTGATCGGTGCGCCGCCGCGCGAACGGCTCATGTTGCGACTCGCTGCGGAATGCGGGATGCGTCGGGGTGAAGTCTCCCGCGTCCACAGCGACGACTTGCTCCAGTCGATCGACGGATGGTCGCTGATCGTCCACGGCAAGGGCGGCAAGGACCGGTGCGTTCCGCTGCCGGACTCGCTGGCCGCGGAGCTGCGCGCGCTCGGGGCCGGCTACGCGTTTCCAGGCGCCGATAAGGGTCACTTATCGGCGGCCTGGGTCGGCAAGCTCGTCACTCGCCGGTTGCCCGGCAACTTCACCATGCACACGTTGCGGCACCGGTTCGGCACCCAGGCCTACGCGGTCGACCGCGACATCCTCGCCGTGCAAGCGCTGCTCGGTCACGCCTCACCGGTGACGACTCGTAGGTATGTGCGGGTGCCGGATGCCAGTTTGCGGCGCACTATCGAGGCGGTGCAGCGCATCGCGTAGCGTCAGATGCCCTGAGCGGCGGCGCGGATGGCGGCGGCGCGTTCCTCGTCGACCATCTCGAGTTTGCCGATAGCCGCGGCGAACGTGTCGTGCTGTAGCCAGGCGATGGCGATGTGCTCTTGGAGGCGAGAGACCGCGTTGTCGGTTGGGTCGTCGCCACCGCCGACCGCTTTCTGTTCGAACTTCACGCGGAGCAGCTTGGCAGAGTCCAGACCGCCCCAACCGGACAGGTATCCGAGGCGCTGCGCTTCGCCTACCAGGATTTCGAGGTCTTCGGCGTACTGCTTGGCTGCCTTGCGGATTGCTTCGCCGACACCGGGCTCGATCCGAAGTTCGCCAGACATGGCCTGCCCGGCGAGCGTGAGCCATTTCGTGCGTTCGTCCATCGTTGTCCCCCTTGCTATTTCGGCAGGCTCGGTTCCAGCGCTTCGGCGTGCTTGGTCACGAGGTCGCACAGGTCGCTGATCTGGTCGCCGTATTGGCTCAACTGGCGAGCATCAACGGTGAACATGCCCTGCTCAGCCTTCATCGACAGCCAACAGCCAGGATCGTTACGTTCGGAGGTGAAGAGCGCACGGCGGCCGTTGACGGTGGATTCACGCAGGACGGTCACGCCCTCTTTCGTGGTGAGTTGGTCGAGAGTGCGCGAGGTGGAGAACACCCCGATCGTGTAGTTCGTCGGCGCGTAGCGGTCATCGACTGGTCGCCAGCTGCAGATGCGGAAGGTCGACGGTCCTTCGGGCGGGTCGACGGTTACGCGCTTGGTGGTCGGGTCGAGCCCGGCCGCCAGGAGTGCGGCGTCGCTGAGGCCGGGATCGCGGCAGACGTTGAAGATGTCGGGTTTGGTGGTCGTCGGCTGGGCGGTCTCGCTGGATGTGTCGTTGCATCCGGCCAGTGCCAGGCCGAGGACGGCCAGTGCCACGGCGGCGCGCTTCATCCGGTCCCCTCCCGCGTTGTGTGCCGTCGGTGGGCGAGCCTACCTCGAGCATCCGGCTACGGCGCCGGGCGAAGGTAAGTCATCTTGAACCGGCCGCGCACGGCGCCGCCCCACATGGCGCCGCCTCCGGCGAGGTTGCCGCCGCTGTCCTGGGTGACCAGCAGTCGCAGGATGTTGCCCGCGGCGAGGTTGAGCACTCCGGCGACCTTGCCGATGTTGTCCCAGCTGTTGGCGTTCACGGCGTCGGCCAGGACGGTCCCGGTGCTGCCGGTCGAGTTGAGCGTGATTTTCACGGCGCGGCGTCCGTTGCCGTTGCCTGCCCAGGGCCACATGCATTCGACCAGGTACAGGCCGGGCGCGCGGACAGTGAGCCCGGTCGAGCTGGCTTGGACTTGGCCGCCGGGCAGGGTGTCCCAATCGGTGGCGTTCCACGACACCAGGGTGTCGGCGCCGTTGGCGACGGTGACCGCCGAGGATCGCGATACCGCGGCGGCGGGCAGGGATGAGGCGGGCGGGACGTTGAGCGCGGCCAGCACGTCGTCCACGCGCCCGGCCAGTGCGCCGATGGTCGCGGCGCCGTCGGCGATCGGCTCAGTCGGCAGCGGGTAGGGAATCTGGTACTCGGGGGTGTAGGCGGGCATGTCGGCACCTCACGCGGGGTTGTAGACGGTCGGGTCGTCGAAGTAGCGAAAGTCGGTCCAGCTGACCGACTTTGCCAGCTTGAAATCGTCGGGCCGCTCCCACCACATCCACGAAACCAGTTGGTTCCAGCGCATCGGGGTAACGGCGTTGGTGCGCCAGATGGTCGACAGGCGGGCGGTGATGCGCCAGTGCCCGCCGGTGTGGCGGATGGTCCCGCCGATGATGGCAAAAACGGGGTGGTGGTCGGGGGTCCACGCGGCGAACTGGCTGCCGGACACGTAGGCGGCGGCCTGTGTCTCTCCGGCGAGGGTGAGCGCGCGGGCCTGGGCGACGGTGAGGAACCCGCCGGTGCGCCCGGTGTCGAGGGTCACCGGTGGGTGCCGCGGTGCGGCGCCTTCGTGTTCGGCGCGGGCGAGCACTTCGGCAATCATCGGGTCGATATGGATCCCGTCGTCGATCCAGGAATCGAACGTGAGCGTGCGGCGCCCGTAGGTGTCCCCGGCCGGGATTTCGGCAACGGTCGTCCAATCATTGAATCCGGCCGTCGAGTCTTTCCAGGTGACCTCGCAGCGGGTGAGCACGCTATTCGGTCCGGCCGATAGTGCGGGGTCGTCGGTGGTGGTCGAGCAGCCGGGAAACGCTATCCCGTGGTAGGTGACGCCGTCGTACTGGGTGCTCGTCGGGAACAGGTAGATAGCGTCCCCGGCAATGTAGGTGAAATGCACACCGACCGCGTATGCGCGCCGGAACAAATGTCGGCACACATCTTGGTCGGGCAGATACGAGAAGGTGTCACCCATCGAATAGTAGAACTCTTCGGTGAGCTTGCGGAGGTCGCGGCCGCCGACATCGAGCGGCCAGCAATTTATATTCACGCTGCCGGGGAAGAAATAGAATTCGTCGATTTTCGCCGGTACCGCCATATCGGCTATCCGGTTGGCGCGCACGATCATTGTTTCCTGAGGCCATGTTTCCGGCGCGGCCAGGATGTTGCCGAGGTCGGCGTCTCGCGCGGCCGCGGTGAAGTCGATCACCCATTGGCCGGCCTTTCCGTGCGGCATCGCGGTGGCCGCGGTGACCCGGCCCCGGAAACAGATCTGATCGGCTTCGCCGGGCAGCGACCATCCGATGGTGACTTCCCGGCCGAGGACGGTACGCGCGGAGATCCTGTCGGCCCACGTGCGGGACCGGTCCACGACGGCGAACCCGGCCGTGCCCGGCCTACTGTGGGCCATGTAATCGTCTCGGCCCCAGGTGATTTCGAGGCCGTCGAGGACGACGGGGGTGAAGCCTACAGCGGCGCCGTCGCAGCGTATCCGGTCGCCGTCGACCTCCACCCAGGGCGAGGGTTCGTAACCCATATCAGGCCACCCCCAACCGGAGATCCACGGCCGCGGCGGCGCCGACCGTGCGGTCACGGCCGGTAAGGATGTTCTTGATCTGCTGCCCGACCGCTTGCGGGTCGATCGCACCTTCGACCGTGATGTTGATGTTGGTGATCTGCGGCGGCGCGGTCGATCCGGACGCGAACACGCCACCCAGCGACGGCGCCGCGGCGGTGAGCGACGGGGCCGCGGCACCGAACGTCATCGGCGTCGGCGGCAGGAACCGGAACACCTCAGCGCCGCCGGGGACGCCGACCAGTTGCGGGCCGACCGCGCCACCGAACAGATCCGACAGCCACCCCGGCGGAGACGGGAAACTGATATTCGAGATCGCGTTTATCAGGTTCTGCACGAACCCGATAATGGTATTGATGGCGTCGCCGACGAATCCGATCGCGGTTTTGACCGCGTTGAACGCGCCCTCACCGATCGACTTGAAGGTGTTGAATACGCCGATGGCGGTGTCGATCGCGGCGGAGATCACCGACCCGATCGCGGACATGACCGCCGACGCGACCGCCGAAATTCCGTCCCAGATCGCCGACCACACCGACGCCATGAAATCCCAGTATCCGACGATGGCGGACACCACGGCGGAGATGACCGCGGAGATGACCGCGATATACGTTTTAACGGCGGTGACAATGATATTCCAGATCGCGAGCGCGGTGTCTTTGATCCAATTCCAGGCAGCGACCGCGGCGGCGGCCATCGCCTTCCATATCGTTTGGAACCATGTGGTTTTGGTGGCGATCAAGACAATGACCGCGATCAGCGCAATAACCGCGAGGATCACAATCGCGAGCGGATTGGCGGACATGGCGATATTCCATGCCCACTGAATCGCGGTCGCGATCTTGCCCGCATTCGAGTACAGCAGCATCACTGTGTTGTAGAGCGCTTGCGCGGCCATGGCGGCTTTGACCGCGATAGCGATGCCGAGTATCGCCGGGGCCATGGGGGCGACGGCTACCGCGATCGAGGCCAGCAGCGGCGCCACGGCGGCGAGCACGGTCACCCACGGAGTGAACGCGTTCGCCAGCACGGGGATGATGGGGGCGAGATTCTGGATCACTTGCGACAGGGCCGGAAACACGACTTGGGCCATGTTGGACAGGGCCGGGGATGCTTCGGTGATCGCGGCGCCGACCGCGGCGAACGCGGGCGCCATCGAGCTCGACACGATCGGCCCGAGTTCAGCCATCAGCCCGACCACCGGGCCGAGCACGTTTCCGATGTTGGTGAGCGTTTGCGAGATGGTCGCGAACACGCCCTGGATCTGCTCGGGGGTGATCGCGGCCAGCTTGGCGCCGATCGAGTCCAGGGCGGCACCGGCTTCGGGGCCGAGCCGCGCGAACACCGTGCTCGCGGTCGCACCGAACTGAGTGAGGCCGCCGACCAGATTCGCGATGCCCGGCGACAGCGCCGAGATGAACGAACGCGAGGTCTCGATCATGGTCTGTATGGCGCCGGTCGGCACCGCTTCGGCGATGCGCGAGAACATCGCGCCCATGGTCGAGCCGAGCCCGGCCATCTGCGGCGTGATGGTCGACACCAGGGAGCCGAGCCGCTCGAACGCGGGCACCATCGCCGCTGAAAAACTGTCCACCACAGCGCGTTTCATGCTGTCCATGGCGGTCAGGAACGGCCCCATCCGCTGCCCGACCAGCTTGTCGAGTTCAGCGTTCGCCGCGGCGAATTGCTTGTTGAACTCCGCAGCACCGCGCGAGAGCCCAGAGAATCCGATCTTGGCGGCGATCAGCGCGGGCGCCAGGGTGCCGACCGCGCCACCGATTCCGGCGCCGAGGGCGGCGCCGATCGCGGCACCGGCGGCTATGGCGGTGGTAGCGATCGCCGACAGCGCACCGAGTAGCGGCACCGCGGCAAGGGTGAGCTTGCCCATCGTGCGCCAGAGCCGGGTGATCGCGCCGACCGCCCGGCCGACGGTGCGCAGCACCAGAATCGCGGAGGCGAGCCGACCGAGATCCCGGGCGGCCTTGGCCGCGGCCCGGCCGGTGAGCCGCAACGCGAGCCCCAGTTTCACCAGGGCGGTTCGCAGCGGCGCGGGCAGGATCGCGAACAACGCGGCACCGAGCAGCTTGGCGCGGCGGGCGAGCTTGCCCGCGGCGTTGGCGGCGAAGCGCAGCGCGGCCGACGACGCCAGCGCCTTTCCGGCGAGCACGGACATGGCAGCGCCGCCGTAGCGGGCCACGGTCGAGATCGTGCCGATGTTGCGGGCGACGAACACCGCGGCGACCCCGGCCGCGGTGATGGTGGCGGCCATCCGCTTCGCGGTGTCGGCGGTGCGGCGCATCGCCGACTGTGCGCCGCTGCCGTCGCCGGTGATCCGCACCGCAAGAATTGCTGTGCTCGCCACGTGTCACCTCTTCCGTTTCGCTTCTTCGGCCTGGTCCTGCAGCACCTGCACGGCGGTCGCGATCACCTCGTCCGGCTCGTCCAGCCACCATGACGGCATCGTGTTCGTGGCTACCGCGAGTTCGACTATCAGTCGTTCGACGGTGCCGGGTTCGTAGGGTCCACCGGCTCGTCCTCCTCGAACACCACCGACACCGCGCGCTCACAGAACGCGGTGAAGTCACCGTCGAACAGATCCAGGCGCCGCAGCACGGCATACCCAACGAAATTCTGAAACGTGATCGGGTCATCGGCCGGGCCGTCCCACTTCTGGCGCCGCCGGGTCGAGGCGTAGAGCTGCTGGTCGGCAACGATGGTCGGCAAGTGCTCATGCTCAGTGCCGTCGTCCATCAGAACCGACACGTATGTACGTTGAATTGCCATGTGCTCAAATGCCTTTCACGGTGTCAAGGGTGCGGGTGACGTGCTGCTCATAGCGCGCCACCCACGCGGGTTCGGTGGTTTGCGCCGCCTCGGTGACGAACGGGCGCGCCGGGATCTCGCGGGCAGGCCACCCCCAATGGATGACACCGGCATACGGCAGCGCCGAGGTGACGGCCGCGGTATTCGGCCCCCACACCCCGGCCTGCAGCGAGTTGGCGAGCGTCCCGGTGCGCCGCGGCGCCAGGCCACGCGCCGCGGCCAGGGTGGCGCGGGCGGCGGCGCGGGCCGGTTCCGACAGCTCGCCCATCCGCGCCGCCGCGGCGTCGAGGGTGCGGGCGAGATTGTCGGCACCGTAGACCCGAACCCGGGTCATGGCGTGGTCGTCATGGTCGGATCACCGACCACCGGGAACTCGAAATCGCTTGTCGGGCGGGTCTTCACGTCACCACCGACCGACAGCGGGCGAACCACCACGGTGCCGGTGAAGCTGGACCCGACCGAGGTGGACGGGGTGAACGTGAACGGCTGTTCCGTTCCGGCGTTGTCCCAGGTCCATTTCACGATGCCCGCCGCGGCGAGATCCTGAATCGCGGTGCCCGACAGTTTCCACGTGGTCTTCTGCTCGCCGGGCAGCGTGTCACCACACAGCGTGTACAGGTCATCGTCGGAGTCGAAATCCGGCTCCAGCACGCCGTTGGTGATCTGGCAGGAGAAATCCATTTCGGTGCCGACCGGGCCGATGGTGAGCGTGCCCGGACCCATCTTGTAGCTGTTCGCCATTTGTGTTGCCTCCTAGCAGTTTTCGAGGTTGACAGTCACCCGGAACGCGGGCAGTGGGGCCGGGGCATCGGGCAGGCGCACCGACTCAGCGAGCGAGGTCGGCGCGTCCGGATCGACCACCGACAGCACCGCGGCGAGCATTTCCGACAGCACGCCGAGCGCGTTCGGGATGCCGGTATCGGGCGCGATCAGCCACAGATCCACCGTGACCGTGCCACCGGCCAGAATGTCGTGATCGATCTGCCGCGCCGACACCCACACCGCCGGGGCGTTGATGTTGCGCGGGTCGATCGACGCACGTAACCCGGCATCTTCGGTGATCAGCGCGACCAGCTCGTCCAGCAGTACGGGCAGCGGGGTGCTCATGGGGGTGCTCATGCGACCGTTGGCCTTTCGTAGGCGCCGAGCCCGAGCAGCGCGGCAATGTCGGGATCGTTGCGCGAGACGTAGACCGGGCCGAGCTCGCCGAGGGCTTCAACACCGCTGGGCGAGTTCCGGCGCCGGTAGACGCGGGCGGCGAGCATGACCGCGCCCTGAGCCTGGTCGACCGGCCACCCCGACGCCGCGATCTCGTCGGTGCCGAACCAACGCCAGACAAGGGCGTTGACCGCGGCGACGGCACCGGCGATCAGGTCGTCATCGGTGGTATCGGTGACCCGCAGGTGTGCCTTCACCTGCGCGACGGTGCACGCTTCTGGGTAGGTGGGCGCGGTCATCGGGTCACGGCGCCGGGGTGTAGTTGACCGACACCAAACCGCCGTCGTCGTTGAGCAACGTCGCGTAGTAGCCGAACACCGCGGCATCGCGGCCGCCGCGGGCGAGCTCGACAGCTTCCACACGGATCGGAGATCCGCCGAGCTCGTAGAACGTCGCGGCCGGTTTCGCGCCCACGATCACCTTGCCCGCGGGCACCAGTTCGGACGGGGTCAGCCGGTTCGGAGTGAACGCGAACAGCTCGAGCCACGCGGGCACGTCCAGGTCCGTGATATCCATCAGATCCAGGTAATCGTCCGGGTTGACCAGGGCGAACGTCGCGCGGGCGCGGCGCGGGCCGTACTTGATCGCGTGGATGCCGCGCGCGACGGCCTTCAGCAACGACGCCTCGGATGCTTCGGTGACGCCGTCGGACTCCATCACCGGTGCGGCGTTGGTGGTGACGAACGTTGCCGCGCGCTGGTCGGACACGACCGCGTAGGACTCTGCCATGGCCGCCCAGTAGGACCGGATGAACTCGTGGTCGTTGAAATCCCAGAACTTGCGGTCGAGGTCATGACCACCAGCGAGCCGCGACGCTTCGACCGAAACAAGCTCAGTCGCAACAGGATTGGTCGGGATCTCGGTCTTGTCGCCCGCGTAGTCGCCTACGGTCGGCTTGGTGACCCAGCGCCACCCCGACGCCTTCCAATGCGTCAGCGCCCGGCGCGTCAGCAGCGGCACAATCTCACGCTGATAGGCGACGCCATCCCACACCTCGCCGACCCACCCATCCGGGGACACCCACGGGTTGGCCGATCGGGTGATGTCGGCCAGTGCCGCCGTCAGCGACAGATCGCCCTGCCGCACCGCGTGCAAGGTTTCGGTGACGTTGTCCAGGGACATCGGGCGCGGCGCGGTAGTGGTCGGCAGGCCGACCGGGGCCGCGGCAGCGGTGATCTGCGGCGCCTGCGGTCCGTTTTCCGCAGGGGCCGCCGGAGCTGTGACCGGGGCGGATGCAGTCGCCGGCTCGGGGCCGGCTACGGGTGCCGGTCCGTTTTCGGGCGCCGGGTCATAGTTGAGTTCCACGGGGGTTTCCTCCTGGGTTTGGGCGGCGGTCACGTCGGTGACACGCGCGTCATCGAATGCGGGGACGGGGACCAGCGCGACGGCCGAGAGCTGGGCACTGATCACGGTGCGCCGATCCGGCGAAAGCTGGACATTGGACAGCTCGACAGACAGCGCGTCACGGACACCGGCGGCGTCGGCTAGCGCCTGGTCGCCGTCCGGGCCGGGGCCGACACGAAACGACATAGTGAGCCCGCCAGTGTCGGAGTTGGCCGCGGTGGCGAACCCGACCGGTTGCCCGCCAGCGTTGGAGTGATCGCGAAACAGCTTCACCCGCCGCAGATCCGCGGGCAGCGAGATCGCGCCGGGGGCCACATTGACCGGCCCCGCCGAAGTGCGCCCGGTCGGCCCGTAGGGCAGGGCAAGGCCGGTGATGGTGCGCCCGGCGTTGTCGGCGGTGAGGTCAGCCGATGTCGGGGTGGTGGTGAGCTTGGTCATGGCGTGTTCCTCCTGCGGTGGCGTCCGGTGTCGTCGGTGGCGGCGAGCAGCGGCAGGGCGTGGCGGAGCCACTGGTCTACCTCCGGGATCGCCAAAACCCTTGTGACAACGGCGTTCCCGGCCAATGCTGCGGCAATGACCAGCGCGGCCCAGGTTTGGCCGAGGTGGGTAACGAGCAGCGGGACCAGTGGACCCAGCCCGACCAGCGTTGCTGCCGTCGACCGGGCCGCGGCCCTGCCGGGGTGCGCGCACTGCGTCGGCTGGGCATCGCTCATGGCCTCGTCAACTCCCGCCGGGGGGTGAGCGCGCCGCGCGATTCCATGGCCTGAGTGACCGCGATCAACAGCCACGTCACGGCACCGACCGCGATCAGCGCCGTGCAGGCGAGCGCGAAAGCGAGGATGGCGAACCACATCACCGGTCGGCCCTCCACTGCTCCATTGCCTGCTGCCACTCGGCGAGCAGCGCTTTCCACTCCTCCGAGGTCGCCTGATCATCGATCTTGGTTTCGATGTCGGTCAGCCGGTCGAGCACGGCCGGGATCGTCGAGCGGTGAAGCTCTTCGATCTTGCGGTCGATCTCGAGGATGAAATCGGCCAGCGGGGCGGCGTAGTCGCTGCCGGGGACCTTCGACTTGTAGACGGGGTCGGACACGGTGGGCTCCTCTTCGGGGGTGTAGACGCCGAGGTATCCGGCGCTCAAGTCGCGGGCGAGTTGCGACAGGCGCGGGTCACCGGGCGGTACCGCGATTTCGGTGTGCATCTCGTCGGGCGGGTTGGACCAGTCACCGCCCCACGCGAGCACGCCGCGGAACTGGGTGAGCAACTCGTGTACGGCGTCGCGCTGGTCGGCGGGCATGGTGTACCGCTGGAACGGCAGACTCGAGGCGTTGAGGTCGATCGCGGTACCGGACAGATGGCAGCTCGTGGGGTGGTCGTTGGTGGCCGACCAGCCCCAGTAGTCGCGCGGCTTGTACGTGTCGATCGGCCGAATGCGCTTGTGCCACAACGCTGCCCAGGCGTTGAGAACGGTTGCGACCTCACCGGCGCGGATCTCGATCCGCACGTCGGCGGTGCCGGGCACCAGTGCCCGAACGATCCGGTGTGCGCCGATGAACGGCCACCCGTTGTAGCTGGTCGTCACTGTGCGGCCTCCTGAGTTTGGGGGGTGGCCGCACCCGCGCGGGGGGTCGCGGGTGCGGCCGGGGCGGCGGCCTGAGCGGGGGCGGGGCCGCCGTCGTCGGGTGGCGCGACAGAACGGGCGCCGACCCCGACGAAGTTCTCAGCGTCGAACGCGACGCGCTGGCCGCGGGGCACCATGTCATCCATGCCCAGCCGGGCCGAGATCGCCGACATGTACGGCGCTAGCCCGTAATCGACCAACTCCGCATTCCGGCTCTCGGTGGTCGAGTACGTCATCGAGGCGTTCTCGAGCGAGGCGTCGAGGGCTGAGGCCGGTACGCCCATCGTGCGGGCGATGTCGATCGCGGCAGCGTTGCGGCCCTCGAGTAGCAAATGTTCACTCGCGGCGCCGAGTTCGCGCACTTCGATCGAGCTGGGTGTCATGGCGACGCCACCGTTTTCGCCGCGGCGCGCCGCTACCCACGCCGCAATGAGATCTGCGCGGTCTCCGGCGGTCATGGGCGCTTCGTTGGTTTGGTGCAGCTCGAGATGCGCCGCGGGCGTGGCCGCGGCCTTGTCCGCGGCAGCCAGCAGGCGCGCTGCGTGCCGGATGGCGAGTTTCCCGTTCCACAAGATTCCCTCGTCGACGCCGGGGATCAGGCACACCGCCGAATCTGCGACCAGCTCGCCGTCGATTTCGACACGGCCGAAGGTGTCGAAATCCCAACGGTCCCAAGGGACACGCCCGGCGGCCAGGACCGAGCCATCGGCGCCGCGGGTGACCCGCCAAAGCGACCAACCCCAGAACAGTAGATCGTCGACCGTCCAGAGCATTCGGTGGTAGGGGGAGACCTCGCCGTCGGTGCGGTCGAGCCAGGCCGGTTGCGGGGCGAGAATGTCGTCACCGCGCAGCACGTGCAGCGGCATACCGGCGATCGCGCCGCAGATGATCTTGCGGGCGCGGGCGACCGCGGGCACGGTCATCGCCTCGAGCCGCGTCATCGGTAGCACGTTTTCGAGGCCGACCAGGTCCGGCCACACGACCTGATTCAGGTGCGACGGGTACGCGGTCCACGGGCTTTCGACCTGCACGTGTTGCGGCGCGTACGGCGTCGAGGCCGCTACCAGGTCCGGCAGTGCCCGGACTGCGCGCAGTGAGGAAATGATGCCCATGCACTTATCGTCACGAGACGGTCTGAATCCTGCGCTTGCTGCTGCGGGCGTGGCGTGTCTGGTAGTTGGCGCGGTTGATCGCGGCGCGTTTGGCCGCCTTGTCGTCGCCGTGCACCGCGTGTACGTGATCGCGGCAGGCGCGCGCGTTCTCCGCAGCGGTGGCACCGGCGTAGCGCCATCCGCACCGGCACACGCTCACGGTGCCGAAAGCTGTTGAGTCCGTGACGAATCCGGCCGCGTCCTTCATCCGAACATCACCCATGGTGCCTCCTGCTCGTGGTCCTGGTGCAGCAGCGCATACAGCGCGAGTGAGGCAGCCTCGAGCGTGGCGATGCTGCCTACGGTGCGGCGCGACAGCGCGAACGCATCGCCTACGGGGCGTTTGGCGAGGATGTCGGCGGCGGCGTCGAACGCGGCGTCTGTGCGCACCCGCACCGTGGGCGGGCCGCCTTCGGGCGGGTTGATGCCGTCGACCAGCTGGGCGGCGGCGGCGCACACTTCGCGGGTACCGATCTTCACCAGCTCGACCCCGGCCACGTCGAGCTCATCGGCGAGCGCACCGGACGGGCCGTTGCGGTCGATCGCGACGCCGTGGTTACGGTGCGCCGCGGCGACCGCGGGCACGCGACCGATCGCCCAGCGCCAGCCGGGGCGCACGTCGACCAGCTCGAGCACCGGCACGCCGTCGACCAGGGCCGCGGCGACGATCGCGGTTTCCTCGCGGTCGATCGACACCGCGACACCGAACGCGGGCCGGGCGGCATCGGGAATCGAGGCCGCGGTTTGCGCGTCGTTCCATGGTCCGATCGGGATCAGCCGCTCACCGGCGCCGGTGCGGCGGTTGCCGTAGGCGCGGGCGAACTCGCCGGGTTTGTCCGCGAACTTCTTCTTGGCCGCGATCAGCGCGTCCATGTCGAGCGTGTGCCCGTAGGCCGGGTGCGCCGCGGCGACCGCGTCCAGGTCCATCGGGTCCACGTCGTCGGGGATCGACCACTCGAAATAGCAGATGTCGGGGTCACCGGCGCGACCGCGGTCGGTCAGCGCGTGCCACCACGTCGAGGTCGCATCGCCCATCGTGGACAGGATCACCACTTGCGCGCCGGGCCGGGTGTTCTGCGTCGGCGCGATCGCCTGCAGCAAGTCCGCGCCTTGCTGCTCGGTGAAGTCCCAAGCCTCATCTATCACCGACAGATCCGACTGTTTGCCGTGCATCGCGCCGGAGGTCGGCGGGTGCGGTCGCAGCGTGCCACCGGTGGCGAATGTCGCGTGCTCGTCACCCTTGCCGCGCTTGATCGACACCAGCGGCGCCAGCGGCGAGCGGGTCAACCGTTGCACCATTTCCACCCACTGGTCGCGGGCGTCCTGCCCGGTCTGGGCGGTGTACCAGGTGCGGGCATCGGGCCGGGGCAGCGACAGGCACCGGTGCACCGCGGTCGCCAGCGTCAGCGTCGTTTTCCCGGCCTGCCGGGGCACCGAGATCACAACGAGCGGGTGCGCGTACCGGCCGCGGGCGTCGACCTCACCGGCCACATCGGCAATCTGGCGTTGCCAGGGCATGAGCGGTTGCCCCATGGCCGCGGACACCTTCGCGACCGCGGGGCCGAACGTGGCCCTACTCGGGTCGCGCGGTGTCGCGAACCGGGGCGGCGGGGTCGGGTGTGGCGAGTTCACGGAGCAACTCCTGTACTTGGTCGTCCTGCGCGGTCGCGCGGGTCTCCGGCGTCATCCGGAGTTCCTTCAGCGCGTCGAGGATCGGGTTGATCAGCTTCGACGGCCCGTAGGGCTTGTTCTGAGCCTCGAGCGCGTCGAGCGCCCATGCACCGGCCCGCACCAGCGACAGCGCGGCGTCATCGCGGTCGTCGAGGGTGCCGTCGTTGCGTTCGGCGTCGATCGCGCGCTCGACGGCTTCGCTGTGACGGCCGGGCCGGGTCCGCACGACCGCATTCGCCGGCATCTCGGGCAACAGCGATTCTTGCCCCTGCTCGGGGTCGCGTGAATGTCGTCGTGGCATGGGGTATACCCTTCCGATTGCGTTGTTTACCAGGTGTTTCGGACCGTTCCGGAACGGTACCTACCCCCCGTATAGGTATTCGGGAAGGGGGAAGGAAGCTCGCGGGGTGTCCGCGCCGATCGGTGACAAAAACTCACCACCGGCGAGACGGCGCGAGAGTCTGCGCGCGGATCGGATGGCGACGGAACCACTCGGCGAGATCCATGTCACCGCGCGAGCTGTTGCATCGGCGGTGTGCAGGACGCAGATTGGCGAGCGCATCACTGCCGCCCTTGCTGCGTGGGATCTTGTGATCAGCACTGTTGGCACCGAGACGGCCGCAGAGATGGCACCGCACGCCGTATGTCTCCAGGGTGAGGCGCACCAGTGCTTGCGATCTACGGCCGCCCCAGCTCATGCGGGCTCTACCGGCTCGGTCGGCTCCATAGCCAGCGGGGCCGGGCCGACATGCGGCGGCGGACCGGCCTTGGCCGCCCGGCGAGCAGCGACACGTGCCCGGGCCTTGCTCACCGGGCCGTGTCCGGGCCGACCGCCCGCGCGAGGCACCAGCGGCACACCGCCGAAGTCCGCCTTATACAGGGCGTCGGCCTCGTCGGCGGCGTCGTCGGCTTCCCACTGGCGCCGTACTTCGGCCTCTTCGGCGGCCAGATCGTAGTCCGGCCGCGGGCACTCGCACCCGTAGCAATCGGTGCAGGTGCCGCAGTCGGCGCACCGGGCGACGGTGCCGCAGCCGCACGGCAATTCGGGCCAGGTCACGGCAGCCATGGTTTGCATCCTTCGGTCGGTCGGTGCAGGCGGTAGCGGGTCACACCGCGGCGCTTCGCCTCGATCAGATCCACGCCGGTCAGCACCACGGCCCGGTCTCCCTGGACGCGGATCGTGCCGAACTCGTCGGGGTCGCAGTCCAGCGGCAGCCACTCGCCGTTGAGTCGGCGCCGGTAGGCGATCGGCGCGAAGCACACACGGCAGACGTTGGTGTCCTCGAGGGTGGTCACTGCTGGCGCTCCTTCCACGCGGGGCCGACGCACGACATGCCATCGGCGGTCTTGTGCGCCATCGGTCGGCCGCTGCGGGTGATCGTCACTTGCTTGCCGCACGCTGGGCAGGCGGCGCGGTCGCGGTCTCGTCGGTTCCTCATCGGGCCGCCTTCGCCCGGCGCCGCGGCGCGGTCGGCGCTTCGGGGTTGCTGCCCGCGCGGAACGTGGCGCCGCGCAGGATGGCGTCACGGTTGCGGGTCGCTTCGGCGACGGCCGCGCGCACTTCGGCCTGGTTCGCACGACGGCCCTGCTTGCGTGCCTTGCGGTGCGCGGCGGCGCGAGCGGCGGCCGGGTCGGCTATGCGGGTGGTGAGGTGGACGGCGTCGGCACACGCCTTGTGCAGGATCCGGCCGCGCGACCATTCCACCGGCGACTGTGCCTTGATCGGTTCGTTGCAGTGTCTACAGCGGTCATCCCACCGAGCCAGCCACGGGCCACGGGCCGGTTTCCGGGTGGTGTCTCGTTTCATCGAATGCCCCTATCAATCGGTGTTGTGGTGGTGGGTGGTGCGCGCGTGACCTCCCCCAGGAAATTCCCGAGAAGCGGCGCCCTGCTCTCGTTTAGGCCAGCGGCATCCCCGCACCTGTCGGGGTGCGTTGTCGGGGTTGCGTTGTGCTGGTGCAACATTCGCCCGGTAGCGAGCCGGAGCGGATGTCCCAGAGCGCCGTCTCTCCGGGTAAAGCAGCGTGTCGACGTGGCGCGGTCGGTTTACGTCGGACCGCACGGTGGAGCGACGCTTAGGCGGCATCACCGCCTGAAGTGGTGGCCCGCTGGCGCCTAGGGATCGACACCGGACGCCAGCGGGAATCTGTGCGCCCGCCGCGGCACTCCCAGCACGGCAGCACCTCACCGGTATCAGGCCGCCGCGGAACGCGCGCCTGCCGGTGGTAGGGGATGCCGCACTCGGGGCAGCGGGGGCGGGGTGAGGTCATCGGCGGGACATCTCCCGCTGGATCGCCCAGCACGCGAACTTGAATTCGCGGGCGGCACTGGGCGAGTTGGCGTTTGTCGCGAGCAGGCCGCGCGAAGTGTCGAGCGCTTCGGCCAGCTCGTCGCCGGAAAGCTGTTTCAGCTGCCGCATGTACGCCCGGCGCGCGGCGTCATCGGCGCTCACAGGACTACCCAGAACAGGGCGACCACGGCAGCGAGCACCAGCAGCACGCGGCCGATGTCGAGCAGCAGCACGACAGCCGGGTCGGTGTCTTCGGGCCTCATGCGGCCAGCTCCAGTCCGATCCAGATCAGCGCGGGCCAGCTGGCACCAATCGCGATCGCCCACAGCCACACCGACAGACCCCGGCCTCTCTCCGGGGCCTGTCGGTGGGTGCCCTTACGGTCGCGGTGCCCACCAACAACCGAAAGGAAGTCCTCATGAGTGAGCAGACGATGACCGACGCCGAGTTCCGTGCTCGCACCGCGGCCAACTTCGCCATTGCTGAGCGCCGGATCGTAAAGCTTGAGTCCCTCTGTGAGCAGCTCCGGGCCGCAAATGCGGCACTCGAAAAGCGGTTGGCTGTAGTCGAGGCTGCGCGGCACTGAATCGCACGTGCAGATGTCCTGGTCCGGCGTACTCGTGCGCCGGGCCAGCCCGAACGCGACGGCGAACCCGGCGAGCGCGGCGGCCAGGATCAGCGCGGCCATCATGATGCCAGCCCCAGAACGCGGCGCGCTTCGGTGCGGCGGTGAGCAAGAGCGGACACGACGGACTCGTCGAACATCCAGTGCCCACGCGGGCCGGGTGCCTTGTGCAGGTGCGGCAGATAGCCAGATAGCGCCCAGCGCGTCACAGTCGCGACCGTGACACCCAGGATGCGCGATGCATCGGAAGTGCCGATCTCACGATTGGGGTGCATGACACTCATGTAAGCCGATTGCATCGAGTTGTGCAATGCACGACACGCATCGAAACGCGCCGGAACATGCTTATGTTGCTTGGTTGTTATTGCGTCAGTGCAATACGATGGCCGACATGACCACATCACACGGTTTCCGGCCGGAGGCCGGGCGCATCCCGGAGTTCAGCAAGGGCGATCGCTACCGGAAGGCGCGCGAGATGGCTGGCTACGGGTCGGCAGAGTTCGCGGCACTCATCGGCGTGAGTCGTAACACGGTGTCCGCGATCGAGGGTGACCGCACCAACGTTCGCCGGATCGTCGCGAACGCCTGGGGGATGGCAACGGGCGTCCCGGTGGTCTGGCTAGAGACGGGAACGGCCCCGTCACCAAGTGGTGACGGGGCCGCTGAGTGCGCCATCAGGGACTCGAACCCCGAACCCGCTGATTAAGAGTCAGCTGCTCTGCCAATTGAGCTAATGGCGCTTGGCTTGCCCGGTTCGTCACCATCTGGAGCAACCTTTCGGCTTCTCTCCCTGGCCCCGCTCTCCGGTGCGGAACAAACTTTATCAGGAGGGGGCCCGGAAACTGAAATCGGGCTCTGAACAGCGCAGATGCTGAGATCTTGGCGTTGTTAACGATCGGAGGGCCGAGGCGGATCTACAGGATGTGACTTGGTCGTGTCGGGGCGCTTTCGCGTTGGTGCCGACCGGGCGGGCTGGCAGAATGGCTGGGACGGCGGATTCGCAACGCCCCAGCCGGCGTGGATGGCACGGGCGTGCAACGTCGGTGGGATCTGCGGCGCACACGTTATTGCGTCGGTATGGAAACGGGGTTGACATGGGTAAGACGCGGGGACATCGGTCGCTGCGGGCGATCGTTCCGGTGGCACTGCTCGCGGTGCTCGCGATCGGGGCGACGGCCTGTTCCACGGCGGAGGGGGCTGGTGTCGATGTCGCGATCGACCGTAACCCCATCACCGAGCTGATGAAGCCGAAGTTGGTGTCGGAGATCAAGGACGGGCAGGTCGGCGTCTCGCCGGGCATGCCGATGGCGTTCCAGGTCGAGGACGGCAAGTTCACCGAGGTCACCCTGACCAACAGGGAGGGCAGGGCGGTGTCGGGCCAGCTGGCGCCGGACGGGCGGTCGTGGGCGACCACCGAGGTGCTCGGCTACGGCAAGACCTACCAGCTCACGGCGTCGGCGATCGGGCTCGGCGGCGCGAACTCCTCGACACTCAGCTTCACCACCAGCTCGCCGAACAACCAGACCAAGCCCTATCTGACGCCGGGTGAGGGCGAGGTCGTTGGCATCGGTCAGCCGGTGGCCATCCAGTTCGACGAGAACATCCCGGATCGCCGCGCGGCACAGGATGCGATCACCATTACCACCGAGCCGCCGGTGGAGGGTGCCTTCTACTGGGTGAACAACCGTGAGGTGCGCTGGCGGCCCGAGCATTTCTGGGCACCCGGCACCCGGGTGAACATCGATGTGAACGTCTACGGCAGGGACCTCGGCGACGGGCTGTACGGCCAGGACAACCTCACTTCGCACTTCATCATCGGAGACGCGCAGATCTTCACCGCCGACGACAGCACCCACATGGTGACCGTGGAGCGCAACGGCGAGGTGATCAAGACCATGCCGACCTCGATGGGCAAGGATTCCACACCCACCGACAACGGCATCTACATCGTCGCCGACAAGCACGACAAGCTGATCATGGACTCCTCCACCTACGGTGTCGCGATCGACTCGCCCGACGGCTACCGCACGCCGGTCGACTACGCGACGCGCATCTCCTACAGCGGTATCTTCTTCCACTCGGCGCCCTGGTCGCTGGGGCAGCAGGGGTACTCCAACGCCAGCCACGGCTGCCTGAACCTGAGCCCGGCGAACGCGCGCTGGGTGTATGAGAACGCCCAGCGGGGTGACATCACGATCGTGAAGAACACCGTCGGCGGCACGCTGTCCGGGGTGGACGGGCTCGGCGACTGGAACATCCCGTGGGCGGAATGGAAGGCGGGCAACGCTGACATCGCCTGAGTCGCGGGAATGCGAACGGCCACCGGGGTTTCCGGTGGCCGTTCGTCGTTTCCGGGGCGGTCAGGCTGGGGTGGGCAGGTCGCTGCAGTCCATCATCGCCTCGCCCGCCACCGCGAGCGCGCTGCCGAGCGCGCCACAGAGGATGCGGCCGCCGAACAGCAGCCGGTCCAGGTTTGGCAAGCCGGCCGAGCCGGTGCCGGAGGAGCCGGTGGTCTCCAGGCCGGTGGTCGACCCGCTCTGCGCCGATCCGGTCGAGGGCTTCTCGGTGGGAAGGCCGAAGTCGCCCGCGGGGGATTCCGCCGTGTATTCGGTCAGGGGCAGGCCGGGTGCGGCCGTCGCGGTCCCGGCCAGGGGGCCGAGCACGGTGGCCGCCGCGACGGCGACGACAACGGTGGAACGCTTCATCTAGGGGTCTTTCGGTCGAGCCAGACGAGATCTTCCGCACAATTGGGCGGTGGTCCAGAGTGTAGCGGCGAACAGTGATCTCCGTCATGACACCGGCTCAGGCGGTTGCGGCGAGTTCGCGATGGGGGAGTTCGGTGGTGATGCTCACGTCCAGGTCGCCGGTGACGACTCGCCGGACACCGCATGGGCATCGTTGGTAGGCGATGAGGCCGTCGCTGGTGCGGTGGCACGACTCGATGGACCAGGTGTGCGCGGGGTGGCTGCTCATGCTTCGAGTCTGTTGTAATGGCATTATGCATTACAACCATTACGGTCGGGAGCCGGTGCAGCTCGGGGTGGGGTTGCTCAATGAACCGTGCGCGAGCGCGGCGGAACTGGGGCAGCGGTGCGCGGCGGCAGGCCTGGTGCTGTCGCGCGCCCCGACCACGGCCGATCTCGCCTCGGTGACCGAGTTCCTGGCCCGCTGGCGCGCGGTGGTGGAGTGTGTCGAGCGCACCGGCCGGGCGGCGCTGCTCAACGACCTGCTCGCCGAATACGCCTCCGCGCCACGGCTGACCGATCACGCGGGCGACGGCTGGCACCTGCATTTCCGCGACCCCGGTGTCGCGACCGACCGGCAGATCGCCGCCCTCGTCACGGTCGGCACGGCCCTGCATCTGACCGGGCTCGGGATGGACCGGCTCGGCGTGTGCGCGGCCGACGGCTGTACGCGCGTGTACGCCGACACCTCCCGCAACGGCAGGCAACGCTTCTGCAGTCCGGCCTGCGCCAACCGCTCGGCGGTGCGCAGGCATCGGGCAGGCCGCGCCGCGAGGTGATCAGGGCGCGGCCGGTCGGCGGTCACGGTACCGGGAAGTTGGCGCGCAGGACGTTGTGCGGATCGCGTGCCCGCTTGATCCCGCGCAACCGTGATGTTGGATCATGTTGTGGGCAAGTAGGATTGGATGAGTTCCAGGATGGTTGTCGGTTCTCTCGGCCGAGCCTCGGTGACCCGGCTGTGGCGTCCCTGGGGCAGCACGTGCGCAGCGCTTGTCTCAGGGGGATGGAATGGTCGACCTTGCTGTTGATGCGTCGAAGCTTGCGGGCCTCACGCTGGATCTCCAGGACATCGGCGTCAACTTCACCGAGAACGCGAGCCGGTTGCTACCGGGTTTAGCGCTACCGGTGGGAACATCCGGACAGCTGGCACAACTGTCGCCGCCGATCCAGAAGCTGCAAACCACACTGTCCGGCGGTCATCAGAAGGACATGAGCGCCCTCGGCGCGCTGAGTTCTGGACTGGGGACCGCGGGTATCGCGTACAAGAATTCCGACGAGCAGCACGCTGTCTCGATCAATCAAGCCGTGGCCACCGTGACCGACATGCAGGGTGTCGCGGCGACGAACCCGGCCGGGGACGTCCGCCGATGCACCGGCATGCAGGAGCTCAGCCTGCTGGACGTGGAGGAAGCCCAGTACACGGTCCGCCAGGTCGTCACCGGCTGTGTCGAGCTGCTCACCTCCTACGACGAGCCACTCGGCCGGACCATTGGCATCAAGCCCGCTGCCGACTATCTGGCGCCGCTGGCGGCGGACTGGGAGGCACTGCGGGGAGTCGGTAAGCGGATCGGCCTGCTCGGCATCAACGACTTCGTCCACTCACAGAACCTGTTCGCGGGCATCGGGTGGATACAGGCCGACTGGACCGGTGCGGCCGCGGCCGCTTTCGGAGCTACCGCGACTACCCTCGGACAGTCGTTCGATACCCGTAGCGTCGATCTCGACGCCGTCTCCAAGATCGTCGAGAACGGCGCGTCGCTGCTCGAACGGCTCGTCTACAACCAGGCCGCGGACCTGGCGGGCTCCCTTACGGAGCGCATGACCTTCGCCAATTTCACGCTCCCCCTGGCTAGTTGGGCGCAGCTGATCGACGAGCCGATGGACGAGTCGACCAGATCTCAGATCACCGCCGCCGTCGACGCGCTGAAGAAGTCGGTCGCGACTCGCCAGGACGCGATAACGACCACGATCCAGCGGATCGCCGGCGCCCTGGGCTACGAGTCCGGCCGCACCGCCCCGGTCTACAACCCAGGCGAATTCGAACTCCCGGAGAAGGTGGTCGTCGACATGGGCACCATTCGGTACGGATACGGCGACAACGTGTGGTTCGAACACGCCCTCCCCGTCTGATCCGGTGACTCCGGGCAGGTCAATCGGGCGCGAATCCGTTGACCTCGAACGAAATCACGACCGCAGCGACCACGGCAGCGCCGAGGGCGAACGTCGCCGAGGACGCCAGTGCGAAAACTCGGATGCGTCGCCACCGGGACAATGTCAATCCGGCGGGGATCGCGACGAGTGCCGGAACCATCCACGTTATCCAATACCACGGCGAGATCGGTTCCGTCTCGCCTCGGTATTTCTTCGGAGTCGCCGTGAGTTCGGGCACGTCGAAGACGTTCTGCAGCAGCGCGACCAAAGGAAAATAGGCGATCACCGCCAGTATGCCGCCGGTGATGGCTCCAAAGGTCGCCGGGGCCAGTACGTGATCCGTCCTGCTGTTCTTGTCAGTCATATCCCACCTATTTCGAACCCGACCAGGAATGCACCGTACCGGAACCGTATACCAGGAACGATTTGGCAAGGCCGAGTTCCTCGCTCTGCGCCATGGTGTTCACGGCGGCCTGAGCCATGTTGCCGTAGTCGGCGTCGGTATGGAAATTGTAGATATCGCAGATGTGGGACTGCTGCCTCAGTTCGATCCGATGCGATCCGGCCGCTCCGGGATGAGCGACCACCACAGTGGTCGAGGCAAGGCTGTACCGGCCGAGCGATTGGACATGATCGTTCGAGATTCCGGCGACGATGATCCAGTCGGTGGACAAGATGACCTTGACAGGATTCTGAGTCTTGTCCACTTCGGTGATCGCCCGGCTAATCGCGGCCTCCTTGTTGTCGGAGATTTCCGCGGGGCAGGTTGAAATCCCGGAGTCGCTGTACGCGTGGCGGTCTTCACTTATCCAAGTCTCGATAGTTGATTCTTCCAGCACGTAGTCATCGCCGGTCACGCGATAATAGTGATCGAATAGTTTTTTGGCGACAGGGCGATCTCGCGAGCTGAAGTAGACTGCCACAGCGGCCGCTTGAGTAGCATTTGCTTGGGTCAAATCTCCGGTGAAATCGCGAACTGTCTTGAATTTGCTCAAGTCGACTACCGGGAAATTTGGATGTATAGAAGTGTCGTAACTCGCGATCGGCGGCGCCTGCCCATTCTCGCCACCTTGAATTTCCTCGTACATAGCATTCCCCCCGACCCGCACGCTTCGATATTTCTGCGCGGTCCGACCCTGGTCGGACCACTCGGACTCTACTTCCTGTGAGGTTCGACGGCCAACTTCGGTAGCGCCGAATCTGTTGCGGTGCAGTAGGTCTAGGTTGTTCGGTGGAACCATGGCCCACCCCGACCACGACGACCGAGCTACCGCGCCTGCTGTAGCTGTTGTGCCCGAACAAGCATCTGCTGGTCGCCAGGCGTCGAAGGCGTTCATGAAGTCTCCAACGCCCGTGGTCACGCACAGAGTCATATCGAGACCGGGCCACTTGGTCGCTACCGCGCTGCTACCGGTGCTGGAGCAGGCACGGCTGGCCGCCATCGGGAGCACCCGCATCGGCGTGGCCGATATCCGGGATGCATAGCACGCCCCGATGCGGTCGTCGTCACGCTGGCAGTGTGCCGGTCGGGAGGTTCGGTTCCCTTAGTTCCACAGCTGAATGTGGAGCCTACTCGGCGGCGCCGGTGCTGCCCAGGAACGAATCCACGGCGCTGATCAGGGAGTTTGTTGCCCGCGTGACGATTGCTGGCCCGGACCGGCTGGTCCGGGCCTTCCAGGTCGCGCTAGGAGGTACAGCAGACGGCTGCGGAACACGCTGGTCCCGGTGCGCGAACCACGAGAGGTGGCCCGCGCACCGGGCGCTTGGGGTGAGTGACGGGACTCGAACCCGCGACAGCCAGGATCACAACCTGGTGCTCTACCAACTGAACTACACTCACCATCGCCGGTGAATCACCGGCGCCGTCGATATTAGCGTGTTTGTAGCTTCAGGCCCTAATCCGCTGGTCGGAGGCCTGTTCCAGCGACATCCACGGCCTCGGTGACCGCGTCGGCGACGGCGGCGACCTCGGTGCTGGACGGGCCGGGCAGCGGCACGAACGCGGTGCGGCGGTAGTACTCGAGCTCCCGGATGGACTCCTTGATGTCGGCCAGCGCCCGATGCGCGAGGCCCTTCTCCGGCTGGCCGAAGTAGATCCGGGGGTACCAGCGGCGGCACAGTTCCTTGATCGAGCTCACATCGACCATCCGGTAGTGCAGGTGCTCGTCGAGGTCGGGCATGTCGCGCGCGATGAAACCGCGATCGGTGGCGATCGAATTGCCGCACAGCGGCACCGTGCGCGGGGTCGGCGCGTACTGGCGCACATAGTCGAGCACCTGGGCTTGGGCCTGCTCGAGCGTCACGGTGGAACGCCGGACCTCTTCGGTGAGACCGGATTTCGCGTGCATCTCGGCGACGACCGGGGGCATGCAGGCCAGGGCGGCGTCGTCGGCGTGGATGACGATGTCGACACCGTCACCGAGGATGTTGAGGTCGCTGTCGGTTACGAGCGCGGCGATCTCGATCAGCTTGTCGCTGTCGAGACGGAGCCCCGTCATCTCGCAATCCATCCAGACCAGGAGTTTGTCGGACACCCGAGCCACCCTAACGGGATGCCGTCGGGCGTGAGCGGCAGGTGTGTCGGACGGGCGAGGCGCGGGACGGGAGATGACGGGCGGCGATACAGTTTGCGGGGAGTTCCCGCATACCTTTCGAGCATTTCTTGCGTACGGCAGTGGTGACCAGACGGAGGACGCGCGATGACCACCCCTCAGGAAAAGGCGGCAGCGGCCCGTAAGGCGGCTGAGGAGGCGGCACGGGTCGCCGCCGAGGCGGCGGCCGCCGCCGAAGCCGCGGAACGCGAAGCCGCCGCGAGTGCCGAATCGGCGCAGGAACCCGCGGGCGCGGCGGGCGAGATCGCCGCCGGGTACAACTTTTCCGGACCCGCGCTCGAACTCGGCACGGTGATGGTCGATGGGGTGACCGATCCCACTGCGCGCGTGCGGATTCCGCTGCGCATGATGAACCGGCACGGCCTGGTCGCCGGCGCGACGGGCACCGGCAAGACCAAGACCCTGCAGGGCATGGCCGAGCAGCTGTCCCGCGCAGGCGTTCCCGTGGTGCTCGCCGATGTGAAGGGTGATCTGTCCGGGCTGAGCGAACCAGCCGAGGACAGCCCGAAGATCCGCGAGCGGGCCGCCGAGACCGGCGCCGCCGACTGGACCCCGCGCGGATTCCCCACCGAGTTCGTCTCGCTGGGTACCGGCGGGATCGGTGTGCCGATCCGGGCGACGATCACCTCGTTCGGCCCGATCCTGCTGAGCAAGGTGCTCGGACTCAACGACACCCAGGAATCCACCCTCGGGCTGATCTTCCACTGGGCCGATCAGCGGGGCCTCGCGCTGCTGGATCTCAAGGATCTGCGCGCGGTGATCACCCACCTGACCAGCTCCGAAGGCAAGGAAGACCTCAAGGGCATCGGCGGGGTGTCGGCGCAGACGGCGGGGGTGATCCTGCGCGCGCTGGTGAACCTGGAAGCCGAGGGCGGCGACACGTTCTTCGGCGAGCCCGAGCTCGATCCGGCCGACCTGCTGCGCACCGCGGGCGGGCAGGGGGTGATCACCCTGTTCGAACTCGGGCAGCAGGCGGCCCGGCCGGTCCTGTTCTCCACCTTCCTGATGTGGGTGCTCGCCGATCTGTTCCAGACGCTGCCCGAGGAGGGCGATCTGGACAAGCCGAAGCTGGTCTTCATCTTCGACGAGGCGCACCTGCTGTTCGCCGAGGCGTCCAAGGCGTTCCTGCAGCAGGTCGAGCAGACGGTGAAGCTGATCCGCTCCAAGGGCGTCGGAGTGTTCTTCTGCACCCAGCTGCCCACCGATATCCCGAACCCGGTGCTGTCGCAGCTCGGTGCGCGCGTCCAGCACGCACTGCGCGCCTTCACCCCCGACGACCAGAAGGCGTTGTCGAAGACGGTGCGCACCTACCCGAAGTCGGAGGTCTACGACCTGGAGAAGGCGCTGACCTCGCTGGGTACCGGTGAGGCGATCGTCACCGTGCTCTCGGAGAAGGGCGCACCGACCCCGGTGGCCTGGACCAAGATCGTGCCGCCATCGTCGCTGATGGACACGATCGGCGACGACGCGATCAAGTCCAAGGCCTTGTCGAGTGGGCTGCAAGGCAAGTACGGGCAGAGCATCGACCGTGAGTCGGCCTACGAGATGCTGCTGGCCAGCGTGGCCGCGACCGAGCCGCCCGTGGAGGCGCCGAAGACTCCCGGCCGATCGCAGGCACCGCAGGAGCAGGACTCGGCGGCCGAGCGGATCATGAACAACCCGGCGGTCAAGAGCTTCCTGCGCTCCGCGGCCAGCGCGGCCGGTCGCGAGATCAGCCGGAGTTTGTTCGGTACCCGCAGGCGGCGATAGGCCGCCCCGCCCGGCATCAGGCCGGGCGGCGTATGCGGTTCAGCTGCCGAACCAGCCCCAGGGGAACCAGTGGTGGTAACCGCCGCCAGCACCACGATGGCCGCGATCACAGCGGTCCCAGTCGCGGTCGTACCGGTTGTTGCTGTTGTACCAGTCACGGTCGCAGCGGTGGCCGCGATCCCGGTCGCAGTACTCCCCATGGCGATGGTCCCAGTCATCGCAGCGTGGGTAATGGTTGGTGTGCACCACGGCCGGTGTGGCCGCGGGCAGGGCGGTGGCGGGAGCTAACCGCCGAGCTTCTTGTAGAAGGCACCGGCGATCGGCGCGGTGACGGCGCGGGGGCCGTAGTTACCCGCGACGCTCATACCCTTGCTGATCAGGCCGGGCACGATGCGCATCTTGTTGCGGGCCAGCGCGTCGATGGAAACCTTGGCGGTGTATTCGGAAGAGACCCAGAGGAAATCCGGGACCATCTTGTCGACGATCGACTCGTCCTCGGGGGCCGGTGTCTCGGTGCGGACCGGACCCGGCGCCAGCAGGGTCACGTTGACGCCGGTGCCCTTGAGCTCGCCGCGCAGCGATTCGGAGAAGGTGTTGGCGAACGCCTTGGACGCGGCGTAGGTGGCGTTGTTCGGGATCGGCATGTTGCCCGCGGCCGAACCGCTGATCAGGATGCCGCCCGCTTTGCGTTCGAGCATGCCGGGCAGCACGGCCAGGGTCAGGTCGTGCACGGCGGTGGCGTTGAGTTCCATCTGCGCGCGCTCGTAGGCGAAGTCGAGCTCGGCGACCGGGCCGAAGGTGGCGATGCCCGCGTTGTTGCACAGGACGGCGATATCGCGGACCGCGAGCTCGTCGACCAGGCTGGCCCGCTGGGCGCGATCGGCGAGGTCCACGGCACGCACCTCGGCCGTGATGCCGTGCGCCAGGGTCAGCCGCTGGGCGAGTTCGGTGAGGATCTCACCGCGCCGGGCGACCAGGATCAGCGAGTAGCCGCGCCCGGCCAGCTCGGCCGCGAGCGCGGTGCCGATGCCGGAGGACGCGCCGGTGACGACGGCACGATTGTCTGCGGTGGGGGAGGGCAAGCTCACACGGGGAGCTTAGGGGATCCGGTGAGGTGTGGTTCGGCCACATCCGCTGGGCGGTACCCGAGGTCACGAACAGCCGGTTGCCCTGGATCTAGCATGGCAGTTGCGATGACGACCCAACCACCGCCCCGCCCCGCCGACGAGCACTCGATGATCCCTGCCAACGACCGTGACGGCAGGCACGCCGTGACGCCGTCTGCCCGGCACCCCGGAATCGGCGTGGGTACGCAGGGAGCAGGGTGATGGCGGATGGGTGAACCCAGCACGCGTGGCCGGGGTGCGGGTGGACTCGGCGCGGACAGATCTTCGGTGGGATTCCGGTCGTCGGTGCTGATGTCTACGTATGCGGTGTGGTCGTGACCGGTGAGCGGGTGTTCGGGATGGGCGAGACGCCCACGGCCGAAGCGACCTGGCCCGCGCTGACCGAGGACGAGATCGCCGAAGCCGTCGCGGGGGCGTGGCCAGGGCTGGCGGCCGCCGAGATCACCTGGCGAAGTGCCAGGCCGCTGTCATCGACCGTGGGTGTGCGTACCGCGGATGGCATCGACCTCGTGGTCAAACGCGTGCCCGCGCGGTTGCGTGACCCGGCGGCGCTGGCCGAGGAGCACCGTTTCATGGACCATGTGCGCGGCAACGGGATTCCGGTCCCCGAGGCGCGAACGGCCACACAACCCTCGCTCGGTGCTGCCTTCGTCTACGAGGTCCAGCGAGCAGGGGAGGGGCAGGACCGGTATCGGGCCGACTTCTCCTGGTCTCCGTACGCGGCGGGCGATGCGGCGGGTGCCGGGCGCATGCTGGCTCGATTGCACGTGGCCGCTGCGGGTTTCGACGCCCCGGCCCGGCCTGCCCGGCCGCTGCTGGCGTCGATGCACGGTGGTGTGGTGCGTGCCGTCGAGTGGCACATCGCGCGCCGCCCCGCGGTGGCGGAGTTCCTGACGTACCGGGACTGGCGCGCGGAGGTGCGCGACCTCGAAGTCGACCTGTCAGCGGTGGAGCCGCTGTGGACGCACGGCGATTGGCACGGCACCAACCTGCTGTGGCGCGGACATGAGGTATCCACGGTGTTCGATTTCGGCCTGGCCGACCGCACCACCGCGATGTTCGATCTGGCCACCGCCATCGAACGCGCGGCCGTGGATTGGGTCTCGCTGCGCAACGGCGGCGCACCCGATGTCCGCGAGGACCAGATCCGCGCGCTGATCGAGGGCTACCGCTCGGTGCGCCCCCTGCCACCCGCCGAGCGACGGCTGCTCCCGGATCTGCTCCCGCTGGTGCACCTCGGCTACGAGCTGTCGGAGATCGACTACTTCCTGACCGTCGCCCGCCAGCCGCGCAATGCCGAGATCGCCTACCGGGATTGGCTACTCGGCCACCTCGACTGGTTCCGGACGGCCGCGGGGCAGCACATGCGCGGATTCGTCCGGGATGTGGCTGCCGGATAGTGCACCGGCCGCTCCCACGCCTGCCACACACAAAGCTGTCCGGCGGTGGTATTCCGAACCATCAGCGCCGTTCGTGTGCGCTCAGCTCGGTGTCAGGCTGACAGCACACCGCCCCGCCCACCGGATGCGAGGTCGGCGAGCGGGGCGGGGCAACGGTCGTCCGTTCGCGGCGGACGACCGGGCTCTACAGGCGCGCGGCCAGGCGGGTGCCCTGGTCGATGGCGCGCTTGGCGTCGAGTTCGGCGGCCAGGTCGGCGCCGCCGATCAGGTGCAGGTCGATGCCCGCGGCGCGCAGCGGCTCCTCGAGTTCACGCACCGATTCCTGGCCTGCGCACACGATCACATTGTCGACCTCGATGACGCGCGGCTTCTCGTGCTTGTCGCCGAAGCTGATGTGCAGGCCCGCGTCGTCGATGCGCTCGTAGTTCACGCCACCGACCTGCTCGACGCCCTTGGCCTTGAGCGCGGCGCGATGCACCCAGCCGGAGGTCTTGCCGAGATCCTTGCCGAACGGGGTGGACTTGCGCTGCAACAGCACCACGTCGCGGGCGGCGGGGGCGGGCTTGGGCTGCTTGAGCTGACCGCGGACCTGCTCGTCGTCGGCGTCGACGCCCCACTCTTCCTTCCACTCGTCCAGCTTGAGCGTGGGATGGCCTTCCACGGTGAGGAATTCGCTCACGTCGTAGCCGATGCCGCCCGCGCCGATCACCGCGACCTTCTTGCCGACCGGCTTCTCCTCCTTCACCAGCTCGGCGTAGGAGAGCACCATCGGATGATCGATGCCGGGGATGTTCGGGATGCGCGGGCGCACCCCGGTGGCCAGGACCACCGAGTCGTATCCGCCCGCGACGAGTTCCTCGGCGGTGACGCGCTTGGCGAGGTGCAGGGTCACACCGGTGAGGTCGATCTTGCGCCGGAAGTACCGGATCGACTCGTCGAACTCCTCCTTGCCCGGGATGCGGCGGGCGATGTCGAACTGACCGCCGATCTTGTCGTCGGCCTCGAAGAGGTCGACCCGGTGCCCGCGTTCGGCCAGGCTCACCGCCGCCGACAGCCCGGCGGGACCGGCGCCGACCACGGCGATCCGCTTGCTGCGGCGGGTCGGCAGCAGGTTGAGCGTGGTCTCGCTGCCCGCCCTCGGGTTCACCAGGCACGACACCTTCTTGTTGCCGAAGGCGTGGTCGAGGCAGGCCTGGTTGCAGGCGATGCAGGTGTTGATCTCGTCGGCCCGGTCGCCCCTGGCCTTGTTGGCCCATTCCGGGTCGGCCAGCAGCGGGCGGGCCAGCGAGATCAGTGCCGCGTCACCGCGGGTGAGGATCTCCTCGGCGATCTCGGGCATATTGATCCGGTTCGACGCGCACACCGGGATGTTCACCCGGCGGGCCACCTTCGCGGTGAACTCCACGAACGCCGCGCGCGGCACCGAGGTGACGATGGTGGGCACCCGCGCCTCGTGCCAGCCGATGTCGGTGTTGAGGATGTCGACGCCCGCGGCCTCCAGTTCCTGGGCCAGCGCGATGATCTCGTCGAAGGTCTGACCCTTCTCCACCAGTTCGGCCATGGACAGCCGGAACACGATGATGAAATCCGGGCCGACCGCCGCGCGGATGCGCTTGGCGATCTCCACCGGCAGCCTGCGCCGGTTCTCCGGGGTGCCACCCCATTTGTCGGTGCGCTTGTTCACCCGCGGCGCGAGGAACTGGTTGATGAAATAGCCCTCACCGCCCATGATCTCGCAGCCGTCGTACCCGGCGAACTTGGCCAGTGCGGCGCAGCGGGCATAGTCGTCGATGGTGTTCTCGACGCCCTTGGCCGACAGGGCGCGCGGCTTGAACGGGTTGATCGCCGACTTCACCGCCGAGGCCGACACGCTGGTCGGCATGTAGGAGTAGCGCCCGGCGTGCAGGATCTGGATGGCGATCTTGCCGCCCTCGGCGTGCACCGCCTTGGTGATGGCGCGATGCCGGTAGGCCTCGGACTTGGTGGTGAGCTTGCCGCCGAACGGGGCGAGCCAGCCGGTGCGGTTGGGGGCGTAGCCGCCGGTGATGATCAGGCCGACACCGCCGCGGGCGCGTTCGGCGAAGTAGGCGGCCAGTTTCTTGGTGTCCCAGGCCCGGTCCTCGAGACCGGTGTGCATGGAACCCATCACCACCCGATTGCGCAGGGTGGTGTGGCCGAGGTCGAGTGGTTCGAACAGGTGGGGGTAGGCGGTCATGGGTGATCGTCACCTTTTCGCGGTCGCAGGGCCTGCAGTACTTCGTCGCACCATTCGACGTAGCCGGACTCCGCGCGGATGCCCGCGCGCAGCACCAGATACTGGTGCAGGGCGGCGCCGGAGAGCTGATCCGGCGCCGGGAAGAATTTCTTTTCGCTGAGCCGGTACTCGTCCAGGCGCTCCGCGTGCTGGGCGCGGTGGCGCTGGACCTCGGCGCACACGGCCTCGATGTCGCCGTACGCCGCGCCGCGGATCTTCACGCCGAGCACGTCGTGAGCGGGGCTGTACTCGGTGGGCTCGGCGATCCAGCGGGCCAGTTCGGTGTGGCCCTCGGGGGCGACCGAGTACACCTTCTTGTCGGGTTTTCCCTGCTGGGCGACCGATTCCACGGTCACCCACCCGGAATCCTCCATGCGCTTGAGTACCCGGTAGATCTGCTGGTGGGTGGCACTCCAGAAGTAGCCGATCGACTTGTCGAACCGGCGTGCGAGCTCGTATCCCGACCCGGCGCGTTCGCTGAGTGAGACCAGTAGCGCGTGCTCCAGTGCCATGGGACGAGGGTATCCGCAACGCTCGGTACTATGCAACCAGGTTCATATGATCGGCGGCGTGCCGAAACGCCGATGTGCCCGGCCGAGCGCGCCGATCCCCATTACGCTTCGCCTCATGACCGAGGTGAACGCGTCCGACACCGTCGGCGAGGCGGCCGGGCGTGGGCGGGTGCTGGCATGGGGACTCTGGGACTGGGGATCGTCGGCGTTCCAGGCCGTCACGCTCACCTTCGTCTTCTCGGTGTATCTCACCGACAAGGTCGGTGACGATCTGCCCGGTGGCACCTCGGCGAGTGCCTGGCTGGGATGGTCGCTGGCGGCGGCCGGGCTGCTCGTCGCGCTGACGGCGCCGGTCTGCGGCCAGTACTTCGACGCGGTCGGTTCCCGCAAACGCGCGCTGGCGACGCTCACCGCGCTCACCGTCGTCGCGATGGCGCTGATGTTCTTCGTCCACGACGACTACCGCGATCTCTGGCTCGGCCTCGCCCTGCTGGCCTTCGCCTCGGCGGTGTTCGAGCTGGCCGGGGTGCCCTACAACGCCATGCTGCGGCAGGTCTCGACCCCGGCCACGGTCGGCCGGGTGTCCGGATTCGGCTGGGCGATGGGCTATTTCGGTGGCATCGTGCTCCTGCTGATCTGCTACCTGGGGTTTCTCGCCGGTGACGGCGACACGCGCGGGTTGCTCGGCATCCCCACCGATCAGGGCCTCAACGTGCGCTTGGCGATCGTGCTCGCCGCGGTGTGGTTCGCCGCGTTCGCGCTGCCGGTGCTGTTCGCCGTCCCCGAGCTGCCGCGCACCGGCGCCGATCCCGGCGCCGAGAAGGCGGGCGTGCTCGGCTCCTACCGGGTGCTGTGGCGCGATGTGCGCGACCTGTGGGTCACCGACCGGCACACGGTGTGGTTCCTGCTCGCCAGCGCGGTGTTCCGGGACGGGCTGGCCGGGGTCTTCACTTTCGGCGCGGTACTGGCGGTGCAGGTGTACGGGTTCGCCGACGCCGATGTGCTGCTGTTCGGGATCGCCGCCAATGTCGTCGCGGGCGCGGCGGCCATCGCGGCGGGCCGGTTCGATGACCGGCTCGGGCCCAAGCGGGTGATCGTGGCCTCGCTGGTGGGGATGATCGCGTGCGGACTCGTGCTGCTCGTGGTGTCGGGCACGTTGATGTTCTGGATCTTCGGGCTCGCGCTGACCGTGTTCGTCGGCCCGGCGCAGGCCTCGGCCCGCTCGTTTCTCGCGCGCCTGGCTCCGCCGGGACGTGAGGGGCAGCTGTTCGGGCTCTACACCACCACCGGGCGGGCCGTCTCATTCCTGGCGCCCGCGCTGTTCGGCCTGTTCGTCTGGGTGTTCGGCACCGACCGAGCCGGGATCGCCGGGCTGCTGGTGGTCCTGACCGCGGGATTGCTGGTGCTGCTTCCGGTGCGCGCGCCCGCCGAGGGGGCCCGCGCCGCGTAGTGGTGTCTCACCACGATCGGGCGGCCGGGTTGTGTGTACGCCCGTACTCCGAGTTTCGGGTTACGTTCGGTGTGCGGTGTGTTACACCATGGACCGCATGCGGCGACAGCAGCGGAAAGGATCCTCAGTCAGCGGCTTTGGGAATCCAGCCGCCGATGCCGAGGGCGATCAGGCGCATCTGCATGACGGTGCGTTCCACCACCGCGGGCTCCTCGCGCGCAGTCGCCGCGACATAGGCGGCGATGCCGTCGGTGACCGTGGTGACCAGTAGGTCGGCCGCGATCTCGAGCTCGGTGGTGCTCCAGCTGTCAAGGGCGCGCAACCGGGACAGATCAGCGACGATCTCGCGCACGATCAGCTGCATCTCCCGCGCGATCGCCTGGCGCAGCGGCGCGGGCCCGCCGTGGCGCTCGCGGATGAGGAATCCGAACAGCGCGCGTTTGGCCGCCACCTGCTCGAACACGAACCGGACGGTATCGGCCATGTGCGCGTCCGGCTTCCGCCTGACCTCGCGCAGGGCGAGCCGCAGCGCCGTCACGCCCTCGTCGACGAGGGTGGCGCCCAGATCGTCGAGTGAGGCGAAATGTCGATAGAACGCGGTCGGCACGATGCCGGCCGAGCGTGCGATCTCCCGCAGGCTCAACGCCGCGAAGCCGCGGTCGGCGGCCAGCGTGAGGGTGCCGTCGAGAAGGGCAGCCCTGGTGTGCGCCTTGCGCTCGTTGCGGGTTCCTGCCTGCTCAGTCACATCGGTGAGCATACATCCGTGCACCATAGTCGCTTCCCTCGAGATGTTGCCCGGCTCACATCATTGCCGGTTGACAGCTGGCCGGGTCAGTCCGGCACACTAGTGAGTGTACAGGCGTGCACTGAAATATGACGGGCATGCCGAGGGACTTCCGCAGAGGGGCAAGACGCATGGTTGGCTTGATCGACCTGGTGCAGACGCTGACGACGCCGCACCCGCTGGACCGGTATCTGGAGCTGGTCAGCCCGGCGCTGACCGCACGGGAGCTGCGTGCCGAGATCACCCACGTCTCGCACGCCGTGCCTGGCTCGGTGACGCTCACCCTGCGCGCCTCACGGCAGTGGCGCGGGCACACCGCGGGCCAGTACGTGCAGATCGGGGTGTCGATCGACGGCGTTCGGCACACCCGCTGCTACTCGCCGATCGACCCGGAGACCAAGGGCGACCGCTTCCTCCAGCTCACCGTCCGGCAGCACCCGGGCGGTCTGGTCTCGAACTACCTGCACGAGCACGCCAGGCCCGGCATGGTCGTCGACCTCGCGCCCGCCGCCGGTGTCTTCGCGCTACCGGCGCCGCGGCCCGAGCGGGTGCTGCTGATCAGCGGCGGCAGCGGGATCACCCCGGTGCTGTCGATGCTGCGCACCCTCGACGCCGAGGGGTTCACCGGCGAAGTCACCTTCCTGCACTACGCCAGGCAGCCCGAGCTGGTACCGCACCGCGCGGAACTGACCGCCGTCACCAACCGCCGCCCCAACATCCGGGTGGAGTATCGCTACCCGGTCGAGCCGGGCACCGTGGTGAACGGCGAGACCTCGCCCGGCAGCGGGTTCTTCGACTACGACGAACTCGAGCGGGTGGCGCCCTGGTACGCCGAGTCGCAGGTCTTCGTCTGTGGTCCGCCGCCACTGATGCGCGCCGTGCGCACTGTGTTCGAGGCCGAGGATCTCGGCGATCGGGTGCACACCGAGGAGTTCACCCTCACCACCGTGCCGGCCGATCCGGCCGAGGCGACCGGCACGATCACCTTCTCCGACAGCGATGTCGCCACCGGCAACACCGGCGCGTCCCTGCTCGACCAGGCCGAATCGGCCGGCCTGACCCCGGAGTACGGCTGCCGCATGGGGATCTGCTTCTCCTGCACCGCCACCAAGGTCTCCGGCTGCACCCGCAACCTGCGCACCGGCGAACTCGACGCCGATCCGGACAAGCAGATCCAGATCTGCGTCAACACCGCCGTCGGCGACGTCGACATCGCCCTCTAACCCACCGCAGACAACCACAAGGGGAGACACCGCCATGACGATTCTTACCGAAGGCAAAGACGGCCCGGTCATCCTGACCCCCGAGCAGGTCGAGGAACTGGGCCAGGCGCTCGACGACCTGCGCGCGCGCATCGAGGCCGATCTCGGTGAACGCGACCGCGACTACATCTACAAGATCATCAAAACCCAGCGCGGGTTCGAGATCGCCGGGCGCGGGCTGATGTACCTGGGCTTCCTGCCGCCGTTCTGGCTGGCCGGGGTGGCCGCCCTCGGGGTGTCGAAGATCCTCGACAACATGGAGATCGGCCACAACGTCATGCACGGCCAGTACGACTGGATGCGTGAGCGCGGCATCAACTCCCGCGAGTTCGACTGGGACACCGTGTGCCCGGCCGACCAGTGGAAGCACTCGCACAACTACATGCACCACACCTACACCAACGTCCACGACATGGACCGCGACATCGGTTACGGCATCCTGCGCATCGACGAGGGTCAGAAGTGGAACCCGTACTACCTGGGCAACCCGGTCTACGCCTTCCTGCTGATGGTGCTGTTCGAGTGGGGCGTGATGCTGCACGACCTCGAGGCCGACAACATCGTCGCGGGCAAGCGCACCTGGGCGGAGGTGAAGCCGCTGCTGAAGGGGCAGGCCAGGAAGGCGAGCAAGCAGGTCCTCAAGGACTACGTGATGTTCCCGCTGCTCACCGGCCCGCTGTTCCTGCATACCCTGGCAGGCAACGCCGCGGCCAACCTGGTGCGCAACCTGTGGACCTTCTCGATCATCTTCTGCGGCCACTTCCCCGCCGGTGTACAGACGTTCACCAAGGAGGAGACCGAGGTCGAGACCCGCGGTGAGTGGTACGTCCGGCAGATGCTCGGCTCCGCCAACATCAAGGGCTCCAAGCTCTTCCACATCATGTCGGGCAACCTGTCGCACCAGATCGAGCACCATCTGTTCCCCGACATCCCGGCCAACCGGTACCCGGAGATGGCGCCCGAGGTGAAGGCTCTGGCCGACAAGTACGGCCTGCCCTACAACACCGGTCGCTTCTCGAAGCAGATCGGCTCGGTGTGGGCGAAGATCTTCCTGCTCGCGGTGCCCGATCGCTTCGTCAAGAGGAGCGCAAAGCCCAGTGTTATCGTGATGCGTAATCGGAAGGCGACCGAAGTGGGCGTGTAGACAATGATCGGGAAATTCGAAGCCAACAAGGATCTCGTCCAGGAACTGACGTCCTCCGGTGCCAGGCATGTCGGCAATATCGCGGCCCTGATCACCGGAACGGTGGCCGAGGTGGCGCGGGAGATCGGCGAGTTCATCACCGACGCGATCGAGATGAACGAGGCGGCCACCGCGGCCCGCCGCGACGCCGAGCAGAAGCTCGACACCGAGCCGGTACGTGAGTTCACCGAGTCCGTCGACCTCGACGAGCCGGAGCCGGCTTCCGCCGACGTCACCGATGCGGCCGTGCCCGGCGACAAGTCCTGATCCTCACCACACCGGCAGCCGCCTGCGGTGCTCGGTGACATCGGTGATCAGGTCACGGTAGCCATCGGTCAGCTCGGCCAACCGGCACCAGTGCAGATGGGTACGTGCCTCCCGCTGCCGCGGTGTCGTCATCTCGACCGTATCGCCGCCCAGCGCCCGCTGGGCGGCGATCCATTTCGCGGCCATCCGGTCGATCACCGCGCCGAGGGTCTCGGTGTGCAGCGAGGCGCCCGCACGATGGGCCACGTTCGCGGCCACCCAGTCGTCGATACGGGCGATGAGCCCGCCGCGATCGGCGTCGATGTCGTCGATCAGCCTGCCGCAGGCCGCGACCCGGCTGCTCGGCGCGTCCGGTGCGCGGGCAGCGTCGAGCGCGGCGCGTCTGCGATCGTGACAGCGGGCGAGTGCGCTCGCCGCGTCGAGCACGTGATGGCGGCTGGTGCCCCGCTCTCCGCGGTCGAGAAAGGCGCGGATCAGCGCCGACGGTGGTGGGAGTTGCGCGGAATCCACCTGAAGGCCGGGATCGATCGGCATGGTGCACGCCCCTGGGGAGAAACGAGCTTCGGATACGTCGGAGCCAGGGAGAGCTCGTTCGTGGAGGCGCTCCCCGGCTCCGGCGCAGCCCCACCCGGGCGTCGACGAAATGTCCGCGACGCTGCGGTGGGTAGTCGGCCCGGGATTGGGGACGCTTCCAGGAAAGCGCGATCCGGCGCGGGCGCGCAATAGTATGGTGTACGAATCTCCGGGCCAGTGGAAATCGTTATCGACCGTTACGGCGGGATCACCACCACACTTCCCCTGGGTAACCGAGTGGCACATTGCCGGCAATCGAGTCGGCGGTGTCGGCCGGCGCGGTGGCCACATGTACTAGCCTCGACAAATGTGCCCGCCTACGTGTCCTCGCCCGAGCTGACGTTCGGGTTCCTGTTCGCCCTGGAAGACCCGCAGCGAATCGCCGACGTCGTCGGCGATCTGATGGAGCGGCGCGCGATCTCGGTGTTCCGGATCGCGCGGCTGTCCGACAACGCGGGGCCGCCGGAGCGCTTCGTGGTGAACTGGGCCGCGATTCCGCAGATCACCATCACCACCAGCGCGCCCGAGGCCACCGACCTGCGCGAACAGCGGATCATGCTGGTCAACGCGTTCCTCGGGGAGAACGGCGAGGTCAGCCTGTACTCGGGAACCCCGAACGCGCCGAGCTGAATCCGCTCACCGCGCCGATTCGTAGATCCGGCGCACCACGTCCTCGATGCCGGGCTCCTCGATCGAGAGGTCGCGCACCTTCGCCCGATCCGACACCGCGGCCAGTAACGCCGCCGCGGTGGTGTGTTCGGCGTCGAAGGCCAGCCGCTGGCGCATGCCGCCCGCCTCGCTGGACAGCAGCTGCGCGCCGCACGGCAGATCGTCGAGATCCGGGGACGGCACCGCCAGATCCACGACGAGTACCCGCCGCGCGCCGACGGTCGCGCCGAGCCCGGCCAGTGAACCGTCGTACACCAGCCTGCCGTGATCGACGACGAGCACCCGCTCGCACAGTCGCTCGATATCGCCCATGTCGTGGGTGGTGAGCAGCAGCGTGGTGCCGCGCTCGATTCGCTCGGCCCGCAGGAATTCCCGCAGCCGCTGCTTGGAGATCACGTCGAGGCCGATGGTCGGCTCGTCCAGGATCACCAGTTCCGGCGAATGCAGCAGCGCTGCGGCCACTTCCGCGCGCATCCGCTGGCCGAGGGAGAGCTGGCGCACCGGGATGTCGAGCGTGTCGGCCATCTCGAGCTGCTCGACCAGTTCGTGCGTGCGTTTGTCGGCGACATCGGGATCGAGCCGGTGGATCGCGGCCAGAATCGAGAACGATTCGTGCAGCGGCAGATCCCACCACAGTTGCGAACGCTGGCCGAAGACCACGCCGATCCGGGACGCCAGCTCCCTGCGCTGGCGGACCGGTTCCAGACCGCAGGTGCGCACCGATCCGGTGGTGGGGACCAGGATGCCGGTGAGCATCTTGATCGTCGTCGACTTGCCTGCGCCGTTGGCGCCGATATAGCCGACGGCGGAGCCACGCTCGACCCGGAAACTCATCCGGTCCACGGCGGTGATGGTGTCGCGGTGTCTGCGCCAGCGGCTGCCGTTCTTGCGGTACACCGTGAACTGCCGGGTGAGGTCGTCGATGTCGATGATCGGTTCGCCGCCGTGCTCATCCATCGTCATCCCCCTCCTCCCTGATAGTGCCTCGTCCCTATCCGCCACGCCGCGAACGCCAATATCCACACCCATGCTGCCGCGATCGGGGTCAGCCAGGCCGACCACGCGGGAAACAACGGCGGCCCCGGGAGGCCGAGCAGCGCGATCGTCGGCACATAGGCGGTGAACGCGACGGGAATCGCGAACCCGAACAACAGCTTCAGCGGGGCCGGGAACACCGAGGCCGGCTGCATCGCGGCGAAGGAACCGCCGTAGGTGAAACTGTTGGTGAGCTCGGCACCGTCGATCAGGAAGAACTGTAGTCCGGCCGCGCAGACGAAAAGGCCACAGAACAGTGCGATTCCACTGATCAGGGTGATCACGATCAAGGCAACGGGGCCGATGCCCCAGTCGATTTCGTTGCGCCACAGCCCGACCCCCAACACGATCACCGCTACGGCGGCGCGCGCCAGTCTGCGCAGTGAGATATCGCTGGTGATCAGCTGTAACAGCAGCGGCTGCGGGCGAAGATGATAGGCGTCGAGGGTGCCCATGCGGATCATCGTCGGCAGTGAATCGAGATGGCCGACCAGCACCTGGGCCAGCGCGAACGAGGTGTTCGACAGGCCGAAGAGCAACAGCGCCGCGTTCACGTCCAGGCCGCCGAGCACGCCGACGTTGTGGAAGATGACCCACACCTCGCCGAACTCGACCAGGCCGATCAGGAACGCGCTGAACACCTCGGTGACGAACGAGACCCGGTACACCTGCTGTGCTTTCACACGCGAACGCAATACTGCGAGGTAGGGGGTGAACCAGGTTCCGGACACGATCCGCGCGGAATCCGGTTCACCCACCCTGTACCTCCAGCCTGCGTTGTCCCGCTCGCAACAACACCCTGCCGAGCAGGCCTATCGCCAGTACCCAGAAGCACTGGATCCCAACGGTGATCAGTGCGTCCATCCCGGCGGCCCGCCCGGACAGCGTATCGATAGGGGCCTGGAGAATGGACGGAAACGGTGTAGCCATCGCGATGAACCACAACCAGTCGGGAAACATGTGAACCGGGACGAAGAGCCCGGCGAGGAAGGTGCCGACGATCTGGTACAGCACCCGGATCCCGCGGATCTCCACCACCCAGAACCCGATGAGCGCCACCGCGAACAGACACAGGAACGACAACGCCACCGCGAGCAGCACACTGGCGAGGCCGAGCAGGTAGGCCACCGGCGATGTCGGCATCGCCAGCCCGAAGGTGGCCGCCCCGATGATGATGCTCGGTACTCCGCGGGGCAGGAAAGTGCAGGCGGCCCTGCCCATGTCCGTGGCGAGATAGCTCAGCTGGATGTCGACCGGGCGCAGGAAATCGATGGCGACGTCACCGGATTTGATCCGGTCGACCAGATCCAGTGGCGGGCCCATGAACTGGGTCGCTCCGAGCAGCGCCTGCGACAGCCACACGTACGCGGCGATGGTGCCCTCGGTGTAGCCGCCGAAATCGTCGGCGGCCCTGACCGCGGCGACCAGTACCGCAGCGCGGACGAAGCCGAACACGGCATTGGTGAACAGTCCGGCGAACATTGCCAGCTTGTATTGGGCCTGCCGCCGGAACCCGGCCTTGGCGAGCTTCCAGTAGACGCCGAACACGCACGGCCCGCGGCAACGTGACAGCGCGAGGGCGAGTCGACCGTCCCCCACCACAATGCCCCGCACAATCAGTCAACTCTAGGCCGTTACCGGGCAATCCGGACGAGATCGCCGCGATCGTGACGACTACCGCAGCGGCACCCGCACGTCGGCGCCGCCCTCTGGGGTGATCCTGCTATTGACCTTCGCCAGCGCGGGCGCTGGCACGAAACCACCGGCGAACAGCGCCTCACCCTGGCGGAACCAGGGGGAGCGGTCGAGTAGCGCCGCGGGCGCGTACCCGAAGTAGGTGCCGAGCTCGGTGAGGTCGAGCGGTGAGGTCATCTTCATCAGGGCGAGGTTGTCGCACTGGGAGAGAATGCCGGGGTGCACCTTCGATGGCCGCTGCGTCGACAGCAGCAGCCACAGGCCGAACTTGCGGCCCTCGGCGGCGATCTGGATCAGCCGCTCGCGCACCGCGATCGCGATCGGCGAATCCAGCCGGGGGGAGGCCAGATTGTGCGCCTCGTCGATCACCAGCAGCACCGGTCTGCGTTCCTCGCGCCGGGCCCACAGATCGTCGAGCAGGGCCAGCGCGACCACGAGCTGCTGTGCGGCGGTGGAGAATCCGCCCAGGTCGAGCACCGTCGCGTCCGGGCGCTGGCCGACCACATCGGTCACCGCTCGGTCGGCGCGGGCCCAGACCTCCCAGTCGAGCAGGCCGAGGTTCTCGATCCGCATCGCGAGGCGACGCTGCGCGGGGGACTCGGCGGCGCGCAGGGCGGGTAGCACATGGTCGAGTTCGGCGTTGGACAGCTCGTCGGCCAGATGGATGAGCTCGTTGAACTCCTCGCGGTCCGCGATCGGGTCGATGCGCAGTACCGCCGCCTTCGACGCCAGCGGCAGTTCGGTGAATCTGGCGCGCAGGGGCGGATCGGAGTGTGGCCGCAGTACCCGGATATCGCGGTCAGCGAGGGCCGCTGCGGTCGGGCCCGTGGCCGGATCGGCCTCGCCGAGCCGGACGAAATCGGAATTGGGGTCGAAGATCACCACCGGCAGCGCGGTGTGGGCGATCAGCTGTTCGAGCACCACGCCGAGCGCGTAGGTCTTGCCCGAACCGCTCTGCCCGCACCAGAAGGTGTGCCGGTTGAACCGGGTCGGCAGCAGCCGGGCCGGGCCGCCGGGCGGGGTGAGATTCACCCCCACCTCCAGCACCGCGCCGGTGGTGTCGTGCAGGGTCTGCACCGTCGCCGCGTCGACCAGTTCGACCGCGCCGTCGGTGAACGGATAGCCGGCGCCGGTGTCGATCCCGTCCCCGGTCACCGCACCGATCAATCGGCCGCGCAGCCGGACCGGTGTGGTCTCGGCGCGCTCCTCGACCAGCGCGAGCTGGCGCCGGTCGCCGGCGATGATCACCGCAAGCGACCCGGCGACCAGCGCACTGCCGGTGGCGTCGGAGACTACGAACGAGCGGCCGTCCTCCGACCGCGCACTGGGTTGACTGTTCGTCGGCACCCAGCGATCATCTCACCCGATCCGCGCTGCGCTCGGCGACGCGTCGACGGTCACGGGTCCTCAGTGCTCCGGGAAACCGGTCGCGAACAAGATCGCGATGATCACGGAGCTGACCACGGAAATGGCGAGAATGATCCACATGGGTGGGAAGATTACCCGCCCGCCGCGGCTGTCCCACCATCGCGGTGGGCGGAAGGCGGGGCGGAGGGTCACCACCTCACCGGTTCCGCGGGTGCGGCCAGGTCGGGTCCGCCTGCGTCGTACGCCCTGATCCGCTTGTCGTGCGGCCACGTCGCGGTGCCGCGCCGTCCCGCCGCGTACCGCAACGACCTCGACCGGGGCGATCACGCCGTGACTGCTCCGGCACGCCACCGGACCCCGCGCCGCCGGGCCCGTCTCGGCCCGGTCCACCCGGTGTTGGCCCCGGTCAGGGCAGATCATCCGGGCGAGGTGCCGCGCTCGCGACGCCTAGACTGGCCACCGATGCGTGACTGAAACCGGCAGGATCCCGATCCATGGTGGAGGCGTCGATGAGCGTGTTGTCCAGCGATCCGCGAACTCTCGCCTACGAGGCGTATGTCTACCTGTATTCGCTGGTGACGATGGATGTCACGCGCAGGCAGCAGACCAACTCGCCCGCCGGTTCGACGCCGGGTTTCGGCCCACCCAACGAGTTCCATCACATGTACACACTGCCCGACGTCGACTTCCGGGCGGTGGTGCGCCCGAACTTCGACACGCTGTACTCCTCGGCCTGGCTGGACCTCACGCACGGACCGGTGCGCATCCACATCCCCGACAGCAACGACAGATACTTCATGCTGCCGATGCTCGACGCGTGGACCGACGCGTTCGCCAGTCCAGGCAAGCGCACGACCGGCACGGCGGCCCAGGACTATGTCGTCGTCGGGCCGGGCCGTCGCGACGCGCTGCCCGAGGGCGTCCCGGTGATCGAAGCACCGACCCCGATGGTGTGGGTGATCGGGCGGACCCAGGCCAACGGACCCGACGACTACGCGACGGTCAACGAATTCCAGAACGGGCTGGCCATCACCGAACTCGGCGACCGGCCCCCGTTCACCGCCGACCCGGCCCAGGTCAGCCGGGTCGAGCCACTCCGCCAGGTCAACGAGATGAGCGCGACCGAGTTCTTCACCCTGGCCTGCGCCGTGCTGAAGACCGTCCCGGCGCACCCGACCGACTTCGCGGTGCTCGCCCGGATCGCCCAGCTCGGTATCGTGCCTGGCCGGGATTTCGACGCGACCCGTTTCTCCTCGGCCGAGCTGGCCGAGATCGACGCGGGCGTCGCCGCCGCGCGCACGGACCTGGTCGCCGCGAGGACGACGATGATCCCGGCGATCGACGGGTGGATGAGTATCCTGTCCACCATCGGCGTCTACGGCAACGACTACTTCCGGCGTTCGGCGGTCACCCTGGTCGGTCTCGGCGCCAACAGCGCCGAGGACGCCGTCTACCCGCTGCTGGTCCACGATGCGGCGGGTAACCCCCTCACCGGCGACAGCGATTACGTCCTCCATTTCGACGCCGACAGGCTGCCCCCGGTCGCGGCGTTCTGGTCGGTCACCATGTACGACATCGAGGGCTTCCAGATCCCCAACGAACTGAACCGTTACGCCCTCGGCGACCGCGACCCCCTGCACTACAACCCAGACGGTTCCCTCGACATCGTGATCGCGCACAAGAACCCCGGCCCCGACCGCGAAGCGAATTGGCTCCCCGCACCCCGCGGCCCCATGGGCATCACCCTGCGCCTCTACGCCCCCGACGCCACGGTCCTCGACGGCACCTGGACCCCACCGCCGGTCACCAAGGTGCCCTGAGAGCTGCCACCAGCGGCGATCCCGATCTCCTCGCGCGCAGCTCAGCAGATCTTCCGCGGTTCAACGACGCGCTTGTCCGAGTTCCCGGACGGAAACGCCCGGAAACCCGACACCAGCACCAACACGCGCCCCCGGCGGGGCACATCGAAGATGGGAACGCGGGTGACCGGGGAATCTGCCCTGGTCAACTGGTTGTCGAGGCGGAGTTCGCCTTGAGCTGAGAAAAGATGCGCTGCTCTGCCTCGCCGGGGAGTCGACCTCCTCGGCCGGTGCGCCGATGCCTGGAACGAAGCGTCCAGGCGCTACATATCACTCACGAGCTGGGGCGCCGGCAGTGGATCACCTGAGGCCAACGGCATGCCGTCCTACCTGTCCTCGGTCGCCGGCGACAAACGGAGCTGCCACGTCGTCACCGATTCCGCGCTGACCGCATCGGAACCGGGTACGCCGGCACCCGCCATGTACTGGGCGCAGTGGGCAACGTCTCTGCTCGACCTCAGGTACGCCCACTGGGCGGCCGCCCGTACCGGCTGACGACGCTGCACATCGGCCTGGAGTGGCATGAACTCCCCGGTCTGCGCAGCATTCCCGACCTGATTACACCGGCTAAGCAGGCCGCTGACCTGCACCGGGCAGCATTTGACCACCCCCCGGCGATCGACGGTTCGAACGCGCGCCGCCCAGCTCTACGGCGAGGGGGAGTTGCCAGGTCGTCGCAAATCCGAAGCCGAGGCGCACTTACGCGAAGCTTTCGCTCCGCAGGCTCGGCGCCGCACCGTGGGCACAACGCGACCGTGCCGAACCGGACGCGACCGGCACGCTCGCGCCGACCGGGGTTGTTTCGGCCTTACGTGGGCGGTGAACGGTCGCCGAGTTCGTGTTACGTAACTCCTTGTAGCCGAGTAAATCCCGTGGACAGTGGAGGAATGACAAAGACAGTCGATTGCGCCGTGCTCGACCGGGCGCTGGCGGATCTGGGCAGTGGTGAGAAGGTCTGGTCGAAGACGACTCTGGCCGAGCGTCGGGAACTGCTGAGTCGTGTTCATGTCTTGACTGGTCGGTATGCGGCGGACTGGGTCCGCGCGGCAATCGAGATCAAGAGTCTGAACGAGGGCTCGCCACTGGTGGGCGAAGAGTGGATGTCGGGGCCGCTCGCTCTACTACAGGCGCTCGAAGCTCTGGGGGACACCCTGGCGGCGCTCGCCGACGGTCGGAGCCCGCTGGACGGTGTGAAGATCGGCGCCGCGCCCGGCGGTCGCATCGCAGTGCCGGTGCTGCCGTTCGACACGCTGGATAAGCTTGTCCTCAACGGATTTCGTGCCGACGTCTGGCTGCGCCCCGGCGTCGACGCGGGAACCGCCCGGCGCCGCGCCGGCCTGGCGCAGCTCGACCCGACTACCACCGGGGGAATCGGTGTGGTCCTGGGTGCCGGCAACATCATGTCGATTCCTCCGCTGGATGTTCTCTACGAGTTGTTCGCGCACAATCGGGTGGTCGCGCTGAAACTGAACCCGATCACCGATCCGTTGTTGCCGGTATTCGAGAAGATCTTCGCGCCCTTCATCGGCCTCGGCGCGCTGCGCATTCTGCGTGGTGGCGCCGCCGAAGGCGGATACCTCGTCGAGCATCCCGCCGTCGCTCACGTTCACATGACCGGCGGTACGCAGACTCACGACGCGATCGTGTGGGGCCATGGCGCCGCGGGGGACAAGCGACGCCGGTCCGGTAAGCCGCTGTTGGACAAGCCGATCACCAGCGAGCTCGGTGGCGTCTCGCCGACGATCGTGGTTCCCGGGCCGTGGAATGACGACGATGTGAAGTTCCAGGCCGAACATGTAGCCACCTCGCGACTGCACAACGGCGGCTACAACTGCATCGCCGTGCAAGTCGTCGTCGTAAGCCGGGACTGGGAGCACAAGGCGCAGTTCCTCGACGAACTACGCGTGGCGCTGCGGCGGGCGCCTCAGCGCGACGCCTACTACCCCGGCAGCGCGGGGCGGGTCGACGCGGCGCTGAAATCCTATCCCGACGCGACAGAGTTCGGTGGGCGGGTGTTGGTCGAGAATCTGCCGACCACTGACAGCCCGCTGCTGCGCACCGAGTACTTCTCCCCGGTGCTCGGCGTCGTCGAGCTCCCCGGCGACGGTGCGGAATTCCTCACGAGCGCGGTGGAGTTCGCCAACAACGAATTGATGGGCACGCTCGGAGCCAACGTCTTGGCACATCCGGCTACGCTCGCGGAACTGGGTCCGGCGTTCGACCACGCGATCGAGAGTCTGCGGTACGGCACCATCGCGGTGAACGCGTGGACCGGGCTGGCGTTCGGCATCGCGCGAGCGGCCTGGGGCGCCTACCCCGGCCACACTCTCGCCGATATCCAGAGCGGCACGGGCGTCGTCCACAATGCGCTGTTGCTCGACGATGTCGAACGGACTGTGGTGCGGGGACCGTTCCGGCCCGCACCTCGAGCATTGCTGTCCGGAATGTTCACGCTCAGCCCGAAACCACCGTGGTTCGTTACCAACCGAACCGCGGTGGCTACCGGGCGGGATCTTGTCGAGTTCTACGCGCGTCGCCGCTACGCGAAACTTCTGAAGGTCTTCTGCTCGGCACTGGCAGGCTGACCTGCTCTCTCGGCAAACAGCTCGGCACGGCAACCGTGGAACGGTTGCCGTGCCGAGCTGTTTGCCATGTTCCGAGCGGGTCGGACTTTCGTAACGAGCGCACCGTCGAACGGGTTGTTGCCGTTGTCGTAGGGTCGTAACCTTTTCTCAGGGTGCCGCCGACAATGGTGTCGGAGAATCTCTGATGTTTCATGCTCGAGGTATCCGGAATTTCGCGACTTTTGTCGAAACTGACGGAAATGCCGAGTGTCTATTTCGTGACCGGCCGTCGATGGCGATGTCGGTACACGGTTATCTGGAGTGGAGTTCTCAATGACCGCACACACGCAATCCGTTGAAGATTTTGTCGAAAGCGAACTCGCCGAAATGGCCGCGAAGACCTCCGATACGCTGCACGAAGATCTGTTCACCCAGCTCGATGCCGAGATCGACGCGCTGTGGACGCGGGCCCGCGAGGGCAAGATGTGGAAACACGTCACCACCCACGGCTTCGATCGCGGGTTGTACTTCCTGGTGATGAAGCAGGTGTTCCATTACACGAGCCACAACGCGACCAATCAGGCTGTTGCCGCGTTCCGGACCACTCCGGACCAGCTAGGTCTGCTCAAGTTCGTGTACGAGCACGCCCGCGAGGAACTCGGCCACGAGCGGATGGTGCTACACGACCTGCGTGCCATCGGCCTGATCGAGAAGGGCGAGGTGATCGATGACGTACCGCTGCCGGCCACCGATGCGCTGATCGGCTACCTGTACGGCGTGGCGCTGCGGGAAGGTCCGATTCCGCGCCTGGGCTACTCCTACTGGGCTGAATCGGTGTATACCCACATTGCGCCGTTGCTGGACGCCGCGCGCGGCACTCTCGGCCTGACCGATCGGGAAATGGCCTTCTTCGTTGCCCACGCCGAGATCGACAGCAAGCACGCCGACGAGGTGCGCCACACGATCACCAGGGCGGTGACTACGCTTGAGCAGGCCCGCGACGTGCACCGGGTAGCGGTGACGACCCTGTCGTTGACATTGTTGCTGCTCGAACAGTCCTACGAGAAGTGGGTCGAGCAGAAGTCCGCAGCGTGACAGTCCAGGCGCAGGCACCCGCGCTGTCGGCGTCGATCTGCATCACCCCGTGTGAGCTCGACCAGGCTCGTGCTTTTCGGTCGAATGTGTTCCGCTCGCGTCGCAACATCGGCTTCGACGCCGGACTCGAGCGGCGGCGAGACGCCGACGCGATCATGGTCATCGTGGTCCGGCACGCAGGCAGGCTCGTCGCGACGCTGCGGACGACGGCGTTCCCCTGTGTACGGTCGACGATCACGCCTCGACCGGAGCTCGATGAGCTCGGTGTCGATTCCGAGGTCGGTCGGCTCGCCGCCGTCGCAGACCCGAGCCGTGCACGTTTCGCGCTGACCGCGATGGTGCTCGGTGCGATGTGGATGCGGGATTTCTCGTCGCACCGCACCTATGTAGCTCATGCCCACCCGTATCTGATCGATTCCTACCGTGCAGTCGGTGCGTTCGACACCGGTTTACGTCAGCAGGTGGCGGGCCGCGACACCGACTATCGGCTGGTGGTCGGTTCCTACGCCGACTGTGCTCGGATGGGTATGGAATTGCTCGGTCTGGCCGAGTATCAGGCCGGTGACCTGTTGAAACGGTGATACAGGTCGTAAGACGACGGGCCCGGTCTCGCCGAAGGGTGAGACCGGGCCCGTCGCCAACTTCTGAAATTCTCGAGGGCAAGGAAAATGCAATGCGCCCCCATATCATCGGCGCCCGCGCCGCACGATCGGTTTATGAAATTCTGTACAATTACCGGCGTACAACGATCATCTTTCTGATTCTCGGTGTGGCAGCCGGATGCTTCGGTATTTTCACCATGCGCCTCGACATGTCGTTTCGTCCGACATTCACCAACGATCCCGAACAGATTGAGCGGACCGAAGGTGCCGAACATGAATTCGGCCGCGTTGGATTCAACGAACTCGTCGTGATGATCGACGTCGGCGACGCTCATGACGCCGGGAAACTTCGCGCTGTGCACCAACTCGCCGAAAGCATCGCCGAGTCCCCGCATGTCATCGCGGTGCGTGAACCACTGAATTTCCCGTTCACCGACCGGTCGGGAGTCTTCCATCCCGCAGGTGTCGGCGCGGAGCTCCCACATGCGGATCCCGCTACCGTCGATCGACTCATCGCCGATGTCGCGGCCACTCCCTCCGCTCGCCGCCTCATCTTCGGGGACGGCAACCGCCGAGTTGCTGTCACCGCGACGTTCGACATCGCCAACCAGGACTTCACCACCTGGCGCGAAGCCGACCGCGAGTTCCGGGATCTGGTGTCACGCTGGGCATCAGCGACGGCGGGCAAACCGCCGTTCGACCGTATCGTCGACACCCAGATCACCGGATATCCCGACGTGGAGCAGGTATACGCGCACGAGGTACTCTTCAGCACGCTGCGCGGTGTCGCCGTGCTGGTCATGGTGATGATCGCGATCTTGTACATGTACTTTCGGCGGGTCGTCGACGTGGTCATCTGTCTGATAGGTGTCACCCTCTCGGTGCCGCTGACCCTCGGCGCGATGAACCTGCTGGGGCAACCTTTCTCTATCGTCAACAGTCAGGTCCTGACGCTGGTGCTGATTGTCGGCATCGCCGAGGCACTCCAGCAGCATCAGGAGTACATCCGCCGTCGCGAGGCAGGTCGTGACCATTCGGTCGCCAATCGTGAAGCCTTCTCGCTGCTGGCCTGGGCCGCATTCATGACCGGGCTTGCCACGGTCCTAGGATTCGCCGCCCTGATGGTGGCTGACATGAGTGCCATCTCGTCCTACGGCCTGTGCACGGCGGTCGGGGTCGGTATCGCCTACCTGGTCAATTGGCTGGTCGTGCCGCATGCAATCGATCTGTTCTACCGAGGATCGACCCAGCGTCGGTTCGGGACGCGCGCCAACAAGTGGAGCATGGCGATGTTGCGCAGCGCAGACCGTATGGTGGTCGGACGTCCCGGCACGATCGTGGCCACGTTCGTGGTCGTCGTCGCGGGTCTGGGATGGCTCGGACTATCCCAGATCTCCATCGACCAGAAGGTCAACGAAGAACTGCCCGGCGACCATCCCGCATTGATCGCCCAGCGCACCTTCGAACAGGAATTCACCGGGTTCCTCGGACCAGAGTTGTGGATTCGACCGACGTCGGGAACGATCAGCGACCACCGTGCGCAACTCGTGCAGTTGGTCCAGCGGTTGTGCGAGCAGCCGGAGATCCGCTATGTCGGTTCGGCCCTCGACCTGGTCCCGCAGCCCCTGGACCAAGGCGCGGCCGACAGCCCGAGGTGCGGTCGCGAGGCCGACGATCTGACACCTGCGGTCGCCGCGCGAGCCGGTGCGTACGGACCTGGGCTGCACCAACTCTCGCGGTCCGTGCTCAATGCCGACGCCACCCATTCGGCGGTGATCATTCGAGTGGCCGACATCGGCACCAAGGCATCGATCCCGTTCTCCGCCCGGGTCCAGGACATCGCCAGGCAAGCCATGCCGTCAGCGGAGATCGACCTCGTCGGGCCGTGGTGGCTGGCCCAGCAGGGGATGCACTCGTTGTCCTTCGAGATGGGATTGTCGGCCATCGCTGCGCTCGCGCTGATCCTGCCCGTGATGTGGGTCGCCATTCGGGACCGGCGCCTGTTCCTGGCGGCGGCCGTGCCTACCGTGCTGCCGATCATGGCGGTCCTCGGATTCATGGGGATGGCCGGTATCACGGTCCGGATCGGCACTGCGATGATGCTGGCCATCGCGCTGGGACTCGCCGCAAGCAACACGATTCATCTGAGCCTGCGGATCCGCGACCGGGTGCGCGCCGGAGTCGATGCCCAAAGCGCGGTGAGCGCCGTATTGCTGCGTACCGGAACCCCTGTGATGTTCGGGTCCTACGTTCTCATCGCCGGCTTCGTCTCCATGCTGGGAAGTTCGTTGCTCGCGTTGCGGGACATGGGCGCGGTCGGCACTTTCACCATGGCGTTCGCGATGGTCGCTGACCTGCTTGTCGGCCCGGCGGTCTACCTGCTGCTGGTCCGCATCGGAAAGCCTGGATCGCTGGACCGACACGCTTCCGCCGCGCCCCCGCAGATCACGCCGGCACTCGAGACCATTGCAACAGGAGCCCTTCGATGACCTATACCCTCGCCGCCGCCCTGCGTGACACCCTCGCACGCCATCCCGAACGACCGGCCATTACTTATCGCGCGGTACATGGTTGGCGCACCGTCACCTGGCATGAGCTGGGCAGTCTCGTAGCCGACACCTGCGATCGACTCGACTCTTTCCCTGTCGGCCAGGTGGTCGCGGTGATCGCCGAGACCGATGCCAGGTACCCGATTCTGGAGCTGGCGTTGGCACTGACCGGTCGAGTCACCATGCCGCTGTACACGACTAGCAGTCACGACGAACTGCGCGCGCTGGTCGCCGCAGCACCCGCGGATGCGATGGTGGTCGGTGGCGGGGTGTCGGCTCCGGGCATCGGGTCGATCCCGGTACATCGTCTGGTCGACCTCGTTCCGCTACCTGGTGTCGACAGCGCGGTGGAGGTGCTCAGCGCCGACGTCGAGCCGTTCGACTCGAGCGATGTCCTGCAACGTATTTCGGGATTCGATCCACCCGCGCAAGAGCCCGCGCTGTACTTGCAGAGCACCGGTACGACCGCGCCGGCCGGGCTGATCGAGCTCTCCGGCGCCGCGATGGCCGCGGCAGCCGACGTGCTGGCCGACTATCCGACGCAGAAGCATCCGCGATTTCTGTCCTTTCTGCCGACCGCGCACATCTCCGAAAGGTTGCTGACGGTCTATCTGGCCGTGCGGGTGGCCGGACATACCTGGTATGGCGGCGGCCTTGCGGATCTACAGGCCGATCTGCGGGATTGCCGACCCACATTGCTGTTGGCGCCACCGCCGCTGCTGCGCACGATCCGGCAGGAAACCGAGACGACTGCGGCGGGCTCGGCGGTCGGTAGATGGCTGGTGACTGCTGTCGAACGGAACGTGGCCCGGATTCTGGCCGCTGGTCGGACAGGGGTTACCAGACGGGGGCTCGGGTCACGACTGCTCGGGCGATCGGTACGGGCCTCAACGGGACTTACCTCGGTCCGCGAGATCTTCGCCGGGACGAGCCCACTGGACGCGTCGACCCACGCGTGGTGGGAGGCGGTCGGGTTGCCTGTGCGCAACGTCTACGGACAGACCCAGATCGCCGGAGCGGTGTCCTCGACCACGCTGGTCGGTGCGCGGCTAACTGGGGTCGGTACACCGGAGAAATCGGTCAGGGTGCGGATCGGCGACGATGACGAGCTGCTGATCGACAGTCCGGCGAACTTCACCCGCTATGTCGGTCCGGATGGGCCTGAGCGCACCACGGCGGCGTTCACTGTGGACGGTTGGCTTCGCACCGGCGACCGAGCGCGGTTGACCGAGGACGGCGAGCTCGAGGTGATCGGCCGGACGCAAGGTGTACTCGGTCCACCAACGGCTCCGTTGTCCGCCGAGGTATTGGTCGGGCAGCTGGCCGAGCGCTTCGGTTCGGTCGACGCGGTAGTTGCCGCCCCCGAGACCCGTGACAGTGCGGTGCTCTACCTCGCGTTCCGCCCGGAGCTATGGACCGAGGCGGACAGGAATGTCGAATCACCGATGCAGGCTCTCGTCATGAACGACTCGCGCTTCGGCTCGGTTGCCGATGCTCTCGCGGTGGCGGACCCGCTGGGTGTCGTCACGGCGGTGTGTTTGCTCGACGGCGCGTTCGGTATGAGTACCGGGGAAGTAGGGCCGACCGGCAAACTCCGTGCTTGGCGTATTCACCAGCTTCGGTCGAGTGATCTGGTCGCCCGTGAGCGAATGCGGATCGACGCGCTCTCGGTCGAGCCGGCGAGCTGATCACATCAGCGCACGGCGAGCACAGCGAACGAGCAGGCTTGTCAGCGGGCCTGCTCGTTCGCCGGTCGTACGGCGGAGGCACTTCGCTCGGTACTACCGGGGCATCGGTGTGTTCCGCGCGCGACGATGTCGACAATCGTGTCGATGTAGTCGGGGCTGAGCGTCAGCCCACGCAGTACCAGACGCGCCCACAGCGAGCCCGCCAGTAGATCTATCACGGTGCCGACATCGGTATCGGCCGGGATCTCCCCGCGGGCGATTGCTCTGTCGAAGATGGCCTGCTCGCGCTCGAGCCGTTCGCTGAAGAACCGGTGGCCGACGGTGGCGAGTGCCGGTCGCGACGCCGACGCGGACAAGACCGCCGCCGCAATGGCCGCGGTGTCTTCGGCGGTCAGCAATCGGGCGATCTCGAGTCCGAGTGCGGCTAGATCGCCACGGAAGCTCCCGGTGTCGGGGATGGAAATCCGCAGCGGCGCAGCAACAGTCAGCGCCGCGGCCAGGAGGGCGTCCTTGGAGGGCCACCACCGATACAGCGTCGTCTTGTTGACGCCGGATCGGCGGGCGACCGACTCCATGGTCATGTTGTCGTACCCCGCCTCGGCGAGATGTTCGAGGGCGGCGAGGTAGATGACCTCTGCTTTGCGCGGTCCCGCGGTGGGCGGGTCGGTTGCGGACATGCCGCAATGATACAACGCAACGTTGCGTTGCATCTCTGGCGGCGATACCCTCGATACAACGCAACGTTGCGTTGATTTTCTGAGGAGGGGTTGCGATGTCGGATCGTCTGCCGGTGGTTCTCGTCCACGGAATCAGGCTCAGTGGCGCGGCCTGGACTATGGTCGCCGACCGTGTCGCGGACAGTCATCCGGTGGCCGCGGTCGATCTGCCGGGACACGGACGGCGTCGCGGCGAGGAGTTCACTCTTGCCGCCGCCGCCGAAACGGTGCACGCCGCCATCGATTCCGTCGGTGGCCGGGCCCTGGTCGTCGGGCATTCTCTGGGGGGATTTGTCGGTGTCGCGGCAGCCGCCGCGGCTCCTGGCGAGGTGGCGGGTTTGGTCGTCGCCGGCTCGACCTGCGTGCCGAGCCGATCGCTGATGCTGCCGTTCTCCGTGATGCATCGGGTGCTGTCGCTACAATCTGACGGCGGCCAGCGGGCGAGTGCCCGGCTGTTCGACGCGATGCTGCCGGAGCCGGTGGCGGTCGCCGTCAACGGCGCGGGTATTGCCACCGAGGTGATCCCGGATGTGGTCGCCGAGCTCAGCCGATTCGATGTGCTCGCGGCGCTGGCCTCGTACTCGGGGCCGGTGTGGCTGATCAACGGCCGTCATGATCATCTGCGGATACACGAACGGCGCTTCGTCCGAGCCTGCCACGTCGGACGGCTGACCGTGCTCCCCCGAGCCGGGCACTATCTGCCCTTGGCGGATCCGGTACGTTTCGCGGGCATCGTTCTCGAAGCGGCGGCGTCGGCCGAGCACCGTTCGAGTACCGATCCGAACTGACCAACAGTGGCGGTCCCAGGCATGCTGCCTGGGGCCGTCACCTCAGCGCTGCGGCACCTTGGCCTTGGCCTTGGTGTCGAGCAGGTCGTCGTCTCGGTGCAGTGCCGAAGGCCACCAGTTGTAACGGCCGAGCAGGCCCATCAACGACGGCACAAGCAGAACTCTGACCAGCGTCGCGTCGAGTACGACGGCCAGTGCCGCGCCGGCACCGAGCATCTGCACCGGTGTTAGTCGTGACGCGAGTAGCGCACCCAACGGGATGACCAGCAGCAACGCCGCCGCGGTCACCACCGGTGCCGTACTAGCGAGGCCGACATCGACCGACTCGCGAGGCGACGCCCCCGCCTGACGGGCCTCGGTCATGCGGTGGAACAGGAACGAGGCGTAGTCGGTCGACAGGCCATAGGCCAGCACCGCGACGATGACCAACGCGGTCACTTCCAGCGCGGGTGAACCACCGATCGCGGTGTGCTGGAAGACGATAACGAGGATGCCGAGGGTGGCGCCCAACGACAGCACACCGATGACGGCGTTCTTGATCGGGATGACCACCGATCGGGTGAGGATGCCCAGAAACAACCCGCTCAGCACGATCAGCAGGGTCGCGACGTACGGCAGCCGGTGCGCCAGGCTCTGCAACAACGAGTCGAACCGCGCGACCTCACCGAGAACCTGTGCATCGGGGACCGCGCCGCGAACAGACCGCAGGATCTCGCGACTGCGCGGCGAGGTCGCGGGGGAATCCACCGCTGCGTTGACCATATTGGATCCGTCCGGCAACGGGAGGGGTGGCTGTACCCGGAGTATCCCGGGGAGGGCGGCGATCAGCTCGGCGGCTCGCTGCGGTGTCGTGTCCGAGCCGGGAGCGATGAGCAGGGCGATACCGGTGGTATCGGCGTGCTCGAAGTCGTTGCGCAGCATCGTGGTTACCCGCATGGCGGCGGAATCCGCGGGCAGTACGTCGGTGTCATAGCCCTGGATCCGGGTGCCAAGCGCCGGTGCCGCGAGTAGCAGCAACGCCAGCGCTCCGGTCACCGCGACCACGGCCGCATGCCGTTGGACGAAGCCACTCCACCGGCGCCATCGTCGGCCGGCGACGGCGGGACGTGCTCGCCGCAGGCTCAGTGCTTCGATCCGGTCGCCGAGCAACAACAGAATCGCAGGCAGTACCAGGAGCGCGAAGATCAGGCACGCCCCCGTCAGTGCGACGCCGGCGATCCCCATCGAATACAGGAAACGTTGCGGGAGCAGGCATAGCGTCGCGAGCGCTGACATCACGGTCAATCCGCTGAACGCGACAGTGCGCCCGGCGCTGCTCATCGCGACGTAGACCGCGTGCGGCACCGGCGCGGCGCGGCGCTCGGTGCGGTAGCGGGTGATGATCAACAGGCTGAAGTCGATCGCGAGACCGGTGCCTAGGGCGGTGATGAGATTGAGGGCAAAGGTGGACAACTGCAGGGCCTGTTGGGCGACGAGCAGCGCGACGAACGTGGTCAGGATGCTGAACCCGGCGCCGATCAGTGGAATCGCGGCGGCGACGGCGGTGCGGAACACCCACAGCAGCGCGACGACCAGCAACGGAAACGCGACCAGTTCGGCGATGAACAGGTCCTCTGTGGAGATGGTCGCGGTGTCGTGGTTCGCCACGGTAGGACCGCCGACGATCGTCCGCGGCGCGAGCCCTGGTACCGCCTCGATCACGCGCTGGACCTGGTCGAGGAAATGAGCGTCGGCGCCCGCGCCACGATTCAGGGCCACCAGCAGATAGGCGTGATCCCCATCGCCCGAGATCATCCGGGCGTCGCCTGTGGTATCGAAATCCGCCACCGCCACGACATGGGAGACACCGAGCAGCGCACTGCGGATCTCGGTGAGTTCGGGGCACGGGTGTGCCCTCCCACGGGTGCAGTCGACGATCACCTGCAACCCCTGCTCGGAGTCGATTCCGGTGCGCTGGGTGTAGTCGGCCATCGCCGCGCTGAAATCGGAGCTCGGGTCGTCGTAGTCCGCCAGCGAGGCAGTCATCTTCGGTGCGACGAGCGCTGCGGCGAGCAGGCCGAGCGAGGCGAGCACCAGGGCCGCGGCGATGACAGCGCGGGGACGCAGCAACGCGAGACCGATCAGAATTCTCATGCGGGCACCCCGGTCACGGTCGTGAGATCTATGCAGGTCCAATAGTTGTGCCCGCTCGAGATCGCCATCACCCGGTCGCCCGCCGCCATGGTGGACGCGTAGGTGTCGAGGTTGACCAGTACATCGGCCGCCAGACAGTGACCGTGCGCTGCGGTCTGGCGCAGTATCCGCGCCGGGTCGAAGCCGCCGAGGCGGGCGAACATCTGGACCACCGTGTCGCCGAGGTTGCCGCAGACCAGATGCGGGAACGCCGTCGGCGCGATATCGGCGAAGAACCCGCGGTAGGCCCGCTGGATCCCGGCGACGGTGCCACGCACCATATCCATGGTGTCGACCGCCGGATCGACATCGTGCATGCTGTGGTCGACCGCGGGGGTGATCTTGCCGATCGCCCACGAGGTCGCGCTCGGCGCCGGAGCGGCGGAGACGATGGCCGCCGCGGCGGCATCGCTCATCAAACAGGTGCCCGCGTCGACGAGTCGTGGACGATCATCCCAGATGTCGGTCGTGACAATGAGAACGATGCGATGCTCACCCAATCGCACGGCGTTGCGTGCCGTCACCAGCGCCGCGCCGAAGTTCGCGCAGACGTTGCCGGTGACGGTGATCAACGGTGTCGTCCTGGCGCCGAGTGCGTCGGCGAAACGGTTGGGCTCCTTGCTGATATCGGCACGGGTGTCGGTCGATTCGGTCGAGTACAAGATGAAATCGACGTCGGCGATATCGAGGTCGGCTCGTCGCAGTGTCTTTGCCGCGGCTTCGTGGGCGAGTTGCCATGGGGCGCAGTCGGCACGGAAATAGTGGTCGATGCCTTCGGCCCCGGTCCGTGCGCGCAGTGCTGGGTCGGCGTCGAGTTCGTCGAGAAGTGACTGTTCTTCGCCGTGCGCCCAGCTGATCGAATGCAGGTATGCCGTGCTCATGCGGACACCGCCGGGTGTTGTGCGGCACTCGCGGTGTGGGCGAACGTGGTGTCCCGACCGAGCAGTGCGGTCAACAGCGCGCGCATCGCCTCGTCGAAGGCGCGGTGGGCGATGGGTTCGAGTACGTCGGCGACGGCCGGCATCCCGAGGTCGAAGGTGACGTGCAGGCTGACGCGGGTGGGCCGGTCGCGCCCACCGGACACCTGCCATGCGCCGGCGAAATCGGCGAAGTCACCGGCGATCTGTCGGAACTCGATGCGGTGGGCCGAGGTATCGATAGCGTCGTGCTCGCGCCATTTCAGGATTCCACCGTGAAATCGCACGGCCCACTCCGAGCTCGGCGGGTCGCCGCCCTCGTCGACGGTCAATGAGACGATGACCTCGGGCACCAGGGTTGGGTAGCCGCGAAAGTCGGAGATCAGGGCGAACGTGGCTTCCGCCGATGCCGTCGTAGTGGCGGTGATGCTGTATTCAGGCATGAACGATCGCCTCTTCCCTCGGACGTGCTGCGGCGCCGACGCGAACCCAGTGGTCGAGCGAGCGATTCAGCTGAAGCAGTGGATCAGTGACGGCGGGCTGGTAGTCGCCGATCGTGGTGGCATCGGGGAACGGGTCGACGATCGATACGTAGGGAGCCACATGGGTGAACAGGTTGTCGATCCGCCTGGCCAGGCTCGGGTCGAGCTCGGACAGGAAGGCGGGGCGAATCAGCCGCTCGTATTGGTCGCGATCGATGAAGCGCGGGGTGTGCGGCCGTGGTTCTCCCGTCGAGCGCGGGGCATCGAGGAAGGCCTCGATCACCTCCCATACTCGAGGGGCCGTCGCACCGGAGGTGAGCCACACCAGATCGTGTCCGGTGTCGCCCCGCTCCAGCGCGACCCGGCTCAAATGTGCCAGTGTCGCAGCGACGACATCCTGGGCGATGATGTCGACGCGGGAATCGGGGCCGCACGGGAAGAAGGGCAATCGACCGTCCCGAACGAGTTCGGCGAGCCGGAACAGGCCCTGGTAGCCGGCGATGTGACCGTCGCTCGAATCGCCGATCACAATGGAAGGGCGCACGATGGTCCAGCGCCGGGCGCGGTCGGTGACGAGGCGCTCGCCGACCAGTTTGGATTCGGCGTAGTTCAATCGCGCGCCACGGTTTTCGGCCCGGTCGATCGCTTCGACGAAGGCGGTGCTGACGTGGATCAGCGGAGCATCGGCGTCGTTGGCCAGCTCGATCGCGTGCCGGGTGCCGCAGGCATTGTCGTCGGCGAGGACGGCCGGATCGGCGTTGAGTGAGGTGTTCGCGGCACAGTGCAGCACGCACCGGGTGTCTTCCACCAGTTGGATGTACGCGGTCTCGTCGAGACCGAACCGTGGCGCGGTGATGTCGCCGGTGACGGTGTCGACGCCGAGCAGCGGCGTGCGATGAGTGAGAGCGGTGTAGGACCGGGTCGCGAGCCGTTCCCGCAACGCGGTGCCGACGACCCCGGTAGCACCAGTGAGCAGGATCGGGTTGCTCATTCGCCGCTCGCTGTCGGATCGAAGGAGGCAATGGCCGCGCGCGTGGCTGCCCAATCGCCGTTGAACTTGCGGTCCAGTGCGTACACCCAGCGTTCGAGGCCGAACGCCACGCAACTGGTGTGCACCGGGTTGCCTTGGAAGCTGATGCGGGCGCGGTTGCCGAAGAAGTTGCGATGGCTGTTGAACGAGGCGATGGCGACGCCGTCGTCGGTCACGATCTCTTCCTTCACCGGCAGCAGCCGCTGCATCAGCGCCCGGGACCCGTTCGGGTCGAAGAACGGATCGGTGGCGTGCTGCACCTGCACCGACAAGCCGAGGTGTTCGGTCAACGACAGGACGCGGGGTTTGAATCGCATCAGGTGCGCGGTCGCGTGATCAGCGGGACCGAGGGCGACCAGCTCTCGCATCGTGAACTGGTGCAGTCGGCGCAGGCCGTGATATCGGGCTTCGTTGCGGCAGCATCGGGTCGCAACGGTTACCGACAGCGGCTCCTCGAGCGAGGTGCCGGTCAGTGCGGCGTAGGCCCCGTAGCAGGCGGCCGAGGTGATGAACAGCTCCTCGGGCGAACCGTCCGCATCGGCTGGCATGGTCGGTGTCGCGGCGACGGCGAGGTGTGGGAAGTTGTCGAAGTAGTCGAAGGACGCAAGCTGCGAACGGGTCAGCAGTGCGGGCAGATCCCACGGTTGCGCGTTGATCCCGGTGGCCCACTGCTGAAAGATGGCGTCGATGGCGTATTTCACGCGAGCGACGTCGGGGCCGAGGACGGCGAGGCCGTCGGTGACGCGGTATCCGGGTGTGGTCGTCTCGATCATGGATTCCTCGCGGTGAAGTAGGTGGCACGGAGTCCTCGCAGGGTCCGAATCGAGTCGAGATCGAGTGTCTCCATGTCGATTTCGTCCCCCGTGAGTTCTTGGATCAGCAGCAGGAACTCGACCAGGCCCAGCGAGTCCAAGGTGCGGGTCTCGATCAGGTCCAGATCGGGGTCGTCGCCGGTGAAGTCGGGATTGCGGGTGGTGAGGAAGCCGATGACCTCCTGCATGCCCGAATCGACGAGCGGTGGGTGGTAGGTCACTCGTCCCACCCGCCCTCGTAGAGACCCAGGCGTCGGTAGAAGCGGTCCAGGCGGCGCATGATCTCGGTGTGGACTTCGGCGCGGACGGGATCGGCCAGCAGTCGGCGACGCATCGCCAGTGGGTTGTCCACTCCGGCGTAGGCGTAGCAGCGGGGGTTGTACATGCTGGCCACCGAATGGCGGATGTAGGTCTTGATGTAGTTCGCGACATCGTCGTGTTCGGCTTCGCCGCCGGCGCTCATTGCTTCGGCGTAGAGCGACTCGACGAGCCGTTTGCCGAACGCGACGTGCCGGTTCTCGTCGTGGTGATGCACCGCGTGTAGCTCGGCGATGATCGGAGGGATGAGGGTGCTGCCACCGAGCCGTGCGTTGTAGTAGTCGAACAACTCCTCGAAGATCAGGATCCTGCTGAACACCACGAAGTCGGTCCACGGGCCGTCGGTGGCCGAACTCGCCAGCGGGCTGGGAGCCGCGGCCGGATACACCCCGTCCCAATAACGGTTGCAGAATTCGGCGAAGAACCACATATGGTCGTTTTCCTCGCCGATGAAATGGTGTAGATACTCCGATGCCGGACGGAATCGGGGGGTATGGATTCGAACTGCGACCGCGCCCATCAGTTCCCGGATGCCGTGGACGTGCAGACTGAAGAAGTTGATGGTCTCAGCGTGGGAGAGGCGTATTGCATCCGCGATGCCCCAGTGCTGCTCGGTACCGTGACTGGTCAGGAAAGGCGGGTCCATCCACCACGCATCACGGTCGACCTCGGCCGGCCAATCGAATCGTGTATACGGGTTGTAGAAGTCACGTCGAGACAGGTCTGTCAACCGTCCCAACGCCGTCTCGAGGTTCGCATTCATCGCATTCCTAGATAGGGCGGGGGTCCCGCGTGATTGCGGAGGACATGTCGGGTCGAGCATGCGTAATCCGAGTGCGTCGACTCAACGGGTTTCGTCACGACCCCTCGACTCGCTGCCGGTTCGGTTCGATGCGTGTCGAGGATTCCTGTGAGCAACCGCGCATCCGGCATGAGCTCGACCGCTTGCGTTCTGGCGGACCGTCGGTCACAGTTGTGTCTGACATATGTCTGTCATCGTGTATGACACGCCGTTATTTCCAGGCTCGCCGCTGAGCTCCCAGCTCGTGTCCAAGCCGGTGGAGGGAGGTCCACGAGATGCTGACGAATCGGACGTCGTCCGCGAAAGCGCGCCGTAAGCAGGCCGCAGCGAACCTGATGGTTGCCTTACGGGAGCTGCTCGAGGAGGGAACGGCCTTCTCCGACATCACCATCCAGCAGATCACCGAGCGCGGCGGGGTGTCGCGTCCCGCCTTCTACAGCCACTTCGTCGACAAGAACGAGTTGCTGTCCAGGCTGGTGGTCGATGCGCTGGCGCCGGTCACCGCGCGGATGAGTGAACAGATGGGGGAGTGGCCGTCGGGGCCCGCCCATATGCCGACCGCGCTGCGCGCGGCGATCGAGTATCTGGAGCCGCACCGCGTGGTGATCGCTGCTTTCCTCGAAGTGGCCAACTACGACGCCGATGTCGCCGCGGCCCTGCATGCCTCTGTCACCGCCTTCCGTGGCGAGCTGACGCAGCGGATCCACCGACAGCAGCAGGCCGGTGTGGCGCTCGGCGGTGACGCGAGCACGATCGCCCTGGCGCTGTCGGCGCTCGCGATCGAAATGGTGCGCGAGTTCGTCAACGGCGCGAACGGCGTCGACGCGCAACGATGGGTCGAGATCATGTCGCTGGTGTGGGGGCGAGTCGTCTACGGCGACCAGGCCGGCCCCGTGGCGGGCTGACCGGACCTCCGGTCGGCGGAGCGACGACCAGGGGTCGGCCGGTGATTCGAATCATCGGCCGACCCCTTGTCGACTATCGGTGTCGATTATCGGTTCAGTCGGCGGTGCCGGTGAAAGCCACCACCACGGAAGAAATCGACGCGGCCGCGATCACACCGCAGATGATGTTTCCGCCCGCGGTCGTGATGCCCGGCCACTGCTGAATCGCGATTGGCACGAACGCGGTCGCGATCATGCCATCGACCGCGATCACCGCGACGATCGACCGTTCGTCGGCGAGCAGCCGCCGTAGCTGCGTGATCATCGTGGCGCCACCGAGGACGAAGGCGATTCCAGCGAAGGCAAGCAGCGCGGGTGTCAAACCATGGTGGACCGGCCATACTCCGCCGACGATCGCCACGAGCGCGGCGCCGCCGAGGATTTTTACCGTTGCATCGAAAAGCAGGCCGGTCCGCGCGGCGGATATCGCGGAGGCGGGCGACCGGGAATTCAGAACAGACATGAGACATCCTGGGTGTGGGAATCTGCGAATCGAAAAGTGCTGCGTGCGCACGGCGCCGACATCGTCGCGGTGTCAGCGTCCCGTTCCCGCGTACACCATCGCGGCTGTGTCACCGGCCAGGTCGAAGGCCTTGTGCACGGTCTCGACGGCGGTGTCGAGGTCGGTGTCGGCGACGAGGACCGAGATACGGATCTCGGAGGTCGAGATCAGGTAGATATTGATTCCCGCCGCGGCGAGCGACTCGAAGAACGTCGCCGTCACGCCGGGGTGTGTTTTCATTCCGGCGCCGATCAAGGACACCTTGCCGACCCGATTGTCGTAGGCGACCCGAGTGAATCCGATCTCGGCGCGGTGCGCGGTGAGCAGGCCGACCGCACGCTGACCGTCGGAGCTGGGCACGGTGAAGGTGATATCGGTCTTGCCGGTCTCGATGACCGACACGTTCTGTACCACCATGTCGATATTGATGCCGGCGTCGGCGACGACGCGAAAGACCTTCGCGGCGTAGCCGGGCTGGTCGGGTATGCCGACAACGGTCACCTTGGCCTCGCTGCGGTCGTGTGCGACGCCGGTGAGGATCGGTTGTTCCATGACTGTCTGCTCCATTGATCCGGTGACGAGAGTTCCGGTGGTGTCTGTGTAGGAAGACCTGACGTGGATCGGCACGTGGTAGCTGCGGGCGTACTCCACGCACCGCAGCATCAGAACTTTCGCGCCACAAGCGGCCAGTTCCATCATCTCCTCGTAGGAGATCGTGTCGATCTTGGTGGCATCGGAGGCAAGGCGTGGATCAGCGGTGTAGACGCCCTCGACATCGGTATAGATCTCGCAGACGTCGGCCCCGAGTGCGGCAGCGAGTGCCACCGCGGTCGTGTCTGATCCGCCACGTCCGAGGGTGGTCACATCATCGGTGTCCTGCGCGATGCCCTGGAAGCCGGCGACCAGGGCGACGCACCCGTCGGCCAGTTCCTGTTTCAGCCTGCCCGGAACCATATCGATGATCTTGGCGTTGCCGTGGGTACCGGTGGTGATCACACCTGCCTGGGCACCTGTGAACGACTTGGCCTCGATTCCCAGTGACTGTATGGCCATGGCCACCAACGCATTCGAGATCCGCTCGCCGGAGGTCAACAGCAGATCCAGCTCACGAGACGCGGGTTCGCCGCAGACCTGACGGGCCAGATCGACGAGGTCGTCGGTGGTGTCGCCCATCGCCGAACACACCACCACGACGTCGTGCCCTTGCCGCTTGGTCTCGACGATCCGTTCGGCAACCCGACGGATCCGTTCGGGAGTGGCGACCGACGAGCCGCCGAACTTCTGGACGATCAGGCTCATGCGACCACCTCGGTGTCGCCCACGGCTCCCGCTGCCACCGCGGCGGTGAAGGCGGCCGCCAGCGCGGGCACGAGGTCGGCGTCGGTGAACATGGTGTAGTGGTTGCCGGGGACCGAGATGATGTCGACCTCGCCGTCCAGGTGGGCGAGCCAAGCGTCCTTGGGGACTAGCCGGATCCGCAGCGAGGCGAGTTCGTTCTCGGGGTGTTCCTCGGCGGCATCGAAGATCACACAGCGGCCGTGGAATCGGCTGTCCGGGTAGTAGCCCTTGAGCGCGTTGTGGTTCTGGCGCCACGTCTGGGCGAAGCCGACGATGTCCTCGTCGGAGATATTCAGCCAATCCGGGCGGGACGCGAGCAGGGTCGGCAGCTCCGCCAAGGTGTCCGCGGTGCGGTCCGTGGCCAGGGTGAGACCGGGCACCGCGGCCGAGATCATCTGTGGCAGGGCGGTCAGGAACTCCGCTTCGGTGAGCTCGTCGCCGAGGTAGGCCAGCGGCGCGTGCGAGTCGAACAGGTAGAGCTCGGTCACTGTTTCGCCGACCGCCTGCAGTTGTAGCGCCATCTCGAGCGCCACATTGCCGCCGAAGGAGTAGCCACCGAGGCGGTACGGGCCACTCGGCTGGATGGTGACGAGCTCGGCCACGTTGCGCCGGGCCAGCTCACGGATGGAGGCCGACTCGCCGTGTGCCGGCGCGGTGAAGGCCGTGATCGGTCCGGTGTTGTCGAGGTGGCCGGCCAGCCGGGAGTAGCAGAAGTTGGTGCCACCGGCCGGGGGCACCAGGAACAGCGGTGCGCCCTCGCCGGCGACGATGCGCACCGTCGTGGCTCGACGCGCGGTTCCGCCGATGACGTCGGCGATGTGCGTCGCGATGTCGGCCACGGTGCGCAAACCCTCGAACCCATCGAAATCGAGCTGCACATCGAAGTGATCGCGTGCGGTGGTGACCAGATCGACCATGGCGATCGACTCGCCGCCCGCGTCGTAGAAGTCCGAATCGAGTTCGATGGCATCGTCTTCGAGAAGATCGCGGACCGTGTCGAGAACGAATTCCGCGATGACTGTCGGATCTTCCGCGCGCGAGTTCTCGGCGGTTGCCTGCGCCACGGCGCTATCGGCGGCGTCGCCGACCGGCGCTTGCGGCTCGATCCAGTACGACTCGGTGTCGAAGGCGTAGGTTGGCAGCGAGACCTTGTGTGCGGCAACGGGTTCTGGTGCCACACTGGACACTGGAGCGCTGCCGGTGCGGGCGAACTGCTCCAGGATGGTCGCGGCCTGCGCGGCGGACTCCGCGTCGAAGGTCAGGGCTTCGGGGAATTTCTTCCGGCCGGCGTGCAGTGTCCAGGCGACGTCGTCGATGCGATGCGCCTCGGTCCGCAGGGCCGTGGCCAGACGCGCGGCGTTCCGGCTCAACGACTCGGTGGTGCGTGCGCTGATCGTGATGCGATGGGGCCTGGTCGGTTCCGGACGAGCCGAGGCCGGTCGGTGGTGGCGAACCAGGACCGCGTGAGTGTTGGTGCCGCCGAGGCCGAACGAGCTGACTCCCGCTGCTTCGATCGGACTGTCGGGGACATGCGGTTTGACGTTGATGACGTAGTTCGACTCCGCGAGCGGCACGTGGGGGTTGGCTTCGGTGAAGTTGATCTGGGGCGGGACCACTTGGTGATGCAATACCAGCGCGGTCTTGATCAGTCCGACCACACCCGCGGCGGCGTCGAGGTGGCCGACGTTGGCCTTGATACTGCCCAGCAGGCACGATTCCGGCCCGCCGCCCTCGGCATCGCCGTGGGCCCGCGAGAGCGCGCGGAACTCGATCGGGTCGCCGAGCGCGGTACCGGTGCCGTGGGTTTCGACATATCCCACCGTGGCAGCCGCGACGCCGGCATTCGACAGCGCCTGGCCGATGACCGCGGCCTGTCCGGTCACACTCGGTGCGGTGAACCCGACCTTGTTCGAGCCGTCGTTGTTGATGGCGGTGCCCGCCAGCACGGCGTACACGTGATCGTTGTCCGCGATCGCGTCGGCGAGCCGTTTCAGCACAACTACGCCGCAGCCGTTGCCGCTGACGGTGCCGCTGGCGTCACGGTCGAACGGACGGCAATGTCCGTAACGCGCGCCGATTCCGCCTTCCTGGTAGAGGTACCCGGAGGTCTGCGGGTTCACGATCGAGACGCCACCGGCGAGGGCGATGTCGTTGTCGCCCGTGCGCAGCGAGGTCGCCGCCTGGTGGATGGCGACCATCGAACTCGAGCAGGCACTCTGCACGGTCGCCGCCGCGCCGCGAAGACCTAGCTTGAAGGCGACCCTGGTCGCCAGGAAGTCCTTGTCGTTGCCGATCAGGACGGGATAGTTGAGATCTTCGACCCGGTAGCGGCTGTTGCGCTGGATGTTGTTGAGCAAGTAGGTGCTCAGCGTGGTCGAGGCGTAGACGCCGATGCGCCCAGCGGTCGATGTGGCGACGACACCAGCGTCTTCGAGCGCCTCCCAGGCGGTCTGTAGCAGAATCCGATGCTGGGGGTCGGTGATCTTGGCTTCGTAGGTGGTGAACCCGAAGAATCCTGCGTCGAACTGATCTGCATCGTCGAGCACGGTGCCCGCCGGCACGTACTGCGGGTGGTCGACGAGATCGGCGGGTATACCGGCGGCCAGCAGCTGTGCTCGGTCGAACCGGCGTACCGATTCGACTCCGTCGAGCAGGTTCCGCCAGAGGCCGGTGTGGTGCGTGACATCGGGCAGGCGAGTGCCGATACCGATAATCGCGATGGGCTCCTGCGCCCGGTTTTCGTGCATGGTTCTACTCCGTAGGAAAGATGGCGGGATCGACTGATTGATTCCGAATCGACATGAAATTCGGCAAAACGTTCGCTGAAATCGAATTTAGTCGATTTGGGAGCCAGGCGGACCGGTGCGAACTGTGATCGTTCAGTCAGTTCGTCGTGTTATGAAAGTCGTCGACGTGCCGTAATCCATTGATCTCGCGTGGAAGTCGCCGGATTAGCGGTGTCGAACGCCCGCATTACATGGAGTAATCCGGTGTAATGCGCGCCGACATCAGATCGCTGATATGAGCCAGTAGTTGCCGTATTTCGTCGACCTGCCGACTCATTGCAGTCTCCCACCCGGTGGGAACCGTGCCGCATTGCGTATCTGGATTGTCAATTTCACTGATTGCGAGAACGAGATCGGATGTTCTGTCGATCAGATGGGTGTTCAATTCGGTGACCAGATGCTCGATATCCTGGCCGGTGCGGAGTCGGCCGGCGAGCGATCGAGGTGTGTTGTTCCCGGATGCCATGGATTCCCCTGTCCGCAGCGAGCGGTGCCGGTAGCTTCCGACACGGTGTCAGACTCAGTGTCTGACAACAGTCGGGAGCCTATCAGGGCGTCGTGGGGGCGAGGGAGTGTATGTGACTCGGAGTTTCATGTGTGATGAGTCACAGGGAATCTGGCAAACACGCCAACGGGGCGGGGAAGTCTTCGGCTCCCCGCCCCTGGCGGTGATGTGCTGATCGGCGACGGCTCAGGCGGCGACCAAAGTCCGCAGCTGAAGGCGCTCGAGGTGCTCGGACTGCTGCTGTGGCGTGGTGAATTCGAACATGTCCACCATCTCCAGTCGCTCGGGCTGCTCGCACGAACGGCGCAGCTCCTCGAGTACCCGGATGAGCTGTGTCGAGGTTCCGCCGGCGTCGAAGAAGGCGTCGTCGTCACCGAAATCGTCACGGCCGAGCGCGGTCACCCATGCGGCTCGCACGGTGGCGAGTGCGCTCACGACCTGCGGTGCGGCTGTGTCGGCGATCTCCGGTGAGGTCGGCGCGGAGGCCTCGGTGACCTCGGCGTCGCCTGTCCGGTTCGGCCACGGCAGTGCGGCATCGGCGATCTTGCCGTTGACAGTCAACGGCAGTGCGTCCAACGTGACGAAACGGTTGGGTCGCACGGCCGCCGCGAGTCGGGTGCGCAGCGCCTGGCGGATCTGCGCATCGGCGATCGGATAGGCGGTCACCACGAACGCGACCAGCTCCGGTTCCTCCGGTGATCGGTCGTCGACCCGCACCGCGCACTCGCGGATCCCGTCGATCGCCAGCAACGCCGCTTCAACCTCGCCTAGTTCGATCCGCACGCCGCGTAGCTGGACCTGCTGATCCATCCGGCCCAGATAGACCAGGTCGCCGGATTCGTCGACGCGGGCCAGATCGCCCGAGCGGTAGTGCACACCGTCGCGTTCAGGCAAACGTATGAAGCGCTCGGCGGTCAGATCGGGACGCCCGAGGTAGCCTGCGGCGACACCGGCGCCGTAGATGAGCATCTCGCCCGTCACCCCGGCCGGAACCGGTCGCAGCTGCGAGTCGACGACCACGACGCCCATGTCGGGCAGCGGCTTTCCGATCACGCTGGCCCGTTTCGCGGCCAGGTCCGCCGCGGTGATGTGATGGTAGGTGACATGCACCGTCGTCTCGGTGATGCCGTACATGTTTATCAGCTCCGCGCGGTCGCCGTAGAGCTCGAACCATCTGTCCAGGCTCTCGAAGCGCAGCATCTCGCCGCCGAACACCACCAATCGCACGGCGAAGCGTTCGGCGTGCTCGGTGGTCATCGCCTGGGTGAGCTGGCGGAAGGCGGTCGGCGTCTGGTTGAGGACCGTGACCTCCTCGTCGGCCAGGAATCGGGCGAAGTCGGCCGGGGAACGGCGGGTCCACTCGGGCACGATCGCCACTCGTCCACCGTGCAGCAGCGCCCCGAACAACTCCCACACGGCGAAATCGAAAGCGTAGGAATGGAACAGCGCCCAGGTGTCGTGCGCACCGAACTGCATGTGCTCGCGCGCTGCGGAAAACAGCCGCAACACATTGGCGTGGGTGATCGTGACACCCTTGGGAATGCCGGTGGATCCGGACGTGAAGATCACATACGCCGGGCGGTCGTGCAGGACTTCGGCTGAGGTCTGGGTGAAGGGCGCCAGTGCTGCCGTGTCCTGGAGCATCCGTCGAAGGTCTACCCGTTCGGGGCCATCGAGATCGGGTAGCGCACCGCGGCTGGCGATCACCGGCATGTCTTCGAAGCTCGCGAGGATGTGCTCGACGCGTTGCCGCGGCGCAGCCGGGTCGATGGGCACGTAGGCCTTGCCCGCCTTGAGGATTGCCAGCAGGACGGTCGCGAGTTCGGCCGAGCGTTCCATCGAGACGCCGACGAATTCCCCGTCGACGTTCTCGACGATCCAGCGGGCGAGTCGGCCCGCGCGCTGGTCGAGTTCGGCGTAGGTGTAGTAGCTGTCTTCGTAAGAGACCGCGACGGCATCGGGCGTGCGATCGGCCTGGTGCTCGAACTGTGCGGCGAGCGAACCGAATTTCAGCTCGAAGGCCGAGCGCCGACCGGTTGCGGTCTCGAGCTGTGCCAGTGCCTGGCCGCTGACCCATGGAATCTCGCGCAGTCGGGCGTTCGGTCGGCTGGCCAGGAACGACAGCATCGTATTGATCACCTGCTCCGGTCGGCTCCGGGCCACAGTGTCACCCACCTGCAGGTAATAAGTGTAGCCCGTGTCGTTCTCCTCGACATTGGCCATGAACGGGCACAACGCCTTGCTGCGTTCGAGGTGGATCGGGTCGATCTCGTAGCCCGGCAGGCTCAGTGACATCCGCTGGCGGTAGAAGGTGAAGCTGCTCGACGGGCGTGATCGGCCGGCCTCCGCCGATCCGAAGACCTCGCTCGAATGTCCGGCGAGATCGAAGTCCTCGAATTCGATGAAGCGACCCATCTGCTCCTCGACGTGCAGGCACAGACTCTCGAAGGTGTCGAAATCGTCCAAATTCACCACCAGCGGCAAGGTGTTGACGTGATAGCCATAGGCTTTCAGCATGCGCTTGTCGCGGCGCCGGTTCGACAGCGGGACACCGGTGGTCACGGTCGACGTGCTGCTCAGGCAGCCGAGTACCAGCAGATGTGCGGCGAGGAAGAAGCTGAACTTTCGCACACCGAGCGACTCGACCGCGCCATCGATGTCGGCACTGAGCTGCGGGCCCAGGTCAACGGTGTGGTGCAGGCCCGGTAGTGCACCGTCGCGGGTGCGATCGGCCTCCCACTCCGGGATCGACAGCGTCTCGACGCCTGCCAGGCTCGACCGGAAGAACTCTACCGCGGCGGTCGTTCGCATGGTGTCCGCGTCGACGAGTTCGGGGAACAGCGTCCCGCCGGGGATGGTGGCGTCGGGCACGCTGTACATCAGCATCAGGTCGGCGATGACGTTGTAGAAGGTGTGGACGTCGGCGATCATGTGCGAAGCGACGATCTTGATGTACACGCTGATGTCGTCGCGGATGATCTCGGCGTCGAACAGCGGCCACCGGTCCATCGGGATCGGTGTGTCGAGCTGATCGGACACCTCGGCGCGCAGTTGCTCCCCGGCGTCTCCATCGCGGTTGGTCAGCGGTGTCCGGTACTGCTGTGCCGCGTCGTAGACGGCATGCACCTCGCCATCCTCGACGACGAAATACTCGTTCAGTGGCTCGGCTTGCCGGGCGACAGCGTCGATCGCTGCCCGCACTCGATCCACATCGATCTCGCCTCGGATGCGCAGCAGGAATCCGACGTTGAACGCCGGGTCGTTCGGAAAGAGAATCTGCTGAGTGTGAAGCTTTCGCTGCATTGCTGAAATTGGGCGACGACGCACAGTCACGTGGTCCTCCTCAGGTGTTACGTCGCGATATCAGGAGATGCGTCGTTGCGATCAGCCTGATGAAAAGGGTGCAGTTGCACCTGCGCCCGCCGGGGGTGCGAACGTCAGGATTGTTAGTTGTGCGGCTCGGACGCAATCACTTTCGTCACGGATGGAGCGGTGTCGGGCCGGGTGTCGGTGTACGGCGCGACGGACATCGAGAGCCGTGACGCAACTCGTTGCCGTGTGCACGGCGGCCGGAAAGGATCGGCCCATACCGCACTACGGCAGAAATGAGGATCCGCTGTGGGATCGCCCGTAACAAATTCCAGGCGCTGGGTCGTACTCGGTGTCCTGGTATTCAGTCTGCTCGTTGTCGTCATGGACAACACGATTCTCAATGTCGCACTTCGAACAATTCAAGCGGAGCTGCCTGCCTCACAGGCGCAGATGCAATGGGCGGTGGACAGCTACGCACTGGTTTTCGCGGCGCTGTTGATCGTCTGTGGTGTGCTGGGGGACCGGTGGGGCCGCCGACGCATGTTGCTCATCGGACTGACGGTGTTCGGCGTCGCGTCGGTCCTGTGCGCCTTCGCCGACACCCCTCTGGAACTGATCGTCTGTCGCGGTTTGCTCGGTGCCGGCGCGGCCGCGGTACAACCTCAGACGCTGTCGATCATCCAGAATGTGTTCCCCGCCGACCAGCGCGCCAAGGCCATCGGCATCTGGGCCGGCGTCGCGGGTATGGCGATCGCGCTGGGCCCGATCGCCGGTGGCGTGCTGCTCGAATATTTCTGGTGGGGTTCGGTGTTCCTGGTCAACGTCCCGGTGGTCGCGGTCGGACTGGTACTGACCTGGTTGCTGGTGCCGGAATCGAGTGATCCCAAGGAGGGCGGCTTCGATCCGATCGGTGTGGCGTTGTCCTCGGCGGCGATGTGTCTGGTGATTCACGGGATTATCGAGGGCGGCAACAGCGGTGAGTGGCTGCAGTGGGCCAGCACAGGCACGGTCCTGCTCGGATTGGGCTGCGGTGCGGCCTTCGTCTGGCACGAACGTCGAACCGAACACCCCCTGATCGCGATGGATATGTTCGCCCACAAACAATTCGCCGCCGGGGTCGGTGCCATCGCTATCGCGTTCTTCACGCTGATGGGGGCAACGTTCTACCTGTCGTACTTCTTACAGGCGGTGCGCGGCTACTCAGCTCTGGCGACCGGCGTCGCGTTGATCGCGGTGGCCGCCGCGGTGATGGTGATGTCCACCCTCGCACCTCGATTGAGCCAGCGGTGGGGGGCGAATGTCGTCGCCGGAGCCGGTATGACGATTCTCGCCGTCGCGATGCTGTCGTTCGTCGGAGCCACCGCGACCATGCCGCAGTGGGTGCTCGAGATCCAGATGGCACTGATCGGCATCGGATTGGGACTCACCATGACTCCGTCGACCGAGGCCATCATGAGCACTGTGCGGGCCGATGAGGCCGGCGCGGGCTCAGCGGTCAACAATACGATGCGACAGCTTGCCGGAGCTCTCGGCGTCGCAGTGCTCGGTTCGATTCTCACGGTGGGCTTCCACGACAGCTTCGGCCCCGACCGGCCCGCGCAACTCGCCGCGCGACTGGATCAGCCGACCTCGTTGGTGTCCCTGCCGGATTCTGCCCTGGCGACCCCGCAGCTGCACGCGAACAGCAGCGGATCGATCACGGAGGCACTGGATTTCGCGCAGCGGTCGGTTGACGCACTCGGGCAGCGCGAGCGGCTGGTCGCCGGCGCGCTGCCGGAATCGGCGATCGCCGGGTTCCGGCAGACCGCCGAAGCCGACCTGCGCGCCTACGTTACCGCCGCCAATGATGCCTTCGTCCACGGAATGCGGATCTGTGCCGTTGTCAGTGGCCTGAGCGCATTGGCTGGCGCCGGTATCGCCTTCGCGTACCTCCCTTCTCGACGTCGAGGGCGGTCGGGCGCGCCTGACGAGCGGTCGATCGAAGCGCGCACAGAATTCGCCATGGCAAAGGAATGATGATGGTTGACAGAACACAGCAGCCGCGCGCGCTCGGAGTCGCGGTGATCGGGATGGGAAACGTGGGCTCGCAAGTGGTGCGGATGCTCCAGGTCCACGGCGACGAGCTGCGTCAGCGGGTCGGCGCGCCGCTGGAACTGCGGGGTGTGGCGGTACGCAACCCGCACCACGACCGGGGTATCGCGCCGGAGCTGGTGACCACCGACACCGAATCACTGATTGCTCGACCCGACATCGACCTCGTCGTCGAGGTTATGGGCGGAATCGACCCGGCACGTGAGCTGATCGCCAAAGCGCTGACGGCAGGCAAATCGGTGGTGACGGCGAACAAGGCGCTGCTGGCCGACTACACCAGCGAGCTGGCGCAACTCGCCGATCGCCACCGTGCCGACCTGTGCTTCGAGGCGGCGGTTGCCGGGGCGATCCCGGTGGTGCGGCCATTGATCCAGTCACTGTCGGGTGACCGGATCAATCGCCTCGTCGGCATCGTGAACGGCACGACGAACTACCTGTTGTCCGCGATGGCCGAACGTTCGGACCGCTACGAGGATTTGCTGGCGGCGGCGCAGGAGCTCGGCTATGCGGAGGCCGATCCGACGGCCGATGTCGAGGGACACGATGCCGCCGCGAAAGCGGCGATCCTGGCGTCGCTGGCCTTCCACACCCGTGTCACCGCTACCCAGGTGTACCGCCAGGGCATGACTCGCATTTCCGCCGAGGATTTCGCGGCAGCCGCGGCCGAGGACTGCACCATCAAGATGCTCGCCGTGTGCGAGCGTGTGGATGCCGGACCGGGCGAGCCTGCGATCGCCGACGGCGGGAAAGAGCGGCTCGCGGTTCGCGTGTACCCGGCGCTGATCCCACGCAAGCACCCGCTGGCAGCCGTCGACAGTGCGTTCAACGCGGTTGTGGTCGAGGCCGACAATGCTGGTCGGCTGATGTTCTACGGTCAGGGTGCGGGTGGCGCGCCTACCGCGTCAGCGGTCATGGGCGATCTCGTGATGGCTGCTCGCAACAAGGTGCACGGTGGCAGGGCGCCCGGGGAATCGGTCTACGCCGAGCTTCCGGTGGCGCCTATCGGCGACATCCTGACCCGGCACCATCTGCGGCTGACAGTGTCCGACCGGGCCGGCGCGCTGGCCGCGGTCGCCGGCGAGTTCGCCCGGCGGGGCGTGAGTATCGCCTCGGTCCGCCAGCAACTGGACGGCTCGCACGCGCAATTGGTGGTGCTGACCCACCACGCCAGGGAGTCCGTACTCGACCAGATCGCGAAGTCGCTGGCCGCACTGGATTCGGTCACGTCGGTGACCAGTGTTCTCAGACTGGAAGGCACCGAAGAATGATGATGGTTACGCACTCGCGCTGGCCGGGCCTGATCGCGGCCTACCGTGATCGGCTCGAAGGTGCGGCCGACTGGGAGCCGGTCACTTTGTTCGAGGGTGGTACCCCGCTGGTTCCCGCGCCGCACCTGTCCGAGCTGACCGGTTGTGAGGTGTATCTCAAGGTCGAGGGTGCCAACCCGACCGGTTCGTTCAAGGACCGCGGCATGAC
>NZ_JBHSBA010000014.1:207281-393007 GCF_042650365.1 Nocardia rhizosphaerae
AATCCGGCGCGTATCGAGGGGCAGAAGACCGCGTCGTTCGAGATCTGCGATGTGCTGGGCAAGGCGCCGGATGTGCATGTGCTGCCGGTCGGCAATGCGGGCAACATCACTGCCTACTGGCGTGGTTACCGCGAATACCATGCCGATGGCATCACCTCGGTGTTGCCGCGGATGCTCGGTGTGCAGGCCGCTGGTGCGGCGCCGCTGGTCAGCGGGGCGCCGGTGAAGGACCCGGAGACTGTCGCGACCGCGATCAGGATCGGTGCGCCGGCGTCGTGGAACGGGGCGATGGAGGCCAAGGAGCAGTCCGGTGGCGCGTTCCGCGCGGCCACTGACGAGGAGATCCTGGCCGCGTACCGGCTGGTCGCGGCGACCGAGGGCGTGTTCGTCGAGCCCGCGTCGGCCGCGAGCGTGGCCGGTCTGCTGGCTGCTCGTGCTGAGGGTTGGCTGGATTCGGGCCTGACCGTGGTGTGCACGGTGACCGGTAACGGTCTCAAGGACCCGGACAACGCGTTGGCCGGGATGCCCGAGGTTACGCCGATCGCTGTCGACCCGGTGGCTGTCGCGCACGAACTCGAGCTGGCCTGAGTTGAGCGCGCGCGAGAGCAGGCTGATGACAGCGACCCTGCCCGCCGGGTCTCCGCAGGTGCGGACGCTGCCCGTCGGCCTCGAAGTGACCGTGCGGGTTCCCGCGTCGAGCGCCAACCTGGGCCCTGGATTCGATGCGCTGGCGCTGGCGCTGGCGATCGAAGACCGGATTCGGGTGCGCACCATCGAATCCGGGCTCGAGGTCGAGGTCACCGGCGAAGGCGCCAGGGAGCTGCCGCGCGATGAGCGGAATGTGGTGGTCCGTTCGATCCGCCGGGTGTTCGACACCGTCGGCGTTCGGGTGCCGGGTCTCCATGTGCACTGCCACAACAAGATTCCGCACGCACGGGGTCTCGGCTCGTCGGCGGCTGCCATCGTCGGTGGTTCGGCGGTCGCCGGCGCGCTTGCCGCCGCGTTCGATTGTGCGCTGACGTTGGACGCCGATCGGCTCCTGCACCTGGCGGCGGAGGTCGAGGGCCATCCGGACAATGTGGCGGCGTGTGTACTCGGCGGCGTGGTGGCGGCCTGGGCGGATACCTCGTGTGCCCGCCCGGGGGCGCCGGTGCGCTACAGGGCGGCCAGGTTCGAGCCACATCCTGGCCTTCGGCCGCTTGTCTTCGTGCCGAAGGAGCGGTCCTCGACGCAGCACACGCGGGGCTTGCTGCCGATGTCGGTGCCACACCGGGACGCTGCCTTCACCGCGGGACGGGCAGCGCTGACCCTGGCCGCGTTGACGACGAATCCCGAGCTCCTACTGCCCGCCACCGAAGACCGACTGCACCAGGGCTACCGGGCCCCGGCCTGGCCGCGTACCGCGACATGGATGGCCAGGTTGCGGGCGAGCGGGATCGCGGCGACGGTGTCGGGTGCCGGCCCCAGCGTTCTCGCCCTGTGCGATCGAGAACTGCCGCGGCGACTGTACGACGACGCTGACGCGGCCGGTCTGGCCGTGCTGGAGCCGGGTATCAGCGCCGGTGTCAGGATCGAGTGAGCTCGGTACCGGTCCGCAGGACGCGTCCTGCGGACCGGTACCGGTAGGCGATCTGGGAATGGTCATTGACGGTCTCGTGGATGCGGTCCGCGAGGAGGCGGAGTTGCTGTGCTGACATCGCCACTTCGGTCTCCCAGCCGCCGCCGAGGTCCTGTCTCGGCGCATCCGGCGCGACGGAATCGCGCACTGCCAGGGTCGCGGCGAGGTGTCGGGACGCCGCATCGAACTCCAGGCGAATGGCGTAGAGGCTGTCGCGGAGCCGAGTCGATTCCGCCAAGGCGTGTTTGACGGTCTGTCGGGCACGGTAGGCGGCTTGGCGGCACGCGCGCGAGCAATACACCTGGGGCCGTCCGGTGGCCGGTTGACTGAATCGAGCCGAGCAAACCCCACACTGCGGATCGATCGAGGTGTTGAGCGTCGAGCTCAGCACGGTCCGGTTCATCTCTGAAATCTCCGTTCCCCAAACGGTTTACGAATGCCAGGTTCTCCTGCGCGTCCTCGGCATCCTGTTGTTCCCGATTAACTTAACAGGCGTCTGACACGGTGTCGAACGCTTGTAGTTCAAGATGTCGATCTCTAAGCTGTTCGACAACTGAGGCGCGGCAGTCAGTCGCAGTCCACCACGAAGGAGTGCCCGTCATCATCGCCAGAGGTGCCTCGGGTCGAGGCAAGGCCCCGCAGGTAGAACGCTCGCTTATCGGTGCGCTGTCGCAATTGCTCGGCGACGGAATCCCGTTCTCCGACATCACCATCGAGCAGTTGGCAGGTCGTGCCGGCATCTCCCGCCCGATGTTCTATTACTACTTCGAAGACAAGGTGGCGCTGCTGGCCCACGCCTTCGAGGCCGCGGTGCCGTTGGCTCTGTACGCGCGGCAGCAGGTGGACACCTGGACGTCGGGAGAACTCACCGTGTCGACAGCACTCGAGGCCACAGCGGAGCTCGTCGAACGTGACCGCGATCTCTTCGCCGCGGCCATACAAGTCTCCAGCCGCGACGACGCGATCTCCGCACTGCTGCATCGCACCTGTGACACCGTGCGGCTCATGCTCACCGAGCACCTGCGTTCGGCGCAGACGTCGCAAACAGCGGTCTCGGCGCAGGCGGAGTCGATCGCGTTCGGGCTCACCATTCTTGTGCGTGCGATGGTGCGCCAATTGGTGGCGGAACCCGACGTCGGTAGCTCTTGCGACATAGTTGAGGCAACGACCGTGGTATGGGAACGCTTGCTGTCCACGTGCCAGCCTGTTCGTCAATCTGGTCGGTCCAGTGCTGCCGCCCGCCCGTGAAACATGCCGCCGCAAGGCAGTGCCGGTTGGGTCGGCGACGCACTTCACGTAACAGGTGAGGTTCCCCGCTTTCCTGGAGGTTGGTCCTCCCCGATTTCACGGAGCAGCGGGGAACCTCACCTCGGAGGAGGTTGCACGCAGATCGCGTCAATCGAGCGGGACGGTCGGTTCCGAGCTGGCACCCCAGGGCGCGAACCTGCGACCCGTGACCTGGGGTTTCTTGGGCGTCCCGGTTCTAACTTCTTACTAAAATGGCCCTGACCTGCGCAAATGATGCGCAGGTTGGCGCCCCCGGCAGGAATCGAACCTGCGACCTAGGGATTAGAAGGCCCTTGCTCTATCCAACTGAGCTACGGAGGCAATCGCATCCACCTTGGCCGAACTCGGCCCCGGTGTCCAGCGCGAAAAGTATAGCGAGTGACCAAGTGCGTGGTCAGGGCAGGAGCGATGCCCCATCGGGACGGGGAGGAGCAGGCCGAACTACCCTCGTTGGCATGTCGTTGACGCAAGACCCCTCCGCTGGAACCGCCGAGGACGGCGTGCCACCGGTGGAGCCGGGTCGGGCCGCGCCGACAGGAAACGCCGCGTCCTTCGGGGCGCTCACCGTTGTCGCGGGTGCGATCGCCGCCTTCGTCGCGGCGGTGGTGGTCGGTCTGTCGGCGGCGCAGGCGCTGAGTCTGCTCGGTATTCCCGATCCCGGACCGCTCACCACCTACGGTTTGCCCGCGTTGCGTGCGGTCGCCGATCTGGCGGCCGCGGTGACCGTCGGTTCGTTGTTGTTCGCTGCGTTCCTGCTGCCACCGCGTGACAGCGGCCTGCTCGAAGTAGGCGGGTATCGCGCGGTACGAAGGGCGGGGGACGCGGCGCTGGTCTGGGCGGTGTCGGCGGCGCTGCTCGTGCCCTTGACGGTGTCGGACACGACCGGGCAGCCGGTGACCGACATCTGGCGGCCCGAGGTGCTCTGGCCGGTCATCGCGCAGGTCGAGGTGGCGGGCGCTTGGCGGACGACGACATTGTTCGCGCTGATCGTGGTGATCGGGTGCAGGCTCGCGCTGCGCTGGAGCTGGACACCGCTGCTGCTGACCGGCTCGCTGATCGCCATGATGCCGCTGGCGCTGACCGGCCACTCGTCCTCCGGCGGTTCCCACGATGTGGCGACGAACTCGCTGATCCTGCACATGGTCGCGGCCGCGGTCTGGGTGGGCGGGCTGATCGCGGTACTCGCCCACGCGCTGCGCGGCGGGCCCGGCGTCGACGTGGCCGCGCGCCGGTTCTCGCTGGTGGCGACGATCGCGTTCGTCGTGATCGGGCTCAGCGGTGTGATCAACACCTGGGTGCGGGTGCCCGCGTCGGACCTGTTCACCACCACCTACGGCAAGCTGGCGCTGGCGAAGGTCGCGGCGCTGGTGGTGCTGGGTGTGCTCGGGTACCTGCAGCGCAGGTCCGCGCTGCCTGCGCTGGCGGCCGACCCGCGCGATCGTTCCGCGCTGATCCGGTTCGCCGGGGTGGAGATGGTGATCTTCGCGGCGACCGTCGGTCTCGCCGTTGGACTCGGCCGCACGCCTCCGCCTCCGCCCACCTCGATCCCGACGCCGGTCGAAGTGGAGCTCGGCTACACCCTGTCCGGGCCGCCGACGGTGGGCAGGCTGCTGTTCGACTGGCGGTTCGACCTGATCTTCGGCACTCTCGCGCTGGTCCTGGCCGCGCTGTATCTGCTGGGGGTCCGGCGGCTGCGCAGGCGGGGTGATGCCTGGCCGGTGGGGCGGACCATCGCGTGGTGCAGTGGCTGCCTGGTTCTGCTGCTCGCGACATCGTCGGGTGTCGGCCGGTACGCGCCCGCCATGTTGAGCGTGCACATGGGCGCGCACATGGCGATGTCGATGCTGGCGCCGATCCTGCTCGCGCTCGGCGGCGCGGTGACGCTCGCGCTGCGTGCGCTGCCGCCCGCCGGTCGCGCGGGCGTGCCGGGCCCGCGTGAATGGATCCTGGCCGCGGTGCACAATCCGGTCTCCCGGTTCCTGACCCAGCCGGTGGTGGCCTCGGCGATCTTCGTCGCCGGGTTCTACGCGCTGTATCTCGGCGGGATCTTCGACGCCTCGGTCGACTCGCACGCCGCCCACCTGATGATGAACGCGCACTTCCTGATCAGCGGCTACCTGTTCTACTGGGTGGTGATCGGCATCGATCCCAAGCCGCGCGAGGTGGCGCCGCTGACCAAGCTCGCGATGGTGTTCGGCACCCTGCCGTTCCACGCGTTCTTCGGTATCGCGCTGATGAGCATGAACACCGTGCTCGGCGGCTGGTTCTACCGCACCCTCGATCTCGGCTGGAGCATCGACCTGCTCGCCGATCAGCGCAACGGCGGCAGCTTCGCCTGGGCCAGCGGCGAGGTGCCGCTGGTGGTGGTGATGCTGGCCCTGCTGATCCAATGGTCGCGCAGCGATCAGCGGCTGGCCAAGCGCACCGATCGCGCGGCCGACCGCGACAACGATGCCGAACTGTCCGCCTACAACGCGATGTACGCCGAACTGGCGCGGCGTGACGGTGAGGTTCGCCGGTGACCGGATGTGGCGTGCCGGTACGCGGCGGACCACATCGGGTGTTGCGGACCGATGTGCGGGCTGCCCGGCGCAGGCTGGTAAACCGGGTACGTAAGACGCCGGTGTTCCACACCACCGTCGACGGCCCGGAGGGACCGGTGCCGGTCTCGCTGAAACTGGAATTCCTGCAGCACGGCGGCACCTTCAAAGTACGCGGCGCGTTCAACGCGCTGCTCACCGCGGGAGACGACGTCGACCACGTGGTGGTGGCCTCGGCGGGCAACGCCGGGATCGCGGTCGCGCTGGCCGCCGCCGAGCTCGGCAAGGCGTGCACGGTGGTGGTGCCGGAATCGGCGCCGCACACCAAGGTCGCCGCGATGTGGACGCACGGTGCCGAGGTGCTCTGGTACGGGACCACCTACGTCGAGGCACAGCGCAGGGCCGTCTCGCTCGCGGTCGAACGCGAGGCACACCACCTGCCTGCCTACGACCTGCCCGCTGTTGTCGCCGGTGCCGGCGTGATCGGTCTCGAACTGGAAGAACAGGTGCGGGGCAGGCCGCCGGTGCTGGCCGCGGTCGGCGGCGGTGGCCTGATCGCCGGGCTCGGTGCGGCGCTCGGCAGGCGCAGGGAGATCATCGGTGTCGAATCCGAGCACGTGCCAGCGCTGACCACCGCGCTCGCCGCCGATCCGACAGCGGAGCACCGCTCGGAGAACGCGGCGACCGGGATCGGCGAGATCGCGCTCGAGATCGCGCGTAGGCACCGGATGCCGGTGCGCACTGTCGCCGACGACGCGATCGCCGCGGCACGTGAGTACCTGTGGCGCGAATTCCGGGTCGTCGTCGAGCTGGAGGGGGCTGCCGCGCTGGCCGCGGTGCAGAGCGGGGTGTATCGCCCCGACCCCGGCGTGCGGCCGATCGTAGTGCTCTGCGGCGCGAACACCGAACTCCCCGTCGTCTGAGCAGGCCGGTATCCACAACCGCGGAGTTGTCCCCAATTGTGGTTTCGGCCACCCCGTGCCCGACGGTGGCGGGCCATGCTCGAAAGGGTCACAGGCAACGACGAATGGGGGCGAATCGATGTACGAGGCGAATGCGACGGTGATCGGTACCGTGGTCACCCATCCGGTGCGGCGGGAGCTCGCCGGCGGCGAGCAGGTGCTGACCTTCCGGATGGCGAGCAACTCCCGCCGGTTCGACGCGAACGCGGGGGAATGGGTCGACAACGGGACCCTCTACCTCACGGTGACGTGCTGGCGCAGGCTGGTGAGCGGGGTCGACCGCTCGCTGCACCGAGGCGATCCGGTGATCGCCTACGGGCAGCTGCGCTCGCACGAGTATCGCGGCAAGGACGGGACCCAGCGACGCGATCTGGAGATGCGCGCGGTCGCGGTGGGACCTGATCTCGCCCGGTGTACGGCATCGGTGGTCCGGCGCCCCGCCGCCGCTCACCCGGCGCCGCACGCGGCCGGGAATATCTCCGACCGGCGTGGCGCTGCAATACCGGCTGCCGAGGACGCGGCCGGATATGCGCCGACCGAACCCACTGCCGTAGCCTCTACGACCGCGGCGGATTCCGTCCCGGCGCGATCGCCGGAAGCGGTGCCGATCCAGGGCACGCCCGAGCCGGTCGACGCCTGAGGGTCGGTCCGCGGCACCCGGCCCGCTCCGCATCTCACCCGTTTACCCCGCACCGATAGGCTTTCGTATATGGCTGAGTTCATCTACCAAATGATCAAGGTTCGCAAGGCGCACGGCGACAAGGTCATCCTCGACGACGTGACGCTGAACTTCCTGCCCGGCGCCAAGATCGGTGTCGTCGGCCCCAACGGCGCCGGTAAGTCCAGCGTGCTGAAGATCATGGCGGGGCTGGACCGGCCGAACAACGGTGAGGCGTTCCTCGCGCCCGGCGCGACCGTCGGCATCCTGCAACAGGAGCCGCCGCTGAACGAGGAGAAGACCGTCCGCGGCAACGTGGAGGAGGGCCTCGGCGAGGTCAAGGTGAAGCTGGACCGCTTCAACGAGATCGCCGAGCTCATGGCCACCGACTACTCCGACGAGCTCATGGACGAGATGGGCAAACTGCAGGAGTACCTCGACCACGCCGACGCGTGGGATGTCGACTCCCAGCTCGAGCAGGCCATGGACGCGCTGCGCTGCCCGCCGCCGGACGAGCCGGTCACCAACCTCTCCGGTGGTGAGCGCCGCCGGGTCGCGCTGTGCAAGCTGCTGCTGAGCAAGCCCGACCTGCTGCTGCTCGACGAGCCGACCAACCACCTCGACGCCGAGAGCGTGCTGTGGCTCGAACAGCACCTGGCCTCCTACCCGGGCGCCGTGCTCGCCGTCACCCACGACCGGTACTTCCTCGACAACGTCGCCGAGTGGATCCTCGAGCTCGACCGCGGCCGGGCCTACCCGTACGAGGGCAACTACTCCACCTACCTGGAGAAGAAGGCCCAGCGGCTCGAGGTCCAGGGCAAGAAGGACCAGAAGCTGCAGAAGCGCCTCAAAGAGGAGCTGGCCTGGGTGCGCTCCGGCGCGAAGGCGCGGCAGGCCAAGAACAAGGCCCGCCTCGGCCGCTACGAGGAGATGGCCGCGGAGGCCGAGAAGCACCGCAAGCTGGACTTCGAGGAGATCCAGATCCCCGCGGGTCCGCGCCTCGGCAACGTGGTCGTCGAGGTCGAGCATCTGGACAAGGGCTTCGGCGACCGCCAGCTCATCAAGGATCTGTCGTTCACGTTGCCGCGCAACGGCATCGTCGGCGTGATCGGCCCGAACGGCGTGGGTAAGTCCACGCTGTTCAAGACCATCGTCGGGCTCGAGCAGCCCGACAGCGGCGAGGTGAAGGTCGGCGACACCGTCAAGCTCAGCTATGTCGACCAGAACCGCGCGGGCATCGACCCGGACAAGAACGTCTGGCAGGTCGTCTCCGATGGGCTCGACTTCATCGAGGTCGGCAACCAGGAAATGCCGTCGCGGGCCTACGTGAGCGCGTTCGGGTTCAAGGGCCCGGACCAGCAGAAGCCGGCGGGGGTGCTCTCCGGTGGTGAACGCAACCGGCTGAACCTGGCCCTGACGCTCAAACAGGGTGGCAACCTGATCCTGCTCGACGAGCCGACCAACGACCTCGACGTCGAGACCCTGAGCTCACTGGAGAACGCACTCGAGCAGTTCCCCGGCTGCGCCGTCGTGATCTCCCATGACCGCTGGTTCCTCGACCGCACCTGCACCCACATCCTGGCCTGGGAGGGTGACGACGACAACGAGGCCAAGTGGTTCTGGTTCGAGGGCAACTTCGAGGCCTACGAGGCGAACAAGATCGAGCGCCTCGGCGCCGAAGCGGCCCGCCCGCACCGGGTAACCCACCGGAAGCTGACCCGCGACTGACCTCGCGAGGAGTACACGGCCCGGCGGAAAAGATCGGTGAACGATCGGCTCCGCCGGGCCGTGCTCATCGTTCACCGAACGTTGGCCAAGTTACCGGCGCGGCAAGGACAAAATCCCTCCGCGTGTCCAACTACCCCCGGCTAGTCTCGAAAATGCGTCACCTGAGTTGCGGAATCGAAGCGAACCGAATCCATGGGAGTGGGCGAAACAATGACGGTCTCGTCGGAAATGTCGAGCGCGGCGTGGGCCGCGGGGATGCCGCACAGCTTGCGCGGTGATCTCGCGACACTCGAAGGCGCGTATTTCCGACACGTCGACGCCGGTGACGCCGACTTCCCGGTCACCGGCATCAACCAGATCTTCCGCCGCCATATGGAATTGGCCGCGCAGCGCCCTGCGGGCACCGCGCTGGTGCGGGTCTACCATCCCGACGACGGATCGGGGATGGGGGCCGCCGTGCAGGTGGTCACCGACGATATGCCGCTGCTCGTCGAATCCATCACCGCGGCGCTGAGCCGGATGCAGATGAGCGTCACCGAGGTGATCCACCCGGTCTTCGAGGTCACCCGCGACGCCGCAGGCGTGCTCACCGGAGCGGCGCCGCACGAGGTCGACGGCAACGGCTCCCACGGCGAGCCGGAGTCGTGGATGCACCTGCAGCTGCATCCGTCGACGAGCCGAGCCCAGCTCGACCACATCGAGCGCACCCTGCCCGAGGTGATCGCCGACGTCCGTCAGGTCATCGACGACACCGAGGCGATGGCCGCGGTGCAGAGCGCGCTGGCCGACCAGCTCGACCGCACCGCGGGCAGTAACTCCGCCCCGTTCCCCGCCATCGACCTGGCCGAATGCGCCCAGCTGCTGCGCTGGCTCGCCGACGGCAACTTCACGCTGCTCGGCTACGCCCGCTACCGGCGCGAGAGCGACCACGGCCGCACGATGTCCACGCCGGTGTCCGGCTCCAGCCTCGGCGTGCTGCGCGCCGATATCGGCACCGACTTCCAGGTGCCGATCAACGGCGGTGACCGGCCGCTGCTGATGCTCACCCAGGGGCTGGTCCGCGCGACCGTGCACCGCTCGGTGTATCCGTACTTCGTCGGTGTCGCCGATGTCGACGACGCGGGCGTGATCGCCGGGGTGCATCTGTTCATCGGCATCTTCACCGTCAGCGCCGTGCACGAGAACGTGCTCGACATCCCGGTGATCAACACCAGGGTGCGGACCGCGATCGAGGCGGCAGGCTTCGACAAGGACTCGTTCTCCGGGCAGGCGATGCTCGAGGTGATCGAGTCGTTCCCGCGCACCGAACTGTTCTCCGCCGATATCGAGACGATGCGCCGCACCGCGGTCGCCGTGCTCGGCGTCGGGCTGCGCAGGCAGGTGCGGCTGTTCCTGCGCAACGACGGCTACGGCCGGTTCGTCGCGTGCATGGTGTACCTACCGCGGGACCGCTACACCACCGCCGTCCGCCTGCACATGCAGGAGATCCTGGTCGAGGAACTCGGCGGCGTCGACATCGACTACTCGGCGCGGGTCAGCGAAAGCGAGCTCGCCAGTGTGTACTTCACGGTGATGCTGTCCGGGGAGGGCGCGGTGGCGCCCGACACCTCCGAGGAGAACCGGCTGCGGCTGCAGACCTTGCTGAACGCGGCCAGCCACACCTGGGACGACCGGATCGGCGAGCAGGTCGCCACCTCCACCGTGCTCGATCCCGCGATGGTGAAGCGGTATGCCGAGGCGTTCCCGGAAAGCTACAAGGAGGACTTCGGCCCCGACCGCGCGCTGGCCGATATCGGCAGGCTCGAACGGCTCGCCGAGGGGGGTATCGGCCAGCACCTGTACCGCAGGCCCGACGCCGCGCCGGGTTCGTGGCGGTTCAGCCTCTACATCGGCGGCTCCGGTGTCTCGCTGAGCCAGGTGCTGCCGGTGCTGCAGAGTCTGGGCGTCGAGGTGGTCGACGAGCGGCCCTACCAGCTGGACTTCGACGGCGGGCCCGAGCGCTGGATCTACGATTTCGGTCTGCAGGCCAGGCCGGAGCTGCTGCGCAACGCGCTCGGCGGTGATCTCGACGCCGAACTGCTCGAGCGCCCAGGGCATCAGCACGCCCTGCACTCGCGGTTCACCGACGCGTTCGAGGCGGTCTGGTACGACCGGGCCGAGGCCGATGGTCTCAACGAGCTGGTGCTGCGCGCCGGGCTGCCGTGGCGGTCGGTGTCGATCCTGCGCGCGTACGCGAAATACCTGCAGCAGGCGGGCTTCCCGTACAGCCAGGCCAATATCGCCCGTGTCCTGCTCGCCCATCCCGAAGTCGCGCGCGGCTTCGTCGACCTGTTCGCCGCCCGCTTCGATCCGGCGACCGTGTCCGCCGAGGCCGCCGCCGAGATCGAGGCGACGGCACGCGCCGGCATCGACGACGTGGTGAGCATGGACGCCGACCGCATCCTGCGGGCCATGCTCGGCCTGATCAAGGCGACCTTGCGCACCAACTACTACGTCCTCGACGCCGAGGGCAACTCGCGCGGCTTCCTGTCGTTCAAGGTGGAACCCCGCGAGATCGCCGAATTGCCGAAGCCGCGACCGCAATTCGAGATCTTCGTGTACTCGCCGCGGGTCGAGGGGGTGCACCTGCGGTTCGGTTCGGTGGCGCGCGGCGGTCTGCGCTGGTCGGACCGGCTCGAGGACTTCCGCACCGAGATCCTCGGTCTGGTGAAGGCGCAAGCCGTGAAGAACGCGGTGATCGTTCCGGTCGGCGCGAAGGGCGGTTTCGTGGTGAAGCAACCGCCCGCCGCTAGCGGTGATCCGGTCGCCGACCGGCAGGCGAGTATCGCCGAGGGTATCGCCTGCTACCGCACCTTCATCTCCGGTCTGCTCGATGTCACCGACAACGTCGACCTGGCCACCGGCGCGGTGCTGCCCCCCGACCGGGTGGTCCGCCGTGACGGCGACGACACCTACCTGGTGGTCGCCGCCGACAAGGGCACCGCCAGTTTCTCCGACATCGCCAATGAGGTGGCTATCAGCTACGGCTTCTGGCTCGGTGACGCGTTCGCGTCCGGTGGTTCGGCCGGCTACGACCACAAGGCGATGGGCATCACGGCCAGGGGCGCGTGGGAAGCCGTCAAACGGCACTTCCGGGAGATGGGTATCGACACCCAGACCCAGGACTTCACCGTCGTCGGCGTCGGCGACATGAGCGGCGACGTGTTCGGCAACGGCATGCTGCTGTCCGAACACATCCGGCTGGTCGCCGCGTTCGACCACCGGCACATCTTCCTCGATCCGAATCCCGACGCCGCCACCTCCTACGCCGAGCGTGCCCGGCTGTTCGCCCTGCCGCGCTCCTCCTGGGCCGACTACGACCGCACCCTGATCAGCGCGGGCGGCGGCGTCTTCGAACGGACCGTGAAGTCGGTACCGATCTCGGCGCAGGCGAGGGCCGCGCTCGGGCTGCCCGACTCGGTGCAGGCGCTCTCGCCGCCGGAGCTGGTGCGCGCGATCCTGCTGGCCCCCGTGCAGTTGCTGTGGAACGGCGGCATCGGTACCTACGTGAAGGCGAGCACCGAATCCAACGCCGAGGTGGGCGACAAGTCCAACGACGCGGTGCGTGTCGACGGAAACCAGCTGCGGGTCGCGGTGATCGGCGAGGGCGGCAACCTGGGTGCCACCGCGCTCGGCCGGATCGAGTTCTGCCGCGTGGGCGGCAAGATGAACACCGACGCGCTGGACAACTCGGCGGGCGTGGACTGCTCCGACCACGAGGTCAATATCAAGGTGCTGCTCGACGGCGTGGTGAGCGCGGGCGCGCTGGCGCGGGCCGAGCGCAATCCGCTGCTGGCCTCGATGACCGACGAGGTCGCGCGGATGGTGTTGCAGGACAATGTCGATCAGAACGTGCTCATCGGCATCGCCCGCACCGACGCGCCGCAGATGGCCAGTGTGCACGCCAGGGTCATCGACGATCTCGAACAGCGGCGTGGCCTCGATCGTGAGCTCGAGGCGCTGCCGACCGATGCGGAACTGAAGCGGCGGGCCGAGGACGGCCGCGGCCTCACCTCACCCGAGCTGGCCAACCTGCTCGCGCATGTGAAGCTCGGCCTCAAAGCGGACCTGCTCGAGACCGATTTGCCCGACAGCGTCTACTTCGCCCGCCGACTGCCGAAGTACTTCCCGACTCCGCTGCGGGAGCGGTTCGGCGCGGAGATCAAGAAGCACCGGCTGCGCCGCGAGATCGTCACCACCATGCTGGTGAACGAGGTCGTCGACTACGGCGGTATCACCTACGCGCACCGGCTCAACGAAGAGGTGGGCGCGAGCACCTCCGACACCGTGCGCGCGTTCGCCGCGGCCACCGAGATCTTCGAGCTGCACGATGTGTGGGCGCGCATCCGCACCGCCGACGCCCCCGCCGGGGTCTGTGACCTGCTGGAACTGGAATCCAAGCGGACCCTGGACCGCGCCTCGCGCTGGCTGCTGAGCAACCGGCCGCAGCCGATCGCGGTCGGCGCCGAGATCAACCGGTACCACCGCCGGGTGCAGGAGCTGGCGCCGCGGGTGCCGGGCTGGCTGCGTGGGCACCACATCACCTCGCTCACCCAGGGCGCGGCCGAACTGATCGCGCGTGGCGCGCCGACCGAGCTGGCGACCGAGGTGTTCGGGCTGCTCAGCCTGTACCCGTTGCTCGACATCGTCGACATCGCCGATATCGCCGACCGGGACGGCACCGAGGTGGGCGCGCTGTACTACGCGCTCAACGAGCACCTCAAGATCGACTGGCTGCTGGAGGCGGTCAGCCATCTGGAACGCGGCGACCGGTGGCACGCGCTGGCCCGGCTCGCGCTGCGCGACGACATGTACGGTTCGCTGCGCTCGCTCACCCTCGACGTGCTGTCCGCGGGTGACCCGGAGGAGACCGCCGACGAGAAAATTGCATACTGGGAGTCGAAGAACCAGTCCCGGCTCGGCCGTGCGCGCGCGGCGCTGTCGGAACTGTTCGAGTCCGGGACCCACGACCTCGCCACACTGTCGGTCGCCGCGCGACAGGTGCGGAGCATGGTGAGCGGGGTGGGCGCCCAATCGGAGGTACCCCGGTGACGAGTTCGCCGAACGGCAATACGGCCGCCCCCGCGGCCGACTTGGCGCTACCCCAGCGCTTCCACGCGAAAGTGGAGATCCGCTGGTCGGATATGGACGTGTATCAACACGTCAACCACGCGCGGATGGTGACTCTGCTGGAAGAGGCCAGAATTCCGTGGCTGTTCGACGGTGACAAGCCGACGGCGTCGATGGGCAGGCAGGGCTGCGTGCTGGTCGACCTGCACGTGAAGTACCGCGGGCAGTTGCGGCACGAGGACACCCCCCTCGATATCGCCATGTGGATCAAGCAGTTGCGGGCGGTGGACTTCACCATCGGCTACGAGGTGCGAGCCAGCGGCGCCGCGCCGGATTCGCCGCCCGCGGTCACCGCGACCACCCAGCTGGCCGCGTTCGACATCGACACCCAGCGCTTGCGCAGGCTCACCGACAGCGAACGCGACTATCTGGCCCGGTGGCGGGCCTGACGCCGGTGAGTGCCGAACAGCGGGTGCTGCACGCCGCCGACCCTGCCGAACGCGAAAACCTGGCCACCTTCCTGACCAGGGCCATCCGGCTCGATCCAGCTGCGGTCGTGCGCCTGCGGCGCCGGGGTTCGAGTCTGGTGTCGGCTTGGGTCGCAACAGGTTTCGAGACGCTGGCGGTCCGCACGGTGACCGCCGAACTCGGCGTCGACGATGTGACCGCCGGCGCCGACACCGTGCTCGCCGGGATCCGTACCGGGCATCCGGTCGACCTCGGTTACAGCATGGACTCGGCCTGGCGCGGTGCGCTGCCACCCACCGAGGGCTTCACCCACCTCGACGACGTCCCGGCCCGCGCCCTGGTCGAATTGGCCGAGCGCGGCGCCGATCTGGCCCGCGAGCATGGTGGCGCCCACGGCCCGCCCGCCTCGCTGCTGGATCAGCCGGTGCTCACCGTCACCGGCGCGGACGACCGTGCGGTCGAGGTGCCGATGCGCGTGGTCTTCGCGCTCACCGCCATGGATTTCATTCCGCACGCGGGGGAGAAGACCGAGTCGCGCCGCATCCAGCCCGCGGAGCTGGTCCGCGTTCGCGCCACTCGCACCTGGCTGCGCCTCGACGCGCGCTACGGATCGGTGGCCCGCCGTCTAGGGGGCGCAATCCCGCTGTCGCCCAGCTGATCTCGTGATCATGCCGGTCGAGGAGCACGCGGTCGACCGCGAGTCGGCGGGTGGCGTGCGGCCGGCTTGATCGAGCGGGTTCACGGCTGGACCGGCGTATCCGGTCACCCGCAGCGGTCGCTGTCCGCGCACCATGATGGGGAGCGCGAACGAGGCAGGCATCGGTGCCGGGCCGGCAGCATCGGCGTGCTACCGGTTCGTGCGGTGGTACGCGGCCGGGGTCCTGAATCAGTGCACGCCGACCAGCCGGAGCAGGGCCGTCGTCGCCGCCGCGGCGATCACGGTGACCAGCAGCGGTGCCCGGCGCCACGCCAGGACGCCGCCGACACCGACCCCGGCGGGCAGGGCGATGCCGAGCTCGCCCGAACCGGTCGGCAGGGTCGCGGTCGCGACGAGTGCGGCGAGCAGGATCATGGCTCCGGTGTCGAGCAGGTGAGTCGCCCTGGCCGACAGCCGAAGTCGATGCCGCAGCGCGGGGCCGGTCCAGCGCAGCGCGTAGGTGCCGATCGCGAGGGCGAGCATGGCGGGGAGCAGATACGGCGCGTTCATCGCCCGCACCGCCGCCGCGCGCTGGAGTCGTCGACGGAACGGGCGGCGCAGGACGTCCGCGACGGACTCCATCGTTCGCCTCGCCCGCGAGCACGCCGTCGCTGCCCCGGCGGCGCAGGCACCGAGGTCGGCAGCTGGGCGTGGGTCGCGCGCGAGGCGGCAGAGCCCCACGTGGATCGGCAGCCACGCGGGTCGGTCGACGCGGTGCCACGTCCCGATCCCGTGGCTGACGCGAGATCGAGAGACACGACATCGCTCGACGGGGGTGGTGCAGGCAGCGGCGGTGTCGAGGCGAACGGGGCCGCGCGGGCCATCACGCCGTCGGCCGCCATTCTCAGCATGCCGCCACCTCGGCGGTGCTCGTCGGCGGGCGGAGCGCGAACACCAGTCCGAACAGGGCGATCAGCACCGGCAGCCCGGCGGGGACGAACGGAGCGACCGCGACAGCGAGCGCGGCGCCGACGAGGACCGCCCGCAGCGTGGTCCGATCGCGGAGCGCGGGCAGGATCAGTGCCAGCAGGATCACCGGGAACACCGCGTCCAGGCCGAAGGCCGCGGTGTCGGGGACCAGCGATCCCAGGGCGGCGCCGAGCGCGGCGCCGACCGGCCAGCACAGGGCAACGCCGATACCGCAGGCCCAGTAGGCGGCGCGCTTGCGGTCCCGGTCGCCGGGCGCGGTGGCGAAGGCGACCGATTCGTCGTTCAGGACATGGATACCGAGCATTCGCCGCCAGCCCTGCCCGAACACCTCGGGCGCCGACAACCCGTAGGGCAGGTGTCTGGCGTTGAGCAGCAGTCCGGCGACCACCGCGGCCAGCGGGCTGCCACCGGCCGCGACGATGCCGAAGAACAGCAGTTCCGAGCCGCCGGCGAGCACGGTCACCGCCATCACGATCGGCATCCACGCCGGGAATCCGGCCGCGATCGTCGAGGCGCCGTAGGACACGCCGAAGAGGCCGACGGCGAAGCAGGCCGCGGCCACCGCGGCCAGGGTGCCGCGATCGAGTGTTCGTTGAATCGAACGCATGTTTTTCATGGTGAACGCCCGCTGTGGGTAAAGTCAACTCGAAATCGCCAGCTCCCCAGGAGGCGTTGATGGACCGGCAGGACCCGGTCGCCGGACCACCCCAAGCGGTGATCGCGGCGTCGCTACGGCGCGAGCGTGCCCGCGCAGGCTTGTCGCTGACCGAGGTCGCGAATCGGGCCGGGATCGCGAAATCGACACTGTCCCAACTGGAATCGGGCACCGGGAATCCCAGCCTGGAGACCCTGTGGGCGCTGTGCGTCGCGCTGGAGATGCCGTTCTCCCGGCTGCTCGATCCACCGCGGCCCAATGTGCAGGTGATCCGCGCCGACGAGGGCGCGCCGGTGCCTGCGGCCGACGCGGCCTACCGCGTGACGTTGCTCGCAGCGGGTCAATCACACACCCGCTGCGACGTCTACCGGGTCGTCGCCGAGCCCGGCCACACCCGGCGCTCCGATCCACACCAGGTCGGCGTGGTCGAACACGTGGTGCTGTCGGCCGGGCGCGCGCTGGTCGGGCCCGCGGACGACCCCATCGAGGTCGGTCCCGGTGACTACGTCCGCTACCTGGGAGATCTCCCGCACATCTTCGAGGCGCTCGAACCGGGTACCTGGGCGTCGATGGTCATCGAGAGCCCCTGACTCAGGCGGCTCCCTCGCCCAGATACTGCAACCAGACGGGATCCAGCTCGGCGGTGGTCGACAGCAACCGCCAATGCGGCCCTTTCGGGGACACCAGCGGGTGGCGCAGGGTCCAGCCGAGCTCGGTGAGCATCTTGTCGGCCTTGCGGTGATTGCACGGTGCGCAGCTGGCGACGCAGTTCTCCCACGAGTGCTCGCCGCCACGACTGCGCGGGATCACGTGGTCGATGGTCTCGGCTTTGCCGCCGCAGTATCCGCAGCGGTAGCGGTCTCGGTGCATCAGGGCGGCGCGGGTCATCGGAACCCTGGCGCGGTAGGGCACGCGGACGTAGGTGCGCAGCCGGATCACGGAGGGAATGGCCACGGCGGCTCCCGCCGAATGCAGGACCGGGGCCTCGGGATTGTCGTGGACCGCGTCGGCCTTGGCACAGATCAGCAGGACGACGGCGCGGCGCGCGGACAGCGCGGTGAGCGGTTCGTAGGTGGCGTTGAGGAGGAGGACCCGGCGTTTGCGCCAAGCGGCGGCGTCGCGGTCTCCGGCGAGGTGCAGCGGTGGTGCGGGGTGATGCGGCTGATGGTCGGACACGATGTGCAGCGGAATGGCCCCCGACCCACGATTGTGGACGTCGGCGGGCTGGAGTTGTCGGTGCGCGCGCGCCTCGTGTGACCGGGCGCCGGGTCGCTGCTTCATCTTGACCTCAATTTCATGATTGGCAGGATCATGTGGTATCTGGGGCCGATACCGTCCCCAGTTGACCATGGTTCGCCCCGTATTGCACGGCTATTTTTCAAACTATCGGGTGAACTGTGGCTGAAGGGCGACCAGGCCGGTGGTCGAGGCACAATGGAGCCTGTGACTTCAGGTGAGCAGACAGCAACCTCGTTCTATGAGGCAGTGGGCGGCGCCGAGACCTTCCGTCGCCTCGTCTCGGTGTTCTATCGCGAGGTCGCCGCCGACGAGATCCTGCGTCCGCTGTATCCGGAGGAGGATCTCGGCCCGGCCGAGCGCCGGATGCGGATGTTCCTCGAACAGTACTGGGGTGGTCCGCGCACCTACTCCGACGAGCGTGGGCACCCGCGCCTGCGGATGCGGCACCACCCGTTCGCCATCGGGCCGCTCGAGCGGGACGCGTGGTTGCGGTGCATGACGATCGCGGTGGGTGAGATCGAACCGTCGATCCTGGACGACGAACACCGCAAGGCCCTACTCGACTACTTCCGGATGGCCGCGGCTTCCCTGCAGAACACGCCCGGCTGACAACGACGGTGCGTCGGATTCCGGCAAAACACGCCCGGCTGACAGGCTAGGTGCCCAACGTTCGCTGATCACCGGCCGCTCGCCGCGCCGATCTCCGGCGATATCGGGGTTACCCGAAGGTTTCCGGCAGGAGTCGTGAACGCTGACAATTTGCCGTATCGGCAGAAAGTCTCGTGCCGTAGGAATATCACGAGCGATCTTTGGCAATATTGCGGATGTGACACAGACACCTGCCTCGCCGGTGCCGGGGGAAGACAGCACCGCTCCGTGGTGGACCACCGCCGTGTTCTATCAGGTCTATCCGCGCTCGTTCGCCGACTCCGACGGTGACGGCGTCGGCGACCTCGGTGGCGTGCGCGAGAAGCTGGGCTACCTCGAGCTGCTCGGCGTCGATGCGCTGTGGATCTGCCCGGTGATGCGCTCACCGCAGGCCGACGGTGGGTACGACGTGTCGGATCCGCGCGATATCGACCCGCTTTTCGGTGGGTTGGCCGCGCTCGACGAGCTGATCGCCGATGCGCACGATCGCGAGATCAAGGTGACGATGGACCTGGTGCCCAACCACACCAGCGTCGAACACCCGTGGTTCACCGCGGCGCTCGAGGCCGCGCCGGGCAGTCCGGAGCGGGAGCGATACCTCTTCCGCGACGGTCGCGGCCCGGACGGCGCCGAGCCGCCGAACAACTGGCCGAGCATCTTCGGCGGCCCCGCCTGGACCAGGGTCATCGAGGCCGACGGCACACCCGGCCAGTGGTACCTGCACATCTTCGCGCCGGAACAGCCCGACCTGAACTGGGAGAACCCCGAGGTCGCCGCCGATTTCGAGAAGACACTGCGGTTCTGGCTCGACCGCGGCGTCGACGGTTTCCGTATCGATGTCGCGCACGGCATGGCCAAGCCGGACGGCCTGCCCGATATGGCCAGGGTCGAGACCAAGATGCTGGTGCACGACGACGACGATCCCCGCTTCAACAATCCCGGCGTGCACGCCATTCACCGCCGGATCCGCGCGGTGATGGACGACTACCCGCACGCGGTGTCGATCGGGGAGGTGTGGGTCGACGACAACACCCGCTTCGGCGAGTACGTCCGCCCCGACGAACTACATCTCGCTTTCAATTTCCGGCTGGCCGAGACCCCGTTCACCGCCGAGGCGGTGAAGGGCGCGATCACGCATTCGCTCGACGCGGTGCGCGGGGTCGGCGCGCCACCCACCTGGACGCTGTCCAACCATGACATCGAGCGGGAGGTCACCCGGTACGGCGGCGGTCGCGAGGGGTTGGCGCGGGCGCGGGCGATGATGATGGTGGAGCTGGCGCTGCCCGGCGCGGTGTTCGTCTACAACGGCGCCGAACTCGGCCTGCCCAATGTCGACGACCTGCCCGACGACGCATTGCGCGATCCGGTGTGGGAACGCTCCGGCCACACCGAGCGCGGCCGTGACGGCTGCCGGGTGCCGATCCCGTGGGAGGGTGCGCTGCCGCCGTTCGGTTTCACCGAGGGCGAGCCGTGGCTGCCGATTCCCGCCGAGTGGGCCGATCGCACCGTGGAAGCCCAGCTGGAAACGCTGCGTTCGACGCTGTCGCTGTACCGGCTGGCGATCGAATTGCGCGGGACGAGAACGGAATTCGCCGGTGCGCGCATCGAGTGGTACGGCAGCCCCGATGGGTGTCTGGCGTTCCGGCGGCCGGGCGGGCTGGTGTGTGTGCTCAATGCCTCCGATGGACCGATCCAGCTGCCGCCGGGGGAGGTGCTGCTGGCCAGCGCGCCGGTCTCCGACGACCGGCTGCCCGCGAACGCGGCGGCCTGGCTGGTGTGACGAGGCCGGACACGCCGGTCACTGGTGTGGCCGGAGGATGACCTACTACACAGCATCGTCTACCGTTGGACCGTGAGCATTCTCGAGACAGTGCTGATCTTCGTCGGCATCCCGGCCGCGATCTACTTCGCGATCGCGGGTTTGTCCTATCTCGGTAAGCCATTTCCCGGTGACAAGCCGGCCCACTTCGCGCTCGGGCAGAAGTGGACCCACCCGCCGGTGCTGTGGAGCGCTACCGACGAGGTGACCTCAGCGGGTCACCACACCGCCGAGTCGCATGGCAGCCATGCGGCTCTCGAAGCCGCAGACGCGGAGCTGATCGGAGGCCGGGCAAGTGGCAAGTTCTAAGTGGCCCGCGGTGGTCGAGGCCGACCTGGCGCACGGATTCGCGCTGACCAGCAGCGGCCGCGTGTCCGGTGTGCACGAGCCGGGCACCGTGTTCGACGAGGTGCCCTTCACCGATCGTGAGCGGGTGTCGCTCGACAACGCGCTCACCGACGCGACCCGCGCGACGAAGGTTCGCTTCAACATCTACCTGGGCGATCTCGGTGCCGACCCGGCGGCCGGTGCCGACGCGCTGCTGCCGAACACCCCGGAGGCGGCCGGCTCGGTGCTCATCGCGGTGTCGCCGAACCAGGGTGCGATCGAGGTCCGCTCCGGCGCCGACGTGGCCGAGCGTGCCAACGACCGCATCTGCCAGCTCGGCGTCACGGCCGCGCTGGCCTCGTTCCGTCAGGGCAACCTGATCGACGGCCTGATCTCGGCCGTGCGCGTGATGGCCGCGGCTATCGGTCGCTAGTCTCCCTCGTCGCCGTCCGGCGCGTTCACCCACTGTGGTGAACGCGCCGTTCGTGTTTTCGGACCGGGTTGAGCCGGGTGGCGGCCGCGGGGCTGTCGGACGAATCCGAGAAGTTTCCTGAAGCGGGAATCAACCGGCAGCATCTAACCGTTCATCCTTATGTAAGTGGTTAGAGCAACCGAACGTGAAAGGACACAACATGTCTCGTCTACCCCTGATCCAGCCCGATACCGCCACCGGTAAGGCCGCCGACCTGCTTGCCGGTGTGCAGCAGGCGCTGGGGGTCACGCCGAACATGACCAAGGCGATGGTCAACAGCCCGGCCGTGCTCGAGGCCTACCTCGGCTTCTCCTCGGCGCTCGCGGGCGGCGCGCTGTCCGCGCCGGCCAGGGAACGTATCGCGTTGCTGGTGGCCGAGGAGAACGGGTGCGACTACTGCCTGTCGGCGCACAGCTACATCGGTGCCACTATCGCCGAGCTCGATGACGCCGAGATCGCCGAGGCGCGGCACGGGCGCTCGGCCGATCCGATGGCCGCCGCGGTGCTCGCGTTCGCCACCGCCGTGGTGCGCGCCAAGGGCGGAGTCGACGAGGCCGAGGTCAAGGCCGCGCAGGCCGCCGGCCTGACCGACGGTGAGATCGCCGAGGTGATCGCGAACGTGGCGCTCAACGTGTTCACCAACTACCTGAACAAGGCCGTCGACACCGATATCGACTGGCCGGTGGTGCGCCACCACGCGCATTGATGACTCCTCGCCCGGCCGGGCCGGTCCTGGCCGGGCGGGTTCCACACCCGACGAGCGGGAAAGCTCCCATGATCGAATACGCAGTTCCCGGCCACCCCCGGCGCACCGGGGCGCTGTCATGACCGGGCATTACGCACAGGTCGCGTTCACCCCGCTGGTGCGCGAGCATCAGCGCGCACACGGCAGCCTGCGCAGCTACCAGCGGATGGCGAGCGTGCCCGAGGTCGCCGACCGGATCGGGCCCGACGAGGCCTGGTTCATCGGCGAGCGCGACAGCTTCTACCTGGCCACCGTCGGGGAGACCGGCTGGCCCTACATCCAGCACCGCGGCGGCCCGCCGGGGTTCTTGAAGGTGCTCGACGAGCGCACGCTCGGCTTCGCCGACTTCCGCGGCAACAAGCAGTACATCAGCCGCGGCAACCTCGACCACGATGCGCGCGTCTCGCTGTTCCTGATGGACTACAGCACCCAGTCCAGGATGAAGATCTTCGGCCGGGCCCGCGTGGTGGAGGCGGCCGACGATCCGGCACTGCTCGGCTCGCTGGTGGTCGAGGGGTATGCGGCGCGGGTCGAGCGGGCGGTGCTGATCGAGGTCGAGGCGTTCGACTGGAACTGCCGCCAGCACATCCCGACGCTGTACCCGCGCGCCGCGGTCGCCGAGGCGATGCAGGTCCTGCGTGACCGGATCGCGGAGCTCGAAGCCCAGAACGCCCGGTTGCGCGCCGACTCCGGGCGCGACTGAACCGCACTCGATCCGGCGGTAGCACCTGCATGCCCGGTTCTAACCATTGAAATCTATATAAACAGTTAGGAGGTAACGTCATGCGGGCTCCGCATCTCGCCTCGGCCGGCCTCGCGGCCATGACGGTGTCGTTCGGGCTGAACTTCACCATGGGGGTGTTCTTCGCCCCGACCGCCGCCGCGTACGGGGTGTCGGCGACCGCACTGGCCGTGGCCGCCGGCCTGAGCACCGCGGTGACCGGGCTCGCCCAGGGCGGCGTCGGCCGGCTGCTCGACCGATACGGTCCCAAGCTCGTCCTGACCGGTGGGCTGACGCTCATTTCCGGCAGCTACCTGGTGCTTTCCGCGGTCACCGAGACCTGGCAGTTCGTCGCGGCCTACATGCTGCTCGGCGGGTTCGGCTTCGCGGCATCGTCCACCCTCACCGTAACCACCCTGCTCGCGCGGGCTCATGGCGCGCAGGCGGGACCGGCGATGGCGCGGGCGGCGATCGGCATCAACCTGGGCCAGTTGATCACGCCATGGGCCGCGACCGCGCTGTTCGATCCGGTCAGCGTGCGCGGCACCTTCGCCCTGCTCGGCGCCGTCGGCCTCGTGGCTACCGCGCTGCTGTGGACACTGCTGCCCGCGGATCGGCCGGCGTCCACCGCCGCGACGGCCGGCGAATCGCTCGCGGATCGGTGGAAGGTGCTGGTGTCGTTCGGGTTACACGCGGCGACGCTGTACGTGGTGGTCCTGATGCTGCCGAAACACGCGGTGGACCTGGGCTGGTCGGTGGCCGGGGCGGGCAGGCTCGTCGCGCTCGCCGCCCTCGCGGCCGGGCTGACTTCGGCGGCGATGGTCCGGCTGCTGCCACGGCACTCGCCGGAATCGCTGCTGCGCGTGCTGTATTCGGTGCGTCTGGCCGCGCTGCTGCCCGCGGTGTTCGTGCCGGGCCCGCAGGTGCTCGTCGTCGTCGCGGTGCTGTTCGGCATCGCCTCGTTCCCGGTCATCCCGCTGACCATGGCGATTCTGTCGCGTGGTCTCGATCCGGCCCGGATGGGCCGCTCGCTGGCACCCGCCTGGGTGATCCACCAGCTCGCCGCCGCGACCGGACTCGGCGTCGCCACGATCGTGCACGCCGTCACCGACAGCTACCGCGGCTACTTCGCCCTCGGCGCGGCGTTCACCGTCGCCGCCGTTCTCCTGATCACCCCGGTGCGCAGCCGCATCGCGGTGACCGTCTGACCATCCGCACGAAACAACCATCGAGAAAGCGAGAGTCCCATGACCGACGTCCGCCACCGCACAATCGACATCCAGGGACAGTCGATCTTCTACCGGGAAGCCGGCGATCCCGCCGCGCCGACAGTGGTGCTGCTGCACGGCTTCCCGACCAGTTCGGCGATGTTTCGCAACCTGATCCCCGAGCTCGCCGCGGACTACCACGTGCTCGCCCCCGACCACCTGGGCTTCGGCCAGTCGGCGATGCCGCCGGTCGACGAATTCGACTACAGCTTCGAGAAACTCACCGAGATCACCCTGGACCTGCTCGATGTCCTCGGGATCGACCGGTTCGCGCTCTACATCCAGGATTACGGCGCTCCGATCGGCCTGCGCATCGCCGCCCGGAACCCCGAGCGGGTCAGTGCGCTCATCACCCAGAGCGGCAACGCCTACCTCGAAGGGTTCACCCCGTTCTGGGAGGTGCTGTTCGCGCACGCGAACGACCGCGCCACTCACGAGCCCGAGGTGCGCAAGCTGCTCGAGCCCGACGCGACGAAGTGGCAGTACACCCATGGTGTTCCGGCCGACCGGCTGGCGCTGATCAGCCCGGACACGTGGACCCTGGACCAGGCCTACCTGGAGCGGCCGGGCAACAAGGAGATCCAGCTGCAGCTGTTCGCCGACTACAAGCTCAACCTCGACGGCTACCCCGGCTTCCAGAAGTATTTCGCCGAGCACCGCCCGCCGACGCTGATCGCCTGGGGCGAGCACGACGAGATCTTCGGCCCCGACGGCGCCCGCGCCTACCTGCGCGACCTGCCCGACGCCGAACTGCACCTGCTCGATGCCGGGCACTTCGCGCTGGAAACCCACGGACCCGAGATCGCCGGGCTGATCCGGGATTTCCTCGGCCGGGTGTTGCGCTGACCGGTCGATCCGGCCCGGGGCCGCCGGGCCGGATCGAGTACCCTGATGCGCGGTCTATCGGCGTCGACGGGGGGGAACATGCGGACCGGAATCCTGCGGGCGGTCGCGGCCGCCGTGGTAGCGTGCTCGGCCCTGGTGACCACATCCTGCGCCGGGGACACCGCTGACGCGGCAGGCGTCGCGCTCGGCACGCCGCAGTCCGACTTCTACGCACCCCCCGCCGAAGCCGTTCCGGGACGGCACGGGTCGGTGATCAGGACCCGTGCGCTGACCGGCGTGCCGACGGTGCGCGGCGCGAGCAACCACCTCGTCCTGTACCGCTCGGTCGACGCGCGCAACACCCCGGTGGCGGTCTCCGGCACGCTCGCGGTGCCTGCGGGCGCACCGCCCGAGGGTGGCTGGCCGCTGGTCGTCTGGGGCCCTGGCACCAGCGGGGTCGCCGACGACTGCGCGCCCTCACGGACCGGTGGGTCCTCGCCGAGCGCCGACGACCAGGCGCGGTGGGTGGCGGCGGGCTACGCCGTCGCCAAGACCGACTATCAGGGGCTCGGCACCCCGGGTCCGCACGGCTACCTGATCGGCGACACCGAACAGCGCGCCATGGCCGATCTGGCCACGGCCGCACGGGAAGTCGACGCCTCCGTGGGGACCCGCTGGGTGGCGATGGGACACTCCCAGGGTGGGCACGCGGCCCTGTTCGCCGCGGGAGCGGCCGCGGCGTGGACGCCGGAATCGCCGCTGCTCGGCGCCGTCGCGCTGGCGCCGGTCTCGCATATCGGCGAACAGGTGCGGATGGCGAAATGGACGGTCGGCAACCCCCTCGGCAAGCTCGGTGCGGGCGACATCGGGAGTTTCGTGCCCCTGCTGGTCCGCGGGGCGCAGACGGTCACCGAGCTCGATCCGGGCCGGTTCCTCACCGGGCGCGCGGTGGAACTGCTGCCGAGCGCCGACACCGAATGTGCCGCCGCGCTCCGAGATTCGAGCAGGTGGGGTGGACTGTCGCCGCGGGAGGTGTTCACCTCCGACGGTGATCTGTCCGAACTGCTGCGGGTGCTCGACGACAACGATCCCAGCGGTGTGCGGTTCACCGTGCCCGTACTGGTGCTCCAGGGCCGCGACGATCTGACGGTACCGCTGACGTCGACCGACGCGATGGTCGCCGAACAGCAACTGCGCGGTCAGACGGTCGACTACCGCAAGTTCGACGACACCGACCACAGCGCGATCATCGGCGCCTCCTTCACCGACGCGCTCGGCTGGGTGGACACCCGCTTCGGCATCACCCGCTGAGCCGATTACGCCGACAGCAGAAGAACCGGGTACTTCGCCGCCGCTGTCCCTACGCTCGCGGTATGGGCGAGCACAACGGGTTGCGGGTGATTCCGGGCGGACGACGCGAGCAGCGGGCGCGGCCCGAGCCACTCTGGCGCGAGGCACTCGGTGACCGGCTGCGCGCCCTACGCCTGGAGCAGCGCTCCACCCTGGTCGACACCGCGGGCCGGGCCGGTATCTCCCCGCAGTACCTGTCCGAGGTGGAACGCGGGCGTAAGGAACCCTCCAGCGAGATGATCGCAGCGCTGGCAGGCGCCCTCGGCACGTCGCTCGGCGAGCTGGTTGCCCAGGTGGCCGAGTCCATGCGGGGCCCGGCGCATGCCGTCCACATCGGCGGTGATCGCCGCGTCGCCGCACCCCGGCCGAACTCCGTCGCCCCGAACGCATTGCTCTCGGTGGCCTGAGCCGACGCGAGCTCGGTTTTCCGCTGCGGACAGCAGGCCGGACGCCGCCTCGTCGAGGCGGATCCGCCGATCAGTGGCGGACAGCGGGCTCCTCGACCAGGCTGCGCACGAGATCGACGAGGGCGCTCACGGGCATCTCCGGGTCGATCGCGCGTTGGACACCGAGGCCGATGCCGAGCGAAAGCAGCCGCAGTGCGGCCTCGTCGGCGGAGATCGGCAGCTCGATGCCGAGTTGCTCGGCCTGCACCTGGATCAGCGAGCCCAGCATCGCGGTGAGTGATCTTCTGCGCGTGGCCAATTCGGCGCGCACCTCCGGCAGGTGCCGGGTGCTGGTCGCGAACTCGACCTCGAGCGCTGTCCAGCCGACATCGCCGATGTTCGCATCCGCCCAGCGGGCGAATCCCTCGATCCGCGCCGCCATCGTGTCCTGGTGCAGCAGGGCTTCGCCGAGGGATTCGGCCCGCTCCACATGCACGACATCGATGACGGCCAGGCCCAGCTCGTGCTTGGTGGCGAAATTCGAGTAGACCGCTCCTTTGGAGAACCCGGCCTCCGCGGCCACCTTCTCCAGCGAGGTCACGTTGTAGCCGTCGGCCAGGAACAGGCGCTTGGCTGTCTCGACCAGACGTTCGCGAGTCTGAGCATGCGACTGCTTGCGCGTCATCCTGGCCATGCGCCGGAGTTTAGCAAAACGGGGTACCGCTGGAATTCGAATACCGTTAGTATCCGAAACATGACTACACGACGTGGCCTCGCCATCGGATGCGGCGGCATCCTCGGCTTCGCCTGGACGGCGGTGGCCCTCGCCGCCGTCGAACGCGCGCTCGACTGGGACGCCAGGACCGCAGAGGTCCTGATCGGTACGTCCGCGGGGGCCGAGATCGCTGCCGCGCTCGGCTCCGGCCGCACGCCCGCCGACCTGCTGGCCGCCCTCGACGGTGCCCCGGCCACCGATCCGGTGCTCACCCGGCACGTCGCGGTCGACCCTGGCCGGGTTCCACCGCTGCCCGCGCCCGCGCTGCCCGGACTCGGCTTGATCGGTGCGGGCCTGCGTACCGGATCGCCCTACACCGCCCTCGCCGGTCTACTTCCCCGCGGCCGCGGCGACGCACGCTGGTTGCGCGATTTCGGCAGCGCGCTCACCGAACCAGGTGCCTTCGGCGGCAGGCCGGAGAGGGGCAACGCACCAGCTGCCAACGCGCGAGGTGCGAAGCTCAGCGCGAGCCCCGATGCCGCAGCCGACGCCGGCACCGGTAGCCCTGCCGACGGGCGGGGGCGCACCGGAGCGGTACCTGGTCAGGCCGCTCGAGCGTGGGTGGATCACCCCGCGACGTGGCTGGTCGCCGCTGACGCCGCGACGGGGGATCGGGTCGCCTTCGGCAGTCCCGGCGCACCCCCGGCTGACCTCGGTGCGGCGATTGCCGCGTCCTGGGCGATCCCCGGCTGGTTCCCTCCGGTGCGGATCGCGGGGCGCGACTATGTCGACGGTGGCGCGGTCTCGTCGGTCTCGGCGGATCTGTTGCTGCCGCTCGAACTCGACGAGGTGGTCGTCGTCGCGCCGATGACATCCGCCGGTGGTGCTCCGGCGCGGGGACTGGACCGGGCCGAGCGGTTGCTGCGTCGGCAGATGACCCGTGGTCTCGACCGTGAAGTCGCGGCTCTGCGTGCCGCCGGAACCCGGGTGATCCGGGTTGAACCGAGCCTGGTCGATCTCGCCGTCATGGGCCCCAACTTCATGGAATTCAGCAGGCGCGCGGCGACACTCGAGATCGCCCGCCGCACCACCTCCACCCGGGTCGCCGCGGCGATCCGCGCCGCACACGAAGGAGCGACCGTATGACCAGCCACCACGAGGTGATCGTGATCGGGGCGGGCATCTCCGGCATCTGCGCCGCCATCAAGCTCGCCGAGGCGGGCGTCGAGGACGTGCTCATCGTCGAGAAGGCCGACGCCTTCGGCGGCACCTGGCGCGCCAACACCTACCCCGGTTGCGCCTGCGATGTGCCGTCGGGGCTGTACTCGTTCTCGTTCGCGCCCAACAGCGAGTGGTCACGGCTGTTCGCGACCCAGCCCGAGATTCTCGCCTACGTCGACCGGGTGGCCCGCGAGCACGGGCTGGCCGAGCGCACCCGGTTCGGCGTCGAGGTCACCGGCGCGCACTGGGACGACGCCGCGCGGCAGTGGCGCCTCGCCACCGGAGACGGTGAGCTGACCGCGCGCTTCGTGGTCTCGGCCGCGGGGCCGTGGAACGAGCCGCGCGTCCCCGAGATCCCCGGCCTGGCCGAATTCCCCGGCGAGGTCTTCCATTCCGCGCGCTGGAACCATGAGTACGACCTGCGCGGCAAGCGGGTCGCGGTGGTGGGCACCGGTGCCTCGGCCGTGCAGTTCGTGCCCGCGATCCAGCCCGAGGTGGCCGAGCTGCACCTGTTCCAGCGCACCGCGCAGTGGGTGCTGCCGAAACTGGATCACCCGGTGCCCGCGATCGAGAAGCGGCTGATGCGCCGGGTACCGTTCGCGCACAGGGCGCTGCGCTCGGTGGAGTACGCGCTGATGGAGGCGCTCGGTGTCGCCTTCCGGCATCCGCGGCCGCTGATGCAGACGGTGCAGTCGGTCGGCTCCGCGTATCTGCGCGCGGTGGTGCGCGATCCGGTGCTGCGCGCCAAGCTCACCCCTGACTACCTGCTCGGTTGTAAGCGAATCCTGTTCTCCAACAGCTACCTCCAGTCGCTCACCGAAGGCAATGTCGATGTGCACGCCACTGCGGTGGCCGAATTCCGCGGCAGTACCGTGCACGGCGCCGACGGCACCACCGCCGAGGTCGACGCGGTGATCCTCGGCACCGGCTTCCACATCCTCGACACTCCGCTGGCCGATATCGTGCGCGGTGCCGACGGACGCTCGATGGCCGAGCACTGGCAGGGCTCGCCCGAGGCCTATCTCGGCACCGTCACCACCGGATTCCCCAACGCGTTCACCGTGCTCGGGCCGAGTCTGGGCACCGGGCACTCCTCGGCCTTCGCCATTCTCGAAGCCCAGGTCGACTTCCTGGTTTCGGCGATCGCGAGCGCGCGGCGGCGGGGTTGGGCGATGCTGGACGTGCGGCCGCAGGTGCAGGCCCGCTACGTCGAGCAGGTGCAGGCCGCGCTGGCCGGCACGGTCTACAACGCGGGCGGCTGCCAGAGCTACTACCTGGATGCCAATGGCCGCAACAGTTTCAGCTGGCCCTGGTCGACCGGCGAGCTGACCCGCAGGGTCAGTGCCTTCGACCCCGACGACTTCACCATTGTCACCGACGACGAGATGGCGGTACCGGCATGAGTTACCCGCGAATCGATCTGAACGGCGCGCTGGTCGCGATCACCGGCGCGGCCCGCGGGATCGGCCTCGCCACGGCGGCGGCGTTCGTGGCCGAGGGCGCCTATGTGGCGCTCGGCGATCTCGACGAGGCCATGGCCGTGCAGGCCGCCGACGGGCTCGGCGACCGGGCCGTGGGGCACGCGCTCGACGTCACCGACAAGGCCTCCTACGCGGCGTTTCTCGGCGCGGCGGCGGCCTGGCGTGGCGCGCCGCTGGACGTGCTGGTGAACAACGCCGGGGTGATGCCCAACGGACCGTTCCTCGACCAGTCCGACCGGATCGACCAGCTCACGATGGACGTCAACGTCTACGGTGTCATCCACGGGATGCGGCTGGCCCTGCCCGGCATGCTGGAGCGCGACCGCGGGCACGTGGTCAATATCGCCTCGCTGGCGGGCAAGTTCCCGATCAAGGGCCTGGCGGTGTACAACGCCAGCAAGTACGCCGTGGTCGGACTTACCGCCGCCACCCGCCTCGAGCTGGACGACACCGGCGTGAGCGTGAGCGCCGTGCTGCCCTCGGCGGTGCGCACCGAACTCAGCTCCGGCATCGACTATGGCATCCTGCCCGCCGTCGACCCCGAGGATATCGCCGCCGCCGTGGTCCGCACGGTCGAGACGAGGGCGGCCGAGACCGCCGTGCCCGGCTATGTCGGGATGGCCGCCAATGCCGCCGGGCTGGTCCCGGAACCGGTGATGCGCCTGCTGCGCAGGGCCGCCAACGATGACGCCGCCATCACCCGCGTCGACCACGCCACCCGCCGCGTCTACCTCGACCGCATCGAAAAGCAGTAGCGCCCGCCCATACCGGGTAGGTCGATTCGCCAGGCGACGGTGGCTTCGCCTCCTGCCCCGGTCGCCGCCACGCGGGCCTGGGGATCGATCGTCCGACAGTGGCTAGTCGCGTTCCTGCAGGACCTGGTCGACGAGGCCGTAGGCGGGAGCGGTCTCGGCGGTGAAGACGCGGTCGCGGTCGGTGTCGCGACGCAGGGTTTCGGGGGTCTGGCCGGTGTGTTCGGCGAGAATGGTCTCGACCGCGGCGCGCATGCGGACGAGTTCGTCGGCCTGCAGGATCAGGTCCGGGATGGTGCCCTGGCCGCGCGTCGCGGGCTGGTGCAACACGATTCGGGTGTGCGGGAGCATCGCGCGGTGGCCGGGTGCGCCCGCCGCGAGGAGGACGGCGCCGACGGCGATGGCCTGCCCGACGCAGGTCGTGTGCACCGGTGCCTTGATGAACCGCATGGTGTCGTAGACCGCGAGCATGGCCGACAGGTCGCCGCCCTCGCAGTTGATGTAGAGGCTGATCGGCGCGCCAGGGCTGTCGGATTCCAGATGCAGCAGTTGCGCGATGAGCGCGTTGGCGACACCGGAGTCGATCGGGGTGCCGAGATAGACGATGCGTTCGCTGAGCAGGTGCGAATAGATGTCGGTGATCCGCTCGCCACCGCGATGCTGGGAGACGACGTTGGGGATGGTGTAACTCGTCATGGTTGCCGCCTTTGGGCGTTCGGGCCGAACTCGTCGGCGGATGGCTGTGCTCGGCCTCGGCGACGGTGCGGGGTGGGCTGTCTCGCGTCGGAGAGGTGACCGAGCGTGCGGTATCGGGTCGTGCCGTCAGGCTGTGATGCCGATGCGGTGCCGATTGGGCACGACCTCGTCGAAGGATTCGACGATGTGGTCGATGAAGCCGTATTCGCGCGCCTGGGTCGCGGTGAACCAGCGGTCGTGCAGCGAGTCCTCGTAGACCCGGTCGTAGGGCTGACCGGTGTCGGTGGCGATCAGGCCGAGCACCGTCTGCACGGTGTAGCGCAGATCGTCGGCCTGTACCTCGACCTCCACCGCGCTACCGCCGATCCCGGCCGAACCCTGGTGCATCAGGATGCGGGCGTGCGGCAGTGCGAACCGGCGCCCCGGCGTGCCCGAGGACAGCAGGAATTGCCCGGCGCTGCACGCCAATCCGAGCGCGAGGGTGGACACCTCGCACGGCACCAGCCGCATCACGTCGCGGATGGCGAGCATCGATGGCACCGAACCGCCGGGGGAGTGGATCCACAGCGAGATCGGCGCCTCCGGGGATTGGGCGGCCAGGGTGAGCAGCTGGGTGATCAGCAGGGTGCCGTTGTCGTCGTCGAGCGCTCCGTCCAGCACCAGAATCCGGCGGCCGAACAGCTGCTCCCGCGCCCGCCAGCTGAACATCGGGGTCTTGTCGTCGTGTGCCATGCGTCCACCGTGCCTCGCCCGCACCGCGATTCGCCCGCGATGCTGCCCTGGGCAGATCCGCTCACAGCAGCAGCGCTGTCGGCCTGCGCGGGCCGGGCAGCTTGCCGGATTGTCGGCGGGTTGCGGTGGCGACGCGGCACGGACCAAGGGGCGGCCGTAGCGGCGATGGCCCCGATCCGCCGGGGATCGGGGCCATCGGGTGTCGTTCCTACTTGGCGTCGAATTCCCTTGCGCGCAGGGAACGTTCGATGCCCGCGCGGCCCTCGGAGACGAGGCGGTACAGGGCGGGCGGATGGTCGCCTGCCAGGAACTCGTCGGCCTTGGCGACGGCCTGTTCGCTGATCGCCCAGTGCGGGTACAGGCCTACGACGACGGTCTGGGCCACCTCGCTGGAGCGGCGCTCCCACACCTCGGGGATGTCGGCGAAGTACTGGTCTACATACGGCGCGAGCAGCTCACCCTGGCCGACCGGCGCGAAGCCGCCGACGATGGCGCGGGCGGTGATGTTGGGCACCGAATCGTCGCCCATCACCGTCTGCCAGGCCTTGGCCTTCACCTCGGCGATCGGGCGGGCGGTCGAGGCCGCGGCCGCCTGCCGCTTGCCCGCCGCGGTCGGATCGTTCGCCAGCTCGGCGTCGATGGTGGGGGTGTCGAGGCCGTCGGCGTCGATCTGCCCGGCCGCGGCCAGCGCGGTGACGACCCGCCAGCGCAGATCGGTGTCGATGCTCAGGCCCGCCAGCCCCGCCGCGGCCGGATCACCGTCGAGCAGCTGCGCGAGCACCCCGGTGTGCCGGGACTCCAGCTTGGCGCCGGTGAGCGCGTTGACGAAGGCCAGCTGATGATCCGAGCCCGCCTCGGCGCCGCGGGCCAGCTCTAGCAGCCGGTCGGCGAAACCGGGCCAGCCCTCCCGCTGCGCCCAGACCGGATCGGCGTAGCTGGAGATGGCGGTGGCGGCCTGCATGAGCAGCCGCTGCACCACCCCGATCTCGGACTCCGCGCCGATCCCGCGCTGCACGAGGGCGACGAAATCGCGGGCCTTGAGCTCGGCCTGCCGGGTCATCTCCCAGGCCGCCGACCAGGCCAGCGTGCGCGGCAGCGAATCGGCGATATCGCCGATTCGCTGCACCGCCACCTCGAGCGAGTCGGGGTCTAGACGCAGCGAGCAGTAGGTGAGGTCGTCGTCGTTGACCAGCACCAGCTTGCCGCGCGGCACCCCGACCAGCTCGGGCACCTCGGTGCGTGAGGCCGCGTCGAGGTCGAGTTCGACACGGTGGGTCCGTACCAGCTTGCCGTCGACATCGTCGTACACACCGACCGCGATCCGGTGCACCCGGACCTCACCGGCGCCGGGCGCGGCACCCTCTTGCACCACACCGAAATTCGCGAAGGTGCCGTCGGGCGCCACCACGAAGTCAGGGCGCAGGATATTGAGCCCGGTGGTCTTGAGCCACTGCGCGCCCCAGTCGGACAGATCCCGGCCCGACGCCTTCTCCAGTGCGGCGAGCAGATCGTCGAAGGTGGCATTGCCGTAGGCGTGTTCGGAGAAGTAGTCGCGCAGCCCGGCCAGGAACGGCTGCAGGCCGACGTAGGCGACGAGTTGCTTGAGCACCGAGGCGCCCTTGGCGTAGGTGATGCCGTCGAAGTTCACCTCCACCGCGTGCAGGTCGGGGATGTCGGCGGCGATCGGATGGGTGGAGGGCAGCTGGTCCTGGCGATATGCCCACGACTTCTCGACATTGGCGAATGTCGTCCAGGCGCTGGTGTATTCGGTGGCCTCGGCTTGGCACAGCACCGAGGCGAAGGTCGCGAACGACTCGTTGAGCCACAGGTCGTCCCACCACTTCATGGTGACCAGGTCGCCGAACCACATGTGCGCCATCTCGTGCAGTACCGTCTCGGCGCGGCGCTCGTAGGACGCGCGGGTCACCTTGGACCGGAACACGTAGTCCTCGAGGAAGGTGACCGCGCCCGCGTTCTCCATCGCGCCCGCATTGAACTCCGGCACGAACAGCTGGTCGTACTTGCCGAAGGCATACGGCACACCGAAGTTGTCGTGGTAGAAGGCGAAACCCTGCTTGGTCTCGGTGAACAGGCGCTGCGCGTCCATGTGTTCGGCGAGCGAGGCCCGGCAGAACAGGCCGAGCGGGATCTCGCCGTGGCTGTCGGTGTAGGTATCGGTCCACTTGGCGTACGGACCGGCGATCATGGCGACCAGGTAGGTGCTCATCTTCGGGGTGGTGGCGAAGGTGTGCCGCACCACCGCGCCGACCTTGTGCTCCTCCACAGTCGCGCCGTTGGACACGACCTGCCAGTCGGCGGGAGCGGTCGCCACCACGTCGAAGGTGGCCTTGAGATCGGGCTGGTCGAAGCAGGCGAACATCCGCTTGGCGTCGGCGGTCTCGAACTGCGAATACAGGTAGACCCGGTCGTCGGTGGGGTCGACGAAGCGGTGCAGGCCCTCGCCGGTGTGCGAGTACTCGCAGTCGGCCTCGACCACGAGCTCGTTGGTCGCCGCCAGGTCGGTCAGCGCGATGCCCTGCGACTCGTTGTAGTCACGCACATCCAGGGGCGTGCCGTTGAGTACCGCCGAGCGCACCCGCGGCGCCACCAGGTCGATGAAGGTGCTCGCGCCCGGGGTGGCGGTGAAGGTGACGGTCGTCTTCGAACCGAAGGTGTCCGAGACCTCCGAACCCGTGCCTCGCGGCTGGTCGGTGAGGTCGAGTTCGATCCGGTAGTTCTGCACGGCCACCGTGGCCGCGCGTTCGACCGCCTGGTCGCGGGTGAGATTCGGGGCGGACATAGATCTCCTTCGTCGTCGACGAACACGGCACGGCTCGCACACGCCGGGTTCGCCCGGCGCGCACATCAGCGTCCACAATGCCACCTGCCGCGTGGGACCGCCCACGAGTTTCCCGCCCCGGAATGTGATCGGACTCGCGTCCCGGTGACCAGGGATGATCCGGTGCGGTTCCGGGCCGGTACAGTTCCTCCGTACGCGAGAGAACCCAGGATCCGAAAGGCTCGACGTTGAAGCATGTGCACGCGGGGAAAGTCCGTGACCTCTACTCCGACGGTGACACCCTGCTGCTCGTCGCCTCCGATCGGGTCTCGGTCTACGACGTGGTGCTGCCGACGCCCATCCCGGAGAAGGGCGCGCTGCTGACGCAGCTGTCGAACTGGTGGTTCGAGTACTTCACCGGTATCCCCAACCATGTCGTGTCGGCGACCGACGTGCCCGCGGAGTTCGCCGGGCGCGGCATCCGGGTCAAGCCGCTGAAGATGGTGCAGGTCGAGTGCATCGCGCGCGGCTACCTCACCGGATCCGGGCTGAAGGAGTACCAGCGGTCGGGCACCGTGTCCGGGATCGCGCTGCCGCCGGGACTGCGCGACGGTGACAAGCTGCCCGAGCCGATCTTCACCCCGTCCACCAAGGCCGCCGAGGGGCACGACGAGGCGATCAGCTTCGCCGACGTGGTGAATCAGGAGGGCCGCGAGGTCGCCGAGCTGCTGCGTGATCGCACGCTGGAGATCTACTCGCGCGGTGCCGAGCACGCGGCGAAGTCCGGCGTGATCGTCGCCGACACCAAGGTCGAATTCGGTTGGGACGGTGACGTTCTCACCCTCGGCGACGAGGTGCTCACCTCAGACTCCTCGCGTTTCTGGCCCGCCGACGAATGGGAGCCGGGCAGGCCGCAGCGCTCCTTCGACAAGCAGTTCGTGCGCGACTGGTCCACCTCGACCGGCTGGAACAAGGAATACCCCGGCCCGCAGATCCCCGCCGAGGTGGTCGAGGCCACCCGGCGCAAGTACGAAGAGGCCTACGAGCGCATCACGGGCAAGACCTGGACGGGAATCCGGGCCTGACGGTTCGCGGCGTCGGCGCCGAGCGCGGTCTCAGTGCACCGGCGCCGCGACGCCTTTCACCGCGCAGATGTGATCCATGTTGTCGTTGCCCCAGGCACCGAGGGTCACCAGCGCCGCGTTCAGTGAGACACCCAGATCGGTGAGGGAGTACTCGACCTTCGGCGGTACCTGTGGGTAGACCTCGCGGTGCACGATGCCGTCGTGCTCCAGCTCGCGCAGCTGCTGGATCAGCATCTTCTCGGTGACGCCGGGAACCAGGCGTTTCAGGTCACCGAACCGCTGCGTCCCGGTGGACAGCGCCCACAGGATCAGCGCCTTCCATTTGCCGCCGACGACGTCGAGCGCGGCGTCGATACCGCACGAGTAGGGCCGTTCCCGCTGCTTCATACTTACCTTTTGGTTGGTATTGCACTTGATTGTCGGTACTTGTGCCGCATAACTCTACCGATGAATCTAGGAGTGCGTCACGTCCGGCGACGCGAACTTCTGAGCAAGGGGAGATATGACCAACTCGGGTACGACGCAGCGGGTTTCGGTGATCGGCCTCGGCGCGATGGGCGCCGCGCTGGCACAGGCGCTGCTTCGCGGTGGGCATCGGGTGACGGTGTGGAACCGCACCCCCGCCAAGGCCGAGGCGCTGGTGGGCGATGGTGCAGTGCTCGCGGCGACGGCCGCGGATGCGATGGCGGCGAGTGATCTGGTGATCCTGTGCGTGCTCGACGATGCCGCGGTGCGCGAGCACCTCGAACCGGCGGCCGAGCGGCTGCGCGGTCGCACCGTGGTGAACCTGACCACCACCACGCCGGAGCAGGCCCGCTCGCTGGGTGCGTGGGCGGGTGGGAACGGGATCGACCTGATCGACGGTGGGATCATGGCCGTGCCCGCGATGATCGGTGGTCCGCGGGCGTTCGTGCTCTACAGCGGCGCGACGGCGGCGTTCGAGCGGTACCGGGAGGTGCTCGGCCTGTTCGGCCGGGCCGAATGGGCCGGCGCGGATTTCGGCGCCGCCGCGATGTACGACCTGGCGATCCTGGGTGGCATGTACTCGATGTTCGCAGGCTTCCAGCAGGGCGGCCGGATGGTGCGCACCACCGGCGGCACCGCCACGCATCTGGCCACCCTGATGGCGCCGTTCCTGCAGGCGATGGCCGGGTTGTTCGGGCAGTACGCGCTGGGAATCGATGACCCGGCGAGCTATGTCCCGGAGCAGAGCGCCGATTTCACCGTAGGCGCGCTGCGTACCATCGCCACCGCTGCCGACGAGTCAGGCACGGCCAGTGAGCTTTTCGAGGTGCTGCTGAAGACCGTGCCGGGGATCTGAGCCGGATGTGATGGCTCGGCTGTCGTTCCTCCCCGGACCCCGAGTGCCGGATACGCGCTCGGGGTCCGGCGGCGCGTCGGTCAGGCCCTGACCAGCTGGGCGGCGAGGAAATCGTCGACATATCCCTCGGCGGTCGCCTCGAACGCGGCGTAGTGCGCGTCGCGCGCGTTGCCGCTGATCGCGGCGCCGACCTGGAAGTTGCCCTCGGCATCCAGGGTCTGCGGCTGCTCCTCGGCGTCGGGGAGTACGTGGACCCGAGAATCGGCGAAGCCGGAGTAGTAGGCCAGGCCCTCGCTGAGCTGGGTGGCCAGCACCTGCTCCATGCCGGGGACGATCGCGTCGTCGGCGGTCGCCCCGGCCAGGCCGAGCCACAGCATCCGTTTGCCCGCCAGGCGCGGCTTGCTGCGACCGTAGGCGAAACCGTAGTTCCATACCCGGTCGATCCAGCCCTTCATGATGGCGGGCACGCTCATCCAATAGATCGGGAACACCGCGACGACCACCTCCGCGGCCAGGAGACGACCCATGTGCGCCTCGACCTCGGCGGAGTACCGCTTGTCGCGATCGCCCCAATCGGGTTGGTCGGCCACGGTCATCCGGGGGTCGAAGTTCTCGGCGTGCAGGTCGAGCAGGTCGACGGTGTATCCGGCGGCGGTGAGCCTGCCGACCGCCCGGCGGGCGATGTGGGCGGACAGCGAATCGGCCCGGTGGTGGGCGAGCACGACAAGCGCTGTGCGGGTAGAGGATTCGGCCGGCTGCGTCACGATGGACTCCCTGTTCGATGATGGCGGCGGGCTGTTCGTCCCGCGTGCTCAGTCAACCGCAGAAAGTGTGGACGATCTATGGATGATCGTCTCCTTTTGATAGGAGATCGTCTATCGTGGGGGAGTGGATCTGTTGAGTTCGCTGCTGAGCGGCATTCGTGCCGATGGTTCCGTCGTCGCCCATGCGGTGCTGTCGGCACCGTGGACGATTCATTTCGCCGACCGTGCGCCGCTGATCATGGTGAGCGTGGTCCGCGGCGGCGGCACGCTGGTGCTCGCCGACGGCTCACGCACCCGGCTCGGCGTCGGCGACACGGCGCTGGTCCAGGCGAAGGAGCCGTTCCAATTGTCCGATGCCGCATCGGCATCCGAGCGGCCACCGATCGAGTACGAACTGTCGTGCTTCGCGCCGGACACCATCGTCGATACCGAACTTCGCTGCACCACACCGGAATATGTCGCCTGCGGCACCGAAGGGGACGCGGCGGAGGAGACCTCGCTGATCGTCGGGGTGTATCGCGCCTCGGGGCACCGGCACGAACGCCTGTTGCGGGCGCTGCCCGCCGTGATGGTGGTCGGCAGCGACAGTGACGTGTGCGAGTGGCTGGCGAAGATCGCCGCCGACGCGGTGCGGTTCAGCGCGGGCTCACAGGCGCTGATGGACCGGCTCATCGACTGGTCGCTGGTGTGCACACTGCGCGACTGGCTCGCCAGGGAACAGCACTGCGCGCCCGCCTGGTACCGGGGCATGATCGACCCGGTGGTCGGTCCGGCGCTGGAAGCCATCCACGCCAAGCCGTTCGAGCGCTGGACGGTGGCGAGCCTGGCCGCCGAGGCCGCCGTCTCGCGCGCGTTGTTCGCCAAGCGTTTCACCGAGGTGATGGGTCAGCCGCCGCTGGCGTACCTCACCGAATGGCGGATGGCCGAGGCCGAGGAACTGCTCGCCGACCCCGCGCGCAGCGTCGCGCAGGTGGCAACCACCGTCGGCTACTCCGACGCGTTCGGGTTCAGTGCCGCGTTCAAACGCTCGCGCGGCGCCAGCCCGACCGAGTTCCGCGCCGCGCTCGTCTAGCGGGGCGTCAGCAGGACCAGCGGGATCTCGCGGGTGGTCTTGGTCTGGTAGTCGCCGTAACCCTTGTACGAGGCGACCACGCGCGGCCACAGCGACGCCCGCTCCTCGGCGGTCGCGACGTGCGCGCGCATGGGCTTGCGGGCACCCTGCGCCAGCGCCACCTCGACCTCGGGATTGTCGCGCAGGTTGAGGAACCAGGCCGGATGGGTGGGGTCGCCGCCGCGGGAGGCCACGACCACGATGGTGTCGCCATCGATGACCGGCGCGGTCAGCATGACCTTGCGCGGGGTGCCGGATTTGCGGCCGACGGTGGTGAGCTCGAGGGACGGCATCCCGAAGATCTGGTTGCCGATCCGGCCGCCGGTGACGGTCAGCAGCGCACGGTGGACGCCGTTCATGATCTTCAGCTGGAGGTCGCTGGGCATGCTGAGCAATCTACCGCCGTGCGGCGTCGGCCGCTCGGGTCGTCGGTGTCAGTCGAGGTATTCGGCCAGGCGGCCCAGGAACGGGCGCTGGCCCTTGCCGAGCTTGTCCGCCGCGGTGTCCAGGTCGAACCAGGCGGCACGATCGATTTCCGGGAACACCCCGATCCGGCCCGACCGCGGCGGCCACTCCAGCTCGAAGGTGCCAGGCACGATCTCGGCCGGATCGAGGTCGCCCTCCACGCCCCACACGGTGACGGTCTTGCGTTTGCCGCCGCTGCCGTACCGCACATCGCCGAGATCGACCCACGGCCCGTCGGGCACCGGCAGGCCGAGTTCCTCGGTGAACTCGCGCCGGGCCGCCGCACGCGGGTGTTCCTCGCCGAGCAGGTACTGGCCCTTGGGAATCGACCAGGCCGAGGCGTCCTTCCGCACCCACAGCGGCCCGCCCATGTGGCCGAGCAGCACTTCGGTGGTCGCCGCTGCGCCGCGCCGGTAGACCAGGACTCCCGCGCTGAACACTTCCGTCACGCGGGTGAGTCTGCCAGCAATCCGGTCAGTCCAGCGCGTCGACGAAGCGGGCGAGCAGAAGGGCGAAGGCGGTGCGGTCGGTATCCGGCCAGCCGGTCATCGCCCGGTCGAAGGCGGCGCGCCTGCGGTCGTGCGCCTGCTCGAGTACCGCGCGACCCCGTTCGGTGAGTACCAGCAGTGAGCGCCTGCCGTCGGCCTGGTCGGCTTCCCGGCGCAGCAGGCCGTCGGTGACCGCGGCGGCGACGAGCTTGCTCGCCCGTGGCTGGTCGACGGCGAGCGCGCCGGCCACGGTCGACACGGTGGGGTCGGTCGCGTCCTCGACGACATCCAGCACGTCGAACGCCTGGCCGCGCGGCTCGTCCGCGGCCAGCGCGCGGCGCGTCTGGCGCCGTCGGATGGCGATCATCGCCCGTTCGATCCGCTCGACCTCGTCCACCGACACATGGTACCGTCGGGAATATGCATGTCATTGGACATGTAGTTGCGGGAAGGAATGTCATGGCGGAGCGCAGATTGATCGGCTATCAGGTCAAGCGCCTCGACCAGCTCATCGAGGCTGCCTTCGGCCAGGCGATCGACACGGCGGGCATGACCCGCACGCAGTGGCAGGCGCTGAACACCATCGTGTGCGCCCCTGTCGCCGAGACGGACCTCGACGACGCCCTCCGTCCGTTCTGGGATGGTGGCACGGAATCGGTCGCCGACGTGCTGGCCGCCCTGGTCGGCCACGACTGGATCACTCCGGCCGGTGGCCGATACACCGTGACGCCCAGCGGTCGGGCGGCACACGAGGCTGCGGCGCACTCGGTCGCCCGCATTCGCGCCCAGCTGGCCGCAGGGCTCACCGATGCCGAATTCGCCACCTGCACAGCGGTTCTCGCACGCATGATCGCGAATCTGGAAGGCGCCGGGTCATAGTGCCGACGCTGCTCGGCATCCCCCTAGCCGGCCTCGCGGAGCCTGGCCGCACGCAACAGCAGATAGTCACGCTCGGGTGTGCTCGCCGTCCGGTCCGCGGCGAGCTGGTACTCGGCGACGGCCGCCGCTCGATCACCCGCCATCTCGTGCAGGTGGCCACGAACGGCGGCGAGCCGGTGCGACCGGGCCAGCGGTCCGGCGACCGTGTCCGCCACGGCCAGCCCGGCCGCCGGGCCGTGCACCATGGCGGTCGCCACCGCTCGGTTGAGGGTGACCATCGGATTCGGGGCCAGCTGTTCGAGCATGGTGTACAGGACCAGGACGCGCGGCCAGTCGGTGTCCTCGACCCGCGATGCCTGCGCGTGCAGCCCGGCGATCGCGCCCTGGATCTGATAGGGCCCGGTGAGGCCGCCCGCCAAGGTGCCGGTGAGCAGGCGCAGGCCCTCGGTGATCTGGGCGCGGTCCCAGCGCGAGCGGTCCTGTTCGTGCAGCGGGATCAGTTCGCCGTGCCGGCCGGTCCGCGCGGCGCGGCGGGCATCGGTCAGCAGCATCACCGTGAGCAGGCCGACGACCTCGGTGTCGTCCGGCAGTAGGGCGTACAGCGCTCGGGTGAGGCGAATCGCCTCCGCCGACAGATCGGCCCTGCGCAACCCGGTGCCCGCCGTGCTGGTGTGGCCTTCGGTGAAGATCACATACAGCGCCCGCAGTACCGCGCCGAGCCGGGCGGTGTCGGTCGCGCCGTCGGCGAACGGCCGGTCCACCTCGGCCAGACGCTTCTTCGCCCGCGAGATCCGCTGTGCCATGGTGGCTTCCGGAACCAGGAAGGCGGCAGCGATCTCGGCGGTGCTCAGGCCACCGACCGCGCGCAAGGTGAGTGCGATCGCGCCCGCGGGCGGCAGGTCGGGGTGACAGCACAGAAAGTACAGGTCGAGCGTATCGTCGCGGCCGCTCGCCGCCACCTCGACCTCGACCTCGCGCACGAAAACCGTGGTCTCCCTGCGCCGCCGGGCCACCTCCGCGCGGACCGCGTCGGCCATCCGGCGCTGGGCCACCTGGATCAGCCAGCCGCGTGGATTGTCCGGCAACCCCTCGGCGGCCCACTGGGTCGCGGCCGCGAGCAGGGCGTCCTGCACCGCGTCCTCGGCCAGGTCGAAGTCACCGAAGCGGCGGACGAGCACGCCGAGGACCTGCGGCGCGAGCGCGCGCAGCAGGTCCTCCTGGCGCGGGGTCAGGGTGTCGGTCACTCGGCGGGCGCGCTCATGATCGGGCGCACCTCGATGTACTCGCCGATCGGCACGCCACCGGGGCCGGGCGCGGCCGAGGCCTGCGCGGCGATCTCGACCGCGCGCTCGGTGGAATCGACATCGATGATCCAGTACCCGGCCAGGAACTCCTTGGTCTCGGGGAACGGTCCGTCGGTCACCACCGGCGCCGACCGGCCGTCCGAGCTGACGATCAGCGCCTGCTCCGGCCCGGCCAGTCCCTGACCGTCGACGAGTTCGCCCGCGGCGGCGAGTTGCTCGCCAAGGGCCCGCTGGAAATCGATGTGGGCGGCGATGTCCTCCGGCGCCCACTCCTGGATCGGGAGATCGCAGTTGGCGGTCGCGCCGTAGGTCTTGACCAGCATGTACTTCATGAGAGCCTCCTCGTGTCGGTGCGCCATCGTGGCGCGCTCACCGACAGGTCGTTGCCGCGTCGCCCACCTCGACACACCGGATATGTGATCTGGATCACAATGGGGTGTCCGGGTCGGCCAGACGCTGCGGGTCGACCGGTTCCCCGGACAGAATCAGCGCCTTGATCCGCTCGGTCACGTCCCAGACATTGACGTTCATCCCCGCGACGACTCGATCGCGCTGGTCGAGCCAGAAGGCGACGAACTCGCGTTCGGCCTGATCGCCGCGCACCACCACCCGCACGTCGTCGTCGCGACCGACATAGCCGGTGTACTCCATGCCGACGTCGTACTGGTCGCTGAAGAAATAGGGGAGACGATCGTAGGAGGCAGGCTTGCCGAGCATGGTCCGCGCGGCGACGGCAGGCTGGTTCAGCGCCGTCGCCCAGTGCTCGACCCGCACCGGACGGTTCAGCACCGGATGCTCCTGCTCGGCGATGTCACCGACCGCGACCACATCCGGATCGCTGGTGCGCAGCGCCGCGTCGACCAGCACACCGCCGTTCACGGCGAGGCCGGCGGCCAGCGCACTCTCGACATTGGGTTGCGCGCCCACCGCGACCAGCACCGCCTGCGCCGGGATCTCGGTGCCGTCGGCAAGGCGCACCCCGGTGGCGATGCCGTCCTCGGTGCGGATCTCGGCGACCTGGGTGCCGGTGCGCAGGTCGACACCGTGCGCGCGGTGCAGGTCGGCGTAGAAGCGGCCCATCTCGGGGCCGAGCGCGCCGAGCAGCGGCAGCTGGGCGGCCTCCAGCACGGTGACGTCGACATCGCGGGCCCGCGCCTGCGCGGCGACCTCTAGCCCGATCCAGCCCGCGCCGATGATCACCAGCTTCCGGTTCTCCCGCAGTACCTCGGCGAGCACATCGGAATCGCCGATCGTGCGCAGGGTGTACACATTGGGCGCGGCGGCACCGGGGATGGGCAGATTGCGTGGCCGCGATCCGGTGGCGAGCGCGAGCTTGTCGTAGCTCAGCGTCGAGCCGTCGGGCAGCGTCACGGTGTGCGCGCGCGGATCGAAGGCCGTGGCCATGGTGCCGAGCCGCAGGTCGATATGGTGATCGCGGTACCAGGAGCCCTGGTCGACGGTGAAATCGGGCAGCTGCTGGGTGCCCGCCAGATGCTGTTTGGACAGTGGTGGCCGCTCGTAGGGCAGCTCCTCCTCGGCGGCGAGCACCGTCACCCGGCCGTCGAAGTCGTTGGCGCGCAATGCCTCGGCCAGCTTGGCTGCACCGAGCCCGCCGCCCATCACGACGAAATGCTGATTCGAGCTCATGAACGGACTCCTTCTCGCTGACGACCCGGACTCCTCGCCGTCGAGCCTAATGCGCGCCGCGCCGCGCGGGAACGATTCCGGGCGCATCGCGGTTGCACCGAATGGCGGGGTCATGCGGCCTGCCACTTCGACCCGAGAGGAAAGTCGTGAGCGAGAAAGCCACGAAGGACGTCGTCGATTTCTGGTTCGATCCGCTGTGCCCGTGGTGCTGGATCACCTCCCGCTGGATTCTGGAAGTGGAGCAGGTGCGTGACATCGAGGCCGACTTCCACGTGATGAGCCTGGCGGTGCTCAACGAGGGCCGTGATCTGCCCGAGCAGTACCGCGACCTGATGCGGGCGGGCTGGGGTCCGGTCCGGGTCGCCATCGCCGCCGCCGAGAAGTACGGCGACGAGATCCTGCCCGCGCTCTACACCGCGCTCGGTACCCGGATCCACAACCGCAGGGCCGACTACGAACGCGAACGCGCCGAGGACACCTTCGCCGCGGTCGTCGCCGACGCCCTCGCCGAGCTCGACCTGGCCGCCGAGCTGGCCGACGCGGCCACCAGCACCGCGTTCGACGAGGCGCTGCGCAAGAGTCACCACGCTGGCATGGACAAGGTCGGCCCCGATGTCGGCACCCCCACCATCCACGTCAACAACGTCGCCTTCTTCGGCCCGGTGCTCTCACGCATTCCGCGCGGTGAGGAGGCGGGCCGGGTCTGGGACGGTGTCGTCGCGCTGGCCTCCTACCCTCATTTCTTCGAGCTCAAGCGCACCCGCACCGAAGAACCCCAGTTCGATTGAGCCGGTGGGGCGTCGCACGGGCGCCCCACCGGCTCACACCTGCTTCGGTGGTAGCGCCGGCGGCGCCACGGCGGGCTGGTAGCCGCCGGGCGGTGGGAGCGCGCCCGGTTGTGGGGCGCTGGGCCGCCAGAACATCGGGCCCGGCTTGCTGCGGTCGCGCAGCGCCCACATCCGCCAGGTCAGCACCGGATGGCTCGACATCGCGTTGACCAGCATCACGAACCCGCCGCGCTCCAGCGCGGCCCGGTCGGCCATCTCGTCGAATCCGACCTGGGTGTTGAGGTACTTGCCCGCGGCCAGGGTCGCCATCGCGCCCGGCGCGCCCTGATGGCGATTGCAGTAGCCGTGGTTGTCGGCGGTGTACTCCTGTGCCCGGATCAGGGATGACCCGAGCAGCGGCAGCCACGGCGCAACGAACATGCCGAGCTGTCTCCAGTACGACACATGCCCGGCCGCGATGTGGCCGACTTCGTGGCCGATGATGAACGCCAGCGCGTCGGGCTCGCGGGCCGCGCCGCCGACCTCGAACAGATCGCTGTAGACGACGACGAACCGGCGGAACCCGTGTCCGGAGGCGAACGCGTTGATCTGGCCGTTGCCGAGTACGACGAACGCGTCGGGCGCCTTGGTCATCCCGAGCCGGGCCGCGGCCTCCTGCACCATCCGGTATCCCTCGGGGAACTGGGTGGGCGACATCTTCACCCCGTTGATCCGCATCCGCGCGAAGTTCATGCCACGACCCGCCCACAGCAGCACCGGTGCGAACAGCAACAGCAGGACATACGGGCTGGTGAGGATCGAGCCGGTGGCCTCGGGCCGACCCTGCTCGTCGACGATCGGCGGCGCGACCAACTCGGCCAGCAGGACGAGCAGCACCAGCAGGTACGCCACCGAGGTGATCATGATGACCACCACAAGCAGCGGGATCTCCCACGGATGCCGGGCAGGCATCCCGAACGGCGACAGGCCGCGCGGCAGCTGCCGCGGTGGCAGCGGCGGACCACCCGGCCCGTAGTGGCCGGGCTGGTGGTTGCCATGGGGCACCGGCGGATAGCCGTGCAGGCCAGGCATCGCCGGATAGCCGCTGGTGTGCGCGGCGGGGAAGCTGCCGGTCGGTGGTGCGAAGGGGGATCCGGCATACACCGGCGCATCCACCGGCCTGCCCGGTGGCTCGGGCGGCGGACCTGCCGAATGCGGGGACTGCGGTTCGTGCGGGTGCATGAAACGACTCTAAGCGGGCCTGACACAATCGCAGCCATGCGCGTTTACCTGGGTGCCGACCATGCCGGTTTCGAACTGAAGAATCACGTCAAGGCCCATCTGCAGGAGGCCGGACACGAGGTCGTCGACTGTGGCGCCCTCGAATACGACGCTCTCGACGACTACCCCGCGTTCTGCATCGAGGCAGCCCGCCGCACCGTCGCCGACCCGGGCTCGCTCGGCCTGGTCTTCGGTGGCAGCGGCAACGGTGAGCAGATCGCCGCCAACAAGGTCCCCGGCGCCCGCTGCGCACTGGCCTGGAGCGTCGAAACCGCCAAGCTGGCCCGCGAACACAACAATGCTCAGCTGATCGGCATCGGCGGCCGCATGCACACCACCGCCGAGGCACTGGCCATCGTCGACGCCTTCCTCGCCCAGCCGTGGTCGGAGGAGCCGCGCCACCAGCGCCGCATCGACATCCTCGCCGACTACGAGAAGTCCGGCGAGGCCCCCGCGGTGCCGGCCTACTGAGGAAATATTGCCTGAGGGACACACGCTGCACCGGATCGCGCGGTTGCACCATGACCGGTGTGCCGGTGGGGTGGTGCGGGTTTCGAGTCCGCAGGGCCGCTTCGCCGACGGGGCGGCCCGGGTAAACGGGCAGGTGCTGGTCGGGGCCGAGGCCTACGGCAAGCACCTGCTGCATCATTACGAATCCGGGCTGACGGTGCACGTGCACCTCGGGCTGTACGGCACCTTCAGCGAGGCCGAGCTGCCGATGGCGGCGCCGGTGGGCCAGGTGCGGATGCGGATGCTCGGTACGGCAACCGATTTCGGTACCGACCTGCGGGGCCCGACGGCCTGCGAGGTGCTGCTGCCACCCGAGGTGGACGCCCTCACCGCCCGGCTCGGCGCCGACCCGTTGCGGGCCGACGCCGACCATGAGCGGGCAGGTGCGCGAATCCGGCGCTCCCGCAGGCAGCTCGGCGCCCTGCTGCTGGACCAGGCGCTGATCGCCGGCGTCGGCAACGTGTATCGCGCGGAAGTGCTTTTCCGGCACGGTATCTCCCCGTTCCGGCAGGGCACGCAGGTCGGCATCGCCGAATGGGACGCGATCTGGGCGGACCTGGTCGAGCTGATGCCGGTTGGTGTGGCGACCGGGCGGATGCACGTGGTCCGGCCCGAGCACGACCTCGGCGCACCGTCGTACGCCAAGGACCGGCCGCGCACCTACGTCTATCGCCGTCAGGGCGAACCGTGCCGGGTGTGCGCGACGACGATCGCGCACCAGGTCATGGAGGGGCGAAACCTGTTCTGGTGTCCCACCTGCCAGCCGCGGTGAATCCGGCCGCGGCGCGGATGCGGGCACCCTGTGCGATCATCGGCGCATGACTGACAGGGGGAAGGCGGCTGCTTCGGGCCGGCCTGCGTACGTTCCGAGCGCCTTCCGATTCGGGGGCGTCGGGCAGTTCGCCCCCGACCTCGTGGTGGTGCGTCGCCGTGACATCGGCACATAGCGCCGCCGACTACACCGAACACTGACCCGTATCAGAGGACTGAGCCGGATCGCGAAGTGCAGGCTTCGCGATCCGACTCAGCCCGCGACCGCGGTTCCCAGTTCCGGGTCGCCCGATTCGGCGAGCGCGAATCGCCGCCCGCCCGCGGATTTCGCCGAATACATCGCGCGGTCGGCGCGACGCAGCAGGTCGGTGAAATCGCACGTCTTTCCCGGCGCGCAGAACGCCGTGCCGACGCTGGCCGACACCGGGACCGGTCCCGCGCTCGACCACACCGGGTCGCGCAGGGCCGCGACCACGCGGTGGGCCAGCTCGCCGAGGGTGTCGCGGCGCGGATTGGCCGCGACCACGAACTCGTCGCCGCCGTACCGGCAGATCACCGTGTCGGGCGGGCACACCTCACGCAGCCGGTTGGCCAGTTCGACCAGCACCTCGTCGCCGATCGCGTGTCCGTAGCCGTCGTTGATCTGCTTGAAGCGGTCCAGGTCGACCACCAGCACCCCGACACCGCGGGTCGGGTCGGCCGCGAAGGCGCGTACCCGTTCCTGCAGCAGGGTGCGGTTGGCCAGATCGGTGAGCGCGTCGTGGGTCGCCTCGTGGCGCAAGCGGTGCTGCAGCGCGGCGATCTCCTGCACGCGCAGCGACACTTTCGCCGAAATGTTCTGTTCCTGTTGCGCGAGCGCGCGTTCCTGCAGCGCCTGCGCGTAGCTGTCGATGGCCTGGCTGGCCACCAGCGGCCACCGGGTGGCGACCAGCGAGCCGGGCACGCCGGAGGGGAAGCCGAGCAGCCAGCGGGTGGCGTGCGCCAGCATCCTGGTTCGTTCGAAGGGCGCCTCGGCCAGTCGCGCGCCGAGCATGCGCGCCTGGGGCACCGGGAACGGTTCGGTCCGCGCCAGGTGCAGCAGCCGCTCGACGATGTCGACGAGCACCGGCTCCAGCTGGTGCGGCGCCGTGGAGGATCCCGGTTCGGCGCACACCGCGCGGGCCCAGGCGCGGGCCATGGCGGCGACCGGTGGCTCGATGTGGGCAGTCATCGAGATCACCGGCGGTAGGTGGCTACGGTCATGCCACCTCGATCGTTCGCACTGCTACGCGGTCGAGTCCACCGAGTTCGGTACACGCTCACCGCCCCCTTTCCAGATACCCCCGTCCGGCAAAAAGGATCCTAGCAAGCCACCCGAGACCAAAAAGTCACGTTGTAGAACACGTTGCAGGTCTCTCGCGAATGGCGATCGGGTATGACATCGCTGCGGCGGGCTCGGCGTTACACATCTCCCGAAAAAAGTTTCGGAGCACCGAAACGCGCAGCGTGTTGCCCTGCCGACGGTGGTGGGCGTTGCATCGCCATGCGATTCCTCCTGGTTTGGGCGCTGACTGTGACGATCGGAGCCGATCTGTCACGACGCCATCTCATGGTGGCCTACCCGCCGCCCACCCGCCAGGTTTTTGAGGAAAATGCTCCTATTTATTCCCCCGGTGAAGCAGGCGCCGGTCCCCAGAGAAGCGCAACCACCATCGTGTCGGCCGGAGGGGTCGGGGCAATAGGGTCATTGGGCCCTAATCGGGCAGGTGTCCGAGGGGTGGCCAGTGGGCCGGGCGACGCGCGGCGCCTGCTCGCCGGGGGCGGATTGGCGTTTCTCGCGCGGGATTCGGTACAGTCGTGGCGCACACGACATCGTGGCGATCCCATCGATGTCGTATGCCTGCGGGTGTAGTTCAATGGTAGAACCTCAGCCTTCCAAGCTGATGGTGCGGGTTCGATTCCCGTCACCCGCTCAAACACGAATTCCCTCGACGGCGTCGCAGCCTGCGAGGTCTCGGGGTGTAGCGCAGCTTGGTAGCGCATCCGCTTTGGGAGCGGAGGGTCGCAGGTTCAAATCCTGTCACCCCGACCATCACCACCCACCCGGCTCCCGGCCGTGACAGCCCGGTGCCGGTGTGGGTTCGGCGCCTATCAGGCGCACTGGAAGCGGAATCCGGCCCGTGCCTCGGTGCCCGCGGCGACCGTGACCCGGACCGGCGCGGTGTCGGCAAGCGCGCAGCCGCCCGGCACTTTCGCCACCTTCGCTTCGTAACAACCGTCGGGCAGTGCCATATTCGCTTCGCCGTCGGCGCCGCTGACCAGCGTGGCGACCACCTGTTCGGCCCCGCACGGCGTGATCGCGACATCGGCCCGGTTCACGGGGATCGGCTCCCGGCCGGTGAAGGTATGGATCGTGAGGGTGCCCGCGCCGGGCGGGGCCGGATCGGCGGTGGCGACCGCCCCTGCCGTCAGCGGAGCCAGTGCGAACAGGACGAGCAGCGTATGGCGCATGAACCTCTCCTCAGCGATGAGTCGGGTCGTCCGCAGCCGATCGTAGGCCGGTGGTCGCCGCGCGCCGCGCGCCGGGCCGGGATGTCGAGTTGACGATTCGGCGACGATCGGGGCAACGCGCGCTAGCCGGTGGGCGTGATGCCCGCGCGTGCGGTCCAGATCTGTTCGGCGGGAACGGAGTGCGTGGTCCGCTCCGGATACCGCAGCGCCGACAGGCTGCCACCGAATACGACCCCGGTGTCGAGGCAGAGGGTGTTGTTGACCCAGCGCAGCTCGGTGACCGGCGTATGACCGTAGGCGACGGTCGCCGCGCCACGATAGTCCCGTGCCCAGTCGTAGCGGATGGGGAAACCGTGCTCGTCGTACTCGCCGGTGGGTGACCCGTACATGGCGAAGGAACGGGCCCGGCTCGAGCTGCTGCCGTGCAGGCTCTCCGGCAGTCCCGCGTGCGCGACGACCAGCCTGCCGCGGTCGAGCAGGTAGTGACTCGGCAGCGAACGCAGGAAACCGTGTGCGGCGGTACGGAATTCCGTGTCCACACGGGACAGCTGCGCGAGCGAGGTCTCCAGACCGTGCGCGATGCGGACATTGCGGCCGTCGAGGGCGCGCATCAGCTTGTTGTCGTGATTGCCGGTGACGCACAGCGCGGTGCGCGCGGCGGCCATGCCCATCACCAGGCGCAGCACGCCGGGGGTGTCGGGCCCGCGGTCCACCAGATCGCCGACGAACACCGCGGTCCGCCCGGCCGGGTGCGCGGCGCGGATGGCGCGGCCGTGCTCGTCGCGGTCGAACAGGTAACCGAGCTCGCCGAGCAGGGTCTCCAACTCGCTCCGGCAGCCGTGCACATCGCCGACGACGTCGAAGGGCCCGGTGAGGTCGCGGCGGTCGCGCGGCATGGCATCGAGAGGTCGGGGCTGGGTCATCGCCTCCATCGTCGTGCAGTTGGGGCCGGGGCCGCAACCGCGTTACGTCACAGCGGGGATGGTGGCGTCGGGCCAGGCCCAGTGCGCGACCGCGGGGATGTCCTCGCCGTGCTCTCTGGTCCAGCGCCGCGCCGTCAGCCGGGCGTCGACGATCTCCTGCCGCAGCCCGGCGGCGCGCTCGCGCAGGCCGGGCACCCGGTCGATCACGTCGAGGACCAAGTGGAAGCGGTCGAGATCGTTGAGCATGACCATGTCGAACGGGGTGGTGGTCGTGCCCTTCTCCTTGTATCCGCGCACGTGCAGGTTGGCGTGGTTGGTGCGGCGATAGGTGAGCCGGTGCACCAGCCACGGATAGCCGTGGAAGGCGAAGATCACCGGGCGGTCGGTGGTGAAGAGGGTGTCGAAATGGGCGTCGGACAACCCGTGCGGGTGCTCCTCGGCGGGCAGCAGGCGCATCAGATCCACGACATTGACCACCCGGATCCGCAGCTCGGGCAGCCGGTCGCGCAGAATCGCCGCGGCGGCCAGCGTCTCCAGGGTGGGGATGTCGCCCGCGCAGGCGAGCACCACATCCGGCGTCGTGCCGAGCTCGTCGTTGTGGCAGGCCCACTCCCAGATCCCGAGCCCCCGCGCGCAGTGCACCGCGGCGTCGGCCACCGAAAGCCAGTCCGGCCCGGGTTGTTTGCCCGCCACCACCACATTCGCGTAGTGCAGCGAGCGCAGGCAGTGGTCGTAGGTGGACAGCAGGGTGTTGGCATCCGGCGGCAGGTACACCCGCACGATCTCCGGGCTCTTGTTGGCCACGACGTCGAGGAATCCCGGGTCCTGATGGGTGAATCCGTTGTGGTCCTGGCGCCATACGTGGGAGGTGAGCAGATAGTTCAGGCTGGGGATCCGCCGCCGCCACGGCACCGCCAGGCTGGCGTCGAGCCATTTGGCATGCTGATTGAACATGGCGTCGACGATGTGGATGAACGCCTCGTAGCAGGTGAACACCCCGTGGCGGCCGGTGAGCAGATAGCCCTCCAGCAGGCCTTGGCACATGTGCTCGGAGAGCACCTCCACGGCCCGGCCGGTCCGCGACAGGTCGACATCCCAGCGCCCGACCTCGGCCTGCCAGTTCCGCCCGGTCACGTCGAGAATGTCCTGCAGCCGATTGCTCACCAGCTCGTCGGGGGCGAAGGTGAGGAAGTTGTGCGGATTGCGCGCGGTGACCTCGCGCAGCCAGCCGCCGAGCACCCTGGTCGCCTCGTGCTCGGTGGCACCGTTGGTCTCGACCGCGACACCGAACGCCCGCCAATCGGGTAGATCCAGATCGCGGACGAGCAGGCCGCCGTTGGCCACCGGGTTGAGGCTCATCGGTCGCGCCGGGATCTGTTCGAGCAGCGCGGGCACCGGTGTCCCGTCGTCGCCGAACAGTTCCGCCGGCCGGTACGAGCGCAGCCACTGCTCCAGGACCCGGCGATGGGCCGGGTCGGTTCGTGCGGCGGGCAGTGGCACCTGGTGGGCGCGGAAGGTGCCCTCGACCCGCTCGCCGTCGACGACAGGGGGACAGGTCCAGCCCTTCGGGGTGTGCAGCACGATCATCGGCCAGCGCGGGCGCGCGGAGTCGCCGTTCGTTCGTGCCCCGTGCTGGAACTCCGCGATCCGGTCCAGGCAGGAGTCCATCGCGGCCGCCATCGCCTGGTGGACCGGGGCCGGATCGTCCCCGGAGACGATCAACGGCTCGTAGCCGTACCCACGGAGCAGTGTCACCAGTTCGTCCCGCGGGATCCGCGCCAAGATGGTCGGATTGGCGATCTTGTACTCGTTGAGTGCCAGGATCGGCACCACCGCGCCGTCGCGGCCCGCGTTGAGGAACTTGTTGGCGTGCCAGCTGCCGGCCAGCGGGCCGGTCTCGGCCTCGCCGTCGCCGATCACGCAGAACACCGTCAGATCGGGATTGTCCAGGGCGGCGCCGTAGGCGTGCAGCAGGCTGTACCCGAGTTCACCGCCCTCGTGGAACGAGCCGGGCGTCTCCGGCGCGCAGTGGCTCGGCACCCCGCCGGGAAAGGAGAACTGGTGGAACAGCCTGCGCATGCCGGCCTCGTCGCGCGCGATGTCGGGGTACAGCTCGGCGTAGGCGCCTTCGAGCCAGGCGCAGGCATTCGGTCCCGGGCCGCCGTGCCCCGGACCCGCCACGAACACGGCGTTCAGGTCGCGGCGCGCGATCACTCTGTTCGCGTGCGCCCAGACCAGATTCAGGCCGGGGACGGTACCGAAATGGCCGAGCAGCCGCGGTTTGATGTCCTCGGGCCGCAGCGGCTCGCGCAGCAGCGGATTGCGCAGTAGATAGATCTGGCCGACCGCCAGATAGTTCGCCGCGCGCCACCAGGTGTCCACCGCGACGAGCTCGTCGCGCGAGAGCGGGCCGGTGGCATCGGTGAGGGTGTAGGGCTCCGGGGCGATGGTCTCGCCGTCGCCATCGGCCACCATGTCGGCGGCGGTATCGCTGGTCCTGGTCATCGCGGCTTCTCCTCGCGGTGGTGAGCTGCGGCGTCGTGCGCCGCTCGACCTGGTCGGGTGGCGCGGCGCCGAGCCGGGCCACCGGTGGACACGCATCGCCGAGCCTACCGCCGGGCCCGATCCCGCGTCGATTACTGTGCGGGCCATGCACTCTCTCGGCAGGATCATGGGCATCGGACTCGTCGCGGCCGCCGCGATCGCGACAGCGGCCTGCGGCTCGGAGACCGAATCGAGCACGACCACCACGACCACCAGCGCCGCAGCGGGCACGCCGACGGCGAGCAAGGGCCGCGAGTGCACCGCCGAGGACGTACGGGTCGACGGCGGCTTCGGCGACGTACCGCAGATCACCATCCCCGATTCGTGCGATCCGCCGACCACGCTGATCGTCAAGGACCTGGTGCCGGGCACCGGACCCGGTGCGGAGGCAGGGCAGCCGCTGACGATGAACTACGCGCTGGTCACCTGGTCGGACAAGCAGACGCTGGACAGCTCGTTCAAACGCGGAACGCCGTTCCAGCTCACCCTGGGCGCCGGCCAGGTCATCGAGGGCTGGGACCAGGGGCTGCTCGGCGTCCAGCAGGGTGCGCGCAGGCTGCTCATCGTGCCGCCCGACCTCGGCTACGGCGCGGGCGGCAACGGCGTCGCACCCAACGAGACGCTGGTCTTCGTCACCGACGCGGTGCAGGTCGGAAGCTAGCCGCCTACCGCAACCAACCGCCGATTGCACGACCGTGAAGGCGGTCAACTACCCTGGTCGGGATGCGTATTCACCTGCGCGCCGCTCGCGACACCGGGGCGCGACGTCCCATGCGGGGACACCACCGAACTACGAACCAAGGAGCATGTCCGTGAAGAGCACCGTCGAGCAGCTGAGCCCGACCAGGGTCCGGATCAACGTCGAGGTGCCCTTCGAGGAGCTGAAGCCCGACTTCGACAAGGCGTACAAGGCGCTGGCCCAGCAGGTCAGGATCCCCGGCTTCCGTCCCGGTAAGGCCCCGGCCAAGCTGATCGAGACCCGCGTCGGCCGCGGTGCCGTGCTCGAGCAGGTCGTCAACGACGCGCTGCCCAGCCGCTACGCCGAGGCCGTGCAGGCCACCGAGGTGAAGGTCATCGGCCAGCCGGAGATCGAGATCACCAAGATCGAGGACGGCGACGAACTGGCGTTCACCGCCGAGGTCGACGTGCGTCCCGAGATCGCCCTGCCCGACTACGCCGGCCTCGAGGTCACCGTCGACGCGTTCACCATCGACGACGCCGACATCGAGCAGCAGCTCACCTCGCTGCGCCAGCGCTTCGGCACCCTGACCGGCGTCGAGCGCGCCGTGCAGGACGGCGACTTCGTCTCGATCGATCTCTCGGCCACCGTCGACGGCGAGGACGTCCCGGAGGCGGCCACCACCGGGCTGTCGCACGAGGTCGGTTCGGGTCAGCTGATCGAGGGCCTCGACGAGGCCGTCACCGGTCTGAAGGCGGGCGAGTCCGCCGAGTTCACCTCCACTCTGGTGGCGGGTGACCACGCCGGTTCCGAAGCCGTTATCACCGTCACCGTGCAGTCGGTGAAGGAGCGCGAGCTGCCCGAGGCCGACGACGAATTCGCCCAGCTGGCCAGCGAATTCGACACCATTGATGAGCTCAAGGAAGACCTGAAGGGGCGCGTCGAGCGCACCAAGAAGGTCGAGCAGGCCGGTCAGATCCGCGACAAGGTGCTCGACACCCTGCTCGAGACCGTCGAGGTCCCGCTGCCGGAGGCCGTGGTGAAGGCCGAGGTCGACGCGGTGCTGCACGACGCCGTGCACGGCTTCGACCACGACGAGGCCAAGCTGGCCGAGGCGCTGGCGGCACAGGGTTCCTCGCGCGAGGAGTTCGACAAGGACACTCAGGAGGCCGCCGAGAAGTCGGTGAAGACCCAGCTGCTGCTCGACGCCATCGCCGAGGCCGAGAACACCCAGGTCGGCCAGCAGGAGCTGACCGAGCGGATCCTGTTCCAGGCCCAGCGCTACGGCATGTCGCCGGAGCAGTTCATCCAGCAGGTGCAGCAGGCGGGTCAGCTCGGCGCGGTGTTCGCCGATGTGCGCCGTGGCAAGGCGCTGGCCGGTGTCGTCGGCCAGGTCAAGGTCACCGACTCCGAGGGCAATGTGGTTGACACCACCGAAATGTTCGGTGACCCCGCGGATTCCGCCGAGACCGAGCAGGTCGAGGCAGCCGCCGAATAAGTTCTGCAAGGCCGGTGTGACGATCGCCCCCTGGGGGGTGGTTGGATTGCGCCGTGAGGGAGCGTAGCGAGCGAACCGATGACGCAGTGCGCCTCGCGCACAGCGCCATCGAGCGGAGCGAGATTGCGCTGTGAGCGAAGAAGGGCGGTACCGGGAGTTCGGTGCCGCCCTGCTTCGTTAGTGTTTGTGACGACGAACCGTAGGCCGTAAGCAATCGGTGAGAAGAGAAGGCAGGTATCCGTGACAATCAACCAGGCAGGGGTCATGACAGCCGCTACTGCTGGTCTCAACCTCAGTGATTCGGTGTACGAGCGGCTGCTGCGCGAGCGCATCATCTTCCTCGGCACCCAGGTCGACGACGACATCGCGAACAAGCTGTGCGCGCAGATCCTGCTCCTCGACGCCGAGGATCCGACCAAGGACATCTCGCTCTACATCAACTCCCCCGGTGGCTCGGTCACCGCGGGCATGGCGATCTACGACACCATGCAGTTCGCCGAGTGCGACATCAAGACCGTCGCCATGGGGCTGGCGGCCTCGATGGGGCAGTTCCTGCTGACCGCGGGCACCCCGGGCAAGCGCTTCGCGCTGCCGCACACCCGGATCATGATGCATCAGCCCTCGGCGGGCATCGGTGGTTCGGCCGCCGACATCGCCATCATGGCCGAGCAGTTCGCGCACACCAAGCGGGAGCTCAACGAGCTGCAGGCCCAGCACACCGGCAAGTCCGTCGAGCAGGTCACCGAGGACGCGGACCGCGACCGCTGGTTCACGGCGAAGGAAGCCCTGGAGTACGGCTTCATCGACCACGTGGTCAGCCACGCGAACCAGGCGAAGTAGCGCCGGCGCGCCCCACCCACTCGAGACAAGCTTGGAGACAAAGATGGCCAATCTGATCGACCCGCGCGGCCTCGGTGGCGCCGCCGCCGCGAACCCCCAGTCGCGCTATATCCTGCCGCAGTTCACCGAGCAGACGTCGTTCGGGATCAAGACCTCCGACCCGTACAACAAGCTGTTCGAGGAGCGGATCATCTTCCTGGGCAACCAGGTCGACGACGTCTCGGCGAACGACATCATGGCGCAGCTGCTGGTGCTGGAGTCCCAGGACCCCGACCGTGACATCACCATGTACATCAATTCGCCCGGTGGCTCGTTCACCGCGCTGATGGCGATCTACGACACCATGCAGTACGTGCGCCCCGATGTGGTGACCGTCTGCCTCGGCCAGGCCGCCTCGGCCGCGGCCGTGCTGCTGGCCGCCGGTGCGCCGGGTAAGCGGGCCGCGCTGCCCAACGCCCGCGTGCTGATCCACCAGCCGTCCTCGGGCGGTGTACAGGGTCAGGTGTCCGATCTGGAGATCGCCGCCGCCGAGATCGAGCGGATGCGCCGCCTGATGGAGGTGACTCTGTCTCGCCACACCGGCAAGAGCGAGGATCAGATCCGCAAGGACACCGACCGCGACAAGATCCTCACCGCCGAAGAGGCGAAGGAGTACGGCATCGTGGATCAGGTCTTCGACTACCGCAAGCTCAGCACCCAGAAGTGACACGCCCGGGCCCGTCGCCCGATCTGGGCGGCGGGCCCACTATTTTTCCTCCGTGGGCCGCACAATGGTGAGAACCCGCACAACCCCTCACAGAAACATGCGCGAGTTGTCGACCCTTCTCGCGCGTAGCAGGTACGGTCGACTCAGGGACCAATTGCTCTGATTGACGGCACCGAAACGTATTTCCGGCCCAATCGGGGACGACGGTTGCACTCGGACAAGGAAGTAGGGACCTACGAGATGGCGCGCATCGGAGACGGCGGCGATCTGCTCAAGTGCTCGTTCTGCGGAAAGAGCCAGAAGCAGGTCAAGAAGCTCATTGCGGGCCCCGGGGTCTATATCTGCGACGAGTGCATCGATCTGTGCAACGAGATCATCGAGGAGGAGCTCGCCGAGTCGAGCGAGGTCAAGCTCGACGAGCTGCCCAAGCCCTCGGAGATCCGGGACTTCCTGGAGAACTACGTCATCGGCCAGGACACGGCCAAGCGCACCCTCGCGGTCGCGGTGTACAACCACTACAAGCGCATCCAGGCCGGGGACAAGGGGCGCGACAGCCGCGGCGAGACGGTCGAGCTGGCCAAGTCGAACATCCTGATGCTCGGGCCGACCGGCTGCGGCAAGACCTATCTCGCGCAGACCCTGGCCAAGATGCTGAACGTGCCGTTCGCCATCGCCGACGCCACCGCGCTCACCGAGGCCGGCTATGTCGGCGAGGATGTCGAGAACATCCTGCTGAAGCTGATCCAGGCCGCCGACTACGACGTCAAGCGCGCCGAGACCGGCATCATCTACATCGACGAGGTCGACAAGATCGCCCGCAAGAGCGAGAACCCCTCGATCACCCGTGACGTCTCGGGCGAGGGCGTGCAGCAGGCGCTGCTGAAGATCCTGGAGGGCACTCAGGCGAGTGTGCCGCCGCAGGGCGGTCGCAAGCACCCGCACCAGGAGTTCATCCAGATCGACACCACCAACGTGCTGTTCATCGTGGCAGGCGCGTTCGCGGGTCTGGAGAAGATCATCTCCGACCGTACGGGGCACCGTGGCATCGGTTTCGGCGCCGAGGTCCGCTCCAAGGCCGAGGTCGACACCGACGACCACTTCGCCGAGGTGATGCCGGAGGACCTGATCAAGTTCGGGCTGATCCCCGAGTTCATCGGTCGTCTCCCGGTGGTCGCCTCGGTGACCAACCTGGACAAGGACTCGCTGGTCAAGATCCTGTCGGAGCCGAAGAACGCGCTGGTCAAGCAGTACGTGCGGCTGTTCGAGATGGACGGCGTCGACCTCGAGTTCACCACCGACGCCCTCGAAGCGGTCGCCGACCAGGCGATCCTGCGCGGGACCGGTGCCCGCGGCCTGCGCGCCATCATGGAGGAAGTCCTGCTCCCGGTGATGTACGACATCCCCGGCCGCGACGACGTCGCCAAGGTGGTCGTCAACGCCGACACGGTCACCGAGAACGTTCTGCCCACGATCGTGCCACGCAAGACCCAGCGCACCGAGCGCCGCGAGAAGTCGGCGTAGGACGCACACAGCCACACGAACGAGGGCTCGTACTCCCGGATGGGGTACGAGCCCTCGTTCGTGTGGAGCTTCAGGCGGTACGGAAGGCGGGGGCCGCCGACAGCAGGTCTTCCGCGTCGTCGGTGGGGATCTCGGCGGTGGCGCGGGCGATGGCGGTGCTGTAGCGGGCGCTGGCGGCATTGTGGATCATCAGGGCCACACCGATCATGACCGGGGCTACGGCGTGGACGGCGGCGTCGTACCAGTTGCCCGCGCTGAGGTGCGGGAAGGTGTTGAGGGCGATGGTGAGGCTGAGCAGGAACAGTTCGGCGACCAGCACCTGGGTGCGGTTACCCATCACGCCCCACTCGGATACGCGGGTGGTGCCGATCATGATGATCACCAGGCAGACGCTGATCATCGCTTCCAGGCCGAAACTGGCCCAGTACAGCGGGTCGCCCGGCCCGCCGGGGGCGATGTTGTGCTGGACGTTCACCGCCGACCACAGCATGCCCGCGATCACGACCCCGGCCAGGGCGCGCAGCGACCAAGTGCGGTGCTGGTACAGCGAGGCCAGCCGGGCGCGCGGATCGGATTCGCGGCGCTGCGCGGCGATGGCCTTGCGGGCCAGCATCACATCGGCCATCTCGGCCCGCTCCATCTCGGCCGTGGTCTCCCGCAACCGGTCGGCGTGGGTGGAGGCGGCCTTGATTTGCTTCCAGCGCTGATCGCGCTCATAGCTGCGGATCTTCTCGGCCAGTTCCCGCTCGGCCCGCAGCTCGTCCTCGGACAGCGCGTCGGTCAGTGCCGGATCGGATTGGTACTCGATGCGCCTGCGAGCGTGTTCCACGCGGGCAGGCAGTGCGATGACCTCGTCATCGAGCGGGTGTTCCTCGCGCATCGCAACTCCAGACAGCTCAGGGTTCGCCGGGTCGCGGGCCATTCTTGCGCATCGCGCCGCCGCGGGCACAACTGCGGGCCGATTTACCCTCGGCCCGCGGCGGCCGGAAACCGCTGGCGCACAACTGTGTAGCTGTTCTCGCTGGCACCGGGGGTCTGGTGACGACCGTCGCCGACGGTCGCGCCCGGATCGAGGAGCGTCGTTGATCCTCCGTGGTTCGCCGTTGAACCTTCGATCCCGTAATGGTGCTTCTGCTGATGTTTCGCCCGAGACAGGCCACGTGTTACGTCCGTTTGGTCCGTCTTGCAGGGCGTTCACCCATAACGACGGGCCCGGCGCGCAAAACTCATCGGCGTATCCTCGCGGTGTGTCGGACTGGTGGCACCGTGCGGGTGCTGTTTACTCGGTCCGTCAATCAGATGTTCGAGTGACGAGTGGAAGCGGAGGAGACATGGCACTGCCTACGATGACCGCCGAACAGCGCACCGAGGCGTTGGCCAAAGCGGCTGCCGTGCGCAAGGCGCGCTCGGAACTGATCGGCAAGGTGAAGGAAGGCAAGGTCACCGTCGCCGATCTGCTCAAGAAGGCCGACAGCGACGACCTGGTCAAGAAGACCAAGGTCGCCGCGGTGATCAAGGCGCTGCCGGGCGTCGGCCCGGTGAAGGCGGCCAAGCTGATGGATCAGGCCGAGATCCCGGAGGATCGCCGGATCGGCGGCCTCGGTGCTCGGCAGCGCGCGGCGCTGCTCGACGCCCTCGAGGCCTGAGCCGGATCGCGAACCGACGCCCGTGGGTGGACCACGGGCGTCGGGACAGTTCGGCCTGACCGGATTCGGTCAGACGCAGTAGGTGAGCAGAAAATCGTTGATCCGCAGGCGCCAGCCCGGCTGGAGCTCGATGGGCAGCGTGCCGACCCGCGACCAGCGGTCGGAATCGGGGGCGGCGAAGAACGTGCCGGAGGTCGCGGGCGCCTCGCGGACGAACACCTTGCCACGGTCGGGGGCGACGAAGGCATGGACCCGGGAGACCAGCCGGTCCCGCTCGATCAGGATCGGGGTCGCCGCGGCGGCCCGCACCGAATCGTCACCGGAGGGGTTGCGACCGAGCACATAGGACCGGTCCAGCGGGTAGCTGAGCCCGTCCTCGGTGACCAGCGCGCCCCGTGGACTGCTCTGCCCGGATTTTCCCAGCGCGATCGGCTCCGCCAGTTTCGCGGCATCGATCGCCTGTGACCAGGCCACCGGGGCGCTGGTGGCGGGGGAGTTGCGCGGGCCGGTGCTCACGGTGGCGCCCTCGCCGGTGGCCGGGCGCGAACCCGCGCTCACCGTTTCGCCGTCGGGGCTGCTCGCCTCGGCCTGCGGAGCGAAACCGGTTGCCGTCCCGGAGGTCCCGGCCTCGGCGAGGGGCGCGGTGGCGGGGCGGGCGTCACCGTTGTCGCTGCGACCGGGATCGCGCAGGGCGCGGAATCCGGTGGCCTCGGTCGGTGGCGGTTCGTCGATCGCCTCGACCCGGCGCGGGGCCGGGTTGCGCCTGCGGCCCATTGTCAGCACGAACCCGTTGCCGTTCACAATGCCCGCGCGCAGGTCGGTGCGCGGGTTGGCACTGGTCGGGTCGGCCATCTCGGCCCCGATCGCGATCCGCCGGACCGGTTCGCGGATGATCTCGTCCACCCAGGTGAAGGCCCGGTCACCGGCCACCCGGCGATTGCCCTCGGCGCCGGAGACCTCCGCGATCACCGCGCCACGCAACAGGATGAGTGTCCCGTCGGAGGTGGGGGCGAGGACGCCGAACGGCGGCGGCGCCGAAGCACCGCCGAAGACGACACCGGCGAGCCGCTGGGCCAGTGCCGCGCCGGGCGCCGAGGCCGCGGTGCTCAATGCGACGGTCTCGACGGCGCCGAGTAACCGATCGGTGGACGGGGTCTCGCCGGCGAGATAGATGACGACGTCGCCGAATCTGGCGACGATCCCGGTACCGGGCACGATGGCCACGGTAGACGAATGCGCGCGCATCACTGCCTCCTTGTCGGGCTGGCCTTAGCCAGCATAGATCGACTGGCGCACGGGGATAAGGGTTGTGCCGTGGAACAGGTGGTGAGCTGGGAAATCGGCGCGGAATCCAGCAGCGGCCCAGCGGGTCTCGCCGCGCGGTGCGTCCGGGCGCGGCGCCGGCCGCCGTAGGATCGGCACATGCCCCTCGCCCTGGTGAGCCGCCCCGCCGCGCCACGCCTGACCCCGGCGTGGGCCGGATGACCCGCCCCGAACGGCAGGCCCGGCCCGCAGCCCTGGGGCCGATGGCGCCCGCCGCGTCGATTCGCGGTGCCCGGGTCGAGGAGATCCCGGTGCTGCAGGAGATCGAGCGGCGGGCCGGTGCCCCGTTCGCCGCGATCGACATGGCGGCGGTGGCCGACGACGAGCCGCCTGCCGCCGACACCCTGCGCGCGTTCATCGCCGACGGCCGCGCCTGGGTATGGGCCGACGCGAACGACACCCCGGTCGGCTACCTCGTGCTCGGCCTGGTCGATGGTCAACCGCACATCGACCAGGTGTCGGTCGACCCGGCCCACGCGGGCAACCGCATCGGCAAACGGCTCATCGACCACGCCGTGTCGTGGGCGAAAGCGTGTGGCCTGCACACGATCACCCTCACCACGTTCACCGAGGTCCCGTGGAACGGCCCGTACTACGCCCGCCTCGGCTTCACCTACATCCCCCGCGCGGACGAGTCGGCGGCCCTGCGCGCGATCCGCGCCGACGAGGCCGCCAACGGCCTCGACACCTGGCCGCGCGCCTGCATGCGCGCCGAGATCGAGACCTGGCGCGCAGGCTGATCGCGGCCGGTCCCGACCCTCCACACCCGGCCGGGCTGCGCCGGTGGTCGCGGCCGATCTGCCTGCGCCGGATCCCGGACGGCTCGACCGGGACCGGTGCGGCGGTCAGTGGGCGACGGTGGCGCGGGCGAACGCGGCTTCGGCGGCGGGGAGGGCGGCGGCGCGGTCCGCGGCGACCAAGCCGATCCTGGTACGGCGGTCGAGCAGGTCGTCGACGGTGAGCGCGCCCTCCCGCGCGATGGCGAAGTCGAATTCGGCGGCGGTGACGTCGATTCCAGGGGCCACGGGTTCGCGCAGGGCCGGGTCGGCCAGCCACGCGGACACGATCCGGCTCGCCTCGCTGCCGTAGCGCTCGATGAGCACCGGCGGCGCGTCGATCCGGTCCCGCGCCGCGCCCGCGACGGCACCGACCAGCGGCAGCCGGGTGGTCCGGCAGGCCGCGGCGGGCAGACCGGCGCTTGCGACGGCGGCGTCGACGGCGTCCTCGGCCATTTGCCGGTAGGTGGTCAGCTTGCCGCCGACCACGGTGATGAGCCCGTCGGGTGAGGTGCGGACCGCGTGCTCGCGGGAGATGTCGGCGGTGCTGTCCTCGGCGGTCTTCAGCAGCGGGCGCAGTCCGGCGAAGCGGCCGCGGATGTCGGCGCGGGTGAGTGGTTCGCGCAGCGCGGTGTTGATGGTGTCGAGCAGGAAGTCGATCTCGGATTCGTTCGGTTGCGGCTCGTCGGGGATCGGGCCGGGGGCGTCCTCGTCGGTGAGGCCGAGGTAGACGCGGCCGTGCGCGGCCGGGAGCGCGAAGACGAAGCGGCTGATGCTGCCGGGCACCGGCACGGTCAGGGCCGCGCCGAGCCCGCCGAACGCGACGGCGTCGAACACCAGGTGAGTGCCCCGGCTCGGCCGCAGCTCGATACTGCGGTCGACCTCACCGGCCCACACTCCGGTCGCGTTGATCACCGCGCGAGCGCGCACGGTCAGCGACGCACCGGTGCCGGTATCGCGCAGCTCGACCGAATCGCCGGTCGCAGCAACGGCCTCGACACGGGTGAGCACGGTGGCGCCCGCGCCCGCCGCGGTCCGGGCGAGCGCGACGACCAGGCGCGCATCGTCGACGAGCTGACCGTCCCACGCCTGCAGCCCACCGCGCAGTCCGGCCCTGCGCACCGTCGGGGCCAGCCGCAGCGCCTCCGCGGCGGCGACGCGGCGCGACCGGGGCAGCGTGTCCGCCGACGTCCGCGCGGCGACCCGCAGCGCGTCACCCGCGGCGAACCCCGCCCTGATCAGCGAACTCTGCGCGCGCGAGATCCCGGGTAGCAGCGGAACCAGCTGGGGGAGCGGGCGCACCAGATGCGGTGCGGTGGTGCGCAGCAGCACGCCGCGTTCCACTGCGCTCTCGTGGGCGATCCCGACCCGGCCACCGGCCAGGTACCGCAGCCCGCCGTGCACCAGCTTCGAGCTCCAGCGGCTGGTCCCGAACGCGAAGTCGGCCCGCTCGACGAGCACCGTGCGCAATCCGCGCGCCGCCGCGTCGAGCGCTGTGCCGGTGCCGGTCACGCCACCACCGATCACCAGCACATCGACCTCGGGGCGATCGCCGAGCGCGGTCAGGTCGGCGGCGCGGCGGGCGGCGCTGAGCGCGGTGGCGGGATGGGCGTCATGAGTCATCACAGTCCTTGTCGGGTAGCGGAGTCAGGTAACCCTCGATCGCCCTCGACAGTTCCGCGTCGAATTCCGCTCCTGCCAGCAGCGGCGCCACCGTGCCCGCGGACTGCACCGCGGACTGGGTGATGAGCAGCAGCATGGTCGCCATGTGCTCGGCCTCGCCCGCCCGGATCGAGCCGTCTTCGTGGCCGAGCGCGATCCCGGCGGTGAACAGCTCGATCAGGGTGCGCTGATTGCGGCCGAGCCTGCCGAACACATAGGTGAGCATGAGGTCGGTGTCGGTGCGGAAGATCTTGGCGAACACCGCGTTCGCCCGGATCGCCGCGGCACCGGCCACGATCCCGCGCACCAGCCGGTCCCGGCCGAGCCCGACATCGGGCATCGTCTCGCCGACGATGGTGCGCAGTTCGCGCACCAGCAGTTCCGCGATCAGCGATCCGGTGTCGGGCCAGCGCCGGTAGACCGTCGGCCTGCTGACCCCGGCCCGGCGCGCCACCTCGGTGAGTGTGGTGCGGCGGACGCCGAAATCGACGACGCAGGCCCGGGTGGCATCGAGAATCGCCACGTCGGTGGACGAGAGCTGCTCGTCCGGCTGGGTCGCGAGTTCGATCATCGTGGCTTCACCCCGGTGAGTTCGGCGGCGCGCTGGATTCGGCGCCGTGGTCGAGCTGGAACGCTCAGGGTAGCGAGCGGAGGGCATCAAGTTGGTTACTGCTTGACACTATATGTCAGGATGTAAAGCATGGTCGAGACGCAAACCGAAAAGTCCGCGCCCGCCACCATGCGGCCGAGTATGGTGTGGGACGCCTGGGGTGTCCCCGCGGGACACCAGCCCCTCTCGGCGCAGATCCGGGGCCTGCTCGCGCAGGTGTTCGGGCTTTCGGGCGAGCCGGTGGCGCGTCGCGACGAGGGCGACGTGCCACTGCGCCCGTCCGCGCTCACCGATACCGACCGCGCCGGACTCGCCGCTATCGTCGGTGACGAACATCTCACCGACGCCGACCTGGCCCGGCTCCGCCACGCGGGCGGCAAGAGCACCCCCGACCTCCTGCGCCGCCGTGCCGACGGCCCACAGGACGCCCCCGACGCGATCGTCTATCCGGCCGACCACGCGCAGGTCCTGGCCGTGCTGGCCTACTGCGCCGAACACGGCGTCGCCGTCGTCCCGTTCGGCGGTGGTACCAGCGTGGTCGGCGGGCTCGACCCGGTCCGCGGACGATTCGCGACGGTTGTCGCGCTCGATCTGCGGCGCCTCGATGCGCTCACCGAGGTCGACCCGGTCAGCGGCACCGCCACCCTCGGTGCCGGCCTTTCCGGGCCGCAGGCCGAAGAACTGCTCGGCGCGCACGGACTCTCGCTGGGGCACTTCCCGCAGAGTTTCGAGTTCGCCACCATCGGCGGTTTCGCGGCGACGAGGTCGTCGGGCCAGGCGTCGGCGGGATACGGGCGATTCGACGACATGGTCGAGCGGCTGCTGGTCGCGACTCCGCAGGGCACCGTCGACCTCGGCCGGGCGCCTGCGTCGGCGGCCGGACCCGATCTGCGCGAATTGTTCGTCGGTTCCGAGGGCACTCTCGGCATCATCACCGCGGTCACGGTGCGCGTGCATCCTGTCCCGGAAACCGTTGCCTACCAGGCCTGGTCGTTCCCCGACTTCGCCACCGGCGCGGCCGCGCTGCGCACCCTGGTGCAGACCGGCGCTGCGCCGACGGTGCTTCGCCTGTCCGACGAGGCCGAGACCGGGCTGAACCTGGCCCGCTCCGGCGACGTCGGCGGCGCTCCGGTCTCGGGCTGTCTGGCCATCACCACCTACGAGGGCACCGAGGCGCACGTCGCGGCCCGCGCATCGGAAGCGAGCGCGCTGCTCACCGCCTCGGGCGGCACCGCGCTCGGCGAAGAGCCCGCCAGGCAGTGGGAACACGGCCGCTTCGCCGCGCCCTATCTGCGCGACGCGCTGCTGGACACCGGGGTGCTGTGCGAGACCTTGGAAACCGCGACCGCCTGGGCGAATCTGGCGAACCTCAAGACGAAGGTCACCGGGGCGCTGATGGATTCGCTCGGCGCGCAGGGCACTCCCGCGCTGGTGATGTGCCACATCTCACACACCTACCCGACCGGCGCCTCGCTGTATTTCACGATCGTCGCCAAGCAGCTCGACGATCCGATCGCCCAGTGGCGGATCGCCAAGACCGCCGCCGGTGACGCGATCGCCGTCGCGGGCGGCACCATCACCCACCATCACGCCGTCGGTGCCGACCACCTGCCGTGGATGACCGCCGAGATCGGCGACCTCGGCGTGCGGGTGCTGCGTGCGGTCAAACGCGAACTCGACCCCGCGGGTGTGCTCAATCCTGGAAAGCTGGTGCCGTGAGGGAATTCTGGCGGACTCCGGAAGCGAACGGCCGTGCGGGCGGCGAGGTACTGGCATGAGTGAGATCACGGTGCGGCGCGTCCTTGTCGTCACCAACCCGCACTCGGGTGCCGGGCGTGGCGACGGTGTGGCCGAGGCCGTGGTGGAACGGCTGCTCGCGCAGGGTGTCGAGGTGGCCGAGGTGCGGGCGCCGAGCGCGGCCGAATCGGTCGACCAGGTGCGCGCCGCGGTGACGAGCGAGCTCCGGCGGCCCGACGCGGTGCTCTGCGTCGGCGGCGACGGGCTGATGAACGTGCTGCTGGCCGCGGTCGCGCACAGTACCGTGCCGCTCGGTCTCGTCCCCGCCGGTACCGGCAACGATCTGGCCAGGGAGCTCGGCATCCCGACCGGCAATCCCGCCGCGGCCACCGACATCGTGCTGCGCGGTCGCGTCCGCCACATCGATCTCGGCCGGATCGAATCGACCTACGCGGCGCCGACCTGGTTCGCCACCGTGGTCGGCACCGGTTTCGACGCGCGAGTCACCCTGCGTGCCAACAAGATGCGTTACCCGCGTGGTCCGCTGCGCTACACCGTCGCCGCGGTGGCCGAGCTGATGCGAGGCTATACGCTGCCGTTCACGATCGAGTTGTCCGGGCTGGCGCCCGGCGCGCAGGACAATCCCGACGGCGAGCACGCGGTGATCCACACCGACGCCGTGATGGCCCCGGTCGGCAACACCCGCACCTACGGTGGCGGCATGCTGGTGTGCCCCGACGCGCTGGCCGACGACGGCTACCTCGACATCACCGTGGTCGGGGCGGTCTCCCGGCTCGAGATGGCGCGGCTGCTGCCCGCGTTGTCGGCGGGCAAGCGGATCGACCATCCGTCTACCAAGCGCTACCGGGCGCGGCGGATCACCGTCACCGCCGACGGTGGTTACGCCACCGCCGATGGCGAACCGGCCGGCATGCTCCCGGTCACGGTGCAGGCGATGCCGGGAGCGCTCACGGTGCTCGTGCCTTAGCGCGGCGGGTCAGGCCGCGTCGAAGGCGATCAGCGAGACTCCGCTCAGCGTCGTGCGGTCGACGATGACCACCGAGGCCGACGCGAGCGGCTCCTCGATCTCGGGCAGCGGCCCGTCACCGCGCGCGCCGAGGTCGAGCATCAGCTGTTCCCAGCGCCTGCAGTGCGCGGTGAACGCCAGACCGTTGACCCGCCTGCCCCTGGTGATCTGCCCGTGCCTGGCCTGCGTCGCGGGCACATCGATCAGCACCATGTGCAGTTCACGACGCCCGGCCCTGGCCCAGCGCGCGATCAGCCTGCGGCTCCAGCCGAAGGTCGCGCAGTCGTGGATCGCGACCGGTCCGTCGGTGGTGCGAAGCGCGGTGCGAATCGCGCGGTAGTGCGCCAGGTGCACCAGCGGCCGCCACAGCGGGTACGGGATCAGGCCGAGCCGGTGCCGCAGCCGGTTGCGGGTGTGGTTCGAGTCGAGCACCAGCGCGCCCGAGTCGGTGCGCACCGGTTTCTCGGCGTCGGGGCCCACGGCGAAGAAACGGTGCAGTGCGGTGGACTTGCCCGCGCCGGGTACGCCGGCGAAGACGAGCACGCTGGTGGCCGGGTAGTGCAGTTCGTCGACCGCGCCGCAGCGTAGGTCGACGAGCGCTGCGGGAGCCACGCTCCGGGTCGGCGTGGCACGGGGCGCGGGGCTTGCGGCGGAATCGAGCGGTGGTGTCACCCTCTCCAGACTCCAAGAAAACGGACAATTCGGCAATCCGGGACAACCCGGATCTTTTCCCCGGAGGCCAAGGCTCACAACGATTTCCGCGTGTCTTTTGTGCGCCGATGACAAAGACCGGCCACCTGGTCCGGCGAAGCTGAGAATTGCCTGATGATTCCCCGATCCGAGGTGGATCGCCGGTAGTATCACAGGTGTAGACGGAGTCTTCGGTGTCCCTCATCCACCGAAGATTCCGTCTCTGTTTTTCTCCGGGACTCCCCGTCGGAGGCGGTGGTGAGTCGCGTCGGTGGTGCCCCTTAGGATTGGTGCGTGACCAGCGCAGCCCCAGACAACTCGCGTAATCGTGCCGATGCCCTGCCCAAGAGCTGGAACCCCAGCGAGGTTGAGGCCGACCTGTACGAGGGCTGGGTAGCCGCCGGATACTTCGGCGCCGACGCGACCAGCGGCAAGCCCGCCTACTCGATCGTGCTGCCGCCGCCGAACGTCACCGGCACCCTGCACATGGGCCACGCGCTCGACCACACCCTCATGGACACCCTCACCCGCCGCAAGCGGATGCAGGGCTACGAGGTGCTGTGGCTGCCCGGCATGGACCACGCCGGTATCGCCACCCAGACCGTGGTGGAGAAGCAGCTCGCCGCCGACGGCAAGACCAAAGAGGACTTCGGCCGCGAGCTGTTCATCGACAAGGTCTGGGACTGGAAGCGCGAGTCCGGTGGCGCGATCCAGGCGCAGATGCGCCGCCTCGGCGACGGTGTCGACTGGAGCCGCGACCGCTTCACCATGGACGATGGCCTCTCGCGCGCGGTCCGCACGATCTTCAAGAAGATGTACGACGCCGGCCTGATCTACCGGGCCGAGCGCCTGGTGAACTGGTCACCGGTGCTGAAGACCGGCATCTCCGACCTCGAGGTCGACTACAAGGATGTCGAGGGCGAGCTCGTCTCGTTGCGCTACGGCTCGCTCGACGACAACGAACCGCACGTCGTGGTGGCCACCACTCGCGTCGAGACGATGCTCGGTGACACCGCCGTGGCCGTGCACCCCGACGATCCGCGCTACGCCGCGATGATCGGCAGCACCGTCTACCACCCGATCACCGGCCACCAGATCCCGATCATCGCCGACGACTACGTCGATCCCGAGTTCGGCACCGGCGCGGTGAAGATCACCCCGGCGCACGACCCCAACGACTTCGAGATGGGCCTGCGGCACAACCTGCCGATGCCGACGATCATGGACTCCGGCGGCCGGATCACCGGCACCGGAACCGAATTCGACGGCATGGACCGCTTCGAGGCGCGCGTGAAGGTGCGCGAGCGCCTCGCCGCCGAGGGCCGCGTGGTCGCCGAGAAGCGGCCGTACACGCACAGCGTCGGCCACTCCGAGCGGTCCGGCGAGCCGATCGAGCCGCGCCTGTCCATGCAGTGGTGGGTCAAGGTCGAGTCGCTGGCCAAGGCCGCCGGTGACGCCGTCCGCGAGGGCGAGGTGAAGATCCACCCGGCAAGCCAGGAACCGCGCTGGTTCGACTGGGTCGACGACATGCACGACTGGTGCATCTCGCGGCAGCTGTGGTGGGGTCACCGCATCCCGATCTGGTACGGCCCCGAGGGCGAGATCGTGTGCCTCGGACCGGACGAGGAAGCGCCCGAGGGCTGGGTGCAGGACCCCGACGTGCTCGACACCTGGTTCTCCTCGGGCCTGTGGCCGTTCTCCACGATGGGCTGGCCCGAAGCCACTCCCGAGCTGGCCAAGTTCTATCCGACCAGCGTGCTCGTCACCGGTTACGACATCCTGTTCTTCTGGGTGGCCAGGATGATGATGTTCGGCATGTTCGTCAGCGACGAGCCGGCGCTCACAGCGGGCAAGGGTGGGCAGCGGCAGGTGCCGTTCGAGGACGTCTTCCTGCACGGCCTGATCCGCGACCAGTTCGGCAAGAAGATGTCGAAGTCGCGCGGCAACGGTATCGACCCGCTGGACTGGATCAACTCCTACGGCGCCGACGCGCTGCGCTTCACGCTGGCCCGCGGCGCCCAGCCCGGCGGCGACCTCTCGGTCGGTGAACCGCACGCGCTCGCCTCACGCAGCTTCGTCACCAAGCTGTTCAACGCCACCAAGTTCGCGCTGATGAACGGCGCGCGCACCGGCGAGCTGCCCCCCCGCGAGACGCTCACCGACACCGATCGCTGGATCGTCGACCGGCTCGACGAGGTGCGCGCCGAGGTCGACGCAGCGTTCGACGCCTACGAGTTCGGCAAGGCCTGCGAGGCGCTCTACCACTTCGCCTGGGACGAACTGTGCGACTGGTACCTGGAGCTGTCGAAGGTGCAGTTCGCCGAGTCCGACGCGCGCGCCGAGAGCACCGCGGTGGTGCTCGGCACCGTGCTCGACGCGGTGCTGCGCCTGCTGCACCCGGTGATCCCGTTCGTCACCGAGACCCTGTGGAAGGCGCTCACCGGCGGGGAGTCCGTGGTCGTCGCCCCGTGGCCGACCGCGAGCGGCGTGCCCGCCGACACGGTCGCGGCCCAGCGCGTCGCCGACACCCAGCGCCTCATCACCGAGGTCCGCCGCTTCCGCAGCGACCAGGGTCTGGCCGACAAACAGAAGGTGAAGGCCACGCTGGTCGGCCTGGACGAGGCCGGACTCGGCGCGTTCGCAGGCTCGGTCGCCAACCTGGCCCGGCTCACCGAGCCCGGTGACGACTTCGCCACCACCGCCGAGGTGCAGGTCCGCCTGTCCGGCGCGACGGTCACCGTGCAGCTCGACACCTCCGGCGCCATCGATCTCGACGCCGAACGCCGCAGACTGGAAAAGGATCTCGCGGTCGCGCAGAAGGACCTCGACACCACAACGGCCAAGCTCGGCAACGAGGCTTTCCTGGCCAAGGCGCCGCAGCAGGTCGTCGACAAGATCACCGCCCGGCGGGATGTGGCCGCGGCCGAAGTCGCGCGCATCGGGGCCCGGCTGGCGGAGCTGAGCGGCAAGTGAACGACGAGCCGGAGCCGCAGTACGAGGCCGACGACCGCCCGGCTCCGCTCGGTGCCGGACCGTCGCCGGTGGACCTGGCCGAGCTGGCGCTGGTCGAGGCCGAGCTCGACAAGCGCTGGCCGGAGACCAAGATCGAGCCGTCGCTGACCAGGATCGCCACCCTGATGGATCTGCTCGGCAATCCGCAGCGTAACTACCCGGCGATCCATGTCGCTGGGACCAACGGCAAGACCTCGGTGACCAGGATGATCGACGCCCTGCTCACCGCGCTGCACCGGCGCACCGGCCGGATCACCAGCCCGCACCTGCAGCTGGCGACCGAGCGGATCAGCATCGACAATGCCCCGATCAGCCCCGCGAAGTACGTGGAGACCTTCCACGAACTCGAGCCCTACATCGGGATGATCGACCAGCAGTCCGCGGCGGCGGGCGGCCCGGCCATGAGCAAGTTCGAGGTGCTCACCGGCATGGCTTACGCGGCCTTCGCCGAGGCGCCGGTCGACGTGGCCGTGGTGGAGACCGGCATGGGCGGCACCTGGGACGCCACCAACGTGATCGACGGACAGGTTGCGGTGATCACCCCGATCGGCCTCGACCACACCGAATATCTCGGTCCGGATCTGGCCTCGATCGCCAAGGAGAAGGCCGGGATCATCAAACGCGCACCGGAATCGCTGGTGCCCACCGACACCGTCGCGGTCATCGCCGAGCAGCAGCCCGAGGTGATGGACGTGCTGTTGCGCCGGGCCGTCGAGGCCGACGCGGCGGTGGCCCGCGAGGGCGCGGAGTTCCGGGTGCTCGAACGCGCGGTCGCCGTGGGCGGACAGCTGCTCACGCTGCAGGGGCTCGGCGGTGTCTACGGCGAGATCTTCCTGCCCCTGCACGGCGAACATCAGGCGCGCAACGCCTCGCTCGCGCTGGCCGCGGTGGAGGCGTTCTTCGGCGCAGGCGCCGATCGTCAGCTCGACGTGGAGGCCATCCGCGCCGGCTTCGCCGGTGCGGCGAGTCCGGGCCGGATGGAACGCATGCGCAACGCGCCGACCATCTTCGTCGACGCCGCCCACAATCCCGCGGGCGCTCGGGCCCTGGCCGACACCCTCACCGGCGAGTTCGACTTCCGCAAGCTGGTCGGCGTTGTCGCCGTGCTCGGTGACAAGGACGCCGCGGGCATCCTGGACGCGCTGGAACCGGTGTTCGACGAGATCGTGGTCACCACGAACGGCTCACCGCGGGCGATGGACGTCGACCGGCTGTCCGATCTGGCCGTGCAGCGGTTCGGCGACGAGCGGGTGATCACCGCCGAGACCCTGCCCGACGCCCTGGAATCGGCGATCGCGCTGGCCGAGCAGGCAGGCGACGACGGCGAGATGATCTCCGGCGCAGGCATCGTGGTGACCGGTTCGGTGGTCACCGCGGGCGCCGCGCGCGCACTCTTCGGAAAGGCTCCCTCATGAGCGAAGACCAGGTTCCACCCCCCGCCGCCGACCCGTGGAAGGGTTTGCGCGGTGTGATGGCGGGGACCCTGGTCCTCGAGTCGATCGTGGTGCTGCTCGCGCTGCCGGTGGTCGCCGACGTGGGCGGCGGCATCACGTGGTTTTCCGGCACCTATCTGATCGCGCTTGCGGTGCTGATGATTCTCGGGGCGGGCCTGCAGCGCAAGCCGTGGGCCATCCCCTTCGATCTCGGCCTGCAGGTGCTGTTGCTGGCAGGCACGTTCATCCATCTGTCGATCGGGATCATCGGCGTGGTGTTCGCCGCGGTGTGGGCGTTCATCCTCGTCCTGCGCGCGGATGTGCAGCGCCGGATGGACGCGGGACTGCTGCCGAGCCAGCGGATGCGCCGGGAGAACTGAGACGAGTTCGGTCCGTGGTCGCGCCGCCGGATAGAGTGTCGCCGTGACTGAGCAGACTTTGGTACTCATCAAGCCCGACGGCGTGTCCCGCGGCCTCGTCGGCGAGGTGCTCGCCCGGATCGAGCGCAAGGGCCTGACCCTGAAGGCGCTGGAACTGAAGAACGTGTCAGTGGAGCTGGCGAAGGAGCACTACGCCGAGCACGCCGAGCGACCGTTCTTCGGCTCGCTGATCGAGTTCATCACCTCCGGCCCGGTCGTCGCGGCCGTGCTGGAGGGTCCGCGCGCGATCGCGGCATTCCGTCAGCTCGCCGGTGGCACCGATCCGGTCGAGAAGGCCACCCCCGGCACCATTCGTGGTGACTTCGGTCTGGAGACCCAGTACAACCTCGTCCACGGCTCCGACTCGCCCGAGTCGGCCAAGCGCGAGATCGCCCTCTGGTTCCCCGAGTTTCCCGCCTGATCCGCGCTGTACTCGCTCGTCGCGTCCGGTGCGGGCGCGGCGAGCTCGAGCGGCGCACACCCCCGTACGCGGGCGCCGATGGCGATCGCCGCGCGAACCGTATGGGATACTGACAATGGATGTGTTCGACGCCGATGCTCAAACAGGGCGGTTGGTGACAGCCTGTCGCGCAGGTACGCGACGGCGGCGCCGGACATGACCGGATGACACCGCGGTTGGATGCCGATCATCGCTGCCACGGACGACCCTGTTGCTGGGGTTGCCCGCGCAGGCACGCTGGATGAGCGCTCGGAGCGCGGCGTCACGCCGTACAGCCAGGCGCCGCGTGACCGGTTGGCCCGCCAGAAGATCGATCGAGGTGCGACCGGACACGCGGGGCGAGACCAGATGACCCTCGTACCTACGGTGCGAGGTGCACGGACGATGCCCCCGCGTCGGCCGCGTCACTCCCGTACCGGGGATGGACGCGCCCGGGGGCCCGAGGAGACTTCGTGGCCGATACAGAGCCGCTGGACACAACACAACAGGATGCCGATCAATTGCCGGAGCGAATTCGAGTTCATGCACTGGCCAAGCGGCTGGGGGTGACCAGCAAACGGATCCTGGCCAAACTGGCCGAACTGGGGGCCGAAGCGCGCAGCGTGCAATCCAATGTGGATCGCGCGGTCGCCGAAACGGTGCGCGACGCCATCGCCGCGGCCGATGCCGAGACCGGCGAATCCCCGGCAGCCGCACCGGCGACGGCAGGGCAACCGCCCGCCGCCCCGGTGGCCGAGCCGCCGTCGGCCCCCGCCGCGCCGCCCGCCCCCGTCGCCGAGCAGCCGGCGACCACCGAAACCGCCGCGCCTGCGCCGATGTTCTCGGCGCCCGTCGTCGCGCCACACACCGACCTGTTCACCCACGCCCCGGTGGAGGCCCCTGCACCCGAGCCGGTGAGCTTCGAGGCGCCCACCGTCGCGGCGCCACTGTTCCTGTCCCCTGACGTCGCCGCGGCCGAGGAGGCGCGCAAGCGTCGCAAGGCCGAGCGGTCGGCCAAGCGCGCCGAGGAACCCGTCGAGGAGGTCGAGCCCGACACCGAGACCGCCGAGGACGAGACCGACACCACCGGCGACAACGATGCCGACGGTCAGCCGCGGCGCCGTCGTCGTGGCCGTCGTGGCCGTGGCCGTGGTCGTGGCGAGCAGGCCGGCGACGGCGAGGACGGCGAGACCGAGGGCGCCGAGTCCGACACCGACGCCGAGCAGGCGCCCGACGCCGCCGCCGAGGAGCAGGCCAAGCCCGCCGAGTCCGACACCGAGGACGAGGACGACGCGCAGCCAGAGGGCGCGAGCCGCCGTCGCCGTCGCCGTCGTCGCCGCAAGGTCGGTGGCGAGTCCGGTGAGGACACCGCCGCCGACGACGACCCGCCGAACACCGTCGTGCACGAGCGCGAGCCGCGCAACAAGAGCCGGGGCCGCGCCGGGTCCGACGAGGTGCAGGGCATCTCCGGGTCCACCCGGCTGGAGGCCAAGCGGCAGCGCCGCCGGGACGGACGTGAGGCAGGCCGCCGCCGTCCGCCGATCCTGACCGAGTCGGAATTCCTGGCCCGTCGCGAGGCGGTCGACCGGGTGATGGTCGTGCGGGAGAAGGCATTCGACGCCACCGAGCACGCGGGCCACCAGACCACCACCCAGGTGGCGGTGCTCGAGGACAACATCCTGGTCGAGCACTTCGTCACCAGCTCCGGCCAGGCGTCGATGGTCGGCAACGTCTACCTCGGCAAGGTGCAGAACGTGCTGCCGAGCATGGAGGCCGCGTTCATCGACATCGGCCGCGGCCGCAACGGTGTGCTCTACGCCGGTGAGGTGAACTGGGAGGCCGCCGGTCTCGGCGGCAAGGAGCGCAAGATCGAGCAGGCGCTCAAGCCCGGCGATCAGGTGCTGGTGCAGGTGTCCAAGGACCCGGTGGGTCACAAGGGCGCCCGGCTGACCACCCAGATCTCGCTGGCCGGTCGCTTCCTGGTGTACGTACCCGGTGGCACCTCCACCGGGATCAGCCGCAAGCTGCCCGACACCGAGCGCAAGCGGCTCAAGGAGATCCTGCGCGAGATCGTGCCCGCCGATGCCGGGGTGATCATCCGCACCGCGTCCGAGGGCGTCAGTGAGCCGGAGCTGGCCCGTGATGTCGAGCGCCTGCAGGCCACCTGGCGGACCATCGAGGATGCCGCGGCGAAGGAGTCCAACGCGCCCAAGGCTCTCTACGAAGAGCCCGACCTGCTGGTCAAGGTGATCCGCGATCTGTTCAACGAGGACTTCTCCAAGCTGGTCATCGAGGGTGACCGTGCCTGGAGCACCGTCGAGAACTACGTGCGTACCGTCGCGCCCGATCTGCTGGAGCGGGTGAACCGGCACGAGAACAACGGTGTCGACGTGTTCACCGCCTTCCGCATCGACGAGCAGCTGGCCAAGGCGCTCGACCGCAAGGTGTGGCTGCCCTCCGGCGGGACCCTGGTGATCGATCGCACCGAGGCGATGACCGTGGTCGACGTCAACACCGGCAAGTTCACCGGGTCCGGGTCGAGCAATCTGGAGGAGACCGTCACCAGGAACAACCTGGAGGCGGCCGAGGAGATCGTGCGCCAGATGCGGCTACGCGACATCGGCGGCATGATCGTTGTCGACTTCATCGACATGGTCCTCGAATCCAACCGTGACCTGGTGCTGCGCCGGCTCACCGAGGCACTCGGGCGTGACCGGACCCGCCATCAGGTGTCCGAGGTGACCTCGCTCGGCCTGGTCCAGATGACCCGCAAGAAGCTGGGCACCGGACTGGTCGAGGCGTTCTCCACCACCTGTGAGCATTGCCACGGCCGCGGCATTCTCGTGCACTCCTATCCGGTCGATGCCGCCTCGGGTGCCGACGAGCAGGCAGGCCGGGCCAAGGAGGGCGGCTCGCGCCGTCGCCGCGGCAAGGACAAGGGGCAGGACAAAGCTCCCGCCGCGGCGTCGACCAACGGCACCGCGCCCGCCGAGCACGGTGAGGAGGACATCGCGGTCAAGCGGGCCCATCCGGTCGCGCTGGCGATGGCAGCCCACCACGGCGAGGACGAGGCCGCGGGGGAGCCCGCGGTGATCGAGCAGACGGCGGTGGCCGACGAGGCACCGGCTGAGCCGACCAGGTCGCGGTCTCGATCGCGGACCCGCAGGGCGAGCAGGGCCGCGGCCAAGGCCGAGGCCGAGGCCGCGGCGGAGAGCCCGGCGCTGACCGGCGTGATCCCGGCGGAGGACGAGTCCGTCGTCGCGCAGGCCGAGGTGGTCGCCGAAGTCGCGGTCGCCGAGGCGGCGCCGGTTGTCGAGCCGAGCGCGGTTGTCGAGACGGCACCGGTCGAGGAACCGGCGCCGGTCGCGGCTGCCGAGCCGGAACAGGGTCCGGTGGCGGAACCGGTCGCCGAGCCTGCTGCCGAGCCAGCACCGGCCACCGAGGAGCCCGCGCGAGCGCCGCGCAGGCGCCGGGTGGCGCGATCTACGGCGGCGCCCAAAGCCGACAGTGCCGGCGCGGTGTTCGTCCTCTCGGCGGCCGAGCAGCCCGCCGCCCCTGCGGCGGCCGAGCTCGACGCCGAGCCGGTGATCGTCCCGGAGCGCAAGCCGCGTCGGCGCGCGGTGGCCCGTCCGGCCGGCGCGCCGAGCCCCGAGGGCAACTGATCCTGACGCTCGCGGACGCGGCGATCATCGCGTCCGCGAGCCCGATTCGGGCCTGACCGGCCGAATTGGGGGACGGGGTACGGTTCTGGTAACCTGGGTCGGTCGCTGCCCAGCGATTGGGCACCTGGCTGACCAGTCGGGTGATACCGCAGGCAAGCGACCATCGCCCTCCCCGCCTGTAGGGCGGGGATGAGCCCCAGCCAAGAACGACGTCGCGGCTGCGACGTGAAGCGAGCACGACCAACCATGAGTGGAGGAAGCCGACCGATGGCAGCGTACGCAATCGTCAAGACCGGCGGAAAGCAGTACAAGGTCGCGGTCGGTGACCTGGTCAAGGTCGAGAAGATCGAGGGTGAGCCCGGCACCGCCGTGGCCCTGACCCCGGTTCTCGTCGTCGACGGCGCCGATCTGACCACCGACGCCGACAAGCTGGCCAAGATCTCCGTGGCCGCCGAGGTCGTCGACCAGACCAAGGGCCCGAAGATCCGGATCCACAAGTTCAAGAACAAGACCGGCTACCACAAGCGCCAGGGTCACCGTCAGCCGCTGACGGTCATCAAGGTCACCGGCATCAAGTAAGACACCCGAGGAGACGAAGCAATGGCACATAAGAAGGGTGCATCCAGCTCCCGGAACGGTCGTGATTCGAACGCCCAGCGCCTCGGCGTGAAGCGCTTCGGTGGCCAGAAGGTCAGCGCGGGCGAGATCCTGGTCCGTCAGCGCGGAACCCACTTCCACCCCGGCGTGAACGTCGGTCGTGGCGGCGACGACACCCTGTTCGCCCTGGCGGCGGGCGCGGTCGAGTTCGGCACCAAGCGTGGCCGCAAGACCGTCAACATCGTCGTCCCGGAGCCGGCCCAGGCCTGACCGCCTGGAGCGTCAGCTCCCCACGGACACCGGAGCGGGTCAGGGTTCATTCCCTGACCCGCTCCGTCGTGTTCGCCCACCCTTACGCAATCGACCAGTCAAAAGGAGGAGGATCAACCCATGTCCAAATTCATCGACCGTGTCGTACTGCATGTTCGTGCCGGTAGAGGTGGACACGGTTGCGCCTCGGTGCATCGTGAGAAGTTCAAGCCGCTCGGTGGCCCCGACGGCGGCAACGGCGGCAACGGCGGGGACGTGATCCTCGAGGTCGACGCCAATGTGCACACCCTGCTCGACTTCCACTTCCACCCGAATGCCAAGGCGGGCAACGGCAAGCCCGGCGAGGGTGGCAACCGTGACGGCAAGATGGGCGCCGATCTGGTGCTGAAGGTGCCCGACGGCACCGTCGTCGTCGACAAGAACGGCGTTGTCGTCGTCGACCTGGTCGGGGTCGGCAACCGCTTCGTCGTCGCCAAGGGCGGTCGCGGCGGTCTCGGTAACGCCTCGCTGGCGTCCAAGGCGCGCAAAGCACCCGGATTCGCGCTGCTCGGCGAGGAGGGCGAAGAGCTCGATCTGGTCCTCGAGCTGAAGTCGGTCGCCGATGTCGGGCTGGTCGGGTTCCCGTCGGCGGGTAAGTCGTCGCTGGTCTCGGTGCTCTCGGCCGCCAAGCCCAAGATCGCCGACTATCCGTTCACCACGCTGGTGCCGAACCTGGGTGTGGTCGCCAGCGGCGACACCACCTTCACCGTCGCCGACGTGCCTGGCCTGATTCCCGGCGCCAGCGACGGCCGGGGCCTGGGCCTGGACTTCCTGCGACATCTGGAGCGCTGTGCGGTGCTCGCGCACGTCGTCGACTGCGCGACCCTGGAACCCGGCCGCGACCCGGTCTCCGATGTCGACGCGCTCGAGGCCGAACTCGCCGCCTACAAGCCGGCGCTGGCCGGTGACGCCGGGCTCGGCGACCTCGCCGATCGCCCGCGCGTGGTGATCCTCAACAAGACCGACGTGCCCGACGCCGCCGAGCTGGCCGAGATGGTCACCCCCGAATTCACCGAGCGAGGGTGGCCGGTGTTCGAGATCTCCGCGGTGAGCCGCGCCGGGCTGCGCCCGCTCACCTTCGCCCTGGCCGACATGGTCCGCCAGTATCGCGAAGATCACCCCAAGGCCGCCCCGAAGCGTCCGGTGATCCGTCCGATCGCCGCCGACGAGACCGGGTTCAGCGTGATCGCCGATCCGCAGGAGCCCGGTGGCTTCATCGTGCGCGGCACCCGCCCGGAGCGCTGGGTGCGCCAGACCCAGTTCGACAACGACGAGGCCGTCGGCTACCTGGCCGACCGGCTTGCCCGGCTCGGTGTCGAGGAGGAGCTGGTGAAACAGGGCGCCGAGCCAGGCTGCCCGGTGACCATCGGCGACGTGACCTTCGAATGGGAGCCACAGGTCTCCGCCGGTGTGGATATCGTGCCCACCGGCCGCGGCACCGATGTGCGGCTGGAACGCAACGAGCGGGTCGGGGCGGCCGAGCGCAAACACGCGTCGCGGGCCCGGCGTGGGCTGCTCGACGAGAACGAGAAGTAGGTCCGGCCGCGCAGGCACCGGTCGAAAACCGGTGTCGGCGGCGGTCGGTCGATCGGCATACTGCGGTAGGTCACCGGCGTGCGCCGGGACCGTCGACGGCGGTGATCGCGGTGCAGGGAGTAAAGCAATGCGGGTGAGTTCGGAGCTGAGTCAGGCGCGCCAGGCCATCGTGTCGGCGCGCGCGGTCGTGGTGAAGATCGGGTCGTCGGCGTTGACCAGCCTCGAAGGCGGTCTCGACACCGATCGGCTCGACCGGCTGGCCGACGCCGTCGAGGCGCGGATGCGCGCGGGGTCTGATGTGGTCGTCGTGTCCTCGGGTGCCATCGGTGCCGGTATCGCGCCGCTCGGGCTGGCCCGCAGGCCGAAGGATCTCGCCACCAAGCAGGCGGCCGCGAGTGTCGGCCAGCTGGCGCTCGCCCATGCCTGGGGCACCTCGTTCGCCCGGTACCAGCGCACCGTCGGCCAGGTGTTGCTCTCGGCCGACGACTTCGCCCGGCGGGAGCATCATCGCAATGCCCAGCGCACGCTCGACCGGCTGCGATCCTTGGGTGCGGTCGCCGTGGTCAACGAGAACGACACCGTGGCGACCGAGGAGATCCGGTTCGGCGACAACGACCGGCTCGCCGCACTGGTCGCGCATCTGGTCGGTGCCGAGGCGCTGATCCTGCTCTCCGATGTGGCCGGGCTCTACGACGGCGACCCCCGCAAGGGCGACGCGAATTTCATTCCAGAGGTGCGTAGCAGCGCCGACCTCGACGGTGTCATCGCGGGCAGCGGCGGTGCGCTCGGCACCGGCGGGATGGCCTCCAAGTTGTCGGCCGCCCGCCTCGCCGCCGACGCGGGCATCCCCGTTCTGCTCGCCGCGGCCGCCGAGGCCGCGACCGCGCTGGCCGACGGCACCGTCGGTACCGCTTTCGCCGCCCGCCCGGTCCGCCTGTCCGGCCGCAAGTTCTGGGTCCGCCACGCCGCCGACACCCGTGGCGCCGTCCTGCTCGACGAGGGCGCCGTCGCTGCCGTCGGCGCGCGCCGCTCCCTGCTCGCCGCGGGCATCACGGGTATCCGCGGCCGCTTCTTCGGGGGCGACGTCGTCGACCTGATCGGCCCCGACGATCGCGTGGTCGCCCGCGGCGTCATCGAATACGACAGCACCGAAGTGGCCACCATGCTCGGCCGGTCCACCACCGAGCTCCCCGACACCATGCAGCGACCGGTCATCCACGCCGACGACCTGGTCAAGGTCTGAGCCGAAGCCAACGGCTCGACAAGGGATTCCGCCGCCCGGTGCAGAATGGGAGTACCCGAGTGCCGCGTCGGCGTTGATCGCCGTGCTGTGTGCTGATCCTCCGCGCCGGGAACTCCGGCCGGTTCGAACGGACCTGGCGCCGGTGTGCCTTTTGCCGAGTATGGTCAGCTGGGGAGCAGAGGCCAGCGGGGGAGGGTGATTCGTGCACTGGGTATTCGGCGTGGCCGGACTGATCATCGCGTTAGTAGTCGTCGATCTGATCGCCGTATGGGCGGAAAGACGGGGCTGGATCTACTGGCGTCATCGGCCGAGGACTGCCGGGGTCGGTTCGGGTGTGTTCGGTGAGCTGGAGTCGCTGATGTCGCCGTCCTATCGGCATGTCGTCGAGGAAACGCAGTCGCGGCAGATGGTGCGGATCGACCAGGCCGTCGGCGAGAAGCGGGGTCCGGTGGTCGTGGTGTTGCCTGATGACCGGTCGTCGCCGTAGGTGATTGTGGCGTGCCCGCCGCGGACGGAGCGCCTGCGCGGTGGCTGACCGGCGTGACGGAGGCAGCCAGGTGGTGTGGCCGAGACGTCACCGCTTCCAGCCGGATACCGGCGCCGGTCCCGCTCCGCCGACGTGGAGGTCCGGCAGGAGAACTGGTGTCAGGGCCGTGACTTCACTGCCTCGACGTGAGCTTCAGCAGGTCAACGCCGTGGCGGGATGACACCGGGTTGGTCCATGTCGATGTGGGGTGGCGGCGGTGCGCTGTAGGGCGCAGCTGCACCGGGAATGGGTCCGGTGACCCCCGGCTGGCCGCCGGGGTCGGACAGGCCGGGCGAGTCAGGGAGAGGGGGTGCTTGCGGGGCCGGCGGGGCTTGTTCCGGCTGCGGTGCAGGCGCCGGTGGTTCGGGTTGTTCCGGGACCGGCTGTTCCGAAGTAGGGACGGGCGCCGGGTTTTCGGTGGTGGGCGCGGGCTGTTCCTCGGCGGGAGCCGGGCCGCTCGGTGCCGGTCGTTCGGTCGGCGGCGCGGGCTGGTCCGACGTGGGAGCAGGAGCAGTCGATGGTGCCGGGTCCGCGGTCGGCGCGGGTGCTGTCGATGGGGCTGCGGGTTGCCCGGTCGTCGACGGCGGCGCTCGGTGCTCGCCGGGCTGCTCGGGCGCCGGGGCCGGCTGTTCCGAAGTGGGAACGGGCGCCGGGTTTTCGGTGGTGGGTGCGGGCTGTTCCGGGGCGGGGGCCGGGCCGCTCGGTGGCGTCGGCGTGGACGTATCGGTACCGGGGTCGGGCTGTTCGGGGGTGTGCGGTGCCTGCGCGTTCGAGTCCTGTTGTGCCGGTGGCGGTTCGGACGGTGCGGGGCCAGGCGTGCTCTGCGCCTGACCGCCTGGCGAAACACCGCCCGGCGCCGTCCCGTTCGAATCACCCTGCGGTGCCGTTACTTCCGGCGCAGCACCCGCGACACCGGGTGCGGGGGGCAGGGCGGGGACGGCGGTCCCGGCCAGGGTGTAGGCCGGCTTGTAGATCATGTTCATCGCCAGCACGGCTTCCTGGCGTAGTGCCTCGGCCGCCATCTGCGCGTCGATCACATGGGCCGCCTCCAGCAGTCGCGCGATGGTCCCGATCGGTCCGGCGCCACCGGGCGGCGCCACCGCGAATTTCACCGCCTCGCCTGCCGCGGCGACGGCCCCGAGCCGGGCCCCGACCTCACCGAATACGGCGGCGAGCTCGTCGACAGCGTCGGCGAAGCTGCGGGTACCGGCGAACGCGGCGTCGGCGGCGGCGCCCTCCCAACCGGCGTCCTCGATCAGCCGGTCGGCCGTGGCATGACCGAGCGAGGTGCTCAGCGTCGCCGCCGATTCCAGCCACGCCATCGACGCGCCGAGTACCTGCGCGGCGTCGATCTCCTGGGTGCGGGCATAGATCTGCTCGTGCGGGATGGACTCGAAATGCTCCATCGCACTGATGTAGGTCGGATCGGTTCCACTCATGCGACCACCCCGCCTGTGCTCGGCTGCGGCACGCGCCTGTACCGAACTCGCCTCGCACGCGGTGACCGCGACGGTCCTCCGCCGCGGCAGCTGCCCCCGCGCCGGACCCGGTTTCGTTCGCTCATCGGCGCGGCCTCGTGTCCACGGCACGCAGCGCGGCGGCCGCGGCGGCGTCGGCCTCGTCGTAGAGCCCGCCGCTGACCAGGAACGCTTCTTTCATCCGGTAGGCGGCCGCGATGTAGTGGTCGAGCAGGTCCGCCGCATCGCGCGCCTTGTGGGCGAAGCCTGCCTGCAACTGCTGGGCGGAGACGAAACCGCCGAAACCGGTGGCCTCGGAGGCGGATTCGAGACGTTGACGCAGCTGGGCGAGCAGGTCGGCCTGCTGTTCGTAGAGGTCGGCGCAGCGTCGGGCGGCGTCGGGTTCGAACTTCACCGTTCCCGCCGCGGCGGCGCTGCGGAACCGGGCGATCTCGGCTCCGCTGCTGTCGATCGTCATCGCCTTTCCCCTCCAGATCGTGCGTCGGCGTCCAGGCTAGCCGGACCTTCTCGTCTGCGAACCGTGCCCCGGTGCCAGCCTGCGCTGCAGCTGCGCCGCGAGCTGACCCGGCGCCGCGGGCACCACATGCACTGTTTCCCCTGCCCGCAGCAGATACCGGCCGTCACCCGCTACGTCGATCCAGCTGTAGTGCACCGGTGGGGCGGGGGTGGGCCGGTCCAGCCCGGTCTCGATCCGGATGTGGCCCTCCGCGGTGTGTGGGCGGCGCAGCAGCCGCTGGATTCTCGGCACGGCGGGGTGCGCCGCCATCACCGTCTCCTCGTCGCGCACGGCCTCGGCGTCGGCCTCGCGCGCCGGTTCCTTGCCGGGCGGGGTGTCGGGCAGGCAGGCGGCGACGCGGGCGCCGATTCCGGCGGTGTGCCCGATCGAAACCCGCACGCTGCCGCCGTAATCGGGCCGGGTCCCCGGCTCCTGGACCACGAGCACCGCGTGGTCGAACACCGCGCAGGCGAGCAGCCGGATCTCACTACCCGGCGTGTGCGCGCCGCCGACCAGCACGATTCTGGCATTCGGGGCCGCGATGATCCGCAGACAGGCGGCGAGGTCGGGATCGCCGCCGCTGGGTAGTCGGTCGTCCAGTCCGGCGCGCAGCCGGGCGGCTTCGTCCTCGGTGCGCGGGGATTCGAGCACCCGGATCGGGAACGGCATGCGGTCCTGTCCGGATTCGCGCCACACGTGCGCGAACTCGTCGCCGCTGAAAGTCCATCGCATTGCCGATCCCATCCTTACCTAGCCAGGACGAGGACAGCGTAACCGCCGGGTTCGATTCCGGCGCACCGTTCATAGCTCCGAATGGAAACGTTCAGTACCCGCGCTGCGGTTCGATGACGGCGGCCAACGGTTCCCCGGCGACGAATCTGGCCACGTTCGCGCCGACATGATCGGCGAAGGCGGCCAGCCGCAACTGCGGCGGATTCGAATCATGCGGGGTGATGATCGCGTTCGGCAAACTCCACAGCGGATGCCCGTCCGGCAGCGGTTCCGGCTCGGTGACGTCGAGTCCGGCGCCGCCGATCGCGCCCCGTGACAGCGCCTCGACCAGCGCGTCGGTGTCGATCAGGCTGCCGCGCGCCACATTGATCACCCACGACGACGGCCGCAGCCGAGCCAGCTCGTCGGCACCGATCAGATGCCGGGTCCGCGGGGTCGCCGGTGCCGCGACGACCACGTGATCTGTGTGCGACCAGACCCGGCCGAGCTGGTCTGCGGGTACCGTCTCCACGCCGGCCGGGATGCCGTCGCCGGTCACCGGCCTCCCCGAACGGTTCACCGCGATCACGTTCGCGCCGAGCGGTGTCAGCATCGGGATCAGCGCGCGCCCGATCCCGCCTGCGCCGACGATGGTCACCGTCTTGCCACGCAACGACCCGACGTGCGGGAAGAACTCGCGCTGCTGCCAGGTGCTCGCTCGCAGGTGTTCGGGCAGGTAGCGCACGCCGGCCAGCAGCAGCATCAGCGCGTGTTCGGCGACGCTGTGCGCGAACGCGCCCGCCGCCGAGGTGAACAGCACGTCGGGATGGGTGGCGAACACGCCCGCCTCGAAGAAATCCTCCACGCCGGCCGCGGGCAACTGGACCCAGCGCACGCCAGCGGGCAGTGCGGCGGGGAAGTCGCCCGGGGTGCCGGTCCAGATCATGGCGTCGGCGGCGGCGAGCTCGCCGACCTGCGCGCCCGCGCCGACGACCGCCTTCTCGAGCAGGCGGGGTGCCTGCGGGTCAGGGCCGATCGCGATCGTCGTCGCGGTGTCCTGCACGGAGACCTCCTGTTGGTCGGCTGGCGGCGAGGCCGGTGTCCTCGGCGTCGACTTCATGGCTCCCCCGATTCTTCCCTCCCGCGCGAACGTCGGTGGCCCCGCCCCTGGTTGGCGCGGTTGTCCGAACCGAACCGCCGGGATCGGTCGGTGACGTGACGATTCTCGGCACAACGCAATCCACTCGCCGGGTCGGCCGCCGTTGCGCCGTGCTCGGCGCGAATGTCACCGACGTGCCGCTCGCCCGCCCGCGGTGGGTCGTGGGTGTTCACGATTCGTCGAGGTCGACCGGTTCGTCGACGCCGTGCCGATCGGCGAGCTCGAGCAGCGGGGCGATGTCGAAGACGGCGTCGTCCATGCCGGCCTGGATGTCGCCGAGTTCGGTGTAGCGGGCGGGGACGGTCTCGATGGTGAAGTCGCGCGGGTGGATGTCGTCGATCTCGGCCCAGCGCACCGGTGTCGACACTGTCGCCGCCGGGTTGCCGCGCACCGAGTAGGCGGCGGCGATGGTGTGGTCGCGCGCGTTCTGGTTGTAGTCGACGAACAGCTGAGCCGGGTCCCGATCCCGCCGCCACCAGGCGGTGGTCACGTCCCGGGGCGCCCGGCGCTGCACTTCCTGCGCGAAGGCCAGCGCGGCCCGCCGCACATCCTTGAACCCGAATTCGGGCGCGATCCGCACATACACGTGCAGACCGGAGCCGCCGGAGGTCTTCGGCCAGCCGACAGCGCCGAGTTCGTCGAGCACCTCGTGCACCACCCCGGCGACCCGCCGCACCCGAGACCACGGGCAGTCCGGCATGGGGTCGAGGTCGATCCGCCACTCGTCGGGGGACTCGGTGTCGCTCGCCCGCGAGTTCCACGGATGAAATTCCACGGTGGACATCTGCACCGCCCAGATCACGTCGGCCAGTTCCCGCACGCACAGTTCGTCGGCGTGCCTGCCGTAGCGCGGAAAGTACACACGCACGGTCGGAATCCAGTCCGGCGCTCCGCCGGGCAGCCGCTTCTGATGGACCTTCCCGCCGGGCAGGCCCTTGGGGAACCGGTGCAACATGCACGGCCGGTCCCACAGCGCGTTGACGATCCCGTCACCCACGCTCAGGTAGTACCGCACCAGATCCAGCTTGGTCGCGCCGAGTTCGGGGAAGTACACCCGGTCCGGGTTGCTGATCCGCACCGAGCGCTCACCCACCGGCAGTTCGACAGCCGGAGTCGCAGACTTGGCCACCCGCGCAACGATAGCCGAGCCGGTCCGCTCCCGAGGGGGAGCGGACCGTCGGACTACAGCTCGTAGACGCCGAACGCCCGGTGCTGGATGCACATCGGCATCACGTGAACCCGTTCGGTCCACTCGTACTTGGCCGCCGCCTCGACGGTGCCGCGCTCGTCCACGCAGACGCTCGCGGTGCCCGGCATGGTCAGCGGGTTCACCACGGCCAGCGGGATCCCGGCGTGGATATTGCTGTAGAGGCCGCCGCTGAAGCACAGCGGGGTGATGGCGATGCCACGGCGTGCGCTCTCGCGGTCGGCGGCGGCCTGGGCGCCGGGGACGCCGGAACAGTCGAGCGGGTTCTCGTTCGTCGCCTGCGCCGGCGCGGTGAGAAGGGTGAATCCGGCCGCACAGCCCGCGGCGACGGCCATCAGGGATCGAGCAAATGAGGTCCTGGTCATAGCCGCATTGAAACATCGGTGACCGCCGGCACCCACAATCGCCAACCGGCGTGTCGGGCGCGATCAGCGCGGGCGGGCCTCCAGAACGGATTCCGGAGCGGCGGTGGGCACGGTCCGCAGCAGGGTGAAGCCGCTGCGCGCGAGCAGCTCGCGGAACTGCGTCTCGGTGCGTTCGAGGCCACCGTCGGTGTTGATCAGCATCTCCAGGTCGATGAAGTTGCCCGGATGCGGTCGCTGATGCTCGGGCAGCACGAGTTCGATGACGAGCAGCCGGGCCGCCGGGTCCATCGCGGCCTTGACGGTGCGCAGGATCTGCTCGGCCTTCTCGTCGGACCAATCATGCAGGACATGCTTGAGCAGGTAGGCGTCACCGCCCCGAGGTACTTCGGTGAAGAACGAACCAGCCTGCGCCGTGCAGCGTCCGGTGAGCCCGCGGGTGGCGAATTCGGCATCGAGGTGCTCGACCACATCCGGGAGGTCGAACACGATACCCTTCGCGGTCTCGTTGCGGTCCAGGATCTCCACCAGCAGGCTGCCGTGTCCGCCGCCGACATCGACCAGGGTGGCGAACCTGCTGAAATCGTAAGCAGCGAGGATCGGCCCGATCGACAGCGTCGCCACGCTGGTCATCGCGCTGTCGAACAGGTCGCCGATCTCGCGGTGGGTCGCGACGTACTCGAAGAAGCCGGCGCCGTCGAGAGCGGGACCGACGGATTCGCCGGTGCGGATCGCGTCGGTCAGGTGGGTCCAATGGTTGCGGTGGAAGGGCGATCCGAAGAACCGCGCCGCATCACGCATCGTCACCTCGCCATCGCTGCGCAAGGCCGAACTCATCCGGGTGAGCGCGTAGGTCCCGTCGCGATGCCGAGCGAACACACCGAAACTCACCAGCAGCCGCATCAGCCTGCGGACACCGTCCTCGTCGGCGCCCACCGCGGCGGCCAGCTCACCCGCGCTGCGTCGTCCACCGGCCAATTCGTCGGCGATCCCGAGTTCGGCGGCGGCACTGATCGCCTGCGAAAGGAAACCGGCCATCTGCAGTTCCAGTAGGGCGATGTGGCCTGGCACGAGCTTGCGCTGCAGTGCCCCGAGGCCGTTGCGGATTCGTTCGACGGTGCGGAGCACCGGCGTCGGCGGGAGCTTCTTCGGTGCTGTGGACGTCATCGTGACTCCATCCTCGGCCCGGTCGACCTGCGCGTACCGGGGCAGTCTATGTCGGAGCGTGGATGCGGGGGCGTTGATCGGCGGCGATCGGCGGAGGTGGGCGTGGCGGGCGCCGCGGCGCGGCCGATCGGGCCTGCGGTATGGACGGTCACCGCACGCGCCCCGCTCCGCCACGGGTACAGCCGGCGGCACGTCCGGGACGACGCGGCGGCCGATCTGCGGCGTCGATCGCCCGGCGCGGTGCCGACGACGGCGCAGGCGCACTCACGTCGGTGTCGCGAGTGCGAAGGGCAGAACCGCGTCGGCACCACTCGCGCGCAGGGCGTTGGCGGCCACGGTCATGGTCCAGCCGGTGTCGGTGAGCGCGTCGACCAGCAGGATCGGGCCGTCGACGCCGGTCAGATCGGGCACTTCCCACGAGTCGAACAGCCCGGCCACCCGGTGCGCCGAATTCGCCGCGGACACCGGCGGCCGGTCCGGCCGTCTCCGCAGGATGCCCAGGTTGTCGAGTCTGCCGATCTGCGCCAGCCGCGCCGCCGTGCTGGCCGTGAGCTGTGGATGACGCGGCGAGTCAAGCGCCAGTACCGCGGTCGGGCGGGCGGCCCAGTCCCATTCGCGCAGCACGGCGATACACGCGTCGAAGACGGCGTCGGGTACCGGTGCGTCGGGTTCGTCGAGCAGCGTGCGCAGCCGCTGTCCCCAGCCGAGGTCGGTCAGTCTGCCCACTACCCGGCCGGTCTCGGCGCCGTCGGTGATCTTGCCGGACAACGGGATTCCCAGCTTGGCCATGCCTGTCGGCCACTGCTTGCGCGGAGCCAGATCGAGTCCGGGCCGGTCCAGCCGGGCCCGGGTAGCGTCGATGGCGACCGCGTCGACTGTGGTGTCGGGGCCGGTGCCGGTGCAGTTGTCGCACCGTCCGCAATCGGGGGTCGCCGCGTCGGGGGCGCCGAGTCCTGGATCGTCGAGCTGGCGGCGCAGGAAGGTCATCCGGCAGGCGGTGGTCGCCTGGTAGTCGATCATCGCCTGCTGTTCGGTATCGCGGGCCGCGGCGAGCCGTTCGTAGCGTTCGGTGTCGTAGTTCCACGGCTCGCCGGTGGACAGCCAGCCGCCGCGGACCCGGCGGACCGCGCCGTCCACATCGAGCACCTTGAGCACCATCTCCAGCCGTGACCGGTTCAGTTCGACGAGCGGTTCGAGCGCAGGGGTCGACATCGGTCGCTCGGTGTCGAGCGCGGCGAGGACCGCGCGCACGATGTGCTCGCGCGGGAAGGCCACCGAGGCGAAGTAACTCCAGATCCGCGCGTCCTCGGGGCCGGGCAACAGCACGACCTCGGCCCGGTCGGTGCCGCGGCCTGCTCGCCCGACCTGCTGGTAGTAGGCGATGGGTGAGGACGGTGCGCCCACATGCACTACGAAACCCAGGTCGGGCTTGTCGAAACCCATGCCGAGCGCCGAGGTCGCGATCAGTGCCTTGACCTCGTTGTTCAGCAGTGCCGCCTCGAGTGCCTCGCGCTCGGCCGGGTCGGTCTGCCCGGTGTAGGCGGCGACGGTGTGACCGTGCGCGGCGAGTAGATCGGCCAGGTCGTGCGCGGCGGCCACAGTGAGGCAGTAGACGATGCCGGAACCGGGGAGCCGGTCGAGCTGTCCGGCCAGCCAGGCCGTGCGCCGCACCGTGTCGTCGAAGCGCACCACCGACAGGTGCAGCGATTCGCGATCGAGCGTGCCGCGCAGGACCAGGGTGTCGGTGCCGATCTGCCCGGCGACATCGGTGACGACGCGGTCGTTGGCGGTGGCCGTGGTCGCCAGCACCGGAATGCCGGAGCCGAGGTCGGCGATCAGGGTGCGGATGCGCCGGTAGTCGGGACGGAAATCATGACCCCAGTCCGACACGCAATGCGCCTCGTCGATCACGACCAGTCCGGCATCGGCGGCCAGCCGCGGCAGCACCTGATCGCGGAAGTCCGGATTGTTCAGCCGTTCCGGGCTCACCAGCAGCACGTCGACCGCGCCGTCGGCCACCCGCTGATGGATCTCGTCCCACTCGGTGACATTGCCCGAGTTGATCGTGGCCGCCACCACCCCGGCCCGCTCGGCCGCCGCCACCTGATTGCGCATCAGTGCCAGCAGCGGCGACACGATCACCGTCGGTCCGCGCCCGGCCCTGCGCAGCAGCTTCGCCGCGATGAAGTACACCGCCGATTTACCCCAGCCGGTGCGTTGCACGACCAACGCCCGCCTGCGCCGCACCACCAGCGCTTCGATCGCGGTCCACTGGTCCGCCCGCAAGCGCGCCGACGGCCCGGCGAGCTCACGGAGCAACTCCTCCGCGCGTTCACGCAGGTCGGGAGCCGTCAGGTCGAGCAAGTCGGTGCCGGTCGGTGTGGTCATGCAGACCATGGTGCCCGACCCCACCGACAAGGCGGATCCGGTAGCCGCCCATCCGGCGTCGAGGCAGGCTCAGCCCTTCACGCACAGCACCTGGCGCAGCGTCGCCACCACATCGACCAGGTCGGCTTGCGCCGCGATCACCTCGTCGATGTCCTTGTACGCCGCCGGGATCTCGTCGACGACTCCCGCGTCCTTGCGTGACTCCACGCCGTCGGTCTGGGCGACCAGGTCGGCGACCGTGTACTGCTTCTTGGCGGCGGTGCGGCTCAACCGCCGTCCCGCGCTGTGCGACGCGGACTGGAACGACGCCGGATTCCCCTTGCCCCGCACCACATATGAGCGGGTGCCGTCGATCCGGGGTCAGCGCGAGCTTGCCGTTCAGGCGGGTGGCATCATGGCAGCACATGGATTTCGCGGGAAGTCGAATGGGGGTCGCAGTTGTGAATACACGCAACGGTGTCGAGAAACTGATCGACCCGGAAGTTCCGGCAATGGCCTACGCGCTCGGTTTGCTTCAGGCCGACGGAGCACATGATGGGAACCCTGATGGGAAGAAGGGACGAATTTCCCTCGAGCTCGCTGTTCGAGACGAGAGTGTACTTCGGGAACTCGCCGACGTATTACCGTGCTATTCCTCGATTGGCCATCGTAGCCGGACGACCAACTTTTCTCTTTGCTCGAACACTGCAACCCTGCGTTTCTACGACCGTCACGTCCGACGAGAGTTCGCTGATCTGGGAGTGATGGTTGGGCAAAAGGCGTCTTGTATCCGCCCGCCGCTCCAAGCTTTTGCGGCGGCCGACTACTTGCGCGGATTGCTGGATGGTGACGGGTCGATCGGTTTCACTCGCAAAGGCGAACCATTCGTGAGTTTCGTGACAGCAAGTCCGGCCGTCGCGGACTTTTTCTGTGACACAGTGCGGGCCGTCTGTGGGGTGACGCGTACCGCGCGACCGAACCGGCGGGACGGCGTTTGCAACGTGATGGTGCTGAATCGAGCAGCCTCACAGCTTGCGGCGTGGGTGTGGTACTCGCCGGATGTGCTCGGACTCGAAAGGAAGCGTTCGATTGCGGCCAAGGTCGCGCAATGGGCACCATCATCGGACAGAGCGAGCCGGTACGGGGTCCCGCGAAAGCGGTGGACAGCAGCCGAGGACGAGATCGTTCGATCGCTTGGGACCGCAGAAGCGGCGCACCGACTCAACCGGTCCGTGTCCAGTGTTTCTGCTCGCCAGTGGAGGCTACGGAATAGTCAAGTGTCGGCTCATTCATCAAGCAACGCCGCGGTGATTTCTTCCAGGTGAGGGATCGATGAGCTTGCTCCCAGTTTGGCTGTCGCTAGCGCGCCGGCGGCATTGGCCCAGATCACTGAAACGCCTGGACTATCGCACCATTTCGCGCAAAGTGCGCCGGTGAAGGCGTCACCCGCGCCGGTGGTATCCACGACCGACACCGCCAGCCCGGCGACCGCGAACTCGGTGCCGTCGTCGGCCCGGTAGCTGGCACCTTCGCTGCCGAGGGTCCGCACCACGTGCGGAACGTGGTCGAGTTCGACCGAATATCGCTGTGCCTCCGCCGAATTCACGACGGCGATGTCGATGTCTGCCCACAGGTCGGCGGGCAGTGGGCGGACGGGCGAAGGGTTCAATGCGACGGTGGTGCCGGAGGCGCGCGCGTGCCGGGCCGCGGCAGCGACGGTGCCGAGCGGAATCTCCAGCTGGCACAGCAGCAGGTCGGCATCCGCGATCGCCGTGAGCTCATCTGCGGTCAGCTCGGTGACCCGGCCGTTCGCGCCGGCGACGACGATGATGCTGTTCTCGCCGGTGCCGTCGACCACGATCGCCGCCACTCCGCTCGGTCCGTCGACCGTGCGCAGCAGTGAGGTGTCGACCCCGGCGTCGTCGAGCGTCGCGCGCAGGGTGGTCCCGAAGTCGTCGTTTCCGACGGCTCCGAGGAAGCGCACCAGCGCGCCCGACCGCGCCGCCGCGATCGCCTGGTTGGCGCCCTTGCCGCCGGGCACCGTGGTGAAGCTCGATCCGAGGATGGTCTCGCCCGGCTCGGGCCTGCGATCGGTCGTCGTGATCAGATCCATGTTGACGCTGCCGAGGACGACGACGGTCGGCGCGGCGGAACTGTCCATGGTCGCCAACCTAGGCGATCGCACCGATCGGCCGCGGGCGGTTACGGCAGGCGAGACCACCGGAAATCCTGTGGATAACCGCGTCCCGCCGCCGGTCGGGGCGGTATTCCCGGGTCCGGGCGGCGGCGAGCCGGACGACCGGGCTGCGTAGTCTGATACCCATGACGGTAGAAGTGACCCCCGAGCTCGACATCCGCGCCGCGGTGCACGACGCCGCCCGCAGGGCTCGCGTCGCGTCCCGCGTGCTGGCTCAGCTCACCACGGCACAGAAGAACGAGGCACTGCACGCAGCGGCCGACGCCCTGCTCGCCGCCGCCGATCGCGTGCTCGCGGCCAACGCCGAAGACATCGCGACCGCGCGGGCCGCCGGCACCGAGGAGAACCTGCTCGACCGGCTGCGGCTCACCGAGGATCGCATCGATGGCATCGCCTCCGGTCTGCGTCAGGTGGCCGGGCTGCCCGATCCGGTCGGTGTCGTCGTGCGCGGCTCCACGCTGCCCAACGGGCTCGAGATCCGCCAGACCCGGGTACCGCTCGGGGTGGTCGGCATGGTGTACGAGGCCAGGCCCAATGTCACCGTCGATGCCTTCGGTCTCGCGCTCAAGTCGGGCAACGCAGCGTTGCTGCGCGGGTCGTCCTCGGCGTCCGACTCCAATGCCACCCTGGTCGACGTGCTGCGCGAAGCGCTTGTGGCCCAGGGTCTCCCGGCCGACGCGGTGCAGCTGCTGCCGAGCCACGACCGGTCCAGCGTCACCCATCTGATCCAGGCCCGCGGTCTGGTCGACGTGGTCATCCCGCGTGGAGGCGCCGGGCTGATCAACGCCGTCGTGCGCGATGCACAGGTGCCGACCATCGAGACCGGCACCGGCAACTGCCACGTCTACGTGCACGCCGCGGCCGATCTCGAGATGGCAGAGGCCATCCTGCTCAACGCCAAGACCCGCAGGCCCAGCGTCTGCAACGCGGCCGAGACGGTGCTCGTCGACGCCGCAGTTGCCGAGACCGCGGTGCCGCGGCTGAGCAAGGCGCTCGCGGAGGCCGGTGTCACCATCCACGGCGACCAGCCCGGCCAGATACCGGCGACCGATGCCGATTGGGGCGAGGAGTACCTCACCATGGACATCGCCATGAAGGTCGTCGACGGTCTGGACGCCGCCGTCGAGCACATCAACACCTGGGGCACCGGCCACACCGAGGCCATCGTCACCGCCGACCTGGCCGCGGCCAGGGAGTTCACCACCCGCGTCGATGCCGCGGCCGTCATGGTGAACGCGTCCACCGCGTTCACCGACGGCGAGCAGTTCGGCTTCGGCGCCGAGATCGGCATCTCCACCCAGAAGCTGCACGCCCGCGGCCCGATGGCACTGCCCGAACTCACCTCCACCAAGTGGATCGTGTGGGGCGACGGCCAGACTCGGCCGGTGTGATCGTGACCCTGGTAGCGGAACCGATCTTCACGTCGGTAGACGATGTCATCACCCGGCTCGCCGAGACCGGATACCTGGCCGACAAGGCCACGGCCACCTCGGTCTTCCTGGCCGACCGCCTCGGCAAACCCCTGCTCATCGAGGGCCCGGCCGGTGTCGGCAAGACCGAGTTGTCGCGCGCGGTAGCCCAGGTGGCCGACGCAGAACTGGTGCGGTTGCAGTGTTACGAGGGTGTCGACGAGGCACGCGCCCTCTACGAGTGGAATCACGCCAAGCAGATCCTGCGCATCCAGGCGTCGAGCGAGAACGATTGGGCCGAAACCAAAGCCGACGTCTTCACCGAGGAATTCCTGCTGGCCCGCCCGCTGCTCACCGCCATCCGGCGCAGCGATCCGACCGTGCTGCTGATCGACGAGACCGACAAGGCCGATGTCGAGATCGAGGGCCTGCTGCTGGAGGTGCTCAGCGATTTCGCGGTGACCGTGCCCGAACTCGGCACCATCACCGCCACTCGCAGGCCGTTCGTCGTGCTCACCTCCAACGCCACCCGCGAACTGTCCGAGGCGCTCAAACGCCGCTGCCTGTACCTGCATCTGGACTTCCCCGACGAAGACCTCGAACGCCGCATCCTGGCCAGCCGGGTGCCCGAACTGTCGGCGTCGGTGGCCGAGCAGCTGGTGCGGGTCGTGCACGTGCTGCGCGGGATGCAGCTCAAGAAGCTGCCGTCGGTCGCCGAATCGATCGACTGGGGTCACACCCTGCTCGCGCTGGGTGCCGAGGATCTCGACGACGCCACCGTGCGCGCCACCCTCGGCGTGGTGCTCAAGCACCGCAGCGACCACCAGCGTGCGCTGGCCGAGCTGAAGCTGGCCTGAGATGAGCGCGCCTGCCCCGCACGGGCTCGGCGGGCACGTCGCCGGATTCGTCGCGGCGCTGCGTGCCCGCGGCGTTCCGGTCGGGCCGTCGGAGACCGTCGATGCGGGCCGGGTACTCACGGTGCTCGACCTGCTCGACCGAGAGTCGGTGCGTGAGGGGCTGGCGTGCGCGCTGCTGCGCCGCCCCACCCACCGCGCCACCTTCGACGGACTGTTCGACCTGTGGTTTCCGGTCGCAGTGGGCGAGCGCACCGCCACGGTCCCCGAGGTGCCGCGCACCCCCGACGGGCAGGTCGATCTGACCGCCCTGCGTGAGCAGCTGGCCGAACTGCTGACCACCGAGGACAGCGGACCCCGGTTGCAGCTGCTGGCCGGGCAGATCGTCGAACAGCTCGGGCAGTACCAGTCGGCGCGCGGGCCCTCGTTCTCCGCATACCAGGCACTGAAAGATCTTGCGCCACAGACATTGCTGTCGCGGGTGCTCGCCGGGCTCGGCCTGCCACCGGATGCGAGCGACCGGGATACCGAGGTCGCACAGCGCCTGGTGCGCGAACGGATCGCGGGCTTCCGCAAGACCGTGGAGGCCGAAACCAACCGCCGCGTCGCCGAGCAGATCGGCCGCGATCGGGTCGCCACCTACGGCGTAGCCCGCCAGGCCGAGGACGCCGACTTCCTGCGCGCCTCCGAACGCGAACTCGCCGAGCTGCGCCGCGGCACCCAGCGGTTGGCCAGGATTCTTGCCGCACGGCTCGCGGTGCGACGCAGGCGGTCCCGTCGCGGCGAGATCGACCTGCGCAAGACCTTGCGCGCATCGATGTCCACCGGCGGCGTCCCGATCGACCTGGTGAACCGCAAGCCGAGACCAGGCCGCCCGGAACTGGTACTGCTGTGCGATATCTCGGGGTCGGTGGCCGGGTTCAGCAACTTCACCCTGCTGCTGGTGAGCGCGCTGCGCGAGCAGTTCTCCCGGGTGCGGATCTTCGCCTTCGTCGACCGCACCGACGAGGTCACCGAGTTCTTCGGCCCGGAGATCGGGCTCGACGACGTGCTCACCCGGATCTTCACCGAGTCCCGCATCATCGACGCCGACGGACACTCCGACTACGGACAGGCGCTGACCACCTTCGCCGACGGGTTCGCCGACGCGATCACCAGTCGCAGCTCACTGCTCGTCCTCGGCGACGGCCGCACCAACTACCGCAATCCGCAGCTGGATACCCTGCGCGGTCTGGTCGACACCGCCAAGCACGCGCACTGGCTGAATCCGGAACCGCGGAACCTGTGGGGCACCGGTGATTCGGCGGCCCGCGAGTACGGCGAAGTCATCGAGATGCACGAATGCCGGTCCGCCCGGCAGCTCACCGAGGTGGTCTCCCGGCTGCTGCCCGTCTGAAGGAGTGGTGATGGGTGACGATCTGCTGCGCTACTGCCTGGCCAAACCCGGTGCCTGGCAAGACGAACCATGGGAGGGCGATGTCGTCGCCAAGGTCGGCGACAAGATCTTCGCCTTCCTCGGCACCGGCACCGCGATCAGCCTCAAATGCGGCCGCGACCGCACCGAGGCCGACGAACTCGTCCGCATCTATCCCGACGACGTGAGCGCCTCCGCCTATATCGGCCGCTACGGCTGGAACAGCATCGCCGTCGGCGGCGCGGTCCCCCCGGACGAGATCCGTGAGCTGATCGATGCCTCCTACGATGCGGTCGTCGCCAAGCTCCCGAAGTCGAAGCGCCCCAGCGCCTGACACTTTCAGCGAACGTTAAGCCGCTGAAAGGCGCTGCCGACCAAGATCGCCGCCATGCTGGCTGGGGCGTCGCGCGACGATGAGCGATCGGTTCGGACTCCGATGATGGAGGAGGTCCGCTCGACGCGAGTCGGGGTCCGTTGGTCCCGGTCCGCCCGGTGAACGATCCGGTCGGCGATGAGCCCGTACCAGATGGAGCCGGTGCGGCCGATGTCGTCGGTGCCGCCGATCGACCCGGTGCCGCCGGTCGGCTCGATGACACCGACGGTCGTGGTGTGGCTGGTGGATCGAGCTTCGCGGTGGCCAGTCCCGGTGCAGCGAGCGGAACCGGGCCGGTGGGCGCACCCGCGGATCAGGGCGTGAACCTGTCCGTGGCATCCGGGCTGATCGAGCTGTGCGCGACGGAAGCAGGTCCGGCGGACGGGCCGCGGGCGTTGCCGAACGGGTCCGGCGCCAAGGTGGCGCGGCGGCTGGCCGAGATCGCGGCGGCGCGGCTCCTTGACGCTCCGGCGGCGGCGGAGGAGCAGCTGCGGCGGGCACTCGTCGTCGGCTACGGCGAACTCGAACCGCGGGAGCGCGCCCAGCTTCGCTCCCGGCTCGTCACCGCGATCGCGGCGCAACCCGGTCGTGACCGTGATCTGGCCGGAGCCGCCGCCGCTGCCGCGGCCTGCTGGCAGCCGATCTCGGCGGCCGATTCGGCGCATCTGTGGCTGGTCGCGGGCCGGGCCTGGCATCGGGCGGGCAGACATGCCAGAGCCGCCGCCGCGTTCGATCGCATTCTGTTCGGCGTCGACGTCGCCTACCCGCGCGGTGAGCTGGCGCTGGTCCGGTCCGAGTTCGCCGAGTCGCTGCTGCGGCTCGGCCGCTATCGGCAGGCCGCCTGGCAGTTCACCGAGGCGGCCCGGCTGCTCGACGGCTCGGCAGCCGACCGGCACCAGCACGCCGACCTGGTGTGGTCGGCGGCTGTCGCCAGGGAATGCTGTGGTCAGGAATCGGCCGCGATCGGCGGCTACCTGCGGGCCGCGGGACTGTGGGGTGAGCTGGGCAAGATCGTGCCCCGTGCCCGCTGCCTGCGGGCGGCCGCGTGGCTGCAGCTGCGCGGGCCAGGAGGCCGGATCCGCGGGCCGTGGTGGCTCACGATCGCAGTGCTGCTGACCGAGCTCCACCAGCTGATCGCCGTCGAGCCTGCCGCACATCTCGCCGAGGAGCTCGATCGCACTCGCGGCCAGTTCGCCCAGATGTGCGCACAGGCTTCGGGCCGCCGTGCCGATCCCGAGCACTCCGGTCCGCTCCATGGCCATCACCCCCGTTAAGCTCGGACCTCATGCACGAGACAGCTCGGCCGCGCCGCAAGCTCGGCGTCATGGGCGGCACCTTCGATCCCGTCCACCACGGACACCTGGTCGCGGCGAGCGAGGTCGCCAACCGGTTCGAGCTCGACGAGGTCATCTTCGTGCCGACCGGCCAGCCGTGGCAGAAGGCGAACAAGCAGGTCAGCCCTGCCGAGGACCGCTACCTGATGACCGTCATCGCCACCGCGTCCAACCCCAGGTTCTCGGTGAGCCGGGCCGATATCGAACGCAACAAGGTCACCTACACCGTCGACACCCTGCGGGAGATGCAGACCGCGCACCCCGACGCGGAGCTGTACTTCATCACCGGTGCGGACGCGCTGGCCAACATCCTGACATGGCAGGATTGGACCGAACTGTTCGAACTGGCGAAGTTCGTCGGGGTGAGCCGTCCGGGGTACGAGCTGAACACCGACCATCTCGAGGAGCATCTGCGGGACTTTCCCGCCGACGCCGTGACGATGATCGAGATCCCCGCGCTGGCCATTTCGTCGAGCGAATGCCGCCGCCGCGCCGCGGAGGGTCGGCCGGTCTGGTACCTCGTCCCCGACGGCGTGGTGCAGTACATATCGAAGCGGCACCTGTATGGGCCCGCAGAAACGGAAGGTAAGGCATGAGTGCCACCGCGGAAGCGGTCGAGATGGCCAAGGTCGCGGCACTCGCGGCCGACGACAAACTCGCCACCGATGTCGTCGTCCTCGACGTGTCCGAACAGCTGGTGATCACCGACTGCTTCGTGATCGCCTCGGCGCCCAACGAGCGCCAGGTCAATGCGATCGTCGACAATGTCGAGGAGAAGCTGCGCGCGGCCGGGCACAAGCCGGTCCGCCGCGAAGGTACTCGCGAGGGCCGCTGGGCGCTGCTCGACTACGTCGACATCGTGGTGCACATCCAGCACAACGACGAGCGCAATTTCTATGCGCTGGAGCGGCTGTGGCGGGACTGCCCGACTGTCGCCGTCGAAGGTATCGCCGCACCGGCGGCTCCGGCCGCCGCCGACGCACAGGCAGAGGGCGACACGGAGTGAGCGGTCAGGGCCCGGAGGCGGGAGCGGAGCGTGAACACGCAGGGCCACCGCTCACGACAGAGAATCCGCGCGTGGGCAAGTACGCCCATGTGCGCACGCTGATCCTGCTGCGGCACGGGCAGACCGAATGGAACGCGGCCGACCGGATGCAGGGTCAGATCGATACCGATCTCACCGACCTCGGCAGGCAACAGGCCAAAGAGGCGGCGCGCGAACTGGTTTCCCGCAATGCCATCGCGGTCCACGCGTCCGATCTGCGCCGGGCCAAGGAGACGGCACAGGCCCTCGGTGACATGAGCGACCTGCCGGTCGTCACCGATACCCGGCTGCGGGAAACCCACCTGGGTGACTGGGAGGGGCTGACCCACCTCGAGGTCGACGCCGACTACCCCGGCGCGCGGGTGCAGTGGCGCCTCGATGCCACCTATCGGCCGCCCGGCGGCGAGAGCAAACTCGAGGTCGGTGCGCGGTCGCTGCCGGTGGTGCGCGAACTGTACAACGAGCGGCAGGATTGGCCGGGCCGGACTATTATCCTCGTTGCGCACGGCGGGCTGATCGCTGCCCTCACGGCCGCGTTGCTGGATCTGCCACCGGCGAATTGGCCCGCCCTGGGTGGGCTGGCCAATACGAGCTGGGTGCAGCTGTCCAGCCACGGCCCTGACATCGACCGACCCGGCTGGCGCCTCGATGTTTGGAACGCAGCGGCGAAGGTAGCTCCCGATGTCCTCTGAAGAGCCCGTCCGATCGGTACCGGACGAACTGTTCCAGCAGGTGACGGCCAAGGCCGGACGGCAATTGCCGGACGCGCTGTTCGGCCCGCCACCTGCTCGGCCCGCACGCCAAGAGCGTGAGGAGCCGATCCGTTCGGTACCGGACGAACTCTTCAAGCAGGTCACCGCGCGCAGCGAACGGTCGCTGCCGGATGCCCTGTTCGGCCCTGCCCCCGCCCCGGTCGCCGCGGAGCCCGTCCAGGGTGATTCCGCCGCCGACACGGCGTCCGGCGATGGTGGCGGTGCGCCGGACGAGGTCGCAGGCGATGCCGAGGACGACCGACCCGCGACAGGTGTAGCGGCGGGCCCGCCTGTCGCGGCGAGCGAGGCCGCCGCACCGGTAGCGAAATCCGCTGCCACCCAGCCGGATACCGCGGCGGTTTCCGGCTCCGGTGCCGCAAGCGAACAGCGCGCGCCCCACGCTCCGGTCGCGTCCGACGCTACCGCCGAACTCAACGCCGACGCGGTCGTCACCGTGTCGGTCGATCAGGCGCGGGGGACCGACACGGCTGCCCCGGTGACCGTGGCCGGGTCCTCCGGGTCGACCACTGTCGGTGCTTCCTCGGCCGACGTGGCGAGTTCTTCCGCGGAGACTGTGGCGAGTCCGAGTGCGGTGAGCGAGGCAGGCTCCGGTGGGTCGAGCGTGGCCAGCCCTTCCACGGAGAGCGTGGTCGGGTCTTCCGCGGAGAGCGCGGCTGTGCCCGCGTCGGCCACTGAGTCCGACCCTGCTGCGGCAACCGAGGCAGGGCAGTCTGCGGAGACCGGTGCAGTGTCCACTCGGTCGACCGCGGCCAGTCCTTCTGGTGCGAGCGTGGCCGGTCCTTCCACGGAGAATACGGCTGCGCAGGCGTTGGCGACCGTGGCCGGACTGACCGCACGGGAGCACGCGGCTGTGACCGCGGCGCAGAACGAGGCAGGGCCGACCGCCGCGACTGCGGCCGGGACCGCTGAGCGCACGGAGGACGATTCGGCTGCGGCGACTGAGGTCGGATCCCCTGCGGTGACCGAGGTCGGGTCGGCGGTGGAAACCGGGGCGGGCTCTGCTACGGGCACGGCGACCGTTCCGAGGGCCGAGAGCGTGGTGGCGTCCGGTGCGGAGCGCGAGGGCGTTGCGGCAGCGGTTCGCGGCGAGACTGCCGGAATCATGGCGACCGGCGATGTTGTCGCCTCGGCGACCGCCGTCGATTCCGCCGGTACCGGAGCGGTGACCGAGGTGGTCGGCGCGACCAGTTCTTCGGGCGCCGAACCGGTTGGTGTTGTGGATGTCGCGCCGGGCGCGGTCTCCGCCGGACGGACCGCCGCGGAAGTGCCCGGTTCGGTCGACGCTGCGGCAGCGAGCGTCTCCGCGGTGGGGATTGCCGATGGCCCGGTATCGGATTCGGCGCCCGGGTCCGAGGTTGTCACCGCCGCGATCGGCGTACCGAACGTGGCGACCCTGACCGCGGTGGCCGTCGACGGGCAGCGGGAGCCGGTGCGCGCCGAGGATCCGCCGGTGGCGGAATCGGCCGAACCGCGTGCGGTGGAATCCGCGTCGCCGCGACCGGTGCTGCTCGTGATCGCCGATTCCCTCGCGTACTTCGGGCCGAAGGGCGGACTGCCCGCCGACGATCCCCGGATCTGGCCGAATATGGTGGCCGCCGAACTGGATTGGGATGTGGAGCTGATCGCGCGGATCGGCTGGACCTGCCGCGACGCCTACTGGGCGCTGATCGGCGATCCCCGGGTGTGGGCCGCGGTCCCGCGGGCGGGCGCGGTCGTCTTCGCGGTCGGCGGCATGGATACGCTGCCCTCTCCGCTGCCCACCGCGCTGCGCGAGATGATCCGCTACATCCGGCCGCCGAAGCTGCGCCGCGGCGTGCGGGCCACCTACAACTGGCTGCAGCCGAAACTGTCGAAACTCGGTCGGCCCGTGGCACTTCCGCCGAAAGTGAGCGTCGACTACCTGGAACAGTCGCGCGAGGCGCTCGCGCAGTTGCGCCCCGAGCTGCCCGTGGTGTCGGTGCTGCCGTCGGTCCACAAGTGCGACGCGTATGGCCGAGTGCATCGGGGCCGGGCTCGTGCGGTCAAGGCGCTGCGGGCATGGTCGGGTCGCACCGCGGTGCCACTGGTCGACCTCGGCGAGGCGGTGCGCGACGACATCGAGTCGGGCGCGGCGAATCCGGACGGGATCCACTGGGGCTGGGCCGGACACGCCGCGGTGGCGACGGCGATGACCAAGACGCTGCAGGAGGTCAGGTAGTCCGTGCCCGTTGTGGTGGTCACCGATTCGGCGTCCGGCCTGCCCGCCGATGTCGTCGCCGAGCTCGGTATCGAAGTGGTGCCGTTGCATGTGTTCGTCGGCGACCGGCAGATTCGGGAGGGCGTCGATCCCGTCGAGATCGACTACGCGACGGACACGGTGAGCACCTCGGCCGCCTCGCCCGGTGAGCTGCGGGCAGCCTATGAACGAGCGTTGACGCACAGCGACGGGGACGGTGTTGTCGCCGTGCACTTGTCCCGGACCCTGTCGGCGACCTGGGAAGCGGGACGGCAGGCGGTGCGTGACATGGATGCCGAAGACCGGGTGCGCCTGGTCGATTCGCTCGGCGCGGGCCTGGCGACCGGCCTGCCGGTGCTCGCGGCGGCCCGCCGGGCACGCGCTGGCGCCGCGCTGGACGCGGTCTACGAGCGGGCCGTGGTGGCGGCGGCGCGCGCACGCACGTTCATCCTGGTCAATCGCACCGAACAACTGCGTAGGGGCGGCCGGCTGAGCAGTGCCGCCACCTTCTTCGGCAGCGAGCTGGTGACGAAGCCATTGCTGCAGCTGGTGGAGGGCAAGCTCGAGCTGCGCGAGAAGGTGCGGACCCGGTCGCGTGCCTACACGAAGCTGGTCGCGGCGGCAGTGGAGGCCGCGGGCCGAGACGGTGCGGCGCTGGGTGTTCAGCATCTCGGCGCCGCTGATGCCGCCGAGTCCGTCGCGGCCCAGCTGCGCGAGCAGGTGCCCGGTATCGAGGAGCTCCACGTCACCGAGTTCGGTCCCACCCTGGGAATCCACCTCGGGGTCGGTGCGCTCGGCGTGCTCGTCGTGCCCGGCGGGTGCTCGTGACACTCGCCGCCGCTGACGCGCCGGAGCCTGCGCACCCGCACTGACCCGGCGGACCTCTACGATTCCCCGGTGACCGGATACGACGACTTCGATTTCCCCGACACCACGCACCTGCCGCCGCGCAGACAACACATTCTGGCCGTGATCCGGGATTCGGTACTCGCGCACGGCTATCCGCCGAGTGCGCGGGAGATCGCCGACGCGGTCGGGTTGCGTTCCACGTCCACGGTCTCGAAGCATCTGAGGGCACTGGAGGAGGACGGTTTCCTGCGTCGCGGCTCCACGATGACCCGCCCGATTGATGTGCGGCTGTTTCTGCGCGATTCCCCCGCGGCGAATTCCGCGGCGTCGGTGACCGTGCCGGTGGTCGGCGACATCGCGGCGGGCACGCCGATCCTGGCCGCTCAGCACGCCGACGACCAGCTTTCGCTGCCACGGGAACTCGTCGGCCGCGGTGAGGTTTTCGGCCTCCGGGTGCGCGGTGACTCGATGATCGACGCCGCGATCTGCGACGGCGACCTCGTCGTCGTCCGCAGCCAGCGGGAGGCGAACAACGGCGACATCGTGGCCGCCATGATCGACGAGGAAGCCACCGTCAAGGTGTTCCGCCGCCGCAACGGACACATCCACCTCGAACCACGTAACCCCGCCTATTCCGTCATCGACGGCGACGAGGCCGTCATCCTCGGCAAAGTCGTCTCCGTGATGCGCCGGCTCTGAACCTGATCCGGGTGCTGCGCCGCGCCCGGCTCGGTACATCGTGCCGTTCATGGCAGGAGATACAAGCGTTCGTTGGGCAGGCGGGGGAGTCCGTCGCAGTGCCGGGAATCGACCGCGACAGCGCACGGACGTCTGGCCGCGATGTCCTGGACGAAGGCCAGTGCGGCCGTGCGGCACGCCGCGAATTCCATCCGCACGGCGGCGAACCGCACCAGCACCCTGATATCGGGTTCTTCCGGCCGCGGAGAGCGGGCGGTGGGCGCGATCGGTGTCTTGTGCGCTGGCGCGCAGGTGATCGGGTGGCTGCGCGGCCTGCTCGCCCGGCAGGCTGTCCGGAACCGAGGTCCGTGAGGTGTGTTCGGCATTGGCGCACCGTATGTCAACGACGCGAACGCACGCCGCGTCCGACCGGCATCCGACCGAGAGTTGTCCACAGGCAACGGGTTATCCACAGGTTTGATTCCGGTGCTGGTCACCCTGGCGTTCGGGATCGGCAGCGGTCGTAGTTTCGGTGGCATGTCACGACACGAAGAACACGAGCGGGTACGGCAACGGCTTGGTGGGCTGGCGGTACGCGAGCGGTCCGAAGCGGGGGCCGCGCCGGCCGGGCCCGCGTGCGGGATTGCCGACCGCGATACCGAAGGGCGCTGGGACGACGACGAACTGGTGCCGCGGCCCGGGGACGTGCGGCCGCCGGGCTGGCTCGAACCGGGGTCGCAACCCCGTGGTCTGCAACGGCTCGTGCCCGAACGGTTCCGGGGCGCACGAGTCGATCCAGGGCGCCGCGGTGCGCTGGCGCTCGGCGCGGTCGGCGTGCTGGCCGTGGTGTGTACCGGCGTGCTGGTGTTGCGCGACCGGCCGGTCCAGCAGTCGGTGCCGCCGGTGCCCGTCGTCCGCGCCGAGAACCTCGCCGTACCCGGCGAGCAGTCTGCGGTGATTCCCGCGGCGGCGGTGGCCTCGCAGGCGGAGAACACGGAAGTCGTCGTCAGCGTGGTCGGTCTGGTCGAACGGCCCGGCCTGCACCGTCTTCCAGGCGGGTCGAGGATCGCCGATGCCATCGAGATCGCGGGTGGGGCGGGTCGTGGCGCCGACCTGGCCGGGGTGAACCTCGCGCAACGGCTCGCCGACGGCGACCAGGTCGTGATCGGCACTGTCGGACCCGACACGGGTACGCCGCGCCAGGGCAGCGTCATCATCGGCGCTGGCGGCTCGGCGCCCGCCCCGGTGTCCGGCGCACCGCCCGCTGCGGGGTCGACGACCGCGGGTGCCGGCGCGGCAGGCGCGCGCGTCGACCTGAATACGGCGACAGCGGCCGAACTCGATGCGTTGCCCGGTGTCGGCCCCGTGACGGCAAAGGCCATCCTCGACTGGCGCACGGCCAACGGCTCCTTCACCGACGTCGCCCAGCTGAGCGAAGTGGACGGCATCGGCCCGGCCCGCCTCGCCCGCCTTCGCGACCTGGTGACGACATGACCGATCGCGATCCCGCAGGCCGCGGCCGCGGTGCCGGATCTCGCCGCGGTACCGGCGCGGAAGGAACGGATCGTGAGTTCACCGAGTGCTATCCCGACTGCGTCGAACACTCCTACAGCAGTGCGGAATTCGGTTGCTTCGGGCTCACCTCTGTGCTCGGCCCGCGTGGCGACGGGTGCAGGCCCGAGGCCGGCTCGGTCGGCGGATGAGGGCGGCGAACGACGCGGCGGTGGTGGAGCGGGCCCGGCAGGTACTCGACATGCGGTTGGTGCCCGCGGCTGTGGCGTGCTGGGTGGCGACGATTGTCGCGGTGTCGGTGGGGTGGACGGCGGGTGTGGCGCTCGCGATCGGGGCGGTCGTGCTGGCGATCGGGTTGTGGGTGGTGCTGCTGTGGGCGATCGCGCACGAACGGGAGCGGTGGCGGGTAGTCGCGGTGGTCGGACTGGCGACCATGCTGCTCGGAGCGGGATTCGCCGCGGCGGGGGCCTGGCGCGAGCATCAGGTGCAGTCACATCCGCTCCGGGAGTCGTTCGGACGATCGGTGACGGTGCTCGCCACCGTCACCGACGATGCGAAGCCCCTGCGGGCGAGCGGGTTCGGTGGCCAGCGACGGTGGATCGTGCAGGCCGGGCTCCAGGAATTCGGAGGTGGCTCAGCGATCACGCGCGCCGGCGGTACGGTGGTGATTCTCGCGAGTGATGCCCGGTGGGCGAATCTCTCACCGGGACAGGTCATCCGGTTCCGTGCCAGAGTGACCGAACCGAACCGCGCGGATCTCACTGTCGCGACCCTGAACGCCGTCGCCACCCCGGAACGTATCGGCATGCCGCCGTGGTGGCAGCGTGCGGCGACCGCGGTCAGATCCGACCTGGCCGCGGCGGCGGCGCGCGCACTACCTCCTGACGCGGCGGGCCTACTGCCCGCGCTCGTCGTCGGCGACACCTCCGCGCTGTCCGTCGAGGTGCGGGATACGTTCGAAATCGCTGGGCTCCAGCACCTGTGTGTGGTGAGCGGGGCCAACTTCACGATTCTGCTGACCGCGCTACTGGCCTTGACTCGGCTCCTCACGGCGGGCCCGCGGATGGCCGCCGCCGGCGCGGCGGGAGTGGTTGTGCTGTTCGTGGTGCTGGCCCGTCCCGACCCGAGTGTGTTGCGCGCGGCGGCGATGGGTGCGGTGACGGTGCTGGCGCTGCTGACGGGCAGGCGCAAACAGGCGTTGCCCGCGCTCTGCGCCGCGGTGATCGGTTTGCTCGGGGTGGCACCGCAATTGGCGGTGAGCGCCGGATTCGCCTTGTCGGTGCTCGCCACCGCCGGGTTGATCCTGCTCGCGCCGAGCTGGGCGGATTGGCTGCGGGCACGTGGATGGTGGCGGGCGCCCGCGGAGGTTCTCGCGGTGTCGGCGGCGGCGTTCGTTGTCACGGTGCCGCTGATGGTGGCGTTGTCGGGCCGGGTGAGTGTGGTCGCGATCCTCGCCAATGCGCTGGTCGCGCCGGTGGTCGGCGTCATCACGGTGATCGGTGCCGTCGGTACGGTCGTCGCCTGCCTCTGGGCCGATGCCGCGGTGCCGGTGCTGTGGTGCGCGCGGCCACCGCTGCGCTGGTTGCTCTGGGTCGCCGAGCAAGCGGCCGCGATCCCGGGTGCCATGGCGACGGTACCTTCGGGGGCAGCCGCGGGAGTGCTCGCCGCCGCGATAATGGTCGCGGTAGTCGCCTGCCTGTCCTGGGCGAAGACCCGGCGGTTGCTGACCGCGGCGGTGCTCGGCGTGGCGATGGTGCTTGTCCCGGTGCGGCTCTGGCATCCGGGCTGGCCACCGGACGGTTGGGTGCTCGCCATGTGTGATGTCGGGCAGGGGGACGGACTGGCACTGTCCGCCGGTCCCGGCTCGGCGGTCGTGGTCGACACCGGCCCCGACCCCCGCGCGATGCGCCGCTGCCTGAACGAGCTACGCATCGATCGCATCCCGCTCCTCGTCCTCACCCACCCGCACGCCGACCATATCGACGGCCTCGCCGGTGCCCTCCGTGGCCGCACGGTCGACGCCATCGCCACCGCACCCGGCGAACTCCGCACCTCGGGTGGCGTAGTAGCCGAACAGTCCTCGGACTGTCCGGCGTTCGTCCCCCGGATCCTCTCCGGACGGGTGACGTCGGCCGGGCAGTCGGCCGAACCGCTCGATCAAGGCCGACCACCGGATCGGGAGTGGGTGCAACAGCACCGGCAGTCTGACGCAGAGATCCGGCCTGCGGGCCCGCGCGCGATCGATCCGCACGGGTCGGCGGGGCACGAGGTGGTCGACGAGCACCGCCCAGCGGGTTCTTGGTGGGCTGGTCCGCGTCGGTCTGCGCGTGGTGGGCTGGTTGATCCGGCTGGGTGGGCGGGGTCGGTCGGTCTGAGACGATCGCTGGGTCCTGGCGCGTTCGATGTGCGCCGGTCATCTGGTTCGGCGGGGCACGAGGTGGTCGACGAGCACCGTCCAGCGGGTTCTTGGTGGGCTGGTCCGCGTCGGTCTGCGCGTGGTGGGCTGGTTGATCCGGCTGGGTGGGCGGGGTCGGCGGGTCTGAGGCGGCCGCTGGGTCCAGGTACGGTCGATGTGCACCGGTCATCTGGTCCGGCGGCGGTTGGTGCACAGGCGGGCACACGATGGGTTGGCTCGCGCTCGCCCGCGAGTTCCGTGTGGGCCGGAACACGCCTGCGTCCAGGGCCGGACTCTGCCGATCGTCAGCGACAGCCGGGAAAGCGGGTCGTTCGGACCGTACGTTCGAATGTCGAACAGACACAGGAGGATTCCCCGTGCTGGGGCTTCGGCACCGAAGCGGAGGGTCGGTCGGCGGGTCGAGCTGCGCGGGAAGGATCGGCGTCCGGCTCGGAAGGTGATGGCATCGAACGGGTACGCCGCCTCGCCGAATCGGCGCGTATTCCGCTGATGGAACTGCACGCCGGGCTGGAATTGCGGTTCGGGGCCATGGAATTGACGGTGCTGGCTCCGGGGCGGGAGAGCCCGTCCGGATTCGATCTCGACGAGGCGAACGATCGCTCGCTGGTACTGAAGGCTCGTACTGCCGCGGGAACCGTCCTGCTGACCGGTGACATCGAGGGCGCGGCGCAGTCCCGGCTGCTCGGGGGCGGCGATCTGCGCGCCGATATCCTCAAGGTCCCGCACCACGGGTCGCGGACCACCACCCCGGAGTTCCTACGGGCCGTGCGTCCACGGCTGGCGTTGATCAGTTCCGGCTCGGACAACACCTTCGGCCATCCACACCCAGCTGTTGTCACCGCCCTGGCCGCCCTCGGCGCCACCGTTGCCCGCACCGACCAACATGGTGACATCGTGGTGCTCGGCCCCGCGGCCGAGCTGCGCACCGTCACCTCCCGCCGCAGGCGGCCTGCTCGCCTGACTCCGCGACGAACCCCGAGCACCGCGGCCGGAAGAACGGCGGCCGATCCCGTGTCGGTGCCCGAACGTAGGATCGCGTGGTGAGCGAAAGCCCTGCCCCGGTACATCTGGTTCTCGGCGACGAGGAACTGCTGATCGAACGCGCGGTCGCGCGGGTGATCGGGCAGGTGCGCGCCGGTGCGCCCGACCCCGAATCGGTGCCGGTCGACCGGTTGCGCGCCGGTGACGCGAGCACGGCCGAACTGGCGGAGCTGCTCAGCCCGTCGCTGTTCGCCGAGGACCGGGTGATCGTGCTGGAATCGGCAGCCGAAGCAGGCAAGGACGCCGTCGCGGTGATCACCGCGGCCGCGGCCGATCCACCCGCGGGGGTGGTGCTGCTCGTGCTGCACTCCGGCGGTGGCAGGGCGAAGGCGCTCGCCCCCGCGCTGCAGAAGCAGGGCGCGCAGGTCCACGATTGCGCCAAGCTCACCAAGGCCGCCGAGCGGGTGGAGTTCGTTCGGGCCGAATTCCGTGCGGCCGGGGTCAAGGTCGCGCCCGACGCGGTGCAGATCCTGCTCGAGTCGGTCGGATCCGAACTGCGTGAACTGGCCGCCGCCTGTTCCCAGCTGGTGGCCGATACCGGGGGCAAGGTCGACGCGAACGCGGTCCGCCGCTACTACTCCGGTCGCGCCGAGGTGACGGGTTTCGACGTCGCCGAACTCGCCGTGGCAGGCGACCGACCGGCCGCCATGGAAGCGCTGCGCTGGGCCACCGACCGTGGCGTGCCACACGTCCTGCTCGCCGACGCCCTCGCCGATTCGGTGCACACGATCGCCCGGGTCGGCTCCGCGGGTCGGGGTGACCCGTTCAAGCTCGCCCAGCAACTCGGCATGCCCCCGTGGAAGGTCAAGAAGGCCCAGGCCCAGGCTCGCGGCTGGACACCGGCGACCATCGGCACCGCCCTCCAGGTCGTCGCCACCCTGAACGCCGACGTCAAGGGCGGCGCGGCCGACGCCACCTATGCGGTGGAACACGCCCTCGCTCGAATCCTCGAGCTTCGCGCCGCAGGGTGACCCGCGAGCGCCGGGCCTGCGTCGCCGAGCGCGCATCGAGCCCGCTGCCGTCGGGTCCGAATGCCCGGACCGCAGCGATCGCCGACACCGGTCTGCGCGCACACTTATTCGCCGATCGGCCGCAATCGCGACCATTTCGGCGAATAGTGTGCGCGCAGCGCTGATCGTCCGGCAGTCCTGACCGCGCGCGAGCGAGGAGGGTTGCCCGCTGTGGCGCGCTCTCCGCATCGTGGACCGGCCCGGAATCCTCGGCATGGGCCACGGTTCGCCGGGTTCGGACCTGGATTACAGGGTCGGCCGTGGCGGGTGAACCGCGGCAGCTTCGGCCGCGTGTCGGTGGCAGCGCGTCGAGCATCGACGGCACTACACGCAGTGTCGTGACGCGGTGATCGCATCAGGTCATCGAGGTCGAGACACCACGTGCGCGCTCAGATGCTGCGTCGCGTGGCTCGACCAGCGCCAGGTCCTCGGTACGCCCGACGGGCCAGGGGGCCGACCACGCAGTGCCCTCAGGCGCACCGTCGTCGGACACAGCGGCCGACGGGAGACCCCCGCCACGGAGACGGCCGACGTGGTCGGCAGGCGGATTCCGATCGCGGGTCGACCGGCAGCAGACCACACCCGAGCGACGCGCCGGATCGCCGTGCAATCGGGACCTGATCGCGATCCCGCACACCGGTCCCCGCTGGCAGAGTTGAGCACGCCATGGATGACCACGCGGTTGGCCGAAATGGGGAGCGCGGGCGCGCTCTCGGTTCGGCGAGGCGCTGGGGCAGCGGAGTCGTCCGTGGGCTGGCGGCGGGGCTGTCCGCGGCCGTGCTCGCAGTCACCGCGTACGGCTGGTCCACCGCGGGCAGTTTCGACGCGGGGTTCCTGCGGTCCAAGGCGATCGAGAGCGATGCGCCCCATTCCCTCGGGGGTGACCTGAACATCCTGCTGATCGGCCTCGACACCCGGCGCGACCAGCACGGCGACGCGCTACCCGGCGAGATCCTCGACCAGTTGCACGCCGGCGACGGCGACGAGGGCGGGTACAACGCGAACACCCTGATCCTGGTCCACATTCCGGCCGCCATGGACAGGATCGTCGCGGTGTCCGTCCCGCGCGACAACTACGTGCCGGTGAGCGGGATCCCCGGCTACACCCATGCCAAGATCAAGGAGGCCTACGGGCTGAAGAAGCAGGCCGTGCAGGAACAGCTGATCGCCCGCGGCGTCACCGACCGGCGCAGGCTCGAACAGGCGGGCAGGGAGGCGGGGCGGGCGTCGATCGTGCGGGCGGTGCGGGACCTGACGGGGGTGCCGATCGACCGATTCGCCGAGGTCACCCTGGCGGGCTTCTACGATCTGGCCGCCGCGCTCGGCGGCGTGGAGGTGTGCCTCAACAATCCGGTGCGGGACCTGGAGTTCTCGGGCGCCGACTTCCCGGCGGGCCGTCAGCACCTCGACCCAGCCCAGGCCTTGGCCTTCGTCCGGCAACGTCACGGCCTCGAGCACGGTGATCTGGACCGCACCCACCGTCAGCAGGCGTTCCTCACCTCGGTCGCCCGGCAGTTGCGTGGTGCGGGCACGCTCACCGATCCAGCGAAACTCGCGCGGCTCATGGACGTGGCCCACCGTAATATCGTGCTCTCCGACGGCTGGGATATGACCGAGTTCGTGCGCACCCTCGGCACCGCAAGCGATCCGCGGCTGGAATTCCGCACCCTGCCGATCCTGCGCTACGACGTGATCAACGGCCAGGACGTGAACATCGTCGACCGGGTGGCGATCCGCCGTGAGGTGGCGATCGCGTTCGGCACGGCCGCGCCGACGACCACCCGACCAGCCCCGGCACCGGCCGACACGACCGCACCGGCGGACGCGAGGGCACCGGCGGACACGACAGCGCCGACGGACAGGCGGGCACCGGCCGACACCACGGCACCGGTCGGCACGAGAACGCCGATCGACACGAGTGCACCGATCACCACGACGGCACCAGCCGACCCGAGGACGCAGATCGCCACGCCACACGCCCGGCGCACGCTCCCCACAACCGCTCAGGGAACCCCGGATGCGGGCGAGCCGGTCCGCACCGACCTCACCTCCGGCGGGATCCCCTGTGTGGATTGAATGACGCTATTCGCCGACGAGGGACAGCTGCTCGTCGTCGTCCTCGAGGTCCTCGTAGCGTCCGTCCCACTCGTCGTAGTGCGGGACCTCTTCCTCGCGGGTGACGATCCACGCCGCGGTGAGCGCACCGTCCTCGTCGGGGACGAGCACGTTCTCGATCTTGAGGCCGATTCCCAGGATCTCCGCCGCGCGGACCACCTCGGCCAGGTCTTCGCCTCGTACCACCGTCTGATTCGCGTACACCGTCAGCATGGGCGGAATGGTAGCCGACGACAAAAGCCGCCGTGGTCGTCGAGGCCACGGCGGCTGCGTCTTGCGTCATGCGGAGCGGGACAAGCCCGCCCTGATCAGATCTTGTTCAGAGCCAGCGCGAGCGCGGACTTCTTGTTGGCCGCCTGGTTGGCGTGGATGACGCCCTTGGAGGCGGCCTTGTCGAGCTTGCGGCTCGCGAACTGCAGCTGCTCGGCAGCCTTTTCCTTGTCGCCGGCGGCAGCGGCTTCGCGGAAGTTGCGGATCGCGGTGCGCAGCGCGGACTTGACCGACTGGTTGCGCTTGCGCGCCGCCTCGTTGGTACGGATCCGCTTCATCTGGGACTTGATGTTGGCCACGCCTGTATCCTCTGGTTTCCTGTCGCTGGGTGGTATGTCTCGAAAGCTCGTCGGGCGCGCGCCCACGATGCAGCAGATGGTGCTGAACTACGGGTAACACCGCGCCGAAGATCGAGGTTACCAGCTCAGCACCGTGCGACGAAATCGGGCATCGAAAGCCTGGACCGGGCACGGCGGATTTCACCTGAATCAGGTGATGCGAGAAATTTACCTGTGTCTCACACGACCCTGCCCCTGGGTGATGCACAGTTTTTCTCATGACATCCACCACAGCGCCGAGTAAGGCTCGATCTGCATCACCGGCGGTGGTGAGAACCAACGGTCACGCCTCCCACGCCGGCCTGTTCGAGGGGTACGGTCCCGGCCGCTTCGCGGAGGCTTTCGACGAGATGTTCGACGCGGCGGGGCGGGTCCGCGCGCCCTACAAGGGCATTCACGCCGCGATGGCCGCCAATGACGTCGACGACCTGGCCAAGCGCTCGGACGCGCTGGACCGGGCGTTCATCGATCAGGGCATCACCTTCTCGCTGTCCGGGCAGGAGCGGCCGTTCCCGCTCGACCTGGTGCCGCGGGTGATCGCGGCCGCAGAGTGGACCAAGCTGGAGCGCGGTATCAAACAGCGGGTCACCGCGCTGGAGCTGTTCCTCGCCGACGTCTACGGCGAGCAGAACATCCTGCGTGATCAGGTGATTCCCAAGCGGCTGGTCACCTCGTGTGAGCATTTCCACCGGGAGGCCGCGGGCCTGGTCCCACCCAACGGGGTACGCATCCACGTGTCGGGTATCGACCTGGTGCGCGACGAGCGCGGCGACTTCCGGGTGCTCGAGGACAATCTGCGCTCACCGTCGGGTGTCTCCTATGTGATGGAGAACCGGCGCACGATGGCCAGGGTCTTCCCCGACCTGTTCTCCTCGCACCGGGTGCGCGCGGTCGGCGACTACCCGGCCCACCTGCTGCGCGCGCTGCGCGCCTCGGCGGCGCCGAACGAGGCCGACCCGACCGTGGTGGTACTCACGCCGGGTGTGCACAACTCGGCCTACTTCGAGCACTCGCTGCTGGCCAGGCAGATGGGCGTGGAGCTGGTGGAGGGTCGCGACCTGTTCTGCCGCGACAATGTCGTCTATATGCGCACCACCGCGGGGGAGCGGCAGGTCGACGTGATCTACCGGCGCATCGACGACACCTTCCTCGACCCCATGCACTTCCGGCCCGATTCGGTGCTCGGCGTCGCCGGGGTGCTCAACGCCGCCCGCGCGGGCAATGTGGTGATCTCCAGCGCGGTCGGCAACGGTGTCGGCGACGACAAGCTCATCTACACCTACGTGCCGACGATCATCGAGTACTACCTGGGCGAGAAGCCGATCCTGCCCAATGTCGACACCTTCCGCTGCTGGCTCGACGACGAACGCGAGCAGGTGCTCGACCGGGTCGCCGAGCTGGTGGTCAAACCGGTCGAGGGGTCGGGCGGGTACGGCATCGTGATCGGGCCCGACGCGTCCGCGCGCGAGCTGGAGGCGGTCAGGCGCAAGGTCAAGGCCGATCCGCGGGGCTGGATCGCGCAGCCGGTGGTGCAGCTGTCGACGGTGCCGACCAAGATCGGCAACGAGCTGGTTCCCCGGCACGTGGACCTACGCCCGTTCGCGGTCAACGACGGTGACGACATCTGGGTGCTGCCCGGCGGGCTCACCAGGGTCGCGCTGCCTGAGGGCTCGCTGGTGGTGAACTCGAGCCAGGGCGGCGGCAGCAAGGACACCTGGGTACTGGCCGGTCGCTCCGGCCCGGTCGACCGCGAACTGGCAGGCCCGGAACTGGTGAGCGATCCACCGCAGGCCGATTCGTTCGAACTCGGCCGCGAGCTCAGCACGCCGCAGGCCAATCAGCAACAGCAGCAACAACAACAGACGTAACGTCGATCGGGGACTGGACACATGCTTGCTCGCAATGCCGAATCCCTGTACTGGATCGGCCGATACGTCGAGCGCGCCGACGACACCGCGCGCATTCTCGACGTCGCCGTGCACCACCTGCTCGAGGACGCCACCGTCGATGCCGACCGCACCTCCCGGGTGCTGCTGAAGGTGCTCGGTATCGAACCACCCGACGGTCTGCCGCTGGACGTGTGGTCGGTGACCGACCTCGTCGCGTTCAGTCACGACCACGGCGTGTCGATCAGCGATTCGATCGCCAAGGCCCGCGAGAACGCCCGCGGTGCCCGCGAGGTGACCTCGAGCGAGATGTGGGAATGCCTCAACGCCACCTACAACGGGCTGGCGGCGGCGGAGAAGGCGGCGCGTGGCCTCGGCCCGCACGAGTTCTTCTCCTACGTCAAGGACCGGGCGGCGATGTTCACCGGCCTGACCGACTCCACGCTGTCCCGCGACGACGGCTACCGCTTCCTGCTGCTCGGCCGCTCCATCGAACGGGTCGACATGATGGTGCGGCTGCTGCTCTCCCGCGCGGGCGACCGCACCTCCTCGCCTGCCTGGGTGACGGTGCTGCGTTCGGCCGGTGCCCACGACACCTACCTGCGCACTCATCGCGGCGCGCTCGACGCGGCGAGAGTCGCCGAGTTCATCCTGATCGACCGGCTCTTCCCGCGCTCGGTGTTCCACACGCTGCGCGTCGCCGAGGACTGCCTGACCGAACTCGACCAGCGGCCCGGCAGCCGCGTCGGCGCCAGGCACGAGGCGCAGCGGGTGCTCGGCCGGGCACGGAGCGAGCTCGAGTTCCTGCCGCCCGGTGTGCTGCTGGAGGACTTGCAGAACCGCCTGCTCGCCTTGCAGAAATCGTGCCGCGAGGTGAGCGAGGCGGTGTCGCGCCAGTATTTCCACGCCGCACCATGGGTGGCGTGGACCGATGTGCGCAGCAGCGCGGACGGCCGCGTGCCGGTGGAGGGAGAACTGTGAGCTGGCGGATCAGGGTGGTGCACACCACCGGGTATGTCTACGACGCGCCGGTGACCCGGTCGTTCAACGAGGCCAGGCTGACCCCGCGGGCCGACAGCCGACAGAACGTGATCCTCAACCGGGTCGAAACCGTGCCTGCCACCAGGTCGTATCGGTACACCGACTACTGGGGGACCGCGGTCACCGCGTTCGACCTGCACGCCCCGCACACCGAACTGGAGGTGACCGGGTCCTCGGTGGTGGAGACCGAGCCGTTCGCCGAACCGGCGGGCGAACTGAGCTGGGACGACCTGCGCGGCGGTCGGATCGCCGACCGGTTCGACGAAATGCTCAGCCCCACCGCGTATGTCCCGCGCGACCGCAAGCTGTCGACCGTCGCCAAGCAGCTCGCGCGCGGTGAGGAGCCGGCCAAGGCGGTGGTGCGCGCGGCCGAGTGGGTGCACAAGGAGATGGACTACATCGCCGGAACCACCTCGGTGCACACCTCGGCGCTGGAAGCCTTCGCCGAGCGGCGCGGCGTCTGCCAGGACTACGCGCACCTGACCCTGGTGTTGTTGCGCAGCATGGGGATTCCCAGTCGCTACGTTTCCGGGTATCTGCATCCGAAGCCGGGCGCGGAGATCGGCGAAACGGTGGCCGGCCAGTCGCACGCCTGGGTGGAGGCCTGGACCGGCCAGTGGTGGGGATACGACCCGACCAACAACCTGGCCGTCAACGAGCAGCACGTCTCGGTCGGTGTCGGCCGCGATTACGCCGACGTGCCACCATTGAAGGGAGTGTTCTCCGGTGGCGGCTCGACCGACCTCGAGGTCGTTGTCGAGGTGACCCGGCTGGCGTAATGTCCATCTCGCTCGTGCGGACCCCGCTCGCCGCGGGGATGAATCCTCTCGGAAGAGGTGGTAGCCGATGTCGCCCACTGCGCAGGAACTCGTCGAACCGGATGTCGTACCCGAGCACAAGAAATGGGCCGCCGAGGGGTTGGGCACCTTCGTTCTCGTGATCAGTGGTGTCGGCACCGCCGTGCTGGCAGGCGACCGGGTCGGTGCGCTCGGTATCGCGCTCGCCTTCGGCCTGTCCCTGATGTTCCTGGTGTATGCGATCGGCCCGATCTCGGGCTGTCATGTGAATCCGGCGGTCACCCTCGGTCAGCTACTGCTCGGCCGGATTCGCGCGGTGTCCGCGGCGGGCTATGTGATCGCCCAGCTCGTCGGTGCCTTCCTGGCCGGGCTCGTGCTGTTCGCGCTGGCGAAGAATCTGCCGTCGTACGACCGTGCGGTGGACGGGCTCGCCGCCAACGGCTGGGGCGCGCACAGCCCGTCGGCGGCGACCGGTCCGCTGGGTGAGGTGGTCGTGCAGAACGGGTACGGCATGGCCGCGATGATCATCATCGAGGTGATGCTCACCGCGCTGCTGGTCTTCGTGGTGCTCGCCTCCACCGACCAGCTCTCGGATGTGCCGCTGGCCGGGTTGTCGATCGGGGTCACCCTCACCGTGATCCACCTGGTGTCCATCCCGGTGGACTTCACCTCGGTCAATCCCGCCCGCAGCCTCGGCGTCGCGCCCTATCAGGACGGCGCGATGGGCCAGGTGTGGGCGTTCGTGGTGTTCCCGCTGATCGGCGGCGTGCTCGGAGCCCTGGTGTACGGCCTGATCTTCGGCCGCTCACGCGACGTGCTCAGCTAGTCACCCGAACGACGACACCCCGAGCCTGCGCCTGCCGGCTCGGGGTGTCGCGTCGGTGTCCTCAACTCCAGCGGTATTCGGCGACCAGCCGGTGCGCCACCAGATCGAAAGTCCTGCGTTCGACGATCGCGCCCTCGCGCCGGATGCCGTCCTCCGGCACGTCGAGCACCCGGTCCAGCCGGACCCAGCTCGGCCTGCCGTCGTGATCCCACGGCCCCGAACCGATCCCGATCCAGTTACGGTCGTGCGCGCGTTCGGGTTTGGACGACAGCATCAGGCCCAGCAGCGTCCGGCGATCACGCCCGACCACCAGCACCGGCCGGTCCTTCCCGTTGGTCGGGTCCTCCTCGAACGGCACCCAGGTCCACACGATCTCCCCAGGGTCGGCGCGCCCGTCGAGCTGCGGGCAATAGACGATCTGCCGGGCGCGATGGGCGGTGGGGACCGGGGTGGACGCGGTCGGGCGCACCGCTACGGTGGGTTCCGGCTTGGTCGACAGCGCCCCCACCAGTTTGTCGAGCAGCCTCGGGCCCTGCTTGCGCACGATCTTCGGCCCCTGCTCCTTGGCGATCACGCCGAGTTGCTTGCCGAGAGTGTTCCAACTGCTGGCCATCCCTGAAATATAACGGTGCACGGGGCTTCGGTGCACCGGTGACAGAGCCGCTGATCCCGCCATGGGACGATGGACGCAGTTCGCCGATACCCCTCGAGGAGTGGAGTGGCTTCCAGCTTTGCCGATACGACGTTCACCGATCCGTCCCGGATCAGGAACTTCTGCATCATCGCGCACATCGACCACGGCAAGTCGACCCTGGCCGATCGGATGCTGCAGCTCACCGGTGTGGTCGAGGAGCGGGCCATGCGCGCCCAATACCTGGACCGGATGGACATCGAGCGCGAGCGCGGCATCACCATCAAGGCACAGAACGTCCGGCTGCCCTGGACCGTCGACGGCGAGGACTTCGTCCTGCACATGATCGACACGCCGGGCCACGTCGACTTCACCTACGAGGTGTCGCGCGCGCTCGAGGCGTGTGAGGGCGCGATCCTGCTGGTCGACGCCGCCCAGGGCATCGAGGCGCAGACGCTGGCGAACCTGTACCTGGCGATGGAACGCGATCTGGCGATCATCCCGGTGCTGAACAAGATCGATCTGCCCGCCGCCGACCCGGACCGCTACGCCGCCGAGATCGCCCACATCGTTGGCTGCGAACCCGACGATGTGCTGCGTGTGTCGGGCAAGACCGGCGTCGGCGTCGACGCGCTGCTGGACAAGGTGATCGCCGAGGTGCCCTCGCCGGTCGGCGACGCCGAGGCACCGGCCCGCGCGCTGATCTTCGACTCGGTCTACGACACCTACCGCGGCGTGGTCACCTACGTGCGTGTCGTCGACGGCAAGCTCACCCCGCGCCAGAAGATCAAGATGATGTCCACCGGCGCACAGCACGAACTGCTCGAGATCGGTATCGTCTCGCCCGAGCCGAAACCGACGCAGGGGCTCGGCGTCGGCGAGGTGGGGTATCTGATCACCGGCGTGAAGGATGTGCGTCAGTCGAAGGTCGGCGACACCGTCACCACCGCCCGCGACGGCGCCGCGCAGGCGCTGGCCGGCTACCAGGAACCGCGGCCGATGGTGTACTCGGGCCTGTACCCGGTGGACGGCTCGGACTACCCGGATCTGCGCGACGCGCTGGACAAGCTGCAGCTCAACGATGCCGCGCTCACCTACGTGCCGGAGACCTCGGTGGCGCTCGGCTTCGGCTTCCGCTGCGGCTTCCTCGGCCTGCTGCACATGGAGATCACCCGCGAGCGGCTGCAGCGCGAGTTCGGACTCGACCTGATCTCCACCGCGCCCAACGTGATCTACCGGGTGGTGATGGAGGACGGTACCGAACACGTCGTCACCAACCCGTCGTACTGGCCGGAGGGCAAGGTGCGCCAGACCTTCGAGCCGATCACCAAGTGCACCGTGATCGCGCCGAGCGAGTTCGTCGGCACCATCATGGAACTGTGTCAGAGCCGCCGCGGCGAACTGCTCGGCATGGACTACCTGTCGGAGACCCGCGTCGAGATGCGGTACACGCTGCCGATGGCCGAGATCATCTTCGACTTCTTCGACTCGCTCAAGTCGCGGACCCGCGGCTATGCGTCGCTGGACTACGAGGAGGCGGGCGAGCAGTCCTCCGCCCTGGTGAAGGTCGACATCTTGCTCCAGGGCGAGGCTGTCGACGCGTTCAGTGCCATCGTGCACAAGGACGCGGCCCAGGCCTACGGCAACAAGATGACCACCAAACTGCGCGAACTCATCCCGCGTCAGCAGTTCGAGGTGCCCATCCAGGCCGCGATCGGCTCGAAGATCATCGCCCGCGAGAACATCAGGGCGATCCGCAAGGACGTGCTCGCCAAGTGCTACGGCGGTGACATCAGCCGTAAGCGCAAGCTGCTGGAGAAGCAGAAGGAAGGCAAGAAGCGGATGAAGACCATCGGCCGGGTCGACGTGCCGCAGGAGGCCTTCGTCGCCGCGCTGTCCTCGGACGCGGCCTCGGACAAGCCGAAGGGCAAGTAGGCCTCACCCCGGTTCGGCCGCGACGCGCACCGACAGTCGCGTCCCGCCGAGCGGGCTGGCGGTGAGTTCAGCACTGCCACCGTGTAATTCGGCCTGCTGGTGAACCAGCGCGAGGCCGAGTCCCGACCCGGGCGAGCCCGGCCGTTTGGCGAACCGCTCGAACGCGGTGGGGGACAGCTGGTCCGGGATACCGGTGCCGTTGTCGTCGACGGTGATCGTGACGCCGTCGTCGTCGGCGTGCGCGGCGACCGCGATCTCGGTGGCATCGCCGTGCAGTATCGCGTTGGTGACGGCGTTGGTGACGATCAGCAGGATGCCGCCGGGCAGACCGGTCATCGGGACCGGATCGCACGCGGTGAGCGCGATGTCGGCGGCGGGGTGCGCGCGGCGCGCGTTCTGTACGGCGCGGTCGAGTGTCTCGCACAGCTCGAACGGTTCGAACGCGTCACGATCGGTGAGCTCGCCAACGGCGAGGCGCTCCAGGTCGGTGAGGGTGCGTTCGATCTGGCCCTCGGCGGCGAGCACGTCGGCCAGCACGGTCGCACGCTGCTCGGCGGGCAGGTCGGTACCTGCCAGCACCTGCAGGTCGGTGCGCATCGCGGTGAGCGGGGTGCGCAGCTCGTGCGCGCAGACCGCCGCGAAATCGCGGGCGCCTGCCAGCGCTCTGCCGGTCTCGCCGTGCGCGGTCTCGAGCCGGGCCAGCATCCTGGTGATCGCGTCGGAGAGTTCCTCGGCCTCGCGCACGCCGCGCCCCGACAGCGGCGGCAGCTCGTCGAGAGTATCGATCTCGTGCGTCGCGGTGGCGAGCCTGCGCAGCGGGCGGGCGGCGAAACCGGCGAGCACCCAACCCAATCCGGCGGCGGCGAGCACCCCGGCCACCCCGATGCCGAGGCCGATCAACTGACTGCGGGTGATGGCGGCGTCGACGCGCTCCCGATCGGGATCCAGCCGCACCAGCAGGCCGGGTGCGCCGAGTACCGGCGCCACGCCGCGATCGGCGGTGTCGGATCGGAAGGTGCCCGGTGGGCGGGGCTGGTCGGGGAGTTCGGGCAGCGGCTGCGCGGGACCGGGCACCGGCAGCGCGGGAACGCTACCGTCGTCCGGCACCGCGAGGACCCGCATGGTGGAGACCGTCTGATCGAGCTGGCGGGTGCCCGCCACCTGCAGCAGCGCCGCGTAGGTGAAGCCGAGGGTGACAGTCACCAGCGCGGCCACCACCGCCGACACGACCGCCACCCGCGTCCGCAGCGACCACGAACCGCGCCTCACGGGCGCTCACGCAGCACGAAACCGACACCGCGCACGGTGTGCACCACTCTGGCGGCACCGTCGGTCTCCAGTTTGCGCCGCAGATAGGACACGAAGACGTCGACCACGTTGGTGTCGGTGGGGAAGTCGTAACCCCAGACGGCGGACAGGATCTGCTCGCGCCCGAGCACGATGCCCACGTTCTCGGCCAGCAATGCCAGCAGTTCGAATTCGCGCTTGGTGAGCTCGACCTGGCGACCGCCCGCGTACACCCGGTGTCCGGCCGGGTCGATCTCCACCGCGCCCACCCGGACCGTCGTGCCCCGCGGCGCCACGGCGGCGGCGCGCCGGCGCAGCAGCGCGCGCAACCGGGCGATCAGTTCGCCGAGATCGAACGGTTTGGTCAGGTAGTCGTCGGCGCCGCGTTCCAGCGCGGCGATCCGGTCGGTCACCGCGCTGCGGGCGCTGAGCACACAGATGGGGATGTCGTCGCCCATCGCCCGCAACGCGGTCACCACGCCGACACCGTCGAGCTCTGGCATGTTCACATCGAGCACCATGGCGTCGGGGGTGGCCGATCGCACCAGGGCGAGCGCGGCGGCGCCGTCACCCGCGGTGATGACGTCGAAGCCGGAGAGTTCGAGGCCACGCCGCAGCGACGCGAGCACGCGGACCTCGTCGTCGACGACCAGGATCTGCTGTCCGGTCATGCGCCCACCCTAGTGCGATTCATTTCTTCCCCCCAGGTCAGCGTGGTCGGCTCGGGGCGATGACGATGGGTCCGTCCGGGGCGGGGACGGTGGTCCGCTCGCCGTCGGGGCCGATCCGCACGCACTCACCCGGCTCGCCCGGCGGCAGCGGGAGGGCGGGCCGGAACTGGGCGGGCTCGCCCGGCGCGACGGGGCGGGTCCGGTCGAAGTGCGCACGGTCACCGGGTTCGGCATGTTCGATCCGTACCCGCGGGCCCGCCGGTGGGGCGGGCTCGCCGGGGGCACCGCACAGGACCAGCGTGTGGTCACCGTGGTCGGCGGTGCGGGCGGGGTCGGCGGCCGCGGCACCGGCGACGGCGGCGGTGAGCGCGGCGGCGCCGCCGAGGACGGCGACCAGCCTGCGCAGGGACGACGATCGGGTCATAGTGGATCTCCTCACAAGGGTTTCGCCGATCGGACCGACCGGCGAAACCGACGCTAAGCAGCCCGTCTTCAGGCTTTGTTGAGCAATCGTTAGAGTTCTCTTGGGATCGCGGGCCCCCGATTCCACCGGGTCGCCGAAACTCGTTGCTCGCCATAAAGTGGGTGCCTACAGTGTTGGATGATCTTCACTTCGCTCGAACGTGGTGGGGGGCCGACAGTGAGCGAATGTTGGAGCATTGATGACGCGTGAACTGCCTATCGATGACGAGGCCGCGCCCGCGGCCGGTGGCGATCTGGCCTACCGGGTCGCCAACGGCGTCGCCCGGGTAGCCAGGGCCGGTGCCTATGTCACCGGCGGCGCGCTGGTCGCGACGAACACCCCGGCACCCGCGCCGACTCCGGGGACGAGCAATGCCGACAGCCGGTGGGCAGGCTGGTCGACGCAGACCGTGCCCGGCGACCCGAGCCCCGACGCACCGAGCCCGGTGATGACCTTCCCCGATCTCACCGAGAACGATCTGCCGATCCCCGACGCCGGGCCGTTCGCCCCGTTCGGCGACTCCCCGTTCGATGCGAGGCCGCAGCCGGAGTCCGAGGTCACGATGGTGGGGCGCTCCACCGAATCCGACTGGCGTTCGGAGATTCCCGGCTCCGACGGCGACACCGAGCTGCGGATCCCCGGGTCGGGGCAGACCTCGTCCGGCATCGGCGTCCCGTCCTACGAGTCCGCGCCGAGCACGCCAGGCCTCGGCCTCGACGACGACAACCCGTTCGCGCCCGGCGGTCCCGGTCTCGGGCTGCCCGGCCAGGGGATGGGTATCCCCGGCTTCGACGGGTTGCCGGGCCAGGGGATCGGTATTCCCGGCTTCGACGGGCTGCCCAAGTTCGGCGATGCCACCGATTCGGTCGCGGCGAAGCCGGGCGATGGCCCGTTCGACGGGATCGGCGACATGTTCGACGGTATCGGCGCGATGGTGAACACCGAGTGGCAGGTCGACGCGCATGTCGGCACCGACGGCGTGTGGTTCACCTCGCAGATGAAGATCACCGGCCAGGTCGGGCAGGTCGGCGATCAGCTCGACGACTACGGCAAATGGCTCGGCGACGGCATCAAGGTCCCCGGCGGCGCCGACAGTGGTATGACCTCGCCGACCGGACCGAGTCTGCCCGGTTCGTCGTCGGGCGGCTCCGGTCTGCCCGGCAGCACGGCCACCCCGAGCGGGGTGGCGCCGACGGGTGTGGCTCCGGCGGGTGCGGCGCCGCTGCCCGCAGCGCCCGCGCCGGTCGCGCCAGTGGCTCCCGCGCCCGCCGCGGTCGCCCCGGCGCCGGTCGCTCCGGCACCGGTGGCTCCCGCCCCGATCGCGCCCGCGCCCGCGCCCGCTCCGGTCCCGCTCGCTCCCGTCGCCCCAGCGCCCGCGCCCGCCGCCGTCGCGCCCGCCGCGCTCAGCCCGGTGGTCAGCACCCCGCTGCAGACCACGATCCAGCCCGATGCCGCGTCCACCCCGATCGCGAACGTCTTCGGTGGCACGGGCTCGGCCGCGCCGCTGACCGCGCCCGCCGCCGCGGTACCCGACCTGTTCACGCCACCGACACCGACGACGAAACCGGTCGAGGTGCCCGATGTGTCCGGTGGTGGTGGCACCAGCCCGTCGACCGCTCCGGTGACCGCACCGCCGCCTGTCCCGACCGTCGATCCGGACATCCCGACAACGGTGCAGGTGCCGACGGTGACCGTGCCGACGATGCCCGCGGTCACCGTGCCGCCGACCGCGGGCACCGGACCGGGAACCACACCGACCGTCCCGACCGACGTCGGCACCGAGCCGGGGACCGGTACCGGCGGCGCCACCACACCCTCGACCGCGCCGACCCAGCCGACCGTCGACGTGCCGGACCCGACCGGATCCACCCCGACAGCCACGGTCCCCACCCAGCAACCGACCGTGCCGACCACGCAGCCGACCGCCCCGACCCAGCAGCCGACGGTGCCGGTTCAGCCGGTGCCGACCAAGCAGCCGACCGTGGACATCGATCCGCCCGGTGTGGTCACCCCGCCGCCGGTCGTCACCGTGCAGCCGACCGTCGCCCCGGTGAAGCCGCCGGTCGTCGACGCCAAGCCGATCGCCGCCGATGTCGACCACCACGCGGGCAGTTACCATGGCGTGTCGGCCGGTCTGTTCGATTCCGGCCTCGGCGGGGCAAGCCAGCAGGCCGCGGTGTTTCCCACCGAGCACCATGGGTATGACTTGATCTAGTTTGCCTCAGCGCATGCAACGAGAGTGAGGAAAAGGTTGGCTGCCGCTGCCGGATTGCAGGCCGCGACGGTGAAACACCCGGACGTGATGGCTCCGGTCGTATCGCTTGTCGACGAACTGCGGGATCTGGTCCGCACCAGCGGTCGTGACGACCTCGACGCCCGGCTCGGCATGGTCCGGGCCAGGCTCACCGACCCCAGGGTGCGCCTGGTCGTCGTCGGCGAATCTCAGGCGGGGATGAGCACCCTGGTCAACAGCATGATCGGTACCCCGGTCAGCGCCACCGACGGCAAGCCCAGCGTTCCGGTCATCGTGGAGTACGGTCCGACGCCGGCCGCGACACTGGTCAAGTCGGCGCCGCGTGGCCGGGTCGAACGCCTCTCGGTCGATCCGCTGAATCCAGGCCCCGCGCTGACCGCGCTCGGCGTGCTCCGCGCGGAATTCGCCGAGCCGAGCGCGCTGCTGGCCGACGGCATGGTGGTGATGGACGCGCCCGGCGCCGTTGCCAACGAGAGCGCGGCGTGGTCGATGATCGCCGCCGCCGACGTGGTGCTCTATGCCACCGATTCCGCCGCCGAACTCACCGAGCGCCAGCTGGACTACCTGCGCCGGGTCGAGCAGGTGTGCCCGTCGGTGGTGTGTGTGCTCACCAAGATCGACCGCAACCCGCACTGGGCGCTGACCCAGCGCCGCAATCGCGCGCTGCTCGACGGCGCCGGGCTGAACTTCGCGGTCGCCCCGGTGTCGGCGGTGCTGCACCGGCGGGCGGGCGAATCGGGCGATCAGCAGCTCGACATCGAATCCGGCGTCCCGCAGCTCATCGACCACCTGCGCGACTATGTGGTGGCCCAGGCTGATTCGGTCGCCATCGTGGCCGCCGTCCGGGACATGACGCGGATCACCGACCAGCTCGGGGTCATTCTGCGCGCGGAGGCCGACACCCTGCGTGACCCGCGCAGGCGCGCCGAGATCACCCAGCGGCTCGCCGCGGCCCGCGCCGAGGCCGATCAGCTGCGCCAGCGCACCGCCACCTGGCAGGTCACCCTGGTCGACGGCAGCGCCGAACTCACCGCCGATATCGAACACGATCTGCGTCACCGCCTGCGCACCCTGGTCCGCGAGGCCGAGGCCGAGATCACCCGCTCCGATCCGGCCCGCAAATGGTCGGAGTTCGCGACCGAACTCGACGCGCGGATCTGTGAGGCCGTCGAGGAGAACTTCGTGATGGCGCACTACCGCGCCGTCGAACTCGCCGAACAGGTGGCTGCGAAGTTCCCGCCGGACAACCGCACCCCGCCGCTGCCCGAGCTGCGCCTGAGCAACCCCGGCGACGTGCTGGAACCCGTGCAGTCGCTGGAGGCACTCGAAACCGCCAAATCCGCCATCGGCCAGCACATGCTCTCGGCACTGCGTGGTTCCTACGGTGGCATCCTGATGGTGGGTCTGGCCACCAGCCTGCTCGACATGGGGCTGGTCAACTGGTATTCGGCGGGGGCGGGCGTCCTGCTCGGCGTGAACGCGCTCTTCGATGAACGGCGCAGCCGCAAACAGCGCAGGCAGGCCGAAGCCAAGGTCGCCGTCGCCAGGCTCGCCGACGACGTGATCTTCCAGGTGGGCAAGGAATCCCGCAACCGGCTGCGCACTCTGCAGCGGGTACTGCGCGACCACTACACCGAGATCGCCGCCGAGGTCGGCCGCACCGCCGAGGAAGCCCTGCGCGCCGCCGAGGAGACCGGCCTGCGCTACGGCGACCAGCGGGAGCTGCGCCTCACCGAGATCGATGCGGGGCTGCGCACGCTGGCCGGCCTGCGCGAACGCGCCGAACGCCTGGCCTAGTTCGGCCGGTTCGACGGGGAATGGGCGGGCTGGAACTGGCCTGCCTGCCGGGAATCCTCGGCCCTGATCACGTGCGTCACGGCGTTGATCAGCGCCAGATGCGTGAACGCCTGCGGGAAGTTGCCGAGGTGCCTGCCGGTGTGTGGGTCGATCTCCTCGGCGTAGAGCCGCAGCGGGCTGGCCAGGCCGAGCAGCCGCTCGCACAGCTGGGTCGCGCGTTCGAGCTCGCCGATCTCCACCAGCGCCGACACCAGCCAGAACGAGCAGATGGTGAAGGTGCCCTCCTCACCGGCGAGCCCGTCGTCGGTGGTGTCGGTGTCGTAGCGCAGCACCAGGCCGTGCACGGTGAGCCGGTCGGCGATGGCGAGCACCGTGGCCTTCACCCGGTGGTCCTCCGGCGGCAGGAAGCGGGTCAGCACCACCATCAGCAGGGAGGCGTCCAAGGTGTCGCCGCCGTAGGTCTGGGTGAACACGCCATCGGCGTCCACTCCGTTGGCGAGCACATCGTCGCGGATCTCCTCGGCGATACCGAACCATTCGGTGGCCCGCTCGTGCTGGCCGTGCAGCTGGGCCAGCCGGGCGCCGCGATCGAGCGCGACCCAGCACATCACCTTCGACGAGGTGAAATGCTGTGGCGCCCCGCGCACCTCCCAGATGCCGCGATCGGGTTCGCGCCAGCGCGCGATCGCGGCATCCACGGTGCGTTCCAGCATGGGCCACAACGACTCCGGCACCTGCTGACGTGACTTCACATGCAGGTACACCGCATCGAGCATGGTGCCCCAGATGTCGTGCTGGTCCTGGTTGTAGGCGGCGTTGCCGATGCGGACCGGCCGCGAGTTGTCGTAACCGGACAGCTCGGGCAGTACCTCCTCGGTGATCCGGCGTTCCCCGCCGATGCCGTAGAGCACCTGCAACGGCAGGGCGTCGCCGTCCTCGCCGGTGGTCGCGTCGTTGAGGAAGTTGAAGAAGTCGTTAGCCTCGCGGTCGAGCCCGAGGGTGTACAGGCCCCACAGCGCGAAGCTGGCATCGCGCACCCAGGTGTAGCGATAGTCCCAGTTGCGTTCCCCGCCGGGGGTTTCCGGGAGCGAGGTGGTGGCGGCGGCGATCAGCGCGCCGGTCGGGGCGTAGGTGAGGCCCTTGAGCGTCAGGGCGCTGCGCTGGAGATAGCTGCGCCACGGATGATCGGGGAAGTCGCCGAGCGTGATCCAGCGGCGCCAGCACTCGGCGGTCGTCCACATCTTCGCTGCCGCCTCGTCGAAGGTGGCGGGCGCGGGCAGATCCGACCAGGACAGCGCGACGAACACCGCGTCGCCCTCACTCATCCTGGTGCGCGCCCGCGCCTCCCTGCCCTCCAGACCGAGCCGTAGATCGGTGTTGAGCACCAGGGACGGCCCGTTCTCCGGATGGTTCAGTGCCACCGCCGTCGCCTGCTCATAGACCTTGCCGGTGTACTCCCAGCGGGCCCCGCCCCGGTGGTAGTCCAGCGACGGCTGACAGCTCATCTCCAACTCGACCGTGCCGCTGACACACTTCACCGTCCGCAACAGCAGGTGCTCGGCATCCCAGTCCATCGGCGTGCGGCGGTGGGTCTTGGAGCGGGCGATGTTGTTGTGCCACGGCCCGAGTACTAGCGCGTCGCGCACGATCAGCCAGCCGGTCTCGGTCTGCCAGGTCGTCTCCAGGATCATCCCGCCGGGCAGGTAGCGGCGCGCGGCCGGGACATGTTTGCCGTACGGCCCGATCCGGAAATGGCCGGCGCTGCGGTCCAGGATGGCACCGAACACGCTGGGCGAATCGGGGCGGGGCACACACATCCACTCGACCGAGCCGCTACTGGCTATCAGGCAGCTCGTCTCGCAATCGGACAGGAACGCGTAGTCGTCGATCGGCGGGAACGCGCCACGGCGACCGCTGGAGGAGACCGGACTCAGAATCGGCAGACTGTCGGCGCTGGAAGACTCCATACCCCATCATCACGGCGCGGCCGGGCACTCGTCCACCGTGTGCGGGACACCGCAGCGACGAAGCCAGGTCACAGCCACGGAATTCGTCCGTTCACGACGACCGACTAGTCTGGTCGCGTGCAACGCATCGCAGGTTGGTGGGACGGCTTCGAACTCTGGGTAGCCGGGCTGCCCTTCATCCCCCAGTTCCTCGTCGTGCTGGTCGGCATGGTGCCGATCAGCTTCGCCATCGCCTTCCTGCTCGACCGCTCGCTGCGCGCGATCTTCCGTTTCCTTCGCCGCGCCGAGCCCATCGACAACGAGCCGATCCCGGTCCTGCCCGCGCAGGCCCCGGTGCGCCCGACCGTGGGCAGCGGGGCCCGCTGATGCCACGTTCCCGCGTTCAGCTCGCCCTCGTCGCCCTCCTGGTCCTCGTCGTCATCGCCTGGTTGTTCACTGTGTAGTTGGAGCGCTGGCGCGCTCGAGTCGCGGCCCCTAGGGGCCGCCGGTCAGCGCTCGAGACTCGCGCCTGCGGCGCATGCGCTTCGAGCGCTGACCGGCGACCCGGCCGCGACCAGCCGCTGCGCGGCTGCCGCTCCTCGGGGTCGCGGGTGCGGAGCTGGGTTGGGTGCTGAGTGGTGGTTCAGGCTGTCTGCCGGCTAGTTCTTGCGCCAGTCCGACAGGCGTTTGCCCAGGTCGGCGACGGTTTGACCGACTTCATGGCCGACCGTGGTCACCGCGGCGCCCACATCGCGGCCGAGGTCGCGGACCGTGCGGACCAGCAGGTCGTCGGACTGGTCGAAGGACTCGCGGTAGCTGCGGGCGGCGTGTTTGACTTCCTCGCTGATCCGCGCGTTGCGGTCCTGGTCGCGACGCGGGTAGGTGCCGCCGAGCACCCGGTCGTAGTCGCCGGACTGGATCCAGCGGCGCAGTTCGGCGGCGCGCAGCACGGAGAACGGATGCGACTGCAGCTCCAGGTTCAGCAACTTGAGTACGCCGTCGCGCAGATCACCGGAGCGCAGGTAGTCGTCGGCCTGGTCGAGGAAGGCGCCGTGGTTCATCTCCCTCAGCCAGGTGCCGCCCGCGGTCTTCATATGCACCCGCACCGAGGCCTCGACGTCCTGGCAGCACAGCAGACCGGCCCGGTCACCGGACAGCTCCGACTTGCGGCTCCACTCCATCAACGCGGCCACGATCGCCCGCAGTGCCCAGCCACCGCCCGGCATCCAGCCGATCGACGCCGACAGTCGCAGCAGATGCATCAGCATCGTGCGGTACACCGCGTGCCCGGACAGGGCGTGGCCCAGTTCGTGCCCGATGACGAAACGCAGCTCCTCGGTGTCCATCAGATCCAGCAGCCCGGTGGTGAGCACGATGAACGGCTTGTCCATCCCGATGGTGAACGCGTTCACATGCGGGTCCTGCAGGACATACATCTCCGGCGTCGACTCCGCGTCGAGCACGCCGACGCAGTCGGCCCGCAGCTGGTGCAGTGTGCGGAACTGGCGCTCGTCCACCCGGACCGCGGTCGCCAGATACAGCAGCCGGTGCTGCCGCTCGCGCAGCAGGCTCGACAGCGCCTTGAGCACCGTGTCGAACCCGGTCAGCGCCCGCAGCGCGACCAGCGCCGTGCGGTCGGCCGGGTGTTCCCAGGCGCGGGTGCTGATCTCGGGAAAACGCACGCGTACGCGGTCAGGAGCCATGGTCATGGAATGAAATCCCCCCTGTGTGTGGAACTCTCGTCGATTCGAACCATCATGTCGCAGTCTGTTACAGTCTGCCCTGTGTCATCGAGTGTCGCCCCGCAGATCCGCCATGAGCTGGCGTTGATCGCTGTCGGCAACCTCGCGGTCGCCGACATTCTCTGTCGCGCAGCGGCCACCTGACCAGGTCGCGCTGCGGCGCCGAGTAGACTGGCGCGCGCTTTTCCCGTCGCGGTCGTGGTGCTCGCCAGCCCGGGTCGCCCGACCGACGACCAGCACACCCGCCACGGTGACGGAGAACGTTGCGCGGCAGGTTATTCCCCGAAAGGTTCCTCCCGATGTCTGCCAGCACCTGGATCGGTTCGCCGCGCCGTGCCGCCGCGGTCGCCCTCGCCGCGGTCGCGGCGATGACGCTGACCGCCTGTGGCGGCGGGGTCAGCGACTCGACCGACGACAGCGTGCCGGTGGCCGACGGCAGCGCGGGCACCATCACGCTGTACGCGTACGCCGTGCCCAAGCCGGGCTTCGACGAGGTCGTGCCGGAGTTCAACAAGACCGAGGCAGGCGAGGATGTCGCCGTCCGCATCTCCTACGGCGCCTCGGGCGATCAGTCCCGCAAGGTGCGTGACGGGGCAGAGGCCGACGTGGTGAACTTCTCCGTCGAGCCGGATATGACCCGTCTCGTCGATGCCGGACTGGTCGAGGACACCTGGAACGCCGACGCCACCAAGGGAGTGGCCTTCGGGTCGGTCGTCACGCTGGTGGTCCGCGAGGGGAACCCCAAGGGCATCAGGGACTGGGACGATCTGCTGCGGCCCGGCGTCGAGGTGGTCACCCCGAACCCGTTCAGCTCCGGGTCGGCCAAGTGGAATCTGCTCGCGCCCTACGCCGCCAAGAGCGACGGCGGCAAGAACCCGCAGGCCGGGCTCGACTACCTGAGCGAGCTGATCTCCGAACACGTCGAGGTGCAGCCGAAGTCCGGCCGCGAGGCCACCGAGACCTTCCTGCAGGGCACCGGCGACGTGCTGCTCAGCTACGAGAACGAGGCCATCTTCACCGAGCGCAACGGTGAGCCGGTCGAGCACGTCAATCCACCGGTCACGATCAAGATCGAGAATCCGGTGGCGGTGGTGAAGAACTCGGCCGAGCTGGCCAAGGCCGTCGCCTTCCGCGATTTCCTGTTCACTCGGGAGGGGCAGCGGGCCTGGGCGCGGGCCGGGTTCCGGCCGGTCGACCCGGCGATCGCCGACGAGTTCGCCGCCGAGTTCCCGAAGCCGGACACGCTGTGGACCATCGACGATCTCGGCGGCTGGAAGGCCGTCGACCGGGATCTGTTCGCCCAGGGCACCGGTAAGATCGCCGTGGTCTACGACGAGGCGACCAGGTAAGTCGTGACCCAGCGCACACGCGATACTGGACAACTGTGACTGACAGCAGCGGGCAGGCCGGGACCGGGGACGACAACGTCTCGGTCACGGTCGTCGAACCCGGGAAACCGAAGGCACCGAGGCCGCGTGGCAAGCGCTGGTCGTGGCTGCGCGTCACCGGCTCGGTCGGTCCGCTCGGCATCGCCACCGCCGTGCTGTGGCTCAGCGTCATCGTGCTGCTGCCGCTCGCGGCGCTGACGGTGAGCTCGTTCGAGGACGGCTGGTCGGGGTTCTCGGACGCGATCACCGCGCCCGCCGCGCTGGACTCGCTGAAGGTGACGATCGGTGTGTCGGTGATCGTCGCGCTGCTCAATGTCGTCATGGGCACCCTCATCGCCTGGGTGCTGGTGCGTGACGAGTTCCCCGGCAAGGGAATCGTGAACGCGCTGATCGATCTGCCGTTCGCGCTGCCGACGATCGTGGCCTCCATCGTGTTGCTGTCGCTGTACGGTCCGAGCAGCCCGCTCGACATCCATCTCAACGCCACTCAGCCGGGCCTCGTCGTCGCCCTGGCGTTCGTCACGCTGCCGTTCGTGGTGCGGTCGGTACAGCCGGTGCTGATCGAGGCCGACCGCGAGGTCGAGCAGGCCGCGCTCTCGCTCGGTGCGAACAACTGGACGACCTTCCGTCGCATCGTGTTGCCGACGCTGGGCCCGGCGATCATCTCCGGTGGCGGGCTGGCCTTCGCCAGGGCGATCGGCGAGTACGGGTCGGTGGTGCTGATCGGCGGGAACATCCCGCGCGAGACCCAGGTGGCCTCGCAGTACATCCAGCAGCAGATCGAGGTCGACCGGCCGGTGGACGCCGCCGCGGTGTCGGTGGCGCTGCTGGCAATCGCCTTCGCCACCCTGCTCGTCCTGCGGCTGCTCGCCGAGCGCACCGCGCGCAAGGAAGAGGCCGCCCGATGAAGCTGTCCGCCGTCACCAGGCTCTCGCTGCGCACGGTCGCGCTCGGCTACCTCGGCGTGTTGCTGGTGCTGCCGCTGCTCATCATTCTGTGGCGCACCTTCGAGCGGGGGATCGGCGCGTTCATCGACTCGGTCACCACGCCCGCCGCGATCTCGGCCTTCCAGCTGTCGATGCTCATCGTGGCCATCGTCGTCCCGCTGAACGTGGTGTTCGGTGTGGTCACCGCGTTGGCACTGGTCCGAAGCAAGTTTCCGGGCCGCAGTCTGGTGCAGGGGATCGTCGATCTGCCGTTCGCGGCCTCGCCGGTCGTTGTCGGTGTGGCGCTGATCCTGCTGTGGGGTGCCGGTGGCTGGTTCGGCGGCCTGCGCGATCTCGGCTTCCAGGTGATCTTCAGCCTGCCCGGCATGGTGCTGGCCACGATCTTCGTGACCCTGCCGTTCGTGGTGCGCGAGGTGGAGCCGGTCCTGCACGAGATCGGCGACGATCAGGAACAGGCGGCGGCCACGCTCGGCGCGTCCGGCTGGCAGACGTTCTGGCGGATCACCCTGCCCGCGATCCGGTGGGGTCTGACCTACGGTGTCGTGCTCACCGTGGCCCGCGCGCTCGGCGAGTTCGGCGCGGTGATCATGGTCTCGTCGGCGCTGCCCGGCACCTCGCAGACGCTGACCCTGCTGGTGCACGGCCGCTACATCGACGACCACAACACGTTCGGTGCCTACACCGCGGCCACGGTGCTGATGGGTATGGCGCTGGTCGTTCTTCTCCTGATGACTCTCCTCGAACGCAAGCGGGGCACCGAATGATCACCGTGACCAACGCGCGCAAGAACTACGGTTCCTTCGCCGCGCTCGACGATGTCAGCATCGACATCCCCGCGGGCGAGCTGACCGCGCTGCTCGGTCCGTCGGGATCGGGAAAGTCGACCCTGCTGCGCTCGATCGCCGGTCTGGAGTCGCTGGACGGCGGCATCGTCACGATCGCGGGCAACGATGTCACGCACGTGCCGCCGCAGAAGCGCGATATCGGCTTCGTGTTCCAGCACTATGCCGCGTTCAAGCACATGACCGTGCGCGACAACGTCGCCTTCGGCCTGACGATCCGCAAGCGGCCGAAGAAGGAGATCGACAAGCGGGTCGACGAACTGCTCGGCATCGTCGGTCTCGACGGTTTCCAGCACCGGTACCCGGCGCAGCTGTCGGGTGGCCAGCGCCAGCGCATGGCGCTGGCACGGGCGCTGGCGGTCGACCCGCAGGTGCTGCTGCTCGACGAGCCCTTCGGCGCGCTCGACGCGAAGGTGCGCACCGACCTGCGTACCTGGTTGCGCAGGCTGCACGAGGAGGTCCATGTGACCACGGTGCTGGTGACCCACGATCAGGAGGAGGCGCTCGACGTCGCCGACCGGATCGCGGTGATGAACAAGGGCCGGATCGAGCAGGTCGGTTCCCCGGAGGACGTCTACGACCGGCCCGCCAACGAGTTCGTCATGTCGTTCCTCGGCGCGGTGGCCCGGCTCAACGGCCACCTGGTGCGTCCGCACGACATCCGGATCGGCCGCGATCCGAGCATGGCGCTGGCCGAGCACGAGGGCACCGCGGAATCGGCTGGGGTCACCAGGGCCACCGTCGAGCGCATCGTCCGGCTCGGTTTCGAGGTGCGTCTCGAACTGCGCAATGCCGCGACGGGCGATCAATTCGCCGCCCAGGTGACCAGGGGTGACGCCGCCGCCCTGCATCTGACCGAGGGTGAGACGGTGTACGCGAGGGCGACCAGGATCCCGGATCTGCCGTCGAACTGATCCGATTCGCCGAGACCGGCCGGGCGGGGTTGCTGAGCGACTTCGCCCGGCCGGTTCGCGTTCCGGCGGTGCAGGGTAGCCGGTACCGGTGGTCGACGTGGCTGAACGCGGAAGCGCCGCGGAAGTTTTTTCCGGGCGCGGCCGAGGCGGGTCCGCGAGTGTGCATGACGCGGTGTCACAGGTAGAGCCGTTTTTACTGGTGAGTAGCTTAGCTTCCAGGCATTTCGACAGGCCTAACGCGGCACTTCCGGTCATTCTGGGAGTTGACGCGACCTCTCTTAGCTGTAACTATTGGAAACAGTAAAACGTCCCTTGAGGAGAGGCAGTGACGACGATGTCTGCGCCCACCACCCCTGACGTCGATCCTGTAGTCGCCGAGGCTCAGGCGTACGCCGAGAAGTTGCTGATGCTGTCCGAGGCGTCGGTCAACCGTCACTTCGACCCGTTCGAGGACATCGACTGGGACAACCCCGACTTCGACCCGGATCACCAGCCCGAGCGCTGGGTGCTGGTCACTTCGGCCGACCCGATCGGTCGCCACCCGTGGTACCAGTCGCTGCCGCTGGAGAAGAAGATCGAGATCGGCAAGGTCCGCCAGGCCAACGTCGCCAAGGTCGGCCTGCAGTTCGAGGCCATCCTGATCATCGGCATGATGCAGCACATCTTCAATCTGAAGAACAACGATCCGGAATTCCGGTACTGCTCGCACGAGATGATCGAAGAGCACAACCACACCCTGATGTTCCAGGAGATGGTCAACCGGGTCGCCGACGTGCCCGGCATGAACCCGCTCGTGCGTCAGCTGCGCCACCTGGCCGCTCCGGTCGGTGCCGCGATGCCGAACCTGTTCTTCATGGCCGTGCTCGCCGGCGAGGAGCCGATCGACCACATCCAGAAGGACATCCTGCGCTCGGGTGACAACATCCACCCGATCATGCGTGGCGTGATGGCGATCCACGTGGCCGAGGAGGCCCGCCACATCTCCTTCGCGCACGAGTTCCTGAAGAAGAACGTGCCGGCCCAGCCCAAGTTCAACAAGGCTGTGCTCTCGATCGCGATGCCGGTCATCATGTTCATCCTCGGCCGCGCGATCGCGACCCCGCCCAAGACCTTCTTCCGGCAGTTCGACATGCCGAAGGAAGTCAAGAAGGAGCTGTTCTACGGTTCCAAGGAGGCCAAGCAGGTCTTCGCCGACTACTTCATCGACGTGCGCGCGCTCGCCGAGGAGATCGGGCTGATGAACCCGGTCGCCAAGCGGGTGTGGAAGCTGCTCGGCATCGACGGCCCGTCGAGCCGCTACCGGTCCGAGCCCAAGCGCTCGGCCAAGCACGCGGCCTGAGACGATAGCAACATGCCATATGTCGTGACCCAGTCATGCTGTAGTGACGCCTCGTGTGTCTACGCATGCCCGGTGAATTGCATTCATCCGACCCCGGATGAGCCGGACTTCCTCAGCGCGGAGATGCTGTACGTCGACCCGGCGGCCTGCGTGGACTGTGGCGCCTGCGCCACCGCGTGCCCGGTCGACGCGATCACCTCGTCGAAGAAGCTGACCGAAGAGCAGAAGCCCTTCATCGAGATCAACGCCGACTTCTACCGCGTCCAGCGGGATCGGCCGACGTTGGCTCGCCCGGTGATGCCGCCCGCGATCGACACCGAGCGTTCGCCGCTGCGCGTGGCGATCGTCGGGTCGGGCCCGTCGGCGATGTACGCCGCCGACGAGCTGCTCACCCAGCCCGGTGTGTCGGTGACCGTGTTCGACCGGTTGCCGCAGGCCTACGGGCTGGCCCGGCTCGGCGTCGCGCCCGATCACAAGCGCACCAGGCAGGTCGCCGAACTGTTCGACGTGATGTCGAAGCAGGAGGATTTCGGCACCTACCTGGACGTGGAGATCGGCACGCATGTCAGCCACGCCGAGTTGCTCGAGCACTTCCACTCGGTGATCTACGCCGTCGGTGCGTCCGCGGACCGCAAGCTCGGCATCCCCGGTGAGGGGGTGGCAGGCAATGTGTCGGCCACCGACTTCGTGGCCTGGTACAACGGCCATCCCGACCATGCCGAGGACCGGTTCGACCTGGACCAGCAGCGGGTGGTGATCGTCGGCAACGGCAATGTCGCCCTCGACGTCGCGCGGATCCTGACCGTCGATCCGGCCACCCTGGTCGATACCGACATCGCACCCTACGCGCTGAAGGCGTTGCGGGAGAGCAAGGTCGAAGAGGTCGTGATCCTCGGCCGTCGTGGTCCGGCGGAGTCGGCGTTCACGGTGCCGGAGTTCGTCGGTCTGCTCGCCACCGACATCGACATCGCGATCGAGGGCGAGCTGCCCGAGATCACCGCAGAGCTGCCGTTCAAGGTGGAACAGAAGTTGCGGCTGCTGCACAGCGTCGCGAATCGCCCGTTCGGTACGCGGCGGCGGATCGTGTTCCGGTATCTGTCCTCGCCGGTGGAGATCCTCGGCGCCGACGCGGTGACCGGGGTGCGGGTCGAGCGCAACGAGCTCGTCACCGACGCCGACGGCCGCACCAGCGCGGTGCCGACCGGTGACACCGAGCTGCTCGAGGCCGGTGTCGTGCTCACCTCGGTGGGCTACCGTGGCGTCCCGACCAAGGATCTGCCCTTCGACGACGCGCGCGGGGTGATCCCGAACGATCGGGGCCGGGTGCTGACCGCACCCGGTGGCGAGGTCGTTGCCGGGGTGTATGTGACCGGCTGGATCAAGCGCGGCCCGACCGGCTTCATCGGCACGAACAAGTCCTGTGCGCAGGAGACCGTGCAGCAGCTCGCCGCCGATTTCAACAGCGGCGCATTGCGCGCACCCGTGCGCGACGCGCGGGAGTTCGATCGCCTGGTGCACGCCCGACGTCCGCAGGTCAAAGCGGGCGGTGCCGCGGCTCCTCGACAGCGGCGTCGCCTGCTCGCCCGCGGCTGACACAGCGGAACCGAAGGCCCGCTCCGGATCGGAGCGGGCCTTCGGTCGTTCTCACTGTGCGGTGAATCCGCCGTCTACGGTCACCGCGGCGCCGGTGACGAAGGAGGCCTCGGCGCTGAGCAGGAACGCGCACAGCGCGGCGATCTCCTCCGGCCGCGCGACCCTGCCGATCGGATGCAGTGCGGCGATGTGCGCCTCGCCCTCGGGGGTGGCGCCCATCGACGCGCGGAAGGCCGGAGTGTCGACCGCGCCGGAGATCAGCGCGTTGACGCGTACCCCCGCCGCGGCGGTCTCCAGCGCCGTCGATCTGGTGAGCCCGACGACGCCGTGCTTGGCAGCCACATACGGTGCCACCGAGGCCATCCCGACCACGCCGAGATTCGAGGCGTTGTTCAGGATCGTGCCACCGCCGGAGGCGATGATGGCGGGCACCTGGTGGCGTAGGCCGTGGAATACTCCGGTCAGGTTCAGATCGAGCTCCGCCCGCCATGACGCGTCGTCGATGTCGGCGACCGAGCCGAACGCGGTGAGCGCGCCCGCGTTGTTGAACGCCGCGTCGAGTCCGCCGAACTCGGTGAGCGCGGTCTGGGTGAGCCGCTCGACGTCGGCGTCCACGGTGACGTCGGTGGGGACGAATCGCGCGCGGCCGCCCTCGGCCCGGATCTGCTCGGCGACCCGCTCGCCCTGATCCTTGCCGCGTGAGCCGAGTACCACCGCGGCGCCCTCGGCCGCGACCCGCAGTGCGACCGCCTTGCCGATGCCGGAACCGCCGCCGGTGATGAGGACGACTTGGTCGGCGAAACGTGCGGACATGTGTATTCCCTTCTCTCCCTGTGAAATCGGATGCTGTGTGCGGCATCTCCGGTATCGAGTCAACCGGGCGGGGGCGGCCCGCGCTGGCGGGAATCCGCCCTGACGCTGACACGTCATTGGATTTCGCGTGTACTTCTTCGCACGCATCGGCGAAATGTCGCTTTTCGAATTCTGCTGAGCGGTAATTGAATTGCTTACCGGTCGGTAAGTGCATCAATTGCCGGTCAAAACAAACCGTAGGAATGTGTTGTGGCGGCGGAAGATTCGATTACTCGCGCGTAGCTGCCTCTCGGGGTCTGTGGGCCGACATGCCGAGGTTCAGGGGACTGGACGCACGTCCGTATACCTATTGACCTGCAAAGATCCCCTAACAAGGGCCGAAGGTCACGTGTTTCGTATCAATCAGGCAGCAATTCGGCTTTGTGGCAGTTAATCTATGCGGGCTGTTTGGAAGACGACCGCGGCCACATGGTGCGCTCGCGTGCTGGACGTGGTCACGGTGCGTTGACGGGATAGCAATTACATGACCAGAGGTCTGGGCTTAAGTATCGGTACGGTCAATGCGATTACGGCGGCTGTCGCCGATGATCCGGCCAAGCCATCGGTGCGCACGCGGCGCACCGCACTCACCTTCGACGAAGCGGGTCGGCCCCGCATCGGGGCGATCAACGAATTCGCCTCGGCGGTGACAGATTTCGCGGATCTGAGCCGAAAGCCGGAGCCGATGGTGATCGGCGGCAGGTTCTACTCGGCGACCAACCTGATCGCCGCCGTCGTCACCGGGCTGATCGAACTCGCCGAGCCGGCGGCCGGCGCCGTATTGGCTTATCCGGCTGTGTATTCCGACAAACAGGTCGCGCTCCTCGCGCAGGCACTGCACCTGGGTGGCGCCGGGCAGGTGCTGCTCGCGCCGGAGCCGGTGGCCGCCGCGGAGTGGTTGGAGGCCGACCGCGGCCCACTGGAGCCGGGCTTCGTCCTCGTCTACGACCTCGGCGCGAACAGTCTCGACCTCACCGTGCTGCGGGTCGGGCCGGACTGGCCGCATCATCCGATGGTGGGAACTCCGGTGCGTTCCACCGACTTCGGTGGCAAGCCGCTGGGCGAGATGGTCGCCAGGTATGCCGGATCGGGGCGCGGTGCGCGTGCGACGCAGACGCTCACCTCGATGGTGAATGTCGACGCGCTGCGCGCCGAGCACATCCGCGACACCTTCCCGCTGGTGAGTAAGAGCGTCGCCGCCGCGGGACTGCGGCTGGCCGATCTGTCCCGCATCCTGCTCGTCGGTGGTGCCTCGCGCCCGCCCGAAGTCGCGCGGACGCTGGCCGAACTCGGCGTCCCGCTGGTCACCGTCGCCGACCCGGGCCAGGTGGTCGCCGCCGGCGCCGCGGCCCTGGCCGCCAGGACCTTCGCGCCCGCGCAGCCCAGTGGCCCGTCCGCACCGCACGTGGCGGTGTTCTCCAGCGCGGCCGTCGTTTCCGCGCTCGCGATGTCGGCCATGACGGTGTTCGGCAGTCCCTACGATCCGGGCCTCACGCCCGCCCTGGAACGGTTCCCCGCCCTCGGCGCGCCCGCGGATACGCTGCTGTACGACATGAGCGCGGACTTCGTCGCCGCGCAGTCCGCCGGGCTGCTCGGCAAGGTCGATCCCGCCGTCGCGCGCGCCAGGATCGCCGGCGCCGCCGCCGCGGCGCAGACCGCCTACGAGCAGATCTTCGCGCCCGCGAAAGCGAAGGGCGGTAAGGAATTCGCCGGCGGCGACCGGGTCGTGGACCGCCCCATCGACTGCAGCGCACCGGTCATGGCCAGAACCACCTACGGTGATCCAGCCAGCTTCGTCAACCCGTTGCCGTTCGCTCCGGCCCCCACCCAGCCCGGTGAGCCGGGTCTTCCCGGCGGCGGCCCGATCGCGGGGCCAGGCCCCGGCATCCCTGGCGAGCCGACGATTCCGGGCGCGCCCGGCACCGACCCCGCCGCGCCCGCGCCGTCGGACGGCTCGCCGGTGTCCACACCCGGCAGCGGAACCGACACGGGGACAAGTGCTCCCGACGGATCCACCGATGCCCCCGGGACCGGTACCGGCGGAACCGACAGCGGCAGCGCCGATCCCGGTACGGATGGCACCACCGCGCCAGGTGATGGTGCTACCGGTGGCGCCGGCGGAACGTCCGGCGGATCCACCTCGGGTGACGGTAGTACCGGCACCGGGGCACCGGACGGTGGTACGTCGGACGGCGGTGCCGCAGTTGGCGGGGGCTCTGGTGACGGGGCTTCCGACGGTGGTGCAGCGGGCGGTGGTGCTTCTGCCGGTGGTGGCGCGGCCGGTGGCGGTGCCGGGTCGGCCGGTGGCGGTGGCGGGTCTGCCGGTGCCGGGACGGGTGGCGGTGCCGGGTCGGGTGGTGGTGTATCCGGTGGTGGTGCGTCCGGCGGTTCCAGTTCTGACGGCGGCGGTTCCGGCGGAGGAGTGGGTACCGGTGGCGGTGGTGCATCGGGCGGCGCCGGTTCCGGTGGCTCTGGCGGTTCCGGTGGTTCCGGTGGTTCCGGTGGTTCTGGTGGTTCTGGTGGTTCTGGTGGTTCTGGTGGTTCTGGTGGTTCTGGTGGTTCTGGTGGTTCTGGTGGTTCTGGTGGTTCTGGTGGTTCTGGTGGTTCTGGTGGTTCTGGTGGTTCTGGTGGTTCTGGTGGTTCTGGTGGTTCTGGTGGTTCTGGTGGTTCTGGTGGCTCTGGCGGTTCCGGTGGTTCCGGTGGTTCTGGTGGTTCTGGTGGGTCCGGTGGTAGCGGCGGCTTCGGCGGTGGTTCAGGCGGCGGCGGTTTCGGTGGGGGAGGCTTCGGCGGAGGCTCGAAGGGCGGTGCGTCCGGCGGTGATTCGGGCGGCGGATCCAAGGGCGGCGGCTTCGGAGGAGGCGGCGGCGGGGGCGGCGGGGGAGGCGGCGGTTCCCGGCGCTGACGATCTCGATCGGGCGGGTGCGGTTGTCGACAGTTGGCATTCGCTGCTGAGCGTGAGCGGACCGCTGCCGCTGACCGGGGCCGCTCGTCACCGGGTCGACGTCACCTGAGTTCCGCCGGTGAAGCCACCGCGTTGACGCCCGGCTTCGTCCGGCATGAGTCACACGAGGAGAGTCACCCGCTATGCGGGGCGCGCACCAACGGTTGTGGTGCGCGATGGCCCAGCAATGTCGGGCCCCGGCACTGGCCGTTGTGGTGCGAGGTCTTTCCGTCGTGCCGGGTGTGTACCCCGGTTGTTGTGGTGCGTGGTGATGTGGCGGTGTCGGGTCTCGGCACCGGCTGTCGTGGTGCCCGTCGGCTCGCTGGGTGCGTGGTGAATTCGGGGGTGGGTGTCGGTGGGGGCGGGCACAATGGGCTGATGGCTTTGCCCGGGGGAGCGCCGAAGCTGATCGCGCTCGATGTGGACGGCACCCTAGTGGCGACGGGGTTCGAGGTGAGCGCACGGGTTTCGGCGGCGGTGGCGGCCGCGGTGGCGGCGGGGGCCCACGTGGTGGTGACCACCGGTCGCACCATGCTGACGACGCGCCCGGTGTTGAAGGAACTGGGGCTCACCGAAGGACACGCGTTGTGTTCCAACGGCGCGGTCCACATCGATGTGGCACGCGGTGAGCCGGTCGCGGTGCAGTCGTTCGATCCGGCGCCCGCCATCGAGGCCCTGCGTGCGCTGTTCCCCGACATGATCTTCGCGGCCGAACGGGTGGGCGAGGGCACCTGGGCGACGGGCCACGGACCTGGCGAGTTCTCCATCGGCGAGTTCCTGCTCGTCGACCATCAGATGCTGAGCAGCGCGCCGACCCCGAGACTCAACGGCTGGTGGCCCGGCGGCAGCGTCGAGGAGATGCTGCGCCAGCTGGCCTCCCTGGAGGTCCCCGACGCCTCGTGGGTGCACGGCGAATTCGGTCCGTGGGTCACGGTGTCGCGCCGCGGCGTCTCCAAAGGTTGGGCGCTGGAACGACTTCGCCGCACCCTCGGCATCGACGCGGACGCCACGCTCGCCATCGGCGACGGGTTCAACGACCACGAGATGCTGCGCTGGGCGGCACATTCCGTCGCGATGGCGGGGTCACCGGACTCCGTGCTCGCCCTGGCCGACGAGGTGACCGGCGACGTCGCCGAAGACGGTGTCGCCACTGTCCTCGAGCGCTGGTTCGCCGCCTGAGTGGCTACGCGGTCCCCGCGGTGGCGGCCATCGCCACGAAGTGCGGATTGCTCATGATCCCGAGGACGTTGCCGAACGGATCGAGTACCGCCGCCGTCGCGAATCCAGCGCCGTCGCCGCGTTCGGTGATCGATTCGTACTCGGTGGCGCCCAGCTCGAGCAGCCGGGCGAAGGTGGCCGACAGGTCGTCGACCTGCCAGAACACCACACCGCCCCCGCCGGGCGGATTGTGCGCGCCCGTCGGGGCGTATGCCCGGTTGATGAGGCCGAGCTCGGCCTGCAGCGGGCCGAGCCGGAACTCGTAGTAGCCTCCCGGTACCTCGTAATACGGTGCGATACCGAGGAACTCGGTGTACCAGTCCTTGGCGGCGGTGAGATCGTCGGCGTAGTACGTGGTGGTGGCCATTCCGCGCAGCATGGATGCTCCTGATGTCGTCTTCGGTTGCTGGACCAGACTCTGCCAGCGAAAGTGCTCACCGAATGAGCACTTTTTGCGGGAGAATCTCAGGCATGCGAGCGGATCGGTTGGTCGCCACCCTGTTGTTCCTCCAGGCGCGCGGCCGGGTGACGGCGGCGGAGGTCGCGGCGGAACTCGAAGTCTCGGTGGCGACCGCCCGCCGCGATCTCGAGGCGCTTTCGACGGCGGGTATTCCGGTGTATCCCCAGGCCGGGCGGGGCGGCGGCTGGTCGCTGATCGGCGGTGCCCGCACCGACCTGTCCGGCCTGACCGCCGGGGAGACTCGGGCCTTGTTCCTGCTGGCCGGGCCCGCCGCGCAGGCCGCGCCCGAGCTGAAATCGGCACTGCGCAAGCTGGTCAGGGCACTGCCACAGACCTTCCGGGAGGACGCGGCCGCCGCGGCCGCCGCCGTCGTCGTCGATCCGGCGCGCTGGGGCCGCCCCGATCCGACGCCACCAGCGGCGCTCGCACCGTTGCGCCAGGCGGTCGTCGAGGGCAAGCGCCTGCGAATCGAGTATCGCAGGCCGGGTGAGTCGTCCGTCCGCCTCGTCGACCCGTGGGGTCTGGTCGAGAAGGAGACCGTCTGGTACCTGATCGCGGGCACCGACCGTGGCCGCCGGACCTTCCGCCTCGACCGCATCGGCGCGATCACCGTGCTGGACGAACCCGCGCACCGCCCAGCCGATTTCGATCTGCAGGCGGAGTGGTCGCGGATCGTCACCCGGATGGAGGAGCGGCGGGCCGCGATCGCGGCGACGGTCCTGGTGCCCGCGGCGCTCGCCCCGATCCTGGCCGATCAGCAGGGGCGCAACTGCACCTTGTACGAGCCGACCGGCGATGGCCGCGTGCGTGCCACCGTCACCGCCGACACGGTGAAGATGGTGGCCCGCCAGTTGGCAGGTTGGGGCGCCGACATCGAGGTGGTCGGTCCGCCGCAGGTGCGCGCGGAGCTCGTTGCCCTCGGCACCGAGCTGGTACGTGGTAACAGCGACGGCGGAGCCGGCCGCGGGGATGGCGGCCGGTAACGGCGACGGCGGAACCGGCCGCCGGCGAAAGCGGCTGGTCCCGGCGCGACTCAGCCGCGGTCGACGCGCGCGGCCAGCGACCGCACGACCTCCGCGGCGACCACGGCGTGCCCGCTGGTGGTGAAGTGGATGAGGTCGGCGCTCATCAGGGTCGGCCTGGTGCGGACCGGGTGGTCCCAGAATTCGGTGAGCACCGCGTCATAGTCGGCGGCGACCGTGCGGATCACCTCGTTCATCGTGGCCATCCGGTCGCGCATCGGACGCATCGGCGCCATCCGCTCGACCTCCCACACATCGGCCACCGTGAAGGTCGAGAGCTGGGCACCGGTCGCGGCGAGCGCGGCGAACACGGCGGACAGATTGTCGTGCAGCCGATTCGGGTCACCACCGGCCTCGAACAGGTCGTTCCCGCCGCAGCTGATGTGCACGAGATCCGGGGCGAACGCCAGGATCTCGGGCAACTGCCGGTGCCTGACCTGTGTACTGGTCGCTCCGACACGACCCGAATTCCGGTAGGCGAGGCCAGGATTCACCGCGGTGAGTGCCGCGGCAACCCGATCGGCCCAGCCGGTGGGGTGGTAGCCGGGGCTCGGATCGCCGGTGCCCGCGGCGATCGAGTCACCGAGCACGGCGAAGCGCTGCCATGGCGCGCCGTCGAGCAGGGCGATCGCCTGCTCGCGCGGCAGCACGAGCGGGTCGTCGGTCTCGGTGTACGGCGCGGGCAACGGTGTGATGGAAGACATCTCGAACTCCTAAAGCTGGTCGTCGGTGGTGTGGGACAGGGCGAGCAGGGCCGCGACCGCGAGGCCGATCGCGGCGCCCACCGCGAACACGAGGTGGAAAGCCCGAACCGGTTCGTCGGGAACCACGGTGAAGACAGCGGCGAGTACCGCGATGCCGAACGCGCCACCGACCTGCCGTGCTGTCACATTCATGCCGATGCCCGTCGCGAACTGCTGTGGTGGAACCGATCGTGCGGCAACGGTGCCGTACACGGTGACGACGACACCGATCCCGCCGCCGCCGAGCAGCCCCGCCGGAATCCAGGCCGACCACAGCGCGGGGTCGGTACCGAACGCGTCGGTGCTCATCCAGGCCAGTCCGGCGGTGTACATCAGCGCGCCGACCACACCGGCCCAGCGTTGTCCCATGGGCGTGGTGATGCGGCCGATGATCATCGAGGTCACCATCGCGGCGACCGCGCCCGCGGTGAGCGCCGCGGCCGACTCGAGCACTGAGTAGCCCCAGATCCGGTCGAGGAACAGCGGACCCGCGAGCAGCCAGGCGAACATGGTGGCGGCGAACAGGAACGAGCCGGCGTTGGCAAGCGCGAATTGCCGATTCCGCCACAGGGTTACGGCCAGGGCGGGAGCGGGGTGGCGCCGGGAGCGGACGAGCGCGAACAGCACGAGGGCGGTGCCGCCGAGCAGTGCGGCGAGCGTACCGGGCGCCGTCCACCCCCAGTTCTGGCCCTCGGTGACGGCGGCGACCATGGAACCGAGACCCAGTGCGACGGCGAGCATGCCGAGCGGGTCGGGGAGCGCGGTGTCGCGCTGCGGATCGTCGGTCGCGGGGAGGCGCAGGCCGGGCACGATGAGCGCGAGCGCGACCGGCACGTTCACCAGGAACACCCCGCGCCAGCCCAGCGTCTCCACCAGCGCTCCACCGATCGCCGGTCCGATCACGGCGGCGAAGCCGCCCGCGGCTGTCCACACGCCCATGGCGGCACCGATCCGCTCCCGCGGCGTCGCGGCCAGGACCAGGCCCATCGCGGCGGGCACCATGAATGCCGCCGTCATGCCCTGCAGAATTCGTGCGGCGATGAGCCAGGTCGCGCTCGGCGCGAGTCCGCACAGTAGGGAGGTCACCGCGAAACCGGTGAGCGCGAGTGCGAAGAGTCTGCGCCTGCCGAGGACGTCGGCGAAGCGTCCGGCCGGGGTGAGCAGGGCGGCGAAGGCGATGGCGTAGCCGCTGACGATCCAGGTCAGGGTGCTGGTCGCGGTGCCGGGGTAGGTGTCGGCGATGGTCGGGAAGGCGATATTGACCACGGAGAGGTCGAGGAAGGCGAGGAAGCCCGCGCCCGAGGCGACCGCCAGGGTGCGGCGCGCGGCGCTCGCGGTACCTGCTGGATCGTCGGGCCGAGTGGACACAGCGGTCATGGGGATCTTTCGGTGAGGAATAAGTACGTACGATCGTTCGTAAATTAAAGTACGACCGATCGTCCATGTAAGCAAGAGGTGGTGGAACAATGAATCCCATGACGCAGTCGACCGAGCCCGGCGATCAGCGGCTCGCCAAGGGGGCGCGAGCGCGGGCGACCATTGCCCGGCGTGCCGCCGAACTCGCCTCCGTCGAAGGTCTCGACGGCATCAGCATCGGGATGCTCGCCACCGATCTCGGTCTCAGCAAGAGTGGAATCGCCACGCTGTTCGGCACGAAGGAGGCGCTGCAGCTGGCCGCGGTGCGGACCGCTCGCGAGGTCTTCATCGACCGGGTGATCGCGCCTGGCCTGGCGGAGCCGCGCGGCGCGGCGCGAGTGCGGACCCTGATCGACCGCTGGTTCGCCCACATCGAGGATCCACCGTTTCCCGGCGGCTGCTTCCGTGTCGCCACTCTGGTCGAGTTCAGCAGCAAGCACGGTCCGATCCGGGACGCGGTGGTCTCCGATCGGGAGGAATGGCTCGCGCTGCTGACCGCCGAGATCGCCAAGGCGCAGCAGGTCGGTGACTTCCCCGGCGTCGACCCCGAGGCTATGGTCTTCGAGCTCGACGCTGTGGTCAGCGCCGCGAATATCGCTCGCCAGCTGGGTGATTCGGCCCGTGTCGAGGCGGCGCGCGAGATCGCAGGGCGGCTGTTGGGAACGAACGGCGGCGCCACCACCCGTTCGGGGTAGCGGCGCCGCGGTGACCGTGCTCAGTGGTGGGCGTGCCCGTCCGGCTCGGGTACGGAGACGTTCGCGGTGAGGGTGAAGGCCGCGGTACGGACCACGTCGTCGTGCCGGAAGTCGAGGAACAGCCGGTAGGTGCCGGGGCCGGGGACCGCGGTGTGGAAGGTGATTTCCGGGCCGGCGGGGGTGCGGCCGTCGCCTGGTTCGCCGTTGGGGTGCACGTGCACGTAGGCGAGGTCACCCGCGCGCAGGACCACCAGGTGGCCGAAGGCGGCGAGGTAGGGCTGTAGATCCGTCACCGGTACACCGTCCTTGCGCACGGTCAGGGTGAGTAGGTCGCCCGCCGTGCGTAGGTCACCGTCGACAGTGACTTCGTAGCCGTCGACGGTCGCGGTGCGACCGACCGCCGGAACAGGCTGTGGCGCATAGTGTCCCGCGATCGCGAGATCCGCGCCGAGCGTGATGGTGCGGCCGAGTGCGTGCGGCGCGATATCGGCGAACACCCGGTAGGCGCCCGCCTCCGGCAGCTCGAGCCGGATCGCCCAGGTGCCGTCCGCCTCGCGCACCGGATGTACGTGCCAGAACCCGGTCAACTCCCGCCGCGCGACGATCAGGTGCAGCTCGCGATCGTGGATCGGGTCGAACTCGGTCACCGCGGCGCCGTCCGGCCCGAGGACCCGGAAGCGAAAATCGATAGCCCCCGGCTCGGCGACCGTGGTGTCCAAGTCCAGCGTGTAGCCGCCCTGGGTGATCAGCAGGCCTCCGGGTGTGGCGGGGCCGTGACCGGCGTGAGAGGGGCCGTGACCGGCGTGAGCGGGGCCGTGACCGGCGTGAGCGTCCTGGTGCACGGCGGGGTTGGTGGGGTGGGCGGCGTTGGCGTTCGTGGTCATTGTTTCGCCTCTTTCGGTTCGCTGTGCTTCCGACTATGAACATATACCCCATGGGGGTATATCAGGAAGGAGTGTGGATATGAACTGGCTCACAGGAATCTCGGACGACCTCGGTTGATCAGTTATGGGGCGATGGTGGGCGAATGCGTCGTGCTATCCGATGGCCGCGGGTGCCACGGTGCGTGGGCGGTGGGCGCGGATATCCACCGGTCGTCCATCTGGATCGTCGGTGGTCATCGTCCACTGCGGCGGTAGCGTCTCGATCTCGCTCACCTGGTGTCCGGCGTGCAGTAGCTGTACGCGGACGTCCGCGAGCTGAGCGTGTGAGGCGACCCGCAGTCCCCACCCAGCACGGCGCAGGGGATCGAGCCCGGGGACCGGGCGCTCGCGGTCTCGACGATCATCAGATTGTCGTCACCGCCCACATCGACGACGGCGATCCGGGGATCGGGCGGTGTGGCCGCGCGTTCGAAAGCGCGGGTGGCGCCGAGAAACTCGGTATAGAACGCTAGGAGCCGATCGAGGTCGGTGGTGGCGAGAGTCAGGTGGTTGATTCCGAGCGGATCGGGCATGATCGCCGCACTGCAGGACAGCGAGCCCGCAGACGAACAGCGCGAGCGACCGGGTACACGCCGCCAGGACCGATCCCAGCAGGACCCCATGCGTGCAGTGTGCGGTATCTCCGTGCCGCCGGGACTGGTCCGGGTCGGCCGGACTGCGTGCGGGCTGTGCGATCGGTGTACTGCCGGGTGGGTGTGGGTCGGCCGGACTTCACGCGTCGGGCGCGGTCTGCGACGACGGCAGGGCCGGGGCATCGGGCTTGCTGCGTCGGTTGTGCCTGGCGAACGCTGGTGCGGCCAGCGCTGAGCGCGCACAAAGTGGTCGAATTGTCGCGTGTGAGACCGTTTCGCAAGAAAGTGAATGCTCAGCGCGGAGTTTTGTCCGTCGTGTGGCTTCCGTCGGGCACCGCAAGGCCCACCTGATCGAGTGCGGTGTGGAACGACTGGGCCGGGCATCGGGGTTGCTGCCTCGGTGGTACCTGCGCAGTCGGGGTTTGCTGCCGGGACTGGTGCGGTCGGTCGGACTGTGTGCGGGCTATGCGGTCGGTGTGTGCTGCCGGAACCGTGCGGGTCGGTCGGACTGCGTGCGTGCCTATGCGATCGGGGTGCGCTGCCGGTGGGTGCGGGTCCTGCGCGTGGGCGTGCGATCGATCGGGGTGTGCCGCCGGGGCCGGTGCCGGTCAGCTGGACTTCACGCGGACAGCTCGAGTTCTGCGGCGAGTGCGCTGTCGTACCGGGCCGAGACCACCTCGGCCAGTGCGGAATGGGCGCCGATGGTCGCCGCGTGCACCACGTCGGGTGCTGTCGTGAGGAGGCGATCGGTCAGGAGCCCTGGTGCCAGGAACCACGGCGCGACGATGATCCGGTCCACACCGCGCGCACGTAGCCGCGCGATGGCGGTCGACATGGTGGGTTCGCTGGTGGCAAAGCAGATCTCGGTGGGCAGCCCGGTGCGCCGGGCGACCTCGGCCGCGACCTCGGCGGTGCGTTCGTTCGCGCCGGGCCGCGTCGACCCGACGGCCGCCACCGCGATCCCGGTTGTGGTGGTGGGTGTGCCGGTCTGGGTCGGCTCGACGGTTGCGTTCGCGATCCCGGTTGTGGTGGGTGTGCCGGTTTTGGACGGCTCGATGGTCGCGCGCGCTATCCCCGATGCGGTGATCGGCGCGCCCGACCGTATCGGCTCGATGGTCGCGCCCGCGTTTCCCGTCCCGGTGGCGGGAGGGCAGGTTCGTGCCGACCCGGATGCACCACCGATGGTGACCGGTCTACCCGTACTCGCTTCGGCGATCCGCTCGCACAGCGCGGTGATCAGGTGTGGATCGGGACCGAGCACCTCGGCTTGGATCAGCTCCAGCCGCGGCAGCCGACGCCGCGCGGCGTCGAGCAGACCAGGCAGGTCGACCCGCGCGTGGAACGCGCTGCCGAGCAGCAGCGGAACCACGACGGCCCGCGAGAAACCAGCCGCGGCAACGGCATCGACGGTCCGATCGACCGACGGCGCGGTCAGGTCGAGGAAGGCCAGCCGCACCGCCAGCTCCGGCCTGGCCGCGGCGACCAGATCGCGCACGGCCGCCGCGTTCGCCGCCGATCGCGGGTCACGGCTGCCGTGCGCCACCAGGACAAGCGCGGGCTCGCCACCGCCGCGGTGTGTCGCGGCACCACGCAGCGGGGTGAGCACGCGCGTCATCAGACCGCGCTACCGACCTCGACCGAGGTCAGCACATCGCCGACCAGGCCGGCGGCCAGGGTGTTTCCTCCGGCGGGATCGATCAGCAGGAACGATCCGGTGTGCCGGTTGGTGCGGTAGTCGTCGGCCGGGATCGGCTCGGCCAGCCGCAGCGAGACCCGGCCGATATCGTTGAGCTCCAAGGTTTCCGGGCTCTCCAGCGCGGCGAGCCGCTGCTCGTCGAACCGCTCGACGAGCGCGCCGACGATGGCCTGGGTGGTCTTGGTGCCGTGCTTGAGCAGCAGCCGGGCGCCGGAGCGCAGCGGCTTGTCGCCGAGCCAGCACACGGTGGCGTCGAAGGAGTCGATCGGCTCCGGCGCGTCGGCGGGCGAGGCGATGATGTCGCCACGTGAGATGTCCACCTCGTCGGCCAGGATCAGCGTCACGCTGCGGCCCACCTGGGCGACGGCGAGTTCACCGTCGGGGGTGTCGATGCGCTCGACGGTGGTGCGCTTGCCCGAGGGCAGTACCACGATCTCGTCACCGGGGGAGACCGAGCCCGCCGCGATCTGCCCGGCGTACCCACGGTAGTCGGGGTACTCGGCGGTACGCGGGCGGATCACGTACTGCACCGGGAACCGCAGGCCGAGCGCGTGCGTACCGGTCGAGTCCGCGTCGACCGGCACTGATTCGAGATGCTCGATCAGCGAGGGACCGTCGTAGTACGGGGTGTTGGCGGACCGGCTGGCGATATTGTCACCGTGCAGGGCCGACACCGGGATCTCGAGAACGTCCTCGGCGGCCCAGCCCAGCCTTGCGGTGAGCGTGTTGAACTCCGCGGAGATCGCGGCGAACACCTCTGCCGGGTTGTCCACCAGGTCGATCTTGTTCACCGCCAGCACCAGCTTCGGCACCCCGAGCAGCGCCAGCACGGCGGCATGGCGGCGGGTCTGCTCGATGACGCCCTTGCGCGCGTCGACAAGCAGGATCACCAGCTGCGCGGTGGACGCGCCGGACACGGTGTTGCGGGTGTACTGCACGTGGCCAGGGGTGTCGGCGAGCACGAAAGAGCGCTTGGGCGTGGCGAAGTAGCGGTACGCCACATCGATGGTGATGCCCTGCTCACGCTCGGCGCGCAGACCGTCGACCAGCAGCGACAGATCAGGCGTCGACAGACCCTTGTCCACCGAAGCGCGGGTGACGGCGTCGATCTGGTCGGCGAGTACCGACTTCGTGTCGTAGAGCAGTCGCCCGACCAGCGTTGACTTGCCGTCGTCGACAGAACCGGCGGTGGCCAGCCTCAGGAGGTCGGACATCAGAAATAACCCTCTCGCTTGCGGTCTTCCATGGCGGCCTCGGACACGCGGTCGTCACCACGGGTAGCACCGCGTTCGGTCAGTCGGGACGCCGCGACCTCGGCCAGGATGGCCGCGTTGTCGGCGGCGTCGGAGATGATGGCGCCGGTGGTGGAACCGTCGCCGACGGTGCGGTAACGCACCGACCGGGTCTCGAGCAGCTCGTTGTCGTTCGGGCCGCCCCAGACGCCGGGCGTCATCCACATGCCGTCGCGCTGGTACACCGGGCGCTCGTGGGCGTAGTAGATCGAGGCCAGATCGATGTCCTCGCGCGCGATGTAGCGCCAGATGTCGAGCTCGGTCCAGTTGCTGAGCGGGAACACTCGCACGTGTTCACCCGGCGCGTGCTTGCCGTTGTAGAGATTCCACAGCTCGGGGCGCTGACGCTTCGGATCCCACTGGCCGAAGGCATTGCGCAGCGAGAAGATCCGCTCCTTGGCGCGCGAACGTTCCTCGTCGCGGCGGCCGCCACCGAAGACCGCGTCGAAGCGGTGCTCGGTGATGGCGTCGAGCAGCGGGACGGTCTGCAGCGGGTTGCGGATGCCGTCGGCGCGTTCGGTGAGGCGGCCGTCGGCCAGGTACTCCTCGACCGAGGCGACGTGCAGCCGCAGCCCGTACTTGTCCACCACCTTGTCGCGGAACTCGAGCACCTCCGGCAGGTTGTGCCCGGTGTCGACGTGCAGCAGCGCGAACGGCAGCGGCGCGGGCCAGAAGGCCTTGAGCGCCAGGTGCAGCAGCACCGTGGAGTCCTTGCCGCCGGAGAACAGGATCACCGGCCGCTCGAACTCGCCCGCGACCTCACGGAAGATGTGGATCGCCTCGGACTCCAGCGCCGCGAGGGTGTCGAACTCGGTCAGACCGAGCTCGCGTTCGGTGGTGTGGGTACTCACAGGCACGCTCCCTGAGGTGGTGATGGTCATGATTGGTGCAATCCGCACTCGGTCTTGGCGAGGCCGGCCCAGCGGCCACTGCGCGGATCGGACCCCGGCTCGGGCTTGCGCGTGCAGGGTGCACAGCCGATGGACGGGTAGCCCTCCTCCACCAGGGGATTGACGAGAATGCCGTTGGCCTCGATGTAGGCCTGCATCTCGTCGTCGGACCACGGTGCGATCGGGTTGATCTTCACCAGGCCGAAAGCGTCGTCGAAGGAGATCAGCGGGGCGTTGGCGCGTGTTGGAGCCTCCACCCGGCGGATCCCGGTGATCCAGGCGTTGTAGCCGGCCAGCGACTTCTTCAGCGGGACCACCTTGCGCAACCGGCAGCACTCGCCCGCGTCCCTGGCGAACAGGTCCTTGCCGAGCAGTTCGTCCTGCTCCGCGACGCTGTGCTCGGGCCGCACGTCGATCACGTTCACCCCGTAGACCGCCTCGACCGCGTCGCGGGTGCCCATGGTCTCGGCGAAGTGGTAGCCGGTGTCGAGGAACAGCACGTCGACGCCGGGCCTGGTCTGCGCGGCCAGGTGCACCAGCACGCCGTCCTGCATGTTGGAAGCCACGATGTAGCCGTTGCCGAAGGTGCGGTCGGTCCAGGCGATCAGGTCGGCGGCCGAGGCATCGGAGCCCAGTTCGGCCGCGCCACGCTCGGCGATGGCGCGCAATTCGTCCTCGGACAGCTTGGCGGCGAGATTCGTTGTCACAGTTGAGATCTCCTCATCCACTAGCGGAGGTCGGCCTCGTCGGCGCGAACCGCCCACACCGCGAAGCGTTCACCGTCTTCGCGGGTCTTGACGAAGTTGCGCACAACCCGCTCGATGTAGTCGCCGAGCTCGACGCTGGTCACCTTGTGCTGGCGAAGCTTGCGGCCGAATCCGGAATCCAGACCCAAGCTGCCACCCAGATGAACCTGGAAACCCTCCACCTGATTCCCGGTGCCGTCGTCGACGAGCTGGCCCTTGAAGCCGATATCGGCGATCTGGGAGCGGCCGCACGAGTTGGGGCAGCCGTTGATGTTGATGGTGATCGGAACATCGAGCTGCGCGTTGATATCGGCAAGCCGCTGCTCGAGTTCGGGCGCGAGTACCTGCGAACGCTTGCGGGTCTCGACGAAGGAGAGCTTGCAGAACTCGATCCCGCTGCAGGCGAGCAGGTTCCGCCGCCAGATCGACGGACGAGCCTGCAGGCCGAGCGGTTCCAGCTCGTCGATCAGCGCGTCGACCTTGTCGTCGGCGATGTCGAGGATGATCAGCTTCTGGTACGGAGTGAACCGGATGCGGTCCGAGCCGTACTTCTCGGCGGCGTCGGCGACCTTGCTCAGGATGGTGCCCGAGACGCGACCCGCGATGGGGGAGAAGCCGACAGCGTTGAGACCGTTGCGCAGCTTCTGCACACCCACGTGGTCGATCGGCTTGGCGGGCTGCTCCGGCGCAGGCCCGTCGATCAGCTTGCGCTTCAGGTACTCGTCCTCGAGCACCTGCCGGAACTTCTCGATGCCCCAGTCCTTGATCAGGAACTTCAGGCGCGCCTTCGTGCGCAGGCGCCGGTAGCCGTAGTCGCGGTAGAGCGCGACGACCGCTTCCCACACATCGGGCACCTCGTCGAGCGGCACCCACGCGCCGACCCGCTTGGCCAGCATCGGGTTGGTCGACAGACCACCGCCCACCCACAGATCGAGGCCGGGCCCGTGCTCGGGGTGGTTCACGCCGACGAAGGCGATGTCGTTGATCTCGTGCACCACGTCCTGCTGGCCCGAGATCGCGGACTTGAACTTGCGGGGAAGGTTCGAGTACTCCTTCTTCCCGATGTAGCGCTTGACGATCTCGTCGATCGCGGGCGTCGGGTCGATGATCTCGTCGAGGGACTCGCCTGCCAGCGGCGAACCGAGGACGACGCGCGGGCAATCGCCGCACGCTTCGGTGGTGTGCAGGCCGACCGCTTCCAGCCGCCGCCAGATCTCCGGGACGTTCTCGACCTCGATCCAGTGGTACTGGACGTTCTCGCGGTCGGACAGGTCGGCGGTGTCGCGGCCGAACTCGGTGGAGATCTGGCCGACGGTGCGCAGCTGGGCGACGTTCAGCGCGCCCGCGTCGCAACGCACCCGCATCATGAAGTACTTGGCTTCGAGGATGTCGATGTTGTCGTCGTCGGTCCAGGTGCCGTCGTAGCCCTCTTCGCGCTGGGTGTAGAGGCCCCACCAGCGGAAACGGCCACGCAGATCGGCCTTGTCGATCGAGTCGAAGCCGCCCTTGGCGTAGATGTTCTCGATCCGCGCCCGCACGTTGAGCGGGTTGTCGTCCTTCTTGGACTGCTCGTTCGGGTTCAGCGGTTCGCGGTAGCCGAGGGCCCACTGGCCTTCGGACTTGCGGCGGACCGGTCGGCCGGTGCGCTCACGCGGGGCGACGGGGGCCTCGCTGCGCGGCCGGTCGGGCCGCACGCGGCGTTCGGCGGCCGGGCGCGATGGGCGCTCGGGGCTGGCCTGCGCCGTCGACTGCTCGGTCGAGGCGGCGTCGGTGCTCGACGTCATGTGGGGTCGCTCCTGCGGGGTGGGTGGTACATCCGTGCTGAAGGCGCGAGGGGCTGGCTCGCGTCAGGTGGTCAGCGGGCCGGTGAAGGTCGAAGGCACCGGGAATCGACCCGGGCGTGGACGCCGCTGCGCTACCGGTGGAAACCGGGCCGACAGCAGGCGCTGCAGACACGCTGGAAGTCGACGTGGCGACGGGCCACGAGTCGTACTCCGGATGCGTGCATGGGCCTATTGTGCCATGTCAGCCGGGTCGTTCCGACCGCAAGGAGATATTTCCCGCACTTTTGAGGGAAATTCCCTGGACGGTCGTCCCGTTCTGTGACGGGGGTCATAGTTCGGTGCCGGGATTCGCGGGCAGTGCGTCGAATCGGCCACCGTGCCGTGTGGCACACCGGCTGAGCGACCTGCTCGTGCTGCCGGGGTCGGAGCGGTGGGCGGCGCCGTATACGTCGCGCCGCGCGCTGCCGTGCCGCCGCAACCGCGGCCGTGCGACCGGCGCTCGCCGGGTCTCGGGACAGCGCGATCGACCGGGCGCCGGTGGGGTCGCGGCCGCCGGTGGGGTCGTGCTGGACCGCCGCGGCCCACCCGGCAGACTGGGGGGATGAAGACCGAGGCTTTCGTGACACCGGCCGACGCGGCTGGGCCGGTGCTGCGCGACTTCGGCGGCGGCGCGTTCGGGGTGTACGTGCATGTGCCGTTCTGCGCCACGCGCTGCGGATACTGCGACTTCAACACCTACACCGCGGGGGAGCTGGGGACCTCGGCATCGCCGCAGTCGTGGCTCGCGGCGCTGCGCGGCGAGCTCGCGACGGCGGCGGCCGAATTCGCCGGACTGCCGAGTCCCACTCCCGAGGTATCGACGATCTTCGTCGGCGGCGGGACGCCCTCGCTGCTCGGCGGTGACGGGCTTGCCGACGTCCTCGACGCGGTGCGGGCGAACTTCACCCTGGCCGATGGTGCCGAGGTGACCACCGAGTCGAATCCGGAGTCCACCTCGCCGGAGTTCTTCGAGCGGATCAGGGCCGCCGGGTACACGCGGGTGTCGCTTGGCATGCAGTCCGCGGCCAAGCACGTGCTGCGCGTGCTCGACCGGACGCACACCCCCGGCCGCGCCGTCGCCGCCGCGCGGGAGGCGCGGGCCGCCGGGTTCGAGCACGTCAATCTCGACCTCATCTACGGCACGCCGGGGGAGACCGACGCAGACCTGGATGCCAGCCTCGACGCCGTCCTCGCGGCCGGAGTCGACCACGTCTCGGCCTATTCGCTGATCGTCGAGGACGGCACCGCGCTGGCGCGCAAGGTCCGCCGTGGCGAACTGCCCGCCCCCGACGACGACGTCCTCGCCGCCCGCTACGAGAGCATCGACCGCAGGCTGCTCGACGCGGGCCTGCACTGGTACGAGGTATCGAACTGGGCCGCGAACGACGACGCCCGCTGCCGCCACAACCTCGGCTACTGGGACGGCGGCGACTGGCTCGGCGCCGGCCCCGGCGCGCACAGCCACGTCGGCGGGGTCCGCTGGTGGAACGTCAAACACCCTGCCCGCTACGCCGACCGCGTCGCCCTCGGTGGTCTGCCCGCCGCAGGCTGGGAGGCTCTCACCGCCGACGAGCGCTACACCGAACACCTCATGCTCACCGTCCGCCTCCGCACCGGCCTCCCCCTCGACACCCTGGCCACGTCGGCCCACCCCGCCCTCGACCGTATCGTCGCCGACGGCCTGGCCCACCTCGCCGACGATCACCTGATCCTCACCGACCGCGGCCGCCTCCTCGCCGACGGCATCGTCCGCGACCTGCTCACCTGACCGCCGGAGCGATCCATCGGTGATGCTCCACTCGGGCAGGTGTGGAGCCCGGACGAGGAATTGCCGGTGCCGCCGGAGGGGTGCATGTCGCCCGAGGGCTCGCCGCCGTTGTTCAAGAGCGGGACGAACGATTGGACAGCCGATTTCGCGGCGAACCACAACGCCGACCGGAAGGCGGTCCGGCAGAGTCTGCCACCGCTTGTGGCCGGGGAAGCCATCACTCCGTTCCAGCGCGCCGCGATCCTCGGCGACGTGACCAATCACGTATGCCACTGGGGTTCTGCGGGGGCCGGATATATCAATGCCGATGTCACGGTGAGCCTCGCGCGCCTTCCGGTCGGCTACGAGGTCGGCCTGCGCGCCGACAGCACCATTGCCGCCGACGGCCTCTCGGTCGGGAGCGCCACGCTCTACGATCGCATCGGTCCGGTCGGAACCTGCGTAGTGACCGCACTGTCGAACGTTCGCCGTCGGATCGACTTCGCCGCGACATCGGTCGCGGAATTCGCGGGAGAGCCGCGTTGACCTCGGCACCGGGATCCGCCCCGTAGCGGTGTCGAACTGGGACAGGGATTCGCCATCGATCTGCGATGACCTCGCGGATCGGCTCGTGCGCTGAGCAGAGTGGAGGAATTCGTTCGCCAACGGCCGGGTGTCCACCGAGCGGCGGGCGTTCCTGCCGTGGCCTGGTTGCGGGACTTGCGCGCGGAGTGGCGCACGATTCTGGACGGGCTCGACGATGCCGCGCTTGGCGCGGATTCGGGATACCCGTGGCCGGCCGATGCCGGATTGACGGTGGCGCATCTGGTCTCCTGGGTCGATGCCGAACTGATGAAGAACGTGGCCGAGATCGGCCAGCTGCGGATGCTGCGGGGAGTTCGGCCGAGATTGATTCGTGATCCGAATTCCCACTGCTGAGCGGGTGCGCGTCACCTGGATAAATGCCGGGGTCAGCGCCCGGATTTCGAGTGATGCACACCTCACTGCGGCGGATGCGCACCGGGGTGGCGAAACAGAACTTTCCCGGGGTTCGGGGCCGGAGATAACGATTGGGGGCGTAGGCTTCGGCTCGATCCTAGGGAGCTATATGTCCACCGAACGGCACATCACCCTCGTCAACGAGCAGAGCGAATTCGCGGAAGCGCGTTCCGCGGAGAAGGCGGAGAACGCGCGGCAGTGCGCGGTCGCCGCCCGCACGGTCGCGTCGCACGCCACCGACGCCGACGACTGCGTATCGCTGCTGGCGATGCTCGGCCTCGACGCCCTCGCGGGCAAACAGGTCGGCGCCGCCCAGCCCGCCGTCCGCGGCTAGCGGATACTCGGCCGCCCACCCTGGGCGGCCGAGGTCGGCGGTCGGTCGGAACGGCTACCCTGCTCGTAGCCTGTCAGGCACCGAGCCGCTGTGTCGCGCCCCTACGGCGGTTCGCCACCGATCACACCTCCGATCACCGTCGGCCGTCGATCGTCGAGCAAGGCTTCGGTATTCGCCTGGGTGATCAGATAGTCCGGAATCCCGCGCTCGGCATCAGGTTCCGGCGCGCAGCCGATTCCCGACGGCACCGCATAGTGGAACAGCCGGTCGACCATCCGCACCGGCGCTCCCGGTGGTGCGCCGGCACCGATCACCGGCCCCGCCGCACCCGGCACGCTCCGACCGTCACCTGGTCGGACCGAGTCACCTGGTCGCATCGGGTCGCCGACGGTTGCTGGATCACCTGTTCGTGTTGAACTGCCCGGCCTCGCTAGGTCGTTGACCAGCCCGGGAACGCGAGGCTGGCCAATGCGGTTCTGCTGGGCCGGATCGCCTGGCCACGCCGGGTCACCTTGGCGCGCGGAGTCACCCGGCGGTGTCGAGCCGTTGCGACGCGCTGTGTCGTCTGGCCGGGCCCGATCGCCCGCTCGTGCCGCGTCGCCGACCTGTGACCACACGCCGCGCGGGCCGGCTCCGGGTGGTTCCTTCCACGATGAGCCTGCGGCGCCGGCCGATCCTTCGCGGGGAGATGGTGCCGGATTGTCGGTGGTCGAAGGGACTGTCGCCGAATGCGCAGCCGGGATGAATCCGCTCGGGAGACGTCCGTGGTCGTCCGCGTTCGACCGGACCGACGCGGTGGCGGTCTGGCCGACCTGTTCCGCCGGTTTCGTCGCACCGTCCGCCTCGGTGCCAGAACCGCCTGCGACCGAGCGAGCTATCCGGGCGGGGTCCTGGGGCGATGAGTCGTCGATGGACGGTGCAGGCGGGCCCAGGCCTGGCGGATCGGTCGCGAGGCCGACGCTACGCGCCGTGCCGTCGGCGGATGTCCCCGAGACCGCGGCATCACCCGAGCTCGCCAGGGCGACACCGCGTGGCGACCCGAGTTCGGCCGTCGGCGCACCCGGCTCGCGTGTTCCCCACTCCCTGTATGGCAGGTCGAGGGAGTGAACAGGCATGGGTAACAAGGGAATCCGGTGATCGATCGCCCTGAACGGTCGCACATATCGCTCGTGCATCGCCACCCGCGCCTCCTCCAGCGCTGCCGCCTGTCTGCCGTGTGCCTCCGCGTCGGCGGGGCCGGTGGCGACGGGCAGTTCCGGGACAGCATGCTTGGTCGCCACGATCGCCTCGGCCGCCGCCGTGACCAAGCCGGGGAGTTCGGCCAGTGCGATGGCCAGCGCTCGCGCCCCGGCCAGGTAGGCATCGACCGCGGCTTCCATCGCTTCCGCGCTCGCCCCGGACCATGCCACCGCCGATGCCTCGCAGAGGTCCCGCTCGAAGGCGGTGAGGCCGGTCGACCAGCGCGCGGCGATCCGGGCGAACGTGTCGGCCATGGCGATGGCATCGGTGACCTCCAGTGTCGCGAAGGCCTCGGCGATCTCCCGGTGCCGCCACGCGTTGGCGTTCTCGCCGCCGCCGCGAATGCCCGGCGGCTCATACCCGGACATGACGGTCCGCCACTGGAACATCCTGTACTGCAGCGGCATTCAGGTGTCGCGCCCATTCCTCGTCGGCTCGGATGAGCTGATTCGATGCCTGCCGGTACGCCCGCCGGAGATCGGTGACGAACCGGGCGTGGGCCGCCATCACCGCGCCGATACTGTTGCTGCCGCCATCAGCCTTGGCGCGCAAACGAGCCACCACGGCCCGGCCGGAGATCAGCCGGGCGTCGCGCTCCCCGAGCCCCCAGTGCTCGTGCCCGGCAATCTGCCCGGCCAGTACCACGATCTCCTCGATCACCCGGAGAAACTCCGCACACCCTCGATCGAAACCGGCGAACTCCACCGGCCGCACCGCCACTCCGGCCTTGTCCATCGCATGCCCCCTCGCGTTCGTCCGAAAACCACTGGTGAACAGCAGAATCAAGGCCGAACGTACGCCGCGGGCCGCGCCGCGGCCAGCCCTGATCGGCCGCCTGTGGACAACTCGCGGCCTGTGGACAACTCGCCCTCCCCGGCGACAACGCGCGCGGGCGATCCGGGACCGGACAATTAGACTGGACAACGAGACGCTGCGGGCATCCGCGTGCGAGTCTGTGCGGCGAACACAGCGACACACGCGGGCCGATGACGTACCCGGCACGAGCGAGGAGGTGGGGTCGATGGCGTCGAGCACCGAGGATCGGCGGTTCGAGGTCCTGCGAGCGATCGTGGCGGACTATGTGGCCACCAAGGAACCGATCGGCTCCAAGTCGCTCGTGGAACGGCACAATCTGGGTGTATCCAGCGCGACCATCCGCAACGACATGGCCGTGCTGGAGGCGGAGGGATACATCACCCAACCGCACACCAGTTCCGGCCGCATCCCCACCGACAAGGGCTATCGCGAGTTCGTCGACCGGATCGCCGAGGTGAAGCCGCTCTCGGGTGCCGAACGACGCGCGATCATGGAGTTCCTGGAATCCGGCGTCGACCTCGACGATGTGCTGCGCCGAGGAGTGCGCCTGCTGGCCCAGCTCACCCGGCAGGTCGCGGTGGTCCAGTACCCGACCGTGTCGGCGTCGATCGTGCGCCACATCGAGGTCGTCGCGCTCAATCCGGCCCGCCTGCTGCTGGTGGTGATCACCGACACCGGCCGCGTCGACCAGCGGATCGTCGATCTGGGCGCGGTGATCTCCGACGACGATCTCGCCGCGGTGCGCGGACTGCTCGGCGGTGCGATGGACGGCAAACTGCTGTCGGTGGCCAGCGCGGCGGTGGCCGGGCTGCCCGAACAGGCGCCTGCCAAGATCCGGGACGTGCTGGTCCGTGTCTCGACCGTGCTGGTGGAAACCCTGGTCGAGCATCCGGAGGAACGACTCGTGCTCGGTGGTACCGCCAACCTCACCCGCAATGTGGCCGATTTCGGCTTCCCCGGCTCGCTGCGCACCGTGCTCGAGGCGCTGGAGGAGCAGGTCATCGTGCTGAAACTGCTCGCGGCAGCGCAGCAGCCCGGGCGGGTGATGGTGCAGATCGGCGAGGAGACCCAGGTCGAGCAGATGCGCGGTACCTCGGTCGTATCCACCGGCTACGGTGCCGCGGGCGCGGTGCTCGGGGGCATGGGTGTGCTCGGACCGACCAGGATGGACTACCCGGGCACGATGGCATCGGTGGCCACCGTGGCCAGGTACATCGGTGAGGTGCTCGCGGAAAGGTGACGGGCGCGCCGGGAACGGTGCACCCCGCACTGTTAGAGTCGATACTTCGGCCGGTAAAGTTGAGTCGATTCGACTAAAGGATGCGCCCGGCGCTCGGCTGGACCACAGCGACCAAGGACTAGAGAACTCAAGTGGCACGGGATTACTACGGACTGCTCGGCGTCGGCAAGAACGCCACCGACCAGGAGCTCAAGCGCGCCTACCGCAAACTGGCCCGCGAACTGCACCCCGACGTGAACCCGGACGAGGCCGCCCAGGCCAAGTTCAAGGAAGTTTCCACCGCCTACGAGGTGCTGACCGATCCGGAGAAGCGCCGCATCGTCGACCTCGGCGGCGACCCGCTCGAAAACGGTGGCGGCGGTGCCGGATTCAGCGGGGCAGGCTTCGGCGGCCTCGGCGACGTGTTCGAAGCCTTCTTCGGCGGCATGAGCGGCCAGGGCGGCGGCGCGCGCAAGCCGCGCGGCCGGGTGCAGCCCGGTGCCGACTCGCTGATCCGCACCCGGTTGAGCCTGGCCGAATGCGCGGTCGGTGTCACCAAGCACCTCACCGTCGACACCGCGATCCTGTGTGACATCTGCCACGGCGCCGGTACCAACGGCAACTCCAAGCCGGTGCGCTGCGAGACCTGCGACGGCGCGGGTGAGGTGCAGTCGGTGCAGCGGTCGTTCCTCGGCCAGGTGCTCACCTCGCGTCCGTGCCCCACCTGCCGCGGCGCCGGCGAGACCATCCCTGACCCCTGCCACAAGTGCGGCGGCGACGGCCGGGTGCGCGCGCGTCGCGAGATTGCCGCGCCGATTCCGGCCGGCGTGGCCAACGGCATGCGGGTGCGGCTGGCGGCACAGGGTGAGGTCGGTCCGGGTGGCGGCCATGCCGGTGACCTCTACGTGGAGGTCGTCGAGCAGCCGCACGACACCTTCGTCCGCGACGGCGACGACCTGCACTGCACCGTCCGGGTGCCGATGGTCGACGCGATCCTGGGCACCACGGTCGTCGTCGACACGATCCTCGACGGCCCGACCGAGCTGACCATCGGGGCGGGTACCCAGCCCGGCGAGGTCATCCAGCTGCGCGCCCACGGCATGCCCCGGCTGCGCTCGGGTGCCCGCGGCGACCTGCTCGCCCACCTCGACATCGTGGTGCCGACCAAACTCGACGGCAAGCAGACCGACCTGCTGCGCAAGTTCAAGGGCATGCGCGACAAGGACCGCGCCGAGGTGATGTCGGCCCAGTCCGAGCACAACAGCGGCCTGTTCGCCCGGTTGCGCGCCTCCTTCAGCGGACGCTGACCTGGTGGCCGCGACGGTCTTCTACCTCGACGAGGTCCCCGAACCGGGCGCCATCGCGGTCCTCGACGGGCCGGAGGGCAGGCACGCGGCCACCGTCCGCCGGATCCGAGTGGGCGAGCCGATCACCCTGTCCGACGGTCGAGGGGTGCTCGCCGAGTCGGAAGTCGTCGCAGCCGAGAAGGACCGGCTCGAGCTGGCGGTGCGCGATCGGCGACGTGCCGAACCGGTGACGCCGACGGTGACGGTGGTGCAGGCACTACCCAAGTCGGACCGCTCCGAACTCGCGGTGGAACTGATGACCGAGGCAGGCGCCGACCGGATCGTCCCGTGGCAGGCCGCGCGCTGTGTGGCGAACTGGGAAGCCAAGGCCGCCAAGGGGATCGAGAAGTGGCGGGCGGCGGCCAAATCGGCGGCCCGGCAGTCCAGGCGGCCTTACATTCCCGACATCGCCGACCTGCACCGCACCCGCGACCTGCTCGAGCTGGTACGAGAGGCCAAGGCGGACGGCGCGATCATCGCCGCGCTGCACGAATCGGGCACCGGGAAGTTCACCGAACTGCCGCTGGCACGGACCGCCGAGGTGGTGCTGATCGTCGGTCCTGAGGGCGGACTCGACGATGTCGAGTTGACCGCGCTGGCCGAGGCGGGCGCCGACGTCGTGCTGCTCGGCCCCACCGTGCTGCGCACCTCGACGGCCGCCGCGGTGGCCCTCGGCGCGCTCGGTGCGCTCACCACGCGCTGGTAGTCCGGCCGCGACCCGCGATCACCGCCGGATCGCGGTTCGGCCGAGCCCGCCGTTATATCGCTGGGCGGTGTCGGTGCCGAGGGTTAAACTGGGCTCATCGAACACACAGTCGAGACCGGAAGCAGGCTATAGCCACTTTTGAAGAACTCAGGCGAGATCGGCGACCCCACCAACCCCGTATCAGGCATCGGCGCAGGCGGTAACAGCGCGGGTCCCGCGGCGCGAACAGTGCGTTCCAGCATCGAACTCGCCCCGGAGTCTGTGTTCCCGTTCCTCGGTTCCGCCGATCAGAACCTCCGTCAGCTGGAGAAACTGCTCCCGGCCGACATCCATGTCCGCGGCAACACCGTCACCATCACCGGCAAGGCGGCCGAGGTGGCCCTGGCCGAACGCGTGATCGAGCAGCTCGTCGCGCTCACCGGCCGCAATCGGGTGATCACCCCCGAAGCCGTCCGGCACACCGTCTCCATGCTCACCGAGGGCGTGGCCGAATCGCCCGCCGAGGTGCTGAGCCTGGACATCCTGTCCCGGCGCGGCAAGACCATCCGGCCCAAGACGCTGAACCAGAAGCGCTACGTCGACGCGATCGACGCCAACACCATCGTGTTCGGCATCGGTCCCGCCGGTACCGGCAAGACCTACCTGGCCATGGCCAAGGCGGTGCAGGCGCTGCAGTCCAAGCAGGTCACCCGCATCATCCTGACCAGGCCCGCGGTCGAGGCCGGTGAGCGGCTCGGCTTCCTGCCCGGCACGCTCAACGACAAGATCGACCCGTACCTGCGGCCGCTCTACGACGCGCTGCACGACATGATGGACCCGGAAGCGATTCCCAAACTGCTCGCCTCCGGCGTCATCGAGGTCGCTCCGCTGGCGTACATGCGTGGCCGTAGCCTCAATGATTCGTTCATCATCCTCGACGAGGCGCAGAACACCACGGCCGAGCAGATGAAGATGTTCCTGACCCGCCTCGGCTTCGGCTCGAAGATGGTGGTCACCGGTGACATCTCCCAGGTCGACCTGCCCAATGGGCAGCGCTCGGGCCTGCGGGCGGCGGCGGAGATCCTCACCGAGATCGACGACATCCACTTCTCGGAGCTCACCAGCGCCGATGTGGTGCGGCACCGGCTGGTGTCCGACATCGTCGACGCCTACGACCGGTACGAATCCGACACCCGCGCGGTGCCGGGCCCGCACTACCCGGGCAACCGTGCGCAGCGGCGTGCGGCCGGTCGGGCAAACCGCGGGTAACTCACGCCACGCTGCCCCGATGCCGCTCCCGGCGGGATATGGGCAGCACCGTACCCTGAACAGGTGAGCATCGAGATCGCCAACGAATCGGGCATGGACGTCCCGGAAGAAGACCTGGTCAGCGTGGCACGGTTCGTGATCGGCCGGATGGACGTTCATCCGGCCGCCGAGCTGTCGATGGTGCTCGTCGATCTCGACACCATGGCCGACCTGCATGTGCGCTGGATGGATCTGCCCGGCCCCACCGATGTGATGTCCTTCCCGATGGACGAGCTGGAGCCGGGTGGGCGCCCCGACAGTCCCGAACCCGGCCCGTCGATGCTCGGCGACATCGTGCTCTGCCCGGAGTTCGCCATGGGCCAGGCCCAGAAGGCGGGCCATTCGCTCGACCACGAACTGGCGCTGCTCACCGTGCACGGCGTGCTCCACCTGCTCGGCTACGACCATGCCGAGCCGGAGGAGGAGAAGGAGATGTTCGCGCTGCAGGCCCAGCTGCTCGAAGAGTGGTATGTGAGCCTGCGCGAGGAACAGCGCCGCGCCGAACTCGCCGAACGTGATGCCCGGTTGCTCGGCAAGGCGGGCTTCGCCGCACCGGGTGACGCACTGGGTCCGGCGTGAATGTGCTGATCCAGATCCTGCTGGCGATCGCGCTGATCGGCCTCGGCGGGATGTTCGCGGCGATCGACTCGGCATTGAACACGGTCTCGCGGGCCCGGCTCGACGATATGGTCCGCGAGGAACGCTCAGGGGCGGCGCGGCTGCGCACGATCGTGGACGACCGGCCGCGCTATGTGAACCTCATGGTGCTGCTGCGCATCCTGTGCGAGATCAGCGCCACCGTGCTGCTCGCCGCCGCGACCATGCAGTTGTGGCGCACCGGTCCGGCACTGCTGGTCACCGCCGCGGTCATGGTGGTGGTCTCCTATGTCGTGATCGGGGTCGGGCCGCGCACCCTCGGCCGTCAGCACGCCTACTCGATCGCGCTCGGTGCCGCGGTGCCGATGCAGATCATCGGCGCGGTGCTGAGCCCCGTGAGCAGGCTGCTGATCCTGCTCGGCAACGCGATCACCCCCGGTAAGGGCTTCCGCAATGGCCCCTTCGCCTCCGAGATCGAGCTGCGCGAGGTGGTCGACATGGCCAGGGAGCGCGGGGTGGTGGCCGACGACGAACGCCGGATGATCCAGTCCGTCTTCGAACTCGGTGACACCGCGGCCCGCGCCGTGATGGTGCCGCGCACCGAGATGGTGTGGATCGAGCACGACAAGACCGCCGCGCAGGCGATGTCGCTCGCGGTGCGATCCGGGCACTCGCGGATCCCGGTGATCGGCGAGAACGTCGACGACGTGCTCGGCGTCGTCTACCTGAAAGACCTTGTGCCCTATGCCGATCGCAGCCGCAAGGTGACCGTGCGCGAGGTGATGCGGCCCGCGGTGTTCGTGCCCGACTCCAAGACCCTCGATCATCTGCTCGACGAGATGCAGCGCCGCCGCAATCACATGGCGCTGCTGGTCGACGAGTACGGCGGCATCGCCGGTCTGGTGACGATCGAGGACGTGCTGGAGGAGATCGTCGGCGAGATCGCCGACGAATACGACACCGACGAGACCCCGCCGGTGGAAGACCTCGGCGACGGGCGTTTCCGGGTCTCGGCCCGACTGTCGGTGGAGGATCTCGGCGAGCTGTACGGGCTCGATATCGAAGACGAGGACGTCGACACCGTCGGCGGTCTGCTCGCGCACGAGCTGGGCCGTGTGCCGCTGCCCGGTTCGAAGGTGACCGTGTACGGGCTGGTGCTGCGCGGCGAGGGCGGTGCGGACGCGCGTGGCCGGATGCGGGTGAACACCGTCCTGGTGCGCCGCGCCCCCGACAAAGAGAAGAAGAAGGACAAGGCGCGCAACGGTGACAGCGCCGAGCCCGCCGCGGTGCATGTGCCCGACGACAACGGAGAAGCCGATGAGTGAACTGGACGCCGAGGACAACAAGCTGCTGGTGCTGGCGCGCGGCGCGCTCGGGCGCACCGGCGGCGCGAGCGGTGCCGCGGTGCGCGACACCGACGGTCGTACCTATGCCGCCGGCGCGGTGACGCTCACCGCCCTGCGGCTCACCGCGCTGCAGGCCGCGGTGGCCGCCGCGATCTCGAGTGGCGCCGAGGGTTTCGAGGCGGCCGTGGTGGTCGGCGGTGACACCGAGGACGCCGGGATCGCCGCGATCCATGAGGTTTCGCCTGCGGCCGCGGTGATCCGCACCGACCGCGCCGGTGCTGTGCTGAGCGAGGTGCGCGGTGGCTGAATCCGAATTCCGGTCTGGTTTCGTCTGTTTCGTCGGCCGCCCGAACACCGGCAAATCCACCCTCACCAACGCGCTGGTTGGTACCAAGATCGCGATCACGTCCTCGCGACCGCAGACCACCCGGCACACCATCCGCGGCATCGTGCACCGCGAGCACGCCCAGCTGATCCTGGTGGACACACCTGGCCTGCACCGGCCGCGCACGCTGCTCGGCCAGCGGCTCAACGATCTCGTGCGCGATACCTACTCCGAGGTCGACGTGATCGCCGTGTGTATCCCGGCCGACGAGAAGATCGGGCCGGGCGACCGCTGGATCGTCGAGCAGATCAAGTTGATGGCACCGAAGACCACTGTGATCGGGGTGGTGACCAAGATCGACAAGGTGAGCCGGGATCAGGTGGCGCACCAGCTGATGGCGGTCTCGGAGCTGCTCGGCCCAGCGGCCGAGGTGGTCCCGGTCTCGGCGGTGAAGGGCGAACAGGTCGAGGTGCTCGTCGATGTGATCGCGTCGAAGATGCCGGAGGGTCCGGCGTTCTATCCCGATGGCGAGATCACCGACGAGCCGGAGGAAACCCTCATGGCCGAGCTGATCCGCGAGGCCGCGCTCGAGGGGGTGCGCGACGAACTGCCGCACTCACTGGCCGTGGTGATCGAGGAGATCCAGCCCTACGAGGCCAACGAGGACATGCTGGAGGTGCACGCCCTGCTGTATGTCGAGCGACCGAGTCAGAAGGCGATCATCATCGGCCGCAACGGTTCCCGGCTCAAGGAGGTCGGTACCAGCGCGCGCAAGCAGATCGAGCACATCCTCGGCACCAGGATCTATCTGAACCTGCACGTCAAGGTGGCCAAGGACTGGCAGCGCGACCCGAAACAGCTGGGGAAGCTGGGCTTTTGACCGTTTGAGTCCCGGCGGTACGGGGTATCGTTCGGCGAATACGCCGTCTGCTCGGCGAGTTCGCTGTTTCGCCCCGGGGAGGCCGTCGAAGTGCCCGATGCCAATGATGTCGGCAAGCTGCTGGAGTTGCTGCGGGCTCTCGAGATTCCCGACGCCAAACCGCGTGTGCTGCGCACGATGTTGCGGGGGCGGCACACGTTGCCGCGCCCGATCGTCGAACTGGTCGGGGTGTCGGGGCATTCCCGGCTGGTCGGCGAGCTGTACAGCTGGCTCAGCGAATCGGGTGGCCGCCGCGCCACGCCGCGTGCCAAGGTCGACCTGCGATCACCCGATCTGCCGCGCACCGCGCTGACACCGGACTTCAGCGCGGTCAGCCCGCACGACGAGGAGGAGCTCGCCGGGCACTGCCTGCCGATCATCCAGCAGCTCGTCGCCGGGTTCGCCACCGACGACACGGCGATGGGCGCGATCAAGTTCCCGCGCTACCGCACCGCCGACTGGCTGACCCGCCAGCGCGTCACCAGCGACGAATCCGAGGCACCCGACGAACTGCGCCGCAGGCTGCCCAAGCTGCTGCGCAGCGGATCGCCGGCCAGCCGCTCCGATACCGCGGAAGGCATTGCCGGCGACACGATCTCGCGGGTGGTCTTCGGGGTCCTTGCGCTGTGGCCGGTGCTGCGGCTGTGGCTGTGGGTATCGGGGCGAATCCCAGGTATGTCGAAGGTGACCAGGTGGTTCCTGCACCAGCGTTATCTCGCGCCCGAACTGTCGGGCAGCTTCCTCGGATTCGCGTCCAGGCTCACCGCGTCGCATCGGGTCGACGAGAACGAGGAACAGGTCGCCAAGCTGCTGATCCACGCGTTCCTCGAGGACCTGCGCGATGCCTACCGGCGCCGGATCTGGCGGCCGTCGAGCTGGCGGCGCACCGCCTATCCGGTGGCGCTGCTCGGCGGCCTCTCCGAGGGTGGCGACGGGGCGCGCATCCTCACCTGGATCAACGAGATCCGCAACGAGACCGGGCATTTCGATCCACTGGTGGTAGTGGCCTTCCGCGAGGAGGGGCCGCACCGCGAGGTGGGGGAGCTGTCGCACGTGGGTGAGCTGCGCGCGCTGCGCACCCTGGAGAGCATCGCCGACGCCCCGACCAGCCAGCCGCCGGACCCGCTGCAGACCTGGGTCCGCGAGATCGAGAACCGCCGGACACACCGGCAGACCGACGCCTGGTTCCTGCCGCTGCGCGCCCTGCTGCCCGCCGACACCCCGCCACACATCGGTGACCCGCGCTTCCGCGGCCTCGCCCTGCCACCTGCCCCACCGATGGCGGCGCGCAGCTGGTTCGTCGGGCTGTGCGTGCTGATCCCGATCGCGCTCGCCGCCGCGGCCGCGCTGGTGTACTTCCCGCCGTTGCGCGGGGCGCCGTGCTCGCAGTGGCCGTGGACGGGCGGTGTCGCGGTGAGCCTGCGCGACGGGGAATGCGTCGGGTACAGCGACAATCCACGGCAGATCTTCGCCGACGACCCCGAACTCACCGCGATGCAGCGCGAGGTCTTCCGGCTCAATGCCGCCGCGGCGCTGGCCCGCGAGTCCAACCCGAACCGGCCGCTGGTCTCGCTGGTGTACTTCGCCGGTCTCAGCTATGCCGACACCAATGTGCGCTACCCGCACGCGCAGGTCGAGGAGCTGGCCGGGCTCGCCGTGCAGCAGCGGCGCGCGCTGCTGGCCTCCGACGAGTCCGAGCCGTTGCTTCGGGTCGTCATCGCCAACGGCGGGACTGACATGCGCGCGGCGAGCTGGGTGGTCGAGCACCAGCTGCGGCCGCTGGTGGCCGATGATCCGAGTGTGCTCGGCGTCGTCGGCATCGACCGCAGCACCGACGAGACGCGCCGCGCGATCACCCGGCTCGGGGAACTCGGGGTGCCCGCGGTGGCGACGACGCTGTCCGCCGACGGTCTCGATCAGGCCTCGCCGCTGTATTTCCAGGCGGCGCCGAGCAATTCCGTGCAGGCCAGGCTGATCGCCGACTACGCGCAGGGCGCCCGCGCTGCCGACGGGACACCCCGCTACGACAAGGTGGCGATCTATCATCCCGAGGCCGAGGACGATCTCTACGTCACCACGCTGGTGACGGATCTGCAGACCGAACTCACCGACCGCGGCATCGCCCACGAGAGCGCGAGCTGGCGCGAGCAGCAGCAGCTCTACCGGTTCCCCGCCCCGTGCGAGACCGCGGGCTTCGACCGCGGCACCCTGCTGTTCTTCGCCGGTCGCAACGACGATTTCCCCACTTTCGCCAAGGCGGTGAGCCGGGGTTGTCTCAGCGGTGACGGTCCGGCAATCCTCGGCAACGACGCGGTGACCAGGCTGATCACCGATCCACGGGCGACCGCGGCGTTGCCGGCCAACCTGACCGTGCGCTACGTGTCGAAGGCGGCGCCGGTGATGCTCGGCGGCGCCGACTGCGTCGAGGGGATCGGGAAACTCGGTGATCAGCCGGTGCCGTTCGAGCACGAGCAGCTCTGTGTGGAGCTGGCCCGGCTGATCGAGGACCTGCGCGGCTACCCGGAGCTCGACGACTACCGCCCCACCTGGGCCGGTGACCGCACCGGACTGGCGTTCGACGTGAGCGGGTTGTTCCTGCAGGCCGTGCGCAGCAGTCGCGGGGTGCTGGCGGACCTGCCGCCCAACCGGACCGCCATCGCGGTGCAGCTGCGCGAGAGCGACTATCGCGGCGTCACCGGCACCCTCGGCTTCTCGACCCGACGGGTCGCCGACGGGTCGACGATCGCGATTCTGGTCACCACCGCCGTCGGAGGGGGTGGACCGCAGCGCTGCCTGCTGATGTACCCCAGGGTGCCGGGGGAGGACGGCTGCCCACCCGGGACCAAGAGCACGCTCGAAGGCTGGCGCGAACCGGGCCGGTAGCGCTCACCACCAGGGTGTCGGCCGGTCGCGGTCCCAGCGCCGCTCCGACTCCAGTTGCGCGGCCAGCGCGATCAGCATCGGCTCGCTGTCGGCGGTACCCATCAGCTGCGCGCCGATCGGCAGGCCGGCCTCGGTGAAACCGGCGGGGACGTTGACGCTCGGCCAGCCGAGCACGTTCCACGGCCACGTGTACGGGCAGGCGCCGGTGATCAGGGCATTGGTCGCGCTGACGCCGATGCCGTCGATCTCCTCCGCGCCTGGCGCTGCGGTGGCGGTGGTAGGGGCGAGCACCACGTCGACATCGTCGAAGAACGAGCCGATCCGCCGGCGCAGCACCGGTTCCGCCATGCGGGCGGCGGTGAGCGCCGGGCCGTGCAGCAGCCTGCCGATCCTGGCGTTGGCGGTGGTGCGCGGGTCGACGACCGCCGCGGGCATCGCCCGGCGCACCCGGCTGATGCCGCCGAGCGAGCGCGGCAGGAAGCTCGCGCCGATCAACACGCCGTAGGGCAGATCGGCGACAGTGACCGTATGGCCGAGCGCGCGCAGGGTTTTCGCCAGGTCGTGCACGGCAGCCGCGATCTCGGGGTCCAGCGCTGTGCGGGTCGCGGTGAACGGAATCCCCAGCGACAGTGCGATTCTGAGCCTGCCCGGATCCCGGCCGACGGCGGCGCTCGCTTCGATCGGCGCCGGCGTGTGCAGATCGCCCGCGTGCGGACCGGCGGCCACGTCGAGCAACAGCGCGGCGTCGGCGACGGTACGCGCGAGTGGCCCGTTGACGGTGAGCCCGTAGAACGCCTCGGCGTGCGGCCAGGTGGAGATGCGGCCGCGCTGTGGTTTGATCCCGACCAGGTTGGTCCACGACGCGGGGATGCGCACCGAGCCCGCGCCGTCGGAACCGAGTGCGGCGGGGACGGTTCCGGCCGCGACCGCCGCGGCGGAGCCGCCCGACGAACCGCCGGGGGTGCGGGCGCGGTCCCATGGATTGCGGGTGTGGCCGAAGGCGTCGCCGCTGGTGAACGGCAGCTGGCCGAGTTCGCAGGTATTGGTCTTGCCCACGATCACCGCGCCCGCCGCGCGGAGCCTGCGCACCGATTCGGCGTCGCTGGTGGCGGGGGAGAGGTCGCCGCCGCAGCCGAACGCGGTCACCTCGCCGGCGATGTCGGTGTCGTCCTTGACCGCGATCGGGACCCCGAGCAGCGGCAGGCGTACCCCGGCGGCCAGCCGCGTGTCGGCCTCGGCGGCTTCGCGCAGGGCCGCCGTGCGCCGCACGACCCGGTACGCGTTGAGCGTCGGCTGGGACGCCTCGATCCGGTCCAGCGCCTCGGTGACCGCCGCGACCGAGGAGACGCGGCCGTCGGCGAGCGCGGCGGACAGTGCGGTGAGGCCGAGGTCGGCCGCGGAGTCCGGCGCGAGCCGGTCGGACACGGACATGTGAGCTCCATCTCTGCAGGTGATGGCTCGAAGGTAACCGTGAAGCTGGTCACCCGTCCACATACCCTGGGTGGATTTCTGGACTATAGACGTACATACGGTATGTATGTAACAGTGAGGTGCCCAGCATTCGACCAGGGGAGGACCCCATGGGAATCAGCTCAGCACTCGGCCCCGCCCACGAACGCACGCTCGTATCGGGGCGCCTGCGCTATCACGACATCGGCACCGGATCGCCGGTCGTCTTCGTCCACGGACTGCTCGTCAACGCCGATCTCTGGCGCGGTGTCGTGCCCGGCCTCGTCGCGGCCGGACACCGCTGTCTCACCCCGGACTGGCCACTCGGCGCGCACTCCATCCCGATGCCTGCGGCCGATCTGAGCCCGACCGGCATCGCCGATCTGATCGCCGAATTCCTCGACGCGCTCGACCTCACCGATGTCACCATCGTCGCCAACGACACCGGCGGCGCGCTCACCCAGATCCTGATGACCCGCCGTCCCGAGCGGATCGGCCGGGTCGTCCTCGCCGCCGTCGACTGCTACGAGATCTTCCCGCCGCGTCCATTCACCGCCCTGGTTCGGCTGGCGAGGATCCCCGGCGCGATCGCGCCGCTGCTCGCCCCGCTGCGCTGGCGGCCCATGCAGCGGCTGCCGCTGGCGTTCGGCTGGGTGACCAAACGCGCGCTGCCGCAGCAGATCGCGGCGTCCTACCTGGCACCGGCTCGTGGCGACGCCGCGATTCGCGCCGATCTGCGCCGGTTCGCCGCCGCCGTCGACCCCCGCGACACCATGGCCGCCGCCGGCCGTTTCGCCGAGGTGGAGCTGCCGGTGCTCGTCGTCTGGTCCACCGAGGACAAGCTGTTCCCGATGACGCTGGCCCGGCGCCTGGTTGCCGACCTGCCGCGAGCGAGCCTGCGCACCGTCGACGACTCCTACACCTTCATTCCCGAGGACCGGCCGGAGTTGCTCGCCGAACTCATCGTGGAGTTCACTCGGCTGCATGCAGCGCCGTAGTCAGGAGGATCGTTCCCGCACCACCCGCGCCGCGCTCGAGCAAGCAGGCCGCAGCCTGTTCGCCGAGCGCGGCTTCGCCGGTACCTCCGCGGAGCAGCTGGTGGCCGCCGCCGGTGTCACCCGCGGCGCCCTGCACCACCACTACGGCGACAAACGCGGACTGTTCCTCGCCGTGCTGGAACAGGTCGAGACCGAGGCCACCGCGGAGATCGCGGCCGCCGTCGCCACGATCGACTCCGACGACGTCGTCGCGGGCATGACCGCCGGCCTGGCCTGCTTCCTCGACATCTGCGCCCGCCCGCAGATGCTGCGCATCGTCCTGATGGACGCCCCGACCGTGCTCGGCTGGCCCGCCTTCCGCGAGTTCGAGGCCAAGCACGGCCTCGGCCTGATCACCGCCCAGCTGCAACGCGCCACCGACGCGGGCCTCATCCCGGCCGCGCCCGTCCCGGTGCTGGCTCAGCTGCTGCTCAGCGCCATCTCCGAGGCGGCCCTCATCGTCGCCCACGCGCAGGACCAGGATCAGGCGCGCGCGCAGGCCCAGCAATCCCTGCTCCTGCTCCTGGCGGGCCTGCTGCGGCAGAGCTGAGTCCGCCGACCGGCCCGGCGGCCGCAAGGCGCGTCGCCCGCGGCACGGGAGGCCGGCGGGGTGTGTCCGTACCGCGGTGTCGGGCCGACGTGGAAGACTGGGTGCGTGCGGTTGTATCGGGATGAGGCGGTGGTGGTCCGCCAGCACAAGCTGGGCGAGGCCGATCGCATCGTCACGCTGCTGACCAGGCAGCACGGGCTGGTCCGCGCGGTGGCCAAGGGAGTGCGGCGCACCAAGTCGAAATTCGGGGCGCGGCTCGAGCCGTTCGCCTATATCGACGTGCAGCTGCATCCTGGGCGCACGCTCGACGTCGTCACCCAGGTGACCACCGTCGAGGCGTTCGCCGCCGACATCATCGACGACTACGGCCGCTACACCACCGCCTGCGCCATCCTCGAGACCGCCGAACGCCTCGCGGGTGAGGAACGCGCCCCCGCGCCGAAACTGCACGCGCTCACCGCGAGCGCGCTGCGCGCCATCGCCGCCAAACAGCGCCCGCACGAACTGATCCTGGACGCGTACCTGTTGCGCGCCATGGGGTTCGCCGGCTGGGCGCCCGCGCTGGACGAATGCGCCCGGTGCGCCACGCCGGGTCCGCATCGCGCGTTCCATGTCGCGGCGGGCGGCGCGGTGTGTGTGCATTGCAGGCCGCCGGGGGCGAGTACCCCGGCCACCGGGGTACTCGATCTGCTCGTCGCCCTGTTGAAAGGGGAGTGGGACTACATCGCGGGTGTTCCCGACAACGTCCGCCGTCAGGCCAGTGGGCTGGTCGCCGCGCACCTGCAGTGGCACCTGGAGCGCCAGTTGCGCACCTTGCCGCTGATCGAACGGTCCGTCGTCGCCGCGGTGGACCGGCCTGTCGTCGCCGGCTGATCGCGCCGAGCCCGTCGTCCGCCGATCCAGCGAACAGCGGGTGCCCGGCACACCGCCCGCACTCGGGCATCCGATGGCCATCAGGCAGGATGGACGCCGTGATCCTGCGTCGTGACTCTCCCACCGCGAGCACCCCGGCCCGCACCATTCGCCCGCCGTCACCGCACCCCTCCGGTGCGCGACCGCCCGCGATCCCGCCGGAACTGGTGCCCAACCACGTGGCGCTGGTGATGGATGGCAACGGCCGCTGGGCGCAGGAACGTGGGCTGCCGCGCACCGCCGGTCACGAACGCGGCGAGGCCGTGCTGATGGACGCGGTCGAGGGGTGTATCGAGATCGGCGTCAGGTGGCTGTCGGCCTATGCCTTCTCCACCGAGAACTGGCGGCGCAGCCCCGACGAGGTGCGCTTCCTCATGGGCTTCAACCGCGACGTGATCCGCCGTCGCCGCGACGAGATGCACGAGATGGGCGTGCGGGTGCGCTGGGCTGGGCGCCGACCGCGGCTGTGGCGCAGCGTGATCAAGGAACTGGAGGTCGCCGAGGAGCTCACCGCGGACAACGACGTGATGACGCTGACCATGTGCGTCAACTACGGCGGCCGCGCCGAGATCGCCGATGCCGCACGGGAGATCGCGCGCCGGGTGGCGGCGGGGGAGATCGACCCGGAGAAGATCGACGAGGCCACCGTCGCGCGCTATCTCGACGAGCCGGACATGCCAGATGTGGATCTGTTCCTGCGGCCGTCGGGGGAGTACCGCAGCTCCAACTTCCTCATCTGGCAGGCCGCCTACGCCGAATTCGTCTACCAGGAAACGCTTTTCCCCGACTTCGACCGGCGTAACCTGTGGGACGCGTGCCTGGAATACGCCAAGCGCGACCGCCGCTTCGGCGGCACCAAATGAGCGACGGAGCCGACATGGACGCTGCGGTCACCCCGGAACTCGACCTGCAGGCCCGCACCGGTGCCTGCCTGCAGATGCAGGACATCGACGTCAGGGTGGACGAGGACGGTTCGCTCGGCTTCGAATACGACGGCGCGCTGTGCTCGATCCGTGCCGTCACCCTCGCGCCCGGTCTGACCGTGCTGTCGCTGACCTCGGTACTGGCCTGGGATCGCCCGCTGAAACCGCAGCTGCACAAGCGCGTCGCCGAACGCAACAACGAGATCCAGTTCGGTTCGGTCACCCTGATCGGGCGCGGCAAGCTCGGTGACGTGATTCTGCGCTACACCTTCCCTGCCGAGGGCCTCGACGACAGCGCCCTCACCACCATGCTGCTGCTCGCGCTGACCGGCGCGAGCAGGGCAAGGCAGGGCCTGCTCGCGCCGTAGGCGTCAGCGGGCGGGCTTCCAGGTGATCTTGCCGCCCTGGAAATCCTGGGCCTTGCCGCCCTGGTAGTCGTATTCGTCGCTGGTGGGGTAGCCGTAGCGGCCGGTCTCGGCGCCTGCGCGGATCCAGTCGGCCTGGATGCTGCCCCACACCGCGTGCGCGCCGGTCGCCGCGGACCAGTAGATGGCGCCGGTGGGGAACATGGAGTACTGGCCGTCGCCCTTGCCCGCCGCGGACACATCGCTGAGTGGGAAGCCGAGCGGGCTCGACTCCCAGCCGAGCGCGGCCCACTTGTCCCTGATCGGGCCGCTGATCTGATGCGCGCCGGTGCCGACGGACCAGTAGATCGAGCCCTTCTGGAAGTGATTGAACCGGCCAGCGCCGTTGGGGGTCGACTGTTCGCGGGTGACCGGATAGCCGAGCTTGCCCGATTCGTTGCCGTGCTCGGCGTACTTGTCCCTGATCTGCCCGGCGACGGTGTGCGCGTCGGTGTCGGGGTGCCAGTAGATGGCCGCGTTGTTGGCGAAGGTCTGGTACTTGCCGCCTGCGGCGGCGTCGGATTCGGGGGAGGTGGGGTCGCCGAGCGCGGCGCCGCCCGCCTGGTCGTATTCGGTCTCGATCGCGCCGCCCACCTCGAACTCGCCGATGACGCGCGCCTGTGCGGTGCCGGCGACGGCGGCGGGCAGGACAAGGGCGGCCGCGAGGGTGGCGAGCGCGCGAGAGCGACGGTGTCGATGGTGAATTGCCACAGGAAACTCCCTGGTCGAATCGTTTTTCGGCGTTTGCGGCGCTAGACCCCGACCGGCACCGCACCCGAACCTACCCGCTCGGCAGCGCGGGTAACAGTGAGCTTTCTAACCCCCGGTCGGTGGCCGGATGGACATCAGCACCTCGATACCGTGGGCGAAGGTACCTGGATCGGCGTCCTCGAGCAGCAGGTGCTGCAGCATGAAGCCGGGGAGCACACCGATGATCGCCTTGGCCAGCGCGTCCACGTCGGCGTCGGGGGCGATCCAGCCCAGGTCCCGGATCCGCACCGCGTATTCGCGCCACAGGTCGCGCATGCCCGCGATCGCCCGTCGGACCGGGATGCTCGCCTCGGGCTGGACCATCGCCAGCGCCCATGCCTGCGGGGCCAGCCGCAGCGGTCCGTCGGGTCCGCCCCGCTTGACGACTTCGGCCGTGATCTGCCGGACGACCTCGGCGGGGGTCGGCGCGGGGTCGGCGCGGATGATCTCGGCCATGCGTCCACGGAGCGGGGTCATCGTCTCCAGGATCAGCGCGAAGATGATGTCGTTCTTGCCGGGGAAATAGCGGTAGACCGCGCCCGCGGACAACCCGGACTCGGCGAATACGTCCTGCATGGATGTCTCGTGGAAGCCCTTGCGGGTGAAGCAGCGCTGGGCGGCCTCGAGGATCTGCTGCCGACGGCGTTCCAGGTGTTCCTCGCTGACTCTGGGCATGCACCAAAAATAAAACGAATATCCGTTCTTGACAAGCGAGTGTGGCGGGTGCGACGGTGGAGCCATCAAAAAGAACGAACATTCGCTTTAAGGGAGAATGTCATGTCGATCACCCGACGCGCAGTCGCACTCGGTGTCGCGGCCACCCTGCTGCAGGCGCTGCTCCTGATCGCCTTCGCCTGGCCCGCGGTCAATCTCGCGCCACGCGATCTGCCCATCGCGGTCAGCGGACCGCAGGCCACTCAGCTCACCGCCCAGCTCCAGCAGCGCAGCCAGGAAGCCTTCGAGATCACCACCGTCGCCGACGCGGACGCGGCCCGCGCCGCGCTGGCCGATCGGGAGATCTACGGCGCGATCGTCACCGGCGACGGGGCGCCGCGGGTGCTGGTCGCCTCCGCCGCCTCACCGGCCGTCGCCCAGCAGCTCACCGCGCTGGCACAGCAGCTCGGCGGTACCCCCGCCACGCCGGTACAGGATGTGATCGCCACCGACCCCGACGACCCGCGCGGCGCCGGATTCGGTTCGATGGTGCTGCCGCTGGTCATGTCGGGTCTCGCCGCCGGTGTGCTGATCAGCCTGCTGATCCCGGCCGTCGGCGCCCGCTTGATCGGGTTGTGCACCTTCGCGGTGGCGGGCGGTCTGCTCAGTACGCTGGTGTTCCACACCTGGCTCTCGATCGTGCCCGGCTCCTACCTCGCGCTGTCCGTCATCGCGGGGCTGTCGTCCTTCGCCGTCGCCGTGACCGTCGTCGGCCTCGCCGCCGTGCTTGGGCGCCCCGGGATCGGCATCGGCGCGATCACCATGCTGCTCGTCGGCAACCCCTTCTCGGCAGCCACCTCGGCCCCCGAACTCCTGCCGCAGCCGTGGGGCACCCTCGGCCAGCTGCTTCCGCCCGGCGCCGCCGCGTCGCTGCTGCGCTCGGTCGCCTACTTCGACAGGGCCGGTGCGCTCACCCCGCTCGCGGTGCTGCTCGGCTGGTCGGCCGCCGGTGTGATCCTGCTCGGGGTGGGAGCGCTGCGCTCCCGTCGGCAGGCAGGCGCCACCACCACCACCGCCACCGCGGGGGTCGCGGTCGCGGCCTGACCCGACCGAGAACGCGAAAACCCGGGCATGGCCCGGGTTTTCGCGTGTGTGCGGTGAGTCAGCGGGTGGCGATGAGGGCCGAACCGTGACCGAACAAGCCCTGGTTCACCGCGATGCCCGCACGGGCATCGGTCACCTGCCTGCCGTCGGCCTGGCCGCGCAACTGCCAGGTGAGCTCGCAGACCTGGGCGATCGCCTGCGCGGGGATCGCCTCTCCGAAGCAGGCCAGACCGCCGCTCGGGTTGACCGGGACGCGGCCGCCCAGGGTGGTCGCGCCGCTGCGCAGCAGGTCCTCCGCGCCGCCGGGCTCGCACAGCCCGATGTCCTCGTACCAGTCCAGCTCCAATGCGGTGGACAGGTCGTAGACCTCGGCGAACGACAGCTCGTCCGGGCCGAGGCCCGCCTCATCGTAGGCCGCGCGGGCGAGGTCCGAACGGAACGGGCGCTCCGGCGGCGCTACCGCCACGGCGGAGTCGGTCGCGAAATCCGGCAGGTCGAGCACGGTCTTCGGGAAGGTGGGGGTCACCGTAGACAAGGCCCTGATCCGGACCGGCTCGGTAATGCCGTGCTTGCGCGCGTAGTCCATCGAGGTGAGCACGACGGCGGCGCCGCCGTCGCTGGTCGCGCAGATGTCGAGCAGCCGCAGCGGGTCGGACACGATCGCCGAGGCGGCGACCTCCGCGGCCGAGACCTCCTTGCGATAGCGGGCATACGGGTTGTTCAGGCCGTGCCTGGCGTTCTTCACCTTGACCGCGGCGAAATCGTCGAGCGTTGCCCCGTGCAGCGCCATCCGCCTGCGGGCGTACAGCGCGAAGTAGATCGGGTTGGTCGCGCCGAGCAGGTGGAAACGCAGCCAATCCGGGTCCTCGCGGCGTTCCCCGCCGACCGGCTGGAAGAACCCTTTCGGCGTGGTGTCGGCGCCGATCACCAGGGCCACGTCGGTCAGTCCGGCCAGGATCTGCGCGCGGGCGTTGGCGATGGCCTGGGCACCGGAGGCGCAGGCCGCGTAACTGCTCGAGATCCGCGCTCCCGACCAGCCGAGAGCCTGGGCGAAGGTCGCCCCTGCCACGAAGCCGGGGTAGCCGTTGCGGATGGTGTCGGCACCGGCGATGTAGCCGACGTCGCGGTGGTCGATCCCCGCGTCGGCCAGCGCCGCGCGCGCCGCGACCAGGCCGTACTCGACGAAATTGCGGCCCCACTTGCCCCACTGGTGCATGCCCGCACCGAGCACTGCGATATCGCGATCAGGCATCGACGGGCCTCCACATCCACACCGTGTGTTCGGCGTCCTCGTCCTCGTAGAGCACGCCGACGGTCAGTTCGACCGGCATGCCGACGGCCAGGTCCTCGACGGTGACACCGCGTACCACCTGCCCGAGGATCACCATCTGCTCGACCTCGAGCTCCACCGCCGCGACGATGTAGGGCTCGAACGGATCGGGCGAGACGTACGGCGGCGGTGGCTGGTATCTGGCGTCGGCGTACGACCAGATCCGGCCGCGGGTGGAGAACTGGTAGTCGACGAGTTCGGAGCCGTCCTTGGGCGCTGCGCACTGCGGATTGCGGCAGGCGAGGGTGTTGCGCGGGAAGTACGGAGTGCCGCACCCCTCACAGCGACTTCCCAGTAGGCATACCGCGCCGTCCTCCGCAGTGAACCAGCCTGCTACCGCGGGGCGTTGTTCTTTCTGCACCAGGCCGACGATATAGGAACACGTTCTATTTTGGTGGCGAAATCCGCACCTCCAGGGCACGGCGGGCATTACGGTGAGTCCGGATACCACCGGGGCGAGTACCCCGAGCCGTTCTGGAGGACCGATGGGCGCCGCCGCCGTTGACCCGCGGACGATCTGCAACGTCACCCTCGTCGGTGACCCCGACGAGACCACCCGCCTGCGCCGTCGCCTGTACCACGGCGGCGCCCGCTCCGGCCCGCTCAGGTGGCGAGCCGGTGGCGTCGAGCACACGATTCACCTCGCCGAACTGTCCAGCCGGGCGCCGATCGCCGACCTCGCGCGCGCGGTCCGGGTCGCCCACGGCGTGGTCGCGGTGGTCCCCGCCGCCGTGCGGCGCGCACCACGGCTCGAGTCGATCCTGCGGATGGCCGACGATTATCAAGTCGCCCGCCTCGGCCTGATCACCGGACTCGACCACGCCGCCGCCGACTTCGCGGGCCGGGTCCGCGCGATCGCAGGCATCCGCGGCGCCGTTCCGCTGGTCCTGCACAGCCCGATGGGGACCGGCGCCGATTTCGCCGGCGTGATCGACCTGATCTCGATGTGGGACCTCGCGCCGATGGCGCACGAGTTCTTCGGCAGCCATTGGCAACTCGCCGAACAGCGCTACCGTGAGCTGGTCGCCGCGGCCTTCGACCACGACGACACGCCCACCCCTCCGATTCCGGCCCTCGACCTGGCCGATCGTGTTCGCCACCTCACCCACCTCGGCGAAGCCGTTCCCGTGCTCTGCGACCCGGCCCCCGCCACCGACGACCTCGCGCCCCTGCTGAACGCGATCGTCGCCTACCTCCCGTCGCCGCTGCACGTCTGCCAACCCGAACACACCCTCGACAGCTGAGTGATCGGAATCGGCCCGCTCGCGTCGGTGGCGCGCACAGTGATGCTGGTGGCCGAGCCGCCCGCCGGGCTCGTCGGCCGGTCGAGCATGGGTGAGCGGTCAGGCCAGCATCTCGTCGTTGTCACCGAACTCCTGGTGGTAGCGCTGGGCGCGGGCGAGCATGCGGTGGATGCCCGCGATCATGCGGTCGGTGGGAAGTGGTTCGGCGACGATCGGGTCGCCGGTCTTCACGTAGTAGCGGCCGTCGTCGTAGTCCATCCACCAGAAGGTGCGACCGGGGCTCGGCCTGGCATCCACCGCGGCGCCGGAGAACGCGGAGACCTCGCCGAAGGCGCGCCGCTTGCGCCGGAAGACGCGCGCGAGATGGTCGGCGGAGCTGAGCCGGCCCGCCCGGTATTCGAAGTGCTCTTCCTCGGCGGCGAGCCGCTCGCGCCGCACTTCCACCGGCGGCGTGGTGCCCGGCTTCGCGCGGGGCAGGGCGGCGACGGTGAGCGCGGCGACCTGGCCGGCGGTGCAGAAGGTCAGCGCTACGTCGCCGCCGGTGTCGGCCGCGCTGCCGGGCGCCTGCGCCAGCGTCGCACCCCGGTTGCCGCGGATCGCGCCGTGGAACCGGAGCACCTGTGCGTCGTCGCGGCCGACGAAGCCTTTGGATTCGACCCTGGCATCGGGGTCGAGCAGCACGGTCAGCGCGTGCTCGATCGCCGGATCGTATTTACACAGCAGCCGCTCGACGGCTGCCTCGCGCTGCGCCTTCAATTCGCCGAAATCGGCGATGTCGGTGCGGTATTGCAGCGGATAGGGCAGTCGGTCACGCCCGTACCCGGACCACAGGATCTCGAATTCGAGGCCGGTGAACTCAGCACGCTGCACTGCCGCGGTCTCCACCCATCTCGACGACACCACACCCGCTGCGCACCGGCCCGACCTCCGCACCCACAGGTCCCCGCACTGTCATGTCGATCCATCCCCTCCTGGCATAGACAGCAGCGCTCGACTCGAGCGGCGACGGCGGTGCCGAGTCTAGTCGGAAGAGCGCTCGCTCACCCGGCCGAGCGCGGTCATCGCCTCGAGATCGCGCAGCGCGCTGTTCGTAGCAGGCACCGTCATCGGATATCGATCCGCGCACCGGGCCCCGGATTGTCGGTGACCCTGGGATCGGCATAGGGGTCGATGGTGATCCCGAAGGCCGCGGCCGCCATCGCCACGGCGGCCGCTTTCGCGGCATCGAATGCTTCCTTGGCGCCGTTTCCGTTGTCGCCGAGGCCGATATCCACGAAATCGGTTTCGATTCCGCGTTCCACATAGGCGGTCGCCTCGCTGCCCGCGATGACGCCGGCGATGTTCTGGAACGCCGTCGATCTCGGGTCGTTCCAGTAGCCGCCATGGCCGTCGGGTCCGAACACGACGTCGCCGACGTCGTGGCCGCCGGTCGCGGTCCCGTAGAAGCCCGTATCCAGACGGATCACTCCTGGAGCCTCGTCAGGGTCACCACCGAGGGCCTCGGCGGCGTGCGGGTTCCCCGGCAGCTGGATTCCGCCGGGAACGGTGGGCCCGTCTTCGGGGTACGACTGCACGATCCCGATCAGGTCGCCCGGCGCGGTCATGGAATAGCGCCGCACTTCGGAGTTCGGATTGTTCCAGCCGGTGTCGAACACGCCGGTGCCCGCCGACGACGCGTGCAGGATGCGATCGGCGCGCAGTCCGAGTTGCTCGGCCGAGCCGACGATCGAACCGCCATAGGAATGCCCGACGTAGGTCACCGGGGTACCCGGTGTGCTCGCGGCGACCGCACGGTCGATCTCGCGGCCGAAGTCGACCAGCTTCGGCGCCATCTCGGCGGCGAAACGGGGACTCGGCGCGCCGTCGGACGAACTCGTCAAATTCTGTGGAAAGTCGCCCTCCATGTACAGCAAGATCGGACCACCGCTCTGGTCGGCGAGATTCCACGCGGCCACATGATTGGACCCGGATCCGTCCAGCGTGGTCGAGGTACCGGGCACATACACCCCGACGCCCGGCGACCCGGCCGTCAGCTCGCCGAGCAACTCGATCATCCGGCCGTTGCCCTCGGTGCTGAACATGATGAACTTGCGATCGACCATGTCCAGGCGCGGAGTCGTCGTCGATGGTGCGGTGTCGAGCCCCCCGATGCCCGCCGGATTCGGCACCGGCGCGAGCATGGCTGTCAACTGATCCACCCTGGACCTGTCCGGGTCCGCTTTCGCTTTCTCCCTGGTGAGGGCATTGCGGATAGCGATCTCGTTCGCCGCGATCCGCATCACGAACGGCACCCCGTTGAGATTGCCCAGGCTCTCCGGTGCCGCGATCACCAGCTGCCGTTGCGCCTCCGGGCTCAATTCCGCCAGAAACGCGGCGCGGTCGTCGGCCGACATCGCCGCCAGCTCGATCGCGACGGCGTCCGGATCGCGGACGGTGCCGTCGGCCATGGTGAGATCTGGCTGACCGTCGCGGATCGCGGCCAGGTCGGCCAGCGACTCCCGCAGGCTGGTGCCGAAGACACTGTCCAGGCGTTCGATCTCGTCGAGACCACCGGCGATGCTGAGCTGGAAGACGCCCGCCGCGCCTGCCCTGTCGGGGTCGGGGTGCGAGACCCGGCCGTCGGGTTCGACCGTGAAGCCCTCGCCGACTGCGAGATCGCGCTGCCCGAGCACGAAGGCGCGGGCGTGGTCGAGGCCGAGATGCGCGTCGGCGGCGGCGTCGGCGATGCGCAGCAGTACGGTACGCACCTCGTACCCGTGGTCGACTTCCTCGTCGATCCGCAGGATCGTGGCGTCTCTGGCCCGTCCGTGCCAGGACCCGGTGGCCGAGATCGCGCGCGAACAGTCGTCGACCGACGCCGACACCACGTCGGCATGGGCGCGCGCGGTGTCGGCGGTGCGCTGGAGGCCTGCGAGGTGCCAGTCGTCGAGCTGTGGGAGCGTCGGCCGCATCAGCGGGGGCTCAGCTTCCCGATCTCGCTCGCGATCCGGGCATCCTCGGCCTCGATGTCGGCGGCGAACCGGTCGACCAGGGCGGCGAGGTCGGTGAATCTCGTCGCGATCGACGACATCGCGTGGCCGGCCGGTTCGGCTATGGCCCGCACGGCGGCGAGCACGTCGCTGCCCGCACCGGTCGCCGCGCCCATCGCCGACCACGACAGCGCGCCGACCTCGTCCGCCTCCCGTCGCCATGTCGTGGCCATGGCCTTCAGCTGATCAGGTTCGACGCCGAATGCGCTCACGAATCCCCCTCCCTCGCGGATCGGTCTCTTCGTGAGGATTGGACGGAGATCGCGAACCGGGGGTTCCGCTATGTGATGTGAGTCACCTCACCTCACACTGATGCGTGCTCGTCCGCGCTCGCCGCGGCCGCACGCACGCAGTCGCGGCAGGTGCCGAAGATCTCCAGGGTGTGGCTCACCTCGGTGAAGCCGTGTTCGCCTGCGATCGACTCGGCCCATGCCTCGACCGTCGGGCCCTCGACCTCGACGGTGCGACCACAGTGTCGGCAGACCAGGTGATGGTGATGCCCGCTCGAGCACTGGCGGTAGACGGATTCGCCGGAGTCGGTGCGCAGCACGTCGACCATGCCCGCGTCGGCGAGTGACTGCAGTGTCCGGTAGACGGTGGTCAGGCCGATGCCCTCGCCGCGCTTACGGAGTTCGTCGTGCAGTTCCTGTGCCGAGCGGAACTCTTCGATATCGCCGAGCAGCGCCGAGATCGCGCTGCGCTGGCGGGTGCTGCGAACTCCGACCTGCTTTCCGGAGAGACTGTCTGCCACGGTTTACCCTTCCTCGGCGTGGGCGACGGCATCGATCACGATATGCGCCAGATGGTCGTCGACGAGTTCGTAGAGCACCTCGCGCCCCGAGCGTTCCCCGTGTACCACGCCCGCCGACTTGAGAATGCGTAGATGCTGGCTGACCAGTGGCTGGGTGACCCCGAGCGCGTCGACCAACTCGTGCACACAGCGCGGCGACTCGCGCAGCTGCAGCACGATCGCGATCCGCACCGGGGCGGCCAGCGCGCGTAGCAGCTCGCCCGCGTCCTCGAGCACTTGGCGCGCGGGTACCGTCGCCGGGGCGGGGGAGTGGTACGGGCTGTGCTGGTGCGCGGCCGTGGCATCGGTGGTCATCAACCAACTCCTTAATGGAAACCGATGCCATTTTGACATGCAGACGTGCGCATGTCGAATACGGCGCGTCGAGCTGGCGGTCAGCACCCGCTTTCGGTGACGATCGGCGCCTCGGGATCGAAGTACACCTCCGACGGCTGGTGCTGCGTGCCGGTGCGGAAGGGTGGATCGCTGTAGTCCGGTGCCAGGAATCCTTGCTCGGACAGCGCGCAGTCGACCGGAAACATGGACCCCTCGACATCGACGATGTACATCCCCTGTGGCCTAGTGAAGAACACTCTTGGACACAATGAAGGGTTTCCGGGTGATCGCCACGAGCGGGCCGGGTGCGGCGGAACTACCCCGTGCGGTGCAAAACCGGTTGGCCGGTGCCGATACCCTTGTCTGAATACATGTCGGACTCCCAAGGGATGGAGAAATCTCGCGTGGCACCCAAGTCGAAGGTGGACACCGTTGCCAACCTCGCCAAGCGCCGGGGCCTGGTTTACCCGTGCGGTGAGATCTACGGAGGCACCAAGTCGGCGTGGGACTACGGTCCCCTGGGCGTCGAGCTGAAGGAGAACATCAAGCGGCAGTGGTGGCGGGCGATGGTCACCAGCCGCGACGACGTCGTCGGCCTCGACTCCTCGGTGATCCTGCCGCGTCAGGTCTGGGAGGCCTCCGGCCACGTCGAGACCTTCTCCGATCCGCTGGTCGAGTCGCTGCACACGCACAAGCGCTACCGTGCCGACCATCTGCTCGAAGCGTATGAGGAGAAGCACGGCCATCCGCCCGCCAACGGCCTGGCCGACATCAACGATCCCGAGACCGGCCAGCCCGGCAAGTGGACCGAGCCGAAGAACTTCTCCGGCCTGCTCAAGACCTTCCTCGGCCCGGTCGACGACGAAGAGGGCCTGCACTACCTGCGCCCGGAGACCGCGCAGGGCATCTTCGTCAACTTCAAGAACGTCAAGGAAACCGCGCGCAAGAAGCCGCCGTTCGGCATCGCGCAGATCGGCAAGAGTTTCCGCAACGAGATCACCCCGGGCAACTTCATCTTCCGCACCCGCGAGTTCGAGCAGATGGAGATGGAGTTCTTCGTCAAGCCGGGCGAAGACGCCGAGTGGCACAAGTACTGGATCGACACCCGCCTGGCCTGGTACACCGATCTCGGCATCGATCCCGACAACCTGCGTCTCTACGACCACCCCAAGGAAAAGCTGTCGCACTACTCGGCGGGCACCACCGACATCGAGTACCGCTTCCGTTTCCAGGGCAGCGAGTGGGGCGAGCTCGAGGGCATCGCCAACCGCACCGACTACGACCTCTCCACCCACGCCAAGCACTCCGGCGTCGACCTGAGCTACTCCGACGCCAACGCCGGGGAGAAGTACGTCCCTTACGTCATCGAGCCCGCGGCTGGTCTGACCCGTTCGCTGATGGCGTTCCTGGTCGACGCCTACGCCGAAGACGAAGCCCCCAACGCCAAGGGCGGTGTCGACGTGCGCACGGTGCTGCGGCTTGACCGCCGCCTCGCGCCGGTCAAGGCCGCGGTGCTGCCGCTCTCGCGCAATGCCGACCTCACCCCGAAGGCCAAGGACCTCGCCGCCAAGCTGCGCCGCAACTGGAACGTCGACTTCGACGACGCGGGGGCCATCGGCCGCCGCTACCGCCGCCAGGACGAGATCGGAACCCCGTTCTGCATCACGGTCGACTTCGACACCCTCGACGACCAGGCCGTGACCATCCGCGAGCGCGACTCGATGGCGCAGGAGCGCATCGCGCTGGACAAGGTGGAGGCCTACCTCGCCACCCACCTGATCGGCGCTTGAGCTGTGTTGGTTTGAGCGCTGGCGCGCTCGAGGTCGCGGCCCCCTTGGTCCCGTCGATCAGGCACCGTTGCTTGCTCCTTCGTCGCTTGCGCAACGGCGCCTGATCGACGGGACGGGCCGCGACCGTCGACTTCGTCGGCGGACCCTCCTCGAGGTCGGGTCGTGCGGGGACGGGTTGGGCGGTGACGTTGCG
>NZ_JBHSBA010000014.1:393144-403771 GCF_042650365.1 Nocardia rhizosphaerae
CGCCGCTGACGCGGCGGACCCTCCTCGAGGTCGGGTCGTGCGGGGCTGGGTTGAGTGCGTTGGCTGCGGTGTTTGGAGTGCCGGCGCGCTCGAGCCGCGGCTCCGTCGCGTTTTGTTCAGGCGCCGTTGCTTGCTTCTTCGTCGCTTGCGCAACGGCGCCTGATCGACGGGACGGGCCGCGACCGCCGCTGCGCGGTGGACCCTCCGCGGGGGCGGGTTGTGCGGGGCCGGGTCGGTATACGGCGGCGCCGGGTAGTTGGTGTGATCACAGTGCGTACCCGGCGGTTTGCGCCGAATGCTCGCGTGCCGCACGCTGTCCGGTGTGTTGTGGGAACCGGAAGACGTGGTGCGGGTGCTCGACCCGTCGGAGCAGCGATTCGTGCGGCACGCGACGTTCACCGGACGGTCGGTCACTGTCCGCGGTGAACTCGACGCCGCCGCGCTCGGCGCTGCCTTCGCGGCGCTGCAGCGCGCGTTCCCGATCCTGGTGTGCCGGATCGTCGAAGACCCCGAGGACACCGGAATCCTGGTGCGGCCGGGGCATATCGAGCCGGTCGGCGCCTGGGTGAGTTTCGGTGATCCGGACGAGGTCAGAATCCCGACCGAGCCGATGGACCCCGCCGCGCAACTGGCGTATCTGGATGCGGTTCTCGCCGAAGAGGATCGGGCCAGGGTGACGCTGTTCGTGCACCACGCCGTCGCCGATGCCGGGCACTGTGTGGAACTGTTCGCGCGTCTGTGGGGCTACTACACCGACCATGTGGAGACCGGCACCATCGCCGCGGGTTCACGGGAGTATCCGCTCTCGCTGGAGGCGCTACTCGCCCAGCGAGGGATCGGGCGTGGCTCCCGGTCCGGCCTGGAACCGGTGACCCGTCCGCTGGTGGTCGCCGATGCCGTCGGTGTCGTCGAGCCGTCCCCGCCCGCATCGCCCGCATTGGCCAGGCCCGCCCGGATCCAGTTGAGCCCTTCCGAGACCGCGCGGGTGCTCGAACAGGCCAGGATCCATGGCGTGAGCGTGAACGGGCTCGTCACCGCAGCCGCCCTGCGCGCGTTCGCGACGGTGTACGCGGTGGCCGAGGTCGGCTGTGTGTACCCGGTGGACCTGCGCAGGCGGCTCGACCCGCCGATCACGGCGGCCGCGGGCACGAACATCTCCGGTCTCGCCGCCTTCGCCACCACCGACACCGGCGACCTGATCGAGCTCGCCCGCCGGATCGGCACCAGCCTGCGCGACGACCTCGCCGCCGGCGTGATCGAACAGTCGGTCCTGCACTTCCCCGACTTCTTCGGCCCCACCCGAATCCACTCGACGGCAGGCCATATCGCGCTCACCAACACCGGCACGGTGCCTGCCTTCCGTGTCCCGGCGGGCGTACTCCTCGACGACTACGAGATCGTCTACCTCTCGGCCCATCCACGCCCGTCGACCGGCGCGTCGGCGGCGATGACCGTGCTGGTCTGCACCTATCTGGGCCGACTCACCCTGGCGCGGCTCGGCGGCGGCCTGCGAGCGACCGAACTGCTGCCCGCGCTCGCAGCCGAGCTCACCGGGACCGCGACGCGAGCCGAGGCGGTCAGCGCCTGATCGGCGCTCGCCCGGCAGCACGTCTCGGCGCGTGCGACCGCCGGGTCCGGTTCCGGCGGTCGCACGCCCGTGCCCGCTCAACGTGACACGATCGGCTCCTGCAGCTCGGTCACCCAGCCCGCCGGGTCCGGCGTCCACTCCAGCGTGACCTCGCGGACCGGGGCGGCGGTGCGATACCCGTTGTCCTCCACCCAGCGACCGAGCGCCTGCCACGACGCGCCGATCCCGTCTACGCTGCCGCGGTGGATGGTGGTCGCCACCCGGTCCTGCGCGGGCAGATCCACGATCGAGAACCCAGGCGCCGCATCGGGTTCCACGTTCACCGGCACGCAGGCGTGGACCGCCACTGCGCCGTCCTCCTGTTCGCGGTAGTAGGCGATCGCGGGCCCGGCGACGGCGATATCCGCCGCGGTGACCCGCTCCCACAGCTCCTGGAACAGCGGCCTGATCACCGGCCCGATCGCCGCGGGCTCGAATCCCGCCGCCACTCCGGTCGATTCGGCCACCCGCACCGCGGGCAGCGACTTGATCACCACATCCTGATCGGGCATGGCGCCCTCCTTCTCGATGATGCGGAGTCTCGCTTCGACCTCGGTCAAGCGGCTGCGGTCCGCCGCGATCCGCTGCTCGAGCTCCGCCCGGCGCAACGCGAGCATGCCGCGCAGCTCCCCTGGCTCCGGTCCTGGATCGAGCATCCGGCCCACCTGTTCCAGCGTGAACCCGAGTTCCTTGAGCGCGACGATCCGGTTGAGCCGGGCCAGCTGGGCGGCCGTGTAGAACCGGTACCCGCTGGCCGGATCGACCTTCGCCGGTCGTAGCAGGCCCACCGCGTCGTAGTGGCGCAGCATGCGCACCGATACCTGACCGTGTCTGGCGAAATCTCCGATACTGAACATGACCGCTCCAGGTGTAGGACCTCACACGGTGTCAGGGTCAAGCCCGAGTCAGAATCGGCCGCCCCGGCTCACCCGCCGCGACCCCGACGACCCGCCGAAGGATCCGGGCCGGTACCCGCCGCCACCGAATCCGCCGCGCCTGCCCGCACCGCCGATCGAACCGCGCAGGAATCCGTCGAGCAGGATGCCGCCGAGTACCGCGCCGGTCTGCCCGCCGCCACCGGCCATCGGCTGCCTGGACTCCCATGCCCGCACACTGGCCTGCGCCTGCCGCAGCGCGCGCCCGCCGAGATCGGCGGCGGTCTGCGCGCCTGCCAGCGCCCGATCCGGTGCCGTTGCCGCCAGCCCGCGCGCCTCGTCGAGGTGCCGTTGCGCCTCCGACAACCGCGTGCGCGCCTCGGCGTCGACCCCGCCGCGGCGGGTACTGATGTACGAGGCGGCCGCGTCGATCCGCGCGGCGGCGTCGGTGAGCGCGCGGTCGAGTCTGCGCCGCAGATCCTCCACGGCGAGTTTGCGATCCGAGGCCGCGGCGATGGCCCGATCCAGTTCGGCGTCGGCGGTCACCGCCTGGTGGAAGGCGCCGAGCGGATCGGTGTCGGCGGCGGCCGCGGCACCGGAGAGTGCCGTGGTGGCGGTGCCGACCGCGGCGGTGAGTTCGGGGCCGCCGAAGTCGGTGAGGCCCGCCGCCGTCGCGAGGTCGCCGCGCAGTTCGTCGAGCGCGGCGGGCAGCCCGTCGCGGGCCTGCTGGATATTTGTCGCGGCCTGGTCGACCGCGTCGAGCAGGGCGCGTGCCTGCCCGATGGCACCCTCGGCGCCGCGGATCGCCGCGACCGCGCCGCCCTGCTGCCCGACCGGGCGGGTGAGCGCGGCGCGGGCGGTGTCGATGTTCTGTTCGGCGAACCCGATCCGCTCGGTCGCCATCCGCACGTTGTCCCGGATCGGGGCGAGCACCGAAGCTGGATACGCCGAATTCAGCCGGGCCAGTTCGGCGTCGGAGGCGGGGGTGCGCGCGGTCAGATCGACGAGGTCGCGGGTCAGGCCGTCGAGCCGGGCGGGTGCGTCGATCAGCAGGTCGCGCATGGCGTCGAAATCGCTGACCTGGGCGTCGAGTTCGTGATCGGCCTTGCCCGCGGTGGTCAGCAGCTCGATCAGCATCGACCGCTGCTGATCGGGGGTTTCCGGGATCGCGTCGTCGAGCTGCTGGCGAATCGTGAACGCCTTGGCGGTTGCGGCGCGCGCGGCATCGAGCGCGGTGCGGAACGGCGTGACCGCGGTGTCGCCGAACTCCGAGGCGGCAAGGGCCAGCTCCTCGGTGCTGGTGCGGACGGCGTCGTCGATCTCGACGAGCCGTTCCCGCGACAGGGCGTGCAGGGTCGGCAGCGACAGCGCGGCCAGCGCGGCCGAATCGGTGGGATCGATCCCGCGCGCGGTGTCGAGCGCGGCCCGGTCGGCAGCGCGACGACGGGCTCGGGAGAACAGGATCAGCCCGCCCGCGATCGCCACGACCACCACCGCGATCCCGGCCAGCCAGCGCATCGACACGCCGCCGCCGCGCATGGCGGCTCCGATCCCGTCGGCGGTGTCGACCCCCGCCTGAGCCCATTTGCGTTCCCGCAGCGCGGGTTCCACGGTGCCTGCCAGCAGCGAGTCCAGCTCACCGTCGCTGACCTCGTCGGGCAGGATGCCGTCCAGCCAGTAGCCGCGATCATCCACCGCGACGGCGAGCAGCAGGTCCCGATCGCTGAAACCGGACAGCTCCGAGGTGCGGGCGGCCCAGTCGCGCGGCGCCGTCGCGGCGAAGTCGCGCACATAGATCACCCACAGTTTCACCTGGTGATCGCGGTACAGCCGGTCGACCGCCGCGAGCACCCTTGCCTCGTCGGCGCCACTGAGCACCTCGGCGGAGTCCACCACCTGTGGGCCCATCCGCGACGGTGGCTCTGCCGCGGCGACCGGCGCGCACATCAGGCTCAGCGCGGCGAGCACCGCGCACAGCAGGGGAACGGCCGATCTCTTCTGCGACTGCGGCATGGTGTCGAATCTAACGGGCGCGGCGCGGGCGCGCGGAGTACACCGGCGCGGGGCGTGGCTTCTACGATCGGCGCATGGTCACTGTGGATCACCGCTACACCGGACATGTCACCGCGGATGGGCCCGCTCAGCTGCGGGAGGTGGCCGGCGCCCGAATCGTGAAGATGTCCGTCGGCCCGATGGACAACAACACCTACCTCGTGCAGGACACCGCCACCGGCGCCGCCGTCCTGATCGACGCGGCCAACGACGCGGCCCGCATTCTCGAGCTGACCGGCCAGGAGACCCCAGGCCGGGTCGAGGTGCTGGTCACCACCCATCAGCATCCCGACCACTGGCAGGCGCTCGCCGAGGTCAGTGGCGCGCTCGAACCGGAAACCGCTGCCCACCCGCTCGACGCGGGCACCCTCCCGGTCCCGCCCGACCGCCTGCTCGCCGACGGCGACACCGTCGAACTCGGCGAGCAGTCCCTCACCGTCATCCACCTGCGCGGGCACACTCCGGGCTCGATCGCCCTCGCCCTCACCGACGGCGCGGGCCGCACCCACCTGTTCACCGGCGATTCCCTCTTTCCCGGTGGCGTCGGGAAGACGCACAACCCCGCCGACTTCGATTCGCTGCTGACCGACGTCACCACGAAGCTGTTCGACCGCTACCCCGACGACACCGTCGTCTACCCCGGCCACGGTGACGACACCACCCTCGGCGAGCAGCGCCCGCACCTGCCCGAATGGCGCGAACGCGGCTGGTGAACCGCGGCCGTCCGGCAGCGGCCGAGGAAGGCCGGACCGGAATCGGGCGGTGACCAGTGGTGTGACCGGTCGTCGGTCCCACCTGGCAAACTGGTCAGGATGAGATCGGGTTACCCGCGCACGGCCGCCCCCGCCCCGGACGACTCGCGCCCACGCGGGCTCGCGTCCACGATCTCGCGGTGGCTGGGCAGGCTGATCGCCGGTGCCGTGCTGATGGGGTTGGTGCTGGTCGCCGGGACGGCGTTCCGGGTGTGGCAGGTGGCCAGGATCGACGACTACACCCCCGCCGACGCGATCGTGGTGCTCGGCGCCGCCCAGTACTCGGGTACGCCGTCGTCGGTGTTCGAGGCCAGGCTGTATCAGGCGTGGCGGCTCTACGAGGCCGGGGTGGCGCCGCGGGTGATCACCGTCGGCGGCAAACAGGAGGGCGACCTCTATACCGAAGCCGCCTCCGGCAAGCGCTACCTGGAGGACAAGGGCGTGCCGAGCGCCGACATCCTCGCCGTGGAAACCGGTTCCGACACCTTGCGCAGTGTCGAAGCCGTCGCGACCGCGATGCGGGCGCGCGACATGTCATCGGCCGTACTCGTCAGCGATCCGTGGCATTCACTGCGCACCAGGACGATGGCGCGTGACGCCGGACTCGACGCGTGGACCGCGCCGACCCGCACCGGACCGGCGGTCTACACGAGGGAATCGCAGTTCCACGGCATCGCCCGCGAAACCGGCGCGTTGCTGTGGTATCAGCTCACCCATTTCTCGGCAGATTTCTCCTACACGGCGGGACAGTGAGTTTCGATGAGCGACAGCTACACCCCGCACGACCGGGAACGCATGGTTCACGAACCGGGCAAGACCGCCTGGCCCGGCGCCGCGGACAAGGGACACCGCAGTGAGTTCTCCCGTGACCGGGCCCGCGTGCTGCACTCGGCCGCGCTGCGCCGCCTCGCCGACAAGACCCAGGTGATGGGTCCGCGCGAGGGCGACACCCCGCGCACCCGCCTCACTCATTCACTCGAGGTAGCCCAGATCGGGCGCAGTATCGCCGATGGCATCGGCGCCGACCCCGACCTCGTCGACCTCGCCGGGCTGGCCCACGACATCGGCCACCCGCCCTACGGTCACAACGGCGAACGCGCCCTCGACGAGTTCGCCGACGAGTACGGCGGTTTCGAAGGCAACGCGCAGAACCTGCGCATCCTCACCCGGCTCGAACCGAAGGTGCTCGATCCGGCAGGCGAGAGCGCGGGACTCAACCTCACGCGCGCCGCCCTCGACGCCACCCTCAAATACCCGTGGGGCAGAGCCGGTTCCGGTAGCAAGTTCGGTGCCTACGAAGACGACCTCGAACGTCTGGCCTGGGTCCGCAAGGACGCGCCGGAGCGCAAACAGAGTCTGGAATGCCAGATCATGGACTGGTCCGACGACGTCGCCTACTCGGTGCACGACGTCGAGGACGGTGTGATCGTCGGCCGCATCGATCTGCGCGCCCTGGCCGACCCCGGCGAGCAGGCCGCGCTGGCCGAGCAGGGGCACGGCCAGCACCCGGATCAGTCGATCGACGCGCTCGCCGCCGCCGCGCAACGGCTCTCCGAACTCGACGTGGTCGCCGACGCGGTGAACTACGACGGCACCTTCGCCGCGTCGGTGGCACTGAAGCGGCTCACCAGCGAGCTGGTCGGCCGTTTCGCCACCGCCGCCATCACCGCCACCCAGGATCATCAGGGGACCGGCCCGCTCACCCGCTACGAGGGCGACCTGATCGTCCCGCCGATCGTGGCCGCCGAGGTCGCTGTCCTCAAGACCGTCGCCCTGCGTTACGTGCGCTCCGACCGCGGGCACCTGGCCCGCCAGCAGACCCAGCGGGACCGGGTGCAGGCGGTCGCCGACCGGCTGGTCACCACCGCGCCCGCCCACTTGGACGACCACATGCTGCCCTGGTGGAACGCCGCCACCGACGACACCGCCAGGGTGCGGGTGGTGATCGACCAGATCGCCGCCTACACCGAGAGCCGCTTCGAGCGCGTGGCCGCCTCGCTGGACTGCCGCTGACACCGGCCGACTAGACTTCTCTCGTGGCCGGACGAATCCCAGATCGCGATATCGCGGCGATCCGTGAACGCGTCCGGATCGAAGACGTGGTTGGCGAGTACGTCGCGCTCAAGCGCGCGGGCGCCGACTCGATCAAGGGCCTGTGCCCGTTCCACGACGAGAAGTCGCCGTCGTTCCACGTGCGGCCCAACCACGGCCTTTTCCACTGCTTCGGCTGTGGTGAGGGTGGCGACGTCTACAAGTTCCTGCAGCAGATCGAGCACATCGGTTTCGTCGAGGCCGTCGAGCAGCTGGCCGACCGGATCGGCTATCAGATCAACTACGAGGGCGGCGGCACCTCGGTCCAGCGCGACCGCGGTACCCGCGCCCGTCTGGTCGCCGCCAATGCCGCCGCGCACGAGTTCTACGTGGCGCAGCTGCGTGAGCCGGAAGCCGAAACCGCCCGCGAGTATCTGACCGACCGCAATTTCGACGCCGCGGCCGCCAAGCAGTTCGGCTGCGGGTACGCTCCCGGCGGCTGGGACGTGCTCACCAAGCACCTGCTGCGTAAGGGTTTCGAGTTCAAGGAGCTGGAAGCGGCCGGGCTTTCCAAGCAGGGCAAACGCGGTCCGATCGACCGGTTCCACCGGCGGCTGCTGTGGCCCATCCGCAACCTCGGTGGCGAGGTGATCGGTTTCGGCGCCCGCAAGCTGTTCGACGACGACACCATGCCAGGCAAGTACGTGAACACCCCGGAGACCTTGCTGTACAAGAAGTCTCAGGTGCTGTTCGGGCTCGACCACGCCAAGCGCGAGATCGCCAAGGGACATCAGGCCGTGGTCGTCGAGGGCTACACCGACGTGATGGCCATGCACCTGGCCGGCGTGAAGACCGCCGTCGCCTCCTGCGGCACCGCCTTCGGCGAAGAACACCTGCAGGTGCTGCGCCGCCTGCTGATGGACGACAATTTCTGGCGCGGCGAGATCATCTACACCTTCGACGGCGACGCCGCCGGGCAGGCCGCCGCCTTGAAGGCGTTCAGCGGCGACCAGCGCCTAGCAGGCCAGACCTACATCGCCATCGCCCCCGACGGCCAGGACCCGTGCGAGCTGCGGCAGCACTCCGGCGACGCCGCCGTCCGCGACCTGGTCGCGCGCCGAACCCCCCTCTACGAGTTCGTGATCCGCGGTCTGCTCGCCGAGCACAATCTCGACGATGTCGAGGGCCGCGTCGAAGCATTGCGGCGCACCGTGCCCGTGGTGGCCCAGATCAAGGACAACGCCACCCGCAAGGGCTACGCCACCAGGCTGGCAGGCTGGGTCGGCTGGGACGACATCCAGCTCGTGGTGCGCCGCGTCGGCGAGGAAGCCAAGAAGAACCGCATGGGCGGCAACGGTTCCGGCGCGAAGACCACCGGACGTCCCGGTGCCGCGCCCGCGCCCGCCCCGCTCGCCGAGGAAGGTTCCTCGGTGCGCCCGGCACCCAACGATCCCGCCCTGTTCGCCCAGCGGCAAACCCTCAGTGCCGCACTGCAATACCCGGCTATCGCGGGCACCGTGTTCGACTCCATCGACGCCGCGGCCTTCACCCACCCCGCCTACGTCGCGGTGCGCATCATGATCGCGAAAGCGGGTGGCGCCACGGCCGGGCTCGGCGGCGCGGAATGGGTCGCCGCGGTCTCCGATCACACCGATGACCTGATGATCCGCGCGCTCGTGTCCGAACTCGCCAACGAGCAACTGCCCGTGCGATCACAGAACGACGTCCCGCGCTTCATCACCGGCATTCTCGCGCGCACCCAGGAAGCCTGGGTCGGCCGTCAGATCGCCGAGCTCAAATCGAAGCTGCAGCGTCTGTCGGCCAGTGAGGAACCCGACACCTACATGACCCTGTTCGGCGACCTCGTCGCGCTGGAGCAATACCGCAAGAGTCTCGCGGCCCAGGCGATGGGCAGCGAGGCCGATTCGGCTGGGGTCTGACGTCAGCGCCGCAGCTGATCGTGCGGGACCAGCACCGTGGTGCGCTCGTCGATCGGCTCCATGGGCTCGAGCTGCGGCCGGGTACTCAGCTTGTCCGACAGCTTCTGCCTGCTCACCGCCACCAGCTTCTTCGTCACCGGGCTGCCCGTCACGGCTCGCGTCGCGGCACTGATCTGCTCGTAGCGCGCGCGCCCGGCCTTGGTGCCCAGCACATAACCGGCCGCTACGCCGATGATCAACCGCAGCATCTCCTGGAGCTCCTCCCACGTCTGTGTGCGAGCTCCATCCTGCCCCAGTCGCCCCACGAATGTCGACCCGCCGGCCCACCGCAATACGCCGCATGTCCGCAGGTAGCGCCCCGATTTGGGAACCAGCGATGCCATACGCTAAAGTTTCATCTCGGTCAGCCCGCCAAGGCAGACCGCCTGAGTCTAACCCCTCAGGGCAATCCCCTATAGCTCAATTGGCAGAGCAGCCGACTGTTAATCGGCAGGTTTCTGGTTCGAGTCCAGATGGGGGAGCATAACTACCAGGTCAGGCGCGATCACCGTGCCTGACCTGGTTTTGTATGCGGGCCGCGGCCAAAAATATGCCAAGAAATCCGGTTCGTACTGCCCGTATGTAGCACCGTGACGACCGAATACCCGCCCCAGCCCACCGGCTGCCGCAACTGTGATCCCGGGTTAACCCTGAGCTGCTGAGTGGGGGTCAGGGGTTCGAGTCCTCTTAGCTCCACAGAAAGAGCAGGTCAGGCCAGGTCTTTGGACCGGGCCTGACCTGTTTTTTGTGTCTGGCCCGCGTTTACCCCCCGTTTTGGTCCTGGATTCTGTTTGGCCGGTGCGGCCGTGCACCTGCTGTGGCCGCCGTGGTCGCAGGTCGTGCCCCCGGCGGGGCACATCGAAGAGCCAAATGGTTGGGGACTGCTGCACGATCGGGTGACAGCGGTTTACGCAGCTCGAAGAGCCGGTGTGGCCATGATGGCCTCGTATTCGATCGGGGTCAATTTGCCGAGCCTGGCTTGGCGCCGGCGTCGGTGGTAGGTCCGCTCGATCCAGGTGACGACCGCGATCCGAAGCTCCTCACGAGTCGCCCAGGACCGCCGGTCGAGGACGTTGCGCTGCAGTAACGCGAAAAACGATTCCATCGCCGCGTTGTCACCACACGCACCGACCCTGCCCATCGATCCGACCATCGCGTGATTTCCCAACGCGCGCACGAACTTCCGAGACCGAAACTGACTGGGTTCAACCGGTCGTTGCAACACCGGGTTGTGGGAGTGAGCGTAGCTGCTCCTCGAACACCTCAGCCGGGGTCTTCCAGTCGAGGCTCTTGCGGGGTCGGTTGTTGAGC